>NZ_JBMPPE010000006.1:0-329550 GCF_049339445.1 Undibacterium sp. RuTC16W | reverse complement strand
AACTCGACTACTTTGACCCCTAATCCGTTGATCAGGGCGTACACGAGTACGACGTGAAATGCAACGACCAGCCCTATCCCTAGCAACTTCTTGCCCGGCTCTTGCTGGCGATTTGAAAAATCCATACCTACTTTCCTCCGAATACCACGACATATTGCTAACAGGCATACCCGTTTCAACAAATACTGAACCGGATAACCAATAAAAGGTGGCACGCACATTGGGTGCCAATCTGGCTTAAGCAAACTTCATGCATAGCGCAGAACGACAAAGCGTGTTTCGCCAAAAAATGAATTATATGGCGAAGCAACCGATTGCGTACCCATTCTTTCACTCAATTTTTTGTAAATACAAAATAAATCCGATTTTAAATGAATTTATTTTCACCCCTATCACATCGTGTATATGAGTGAAATCAGTGAATAACTTGACCGTATTTACAGCTAAAGATTTATGTAAAAAAAAGCGTTTTCTCACATAAGAAATGAAAATGAAAGCATCAAAAAATTTTCGATGGCGCATGGAACCACTTCTGAGCACGCCCTGTCAATACTCGCCATTTCACATTTCACAAAAAAACAACAGCCAATTTTTCAGAGAGAAAAACAGATAATTGCCATGCATTCCATTTGTGCTTTGCAGCAAATAAATAGTGCGTAGATATAACATTTATCACCGAAGTTACTTTTATTTTGCCGCAGACGTGAACATCCAGAATAAAATTTTTTTTCATCTCAAAATCATCACGTATTCGGCTGAATATTATGCATCTCACATTATGCATTTTGGTGCAGAACAGCATGACTCTTGCTATTCATACAAATAGATAGATGGTGTTTTTTGCAAGCCAAAAAATATCGCGCCATCTTGGTGCAAATAAATAAGAAAAATAAATTTTACTTTTGTGCTGTACCGTATTGACTTGCGTTATGGTTACGGCTTTTTTAGCCCCCTGCCTGCCCTGAGCCCTCATCTATATGAAGGAAGCTCAAAACAAGGTCAGAAAAATGAAGAGGTGTTGAGTAATGTTGGGTTCACTTAAATTAAAGCTCATTGCGTTTGGTCTGATCCTGATATCGGGCGCGACGACCACTCTGGCAGAGAATCCGGCAGACCCGAACAAAATCGTCAGGCAAGCATTTGAAGGTGCGGATGATGGCTTTGATATGGCGAAAACATCCAATCACTATTCAGGCTGGGTCGTGAATGCTATTTTCGAACCGCTGCTCACCTACGATTACCTAGCACGTCCGGCAAAACTGATTCCAGGTACGATAGAGGCGATGCCGGAAGTCAGTGATGCGGGCAAGGTCTTTATTTTCAAAATTAAGCCGGGCATCTACTTCGCCCCAGATGATGCATTTAAGGGTAAAAAACACGAGCTGACCGCGCAAGACTATATATATACGTTTAAGCGCATACTCGATCCGGTCAACCGCTCTCCTCACGCAAGTTTCATTGACGGCAAAATTGCCGGCATGTCCGAGGTCCAGGCAAAGGCAAAGAAAACCGGTAAATTCGATTACGACATGCCCGTTGCAGGCTTAAAAGCACTCGACAAATACACACTCAGAATCGAACTCCGGGATACCGACTATAACTTCCTGTACGTGATGGCCTATTCTGCATTTGGTGCGGTCGCGAAAGAAGTGATTGACACCTATGGAGAGCAAACTGGTCTGCATCCAGTCGGCACAGGCCCCTACATGATGGAAAAATATCTGCCTCGCAGTAAAATTTTTCTCAAGGCAAATCCGGAATACCGTGGCTACATCTGGGACTTCCAGTCCTCCGGCAGTGCCTGGGATGATCAGATCGTCAAAGTCATGAAGGGTAAAAAAATGCCGCAAGTCGGCAAAGTTGAGATCAGCATCATAGAAGAAGAACAGTCCCGCTGGCTGGCGTTCCAGGATAAACAGATTGATATAGATAAACTGCCTCAGATTGCCGCACCTGCTGTACTTGATGGTGACAAACTCAAAGCCTCCTTTGTCGCAGAAGGTATCAAAATGGACAGAGTCGCTGACGCAGGTCTGACTTTCTCCATGTTCAATATGCGGGACCCCGTTGTTGGCGGTTATACCAAAGAAAAAATCGCGCTACGCCGTGCTATCGTCATGGCTTATAGCAATGCGGACGAAGTCGCTCAGATGCGGCTTGGACAAGCGATTCGTGCCGAGAGCATGATACCGCCAGGTGTGGTCGGATACGATCCTAAATACCGCAGCAGCATTCCTTACGATATCGGGCTCGCCAACAAACTACTTGATCGTTTCGGTTATCAGCGTGGCGCGGATGGCTACCGTACAAAGCCTGACGGCTCACCGCTGGTGATTAAAAAAACGATGGAAGCGGCCAATATCTATAAGGTACAAGCAGAGATTTTTAAGCGTGGACTAGATCAACTCGGTATTCGCATCGACTTCGTGGTCAGTAACTTCGCCGACAATCTGAAGGCCGCCAGTGCCTGCCAGCTCGCGATGTGGAGCGGTGCCTGGAATGCGGATTATCCTGACGGCGAAAATTTCCTGCAATTACTGTACGGCCCTAAAGCAGGTCAAGGCAATCACGCCTGCTACGAATCACCGGCTTACGACGCGATGTATAGAAAAGCTATGTCACTCCCATCCGGCGAAGAAAGAAATAAAATTTATTCGCAGATGAGTCGTCAGATCGAAGCAGATACGCCATGGGCATTGCACTCAACACGTATCCGCAGCTGGCTGATACGGCCATGGATACAAGGTTACAAAAAGCACCCTATCCTGCACGCAGACTGGCAATATCTCGACGTTGAGAAGCATTAAAATTGCTCATCGATCAGTATCAAAACAAGTAGGACAACTCACAACAGTTTGGAACAAATATAGACACAAATAGATATACAAATAAACACGCGAATAAAGTGAAAACACTAAGACGTAAAAGCATCAACTGAGGCTCGGCGTCTTCGTGTACATTTGCCCGTGTACATTTGTTTATATATTGTCTGCGCATTGTCAATATTTTTGTCCGTATAGTTAAACAAGCATTTTTATCCAGGTCGCTTTAACAAGGAGACCCACTCGCAATGAAGTCATCATCTATTCTGCACAAGCTATTCGTTTCGCATCGACCAAAAGTCTCCGCACTCGCACTTGCCATCGGTATATTCACCAGCCTCACCTCCCTCCCGGTGTCCAATGCAGACGCCGCGACCAGTCCGGCAGATCCTGACAAAGTATTGAAGTGGGTATTCAACGTTGCGGAGACCGGTTTCGATCCGGGTGCGGCAAAAGATTTATATTCAAACGGCGTTAACTACGTCATCTTTGAAACACTATATTCCTATGATTACCTCGCCAGCCCGGTCAAACTGATTCCGCGTGTGGCAGAGAGCATGCCTGAGGTCTCTGCCGACGCAAAAACATATACGATTAAAATCAAGAAAGGCATTTTCTTTACGCCGGATGAGGCATTCAAAGGAAAGAAACGCGAGCTGACCGCTGCGGATTACGTCTACACATTAAAGCGGCTGATGGATCCAAAACTATCCTCGCCGCACTCCTGGCTGATCGCCGGAAAAATTGTGGGCCTGGACGCCTTGGCAACCCAGGCAAAAAAAACCAATAAATTCGACTACGATGCCAAAATCCCCGGCCTGGAAGTCGTTGATAAATACACCTTGCGCATTCATCTGAACGAACCGGATTTTAATCTCGGCCTGATTCTGGCGCACAACCCGACTGGCGCCGTTGCACGCGAAGTCATCGAGAAATACCAGGACATTCAGGGTCAGGTCATGTCGAATCCTGTCGGAACTGGTCCATACATGCTGGTGCCCGATGAATGGGTGCGTGGATCTAAAATCATTCTGGTGGCAAATCCCGACTATCGTGGCGACGTCTGGAATCATCAAGGCAGCAGCCCTGATGATCAAAAAATCATGGCGGTAATGAAGGGCAAACGCATGCCACAGATTGGTCGCATCGAAATCAATGTCATGATCGAAGATCAATCGCGCTGGCTCGCTTTCCAGGGTGGCGAAGTTGATATTTTTGAGCTGGAAGGACCGCTCGCTCCGCAGGCGCTGGACAACGGCAAACTAAAACCCGCGTTACAGAAAAAAGGCATCTTGCTCTCACGTATACCTGACCCTGAACTCACTGTGTATTACTGGAATATGCAGGATCCGGTATGGGGTGGACTGACGAAAGACAAAATTGCATTGCGCCGCGCCGTTGCGATGGCACACAACGTCACAGAGGAAATCAATATTGTTTATAACGGCAACGCCATTCCGCTTGACTACCCTATCCCACCGGGCGTAGTCGGTCACGACCCTAATTATAAAAGCAGCATTCAATACAATCCGGCCGCCGCCAATATGCTGTTAGACAAATTTGGCTACAAAAAAGGAGCCGATGGTTTTCGCACCCTGCCCGACGGTAAACCGCTGGAAATCCGCTACACCGCACGCACCGGCCCGATCGGCAAGCTGCAGACCGAGGTCTGGAAAAAAACCTACGACTCAATCGGCATCCGCATGAAAGAAGATCTAGTGCAGTTTTCCGAAATGCTAAAGGCAGAAAAAAACTGCCAGTTACAAACACGCAATGCACCGTGGATTGCCGATTATCCTGATGGGGACAACTTCATGCAATTATTCTATGGCCCCAATACCGGCTCAACGAATAATGGCTGCGTCAAGATTCCAGAATATGACGCTCTGTACGTAAAGTCACAGAAACTACCACCTGGTGCAGAACGTGATGCGCTGTATCACAAGATGACACGCATTATGGAAGTCAATACAGCACAAAGAACTGGCTTTGCCCGCTATAGAAACATGCTGGCACAACCCAGAGTCATCGGCTATAAAAAACATCCGATTATCTATGGCGAATGGATGTTCTTTGATGTTGAGAAAAATAAATAAGCCCTGAGATCGTGATCGAATTTTATCTATCTTAGGGTTCAAGCAAAATGACTTCGGCAAGGTGCAGCAAGCAACACCGTATCAATACCAAAAACGATAAGGTGCTGCGACGCCGCCGGAATGTTTTGCCTGAGTCCTGCATACCAACAATCGCGTAATTAACTTAGTTGAAAGTACTCCATGACCGCCTATATATTGCGCCGCTTATGGCAAATGGCACCCACGATGCTGGGGGTGATTTTGCTGGTGTTCTTTTTATTTAACTGGGTAGGCGGGGATCCCGCTTATATTCTGGCAGGCAAAATGTCAAACGCTGAGCAGATTGCGAATATCCGCACCCAGCTTGGCATTGACCAGCCTTACTATGTCCAGCTAGGGATTTTCATCAAGCAAATTCTTACCTTCAATTTCGGCACCAGCTGGAGCACCGGTGAGGCCGTGTCCTCCATCATCGGCACGCGCCTTGGGCCATCACTCACGGTGTTGGTGCCCTTGACTATCATCGAAACACTGATTGCGATTGCGCTGGCACTGGCGATTGCATTCCGTCGTGGCAGTCTGACCGATCGTGGCGTTATGATTGCCTGTACCTTCGGCATGTCCATCAGTATTCTGGTCTACATCATCGTGGGACAGTATTTCTTTGCTTATAAACTGGGATTGTTTCCGGTTCAGGGCTGGGGTAATAGCTTTGCCGAAAATCTGTTTAAATATTCTGCTCTGCCCATCCTGATTGCTCTCGCTGTCGGTGTCGCTCCCAATCTGCGCCTGTTCCGCACGTTTGTACTTGACGAGGTGAATCAAGACTATGTACGTACTGCACGCGCTAAAGGTGTGTCCGAGGGCCGGGTCAAATGGGTCCATGTACTACGCAACGCCTCAATCCCTATCATTACGCACGTCATGTCGAATTTGCCGGCATTGCTGATCGGTGCGTTCCTGATTGAGCGCTTCTTCTCTATTCCCGGCATCGGTCGTGAAGTCATCCTGGCGGTAGAGCGTAGCGACTTCCCTGTCATCAAAGCAATCACTGTCTATGTTGCCGCCGCAACGATGTTCTTTAATCTGTTGACCGACCTGTTGTACCAAGCGGTTGATCCACGAGTTCAGTTGAAATAAGGTTTCCCATGTCAACGTTACAAACAAATCATACTGCCTCGCCTGGGTTGTGGGCACTAGCATGGCGCCGGCTGCGCGCCGACACAATTGCGATGTCAGCGATGTCTGTCGTCATCGCCTTTTTGGTGGTTCTGGTCTTATCAGCCTCCGGCCTGATTGCTGCAGACTGGGAACAAGAGATTGGCGCCAGTTATGCGCCACCACACTTCATTGGCGCGGACTCCTCAATGTCAATTGCCAAAGTAGCAGAAGAACCTTTACCTGATAATCCACTGGACCCTTTAGCCGATGTCCTGCGTGAATTGCGTAAAGCGCCTGCGAGTCAGCAAGTGATTATTACCAATGAGTATGGCGTACCTGATCCGCTCGCTAAAGAAATGAGCGAGATCTACACAGAGCTGGCCAAGGTAGGTAAAGCGACCGTTGCAGCCAAGCTCGATACCCTGCCGTTTGGCGCGGATAAATGGGGACATGACATCATCAAAAAAACGATCAAGGGAGCAGAAACCTCGATCATCGTTGGTCTGGTTGCCGCCTTCCTGGCAACCCTGCTGGGCACACTGTTTGGCGCACTGGCAGGTTACTTCGGCAATCGTGTCGATGATTTTTTTAACTGGTTTTACAGCATCTTCACCTCGATTCCCTACCTGTTATTGATTCTGTCAGTCGCCGCCGTATTACAGCAAAAAGGCGTGACTACGATTATTCTGATCCTTGCGTTTACTGGCTGGACAGGCCCATTCCGCCTGATCCGTGCGGAATACATGAAGCATAAAAACCGCGAATATGTCTGGGCTGCTGACGCAATCGGTGCATCGGATTTCCGCAAAATGTTTATTCATATTTTTCCGAATGTCAGCCATGTCGCCTTAGTTCAGGTATCGATTCTGGTCGTCGGCTTTATCAAATCAGAAGTCATTTTGAGCTTCCTTGGTTTTGGTGTACCCGTTGGCGTGGTGTCCTGGGGCAGTATGTTGAATGAAGCACAGAACGAACTGATTCTGGGCAAGTGGTGGCAACTGGTCGCCGCGACGGCGGGAATGGCTGTATTAGTCACTGCCTTCTCATTGTTCACCGATGCCCTGCGTGATGCGCTCGACCCCAAGCTCAAATAAGGACAGACCATGAGCCAAGAATCATTATTAAAAGTTGAGAATTTGCGTGTCTCTTTCCGCATTAATAAAAAAGAGAGCGTAGAAACTGTTAAAGGTATTTCTTTCGAGATTCCGCGTAATTCAACCGTGGCCCTGGTCGGTGAATCCGGTAGCGGTAAATCGGTCAGTTCGCTCGCAATCATGGGCTTACTTCCGCCAGATACTTCGAGTATTGCGAAAGAAAGCAAGATCACGTTTGAAGGTCGTAGCTTGCTTGACCTCAGCCTGGCTGAACGTCGCCAGTTATGCGGCAAAGATATCTCGATGATTTTTCAGGAACCGATGACATCCCTGAATCCGGTATTTACCGTGGGATTTCAGATCGGCGAAGTATTGCAATTGCATATGGGGATGAACGCCAAACAAGCGCGTGCCAGAGCGATTGCCTTGCTTGAAGAAGTTGGCATTCCTGATCCTGCAACAAAGATTGATGCGTATCCGAGCCAAATGTCTGGCGGTCAGCAGCAACGGGTAATGATCGCGATGGCGATTGCCTGCGAGCCAAAACTATTAATCGCCGATGAGCCGACAACTGCGCTCGACGTCACGATACAAAAACAGATTATTGATCTGATCGAAGCTCTGCGTGCAAAACATAAAATGTCCGTGCTCTTTATTACACATGATCTCGCATTGGTTGGTGAAATTGCCGATCAGGTGATCGTCATGCGCAATGGCGAGGTACGTGAGGCCGGTGATGTGAAACAGATATTCGAGCAGCCAAAAGATACCTACACACAGGCTTTGCTGCACTGCCGCCCTACTCTGGATTCGCGCCCGTGGCGTTTGCCGGTGATCGCCGATTTTATGAATAACCAAGGCACCACCATCGATCATAAAGAACGTCCCCGCGGGCTCAAAGGGGATGAAGATATCGTCCTCGACGTGCGTAATCTGGGTAAGAGTTTTTATAGCCGTGAAGGTTTTTTCGGGAAGAAAGAATTCAAGGCTGTCGAAGGCGTGTCATTCAAACTGGCACGTGGTAAGACACTGGGCGTGGTCGGCGAATCTGGTTCCGGTAAGACGACGGTGGGTCTGACACTGATGCGCTTGCATCAGGCAACTTCAGGTGAGGCTATCTTTGATGGCAAGGACATCTTATCTATGTCGAATAAAGATTTCCTGCAATATAAGCGTCGAATTCAAATCATTTTCCAGAATCCCTACGCCTCACTGAATCCGCGCTTTACGGTAGGCCAGATTCTGATGGAGCCGATGCAGATACATCAGATCGGCGCCAATGACACCGAGCGCTCACAAATGGCTTACACCTTACTGGAGAAAGTCGGTCTGCCTGCGGTGGCTTTTCACCGCTACCCGCATGAATTCTCCGGTGGCCAGCGTCAGCGTATTGCGATTGCACGTTGCCTGACTATGAAACCGGAAGTGCTGGTGTGTGACGAATCAGTCTCTGCGCTCGATGTGTCGGTGCAAGCTCAGGTTTTGAACCTGTTACAGGATTTGCAGGAAGAGTTTGGCTTGTCTTATATTTTCATTTCGCATGATTTGGCCGTCGTCAAATATATTGCCGACCAGGTGATGGTGATGAACAAAGGCAAAGTCGTTGAGCTGGCAAATTCAGATGACTTGTATCTGAATCCGACGCAGGCTTACACCAAGACCTTGCTCAATGCGATTCCGCGTGGCTTGCATTCTTAGTCAAGCGCTTTAGTTTTGCTTCTGCATCGCTTCTGTGTCGGCTCTATTTCACTTCTACTTCGCTCTTTTTAATGGCAGAACGCATTAAAACGAGCGAAATAGCCAGGCACTTAGGATTCTCAGCCAGATATTGCTTAATACCTCGTGTGGAAATATTTGCCGACGGGGCGTCTTGCATCTACAATTCCGTGCGGCTGAGGGATTCCTCTAATTGGCGGCAGTAAGATTTTGTTCAGGATTATTTCGGCAGAGTACCGCTGGATGAGTACCGGATAAGTTTTGGCAATTAAGACGACAACGCGCTGAATTACCTCAATTCATTACATCACTACAACGCACCACAAACCAATACCGCACTGTTTATGCGCCGTTCCAAGGCTTTTTGGCCTGTAGACCGCATAGATATTACGGTAGCATAGGAGTTAATATGGGATTTCTGCAAGGCAAAAAGATTTTGATCACAGGTTTGTTGTCAAACCGTTCTATCGCTTACGGCATCGCCAAGGCATGCAAACGCGAAGGTGCCGAGCTCGCATTCACTTATGTCGGTGAGCGCTTTAAAGACAGAATTACCGAATTCGCCGAAGAATTCGATAGCAAACTGGTGTTTGATTGCGACGTTGGCAGCGATGAACAAATTAATGCCGTATTTGCGGATCTGGCCAAATCCTGGGATGGCCTTGACGGTCTGGTACATGCGATCGGTTTTGCACCACGTGAGGCGATTGCTGGCGATTTCCTAGATGGTTTATCACGTGAATCCTTCAAGATTGCGCATGATATCTCCGCCTATAGTTTCCCAGCGCTGGCAAAAGCAGCCTTACCAATGTTGCGTCAGGATTCAGCGCTACTAACCTTGTCCTACCTGGGTGCGATAAAAGCTATTCCTAACTACAACACCATGGGTCTGGCAAAAGCGTCGCTGGAAGCCTCCGTGCGCTATCTGGCAGAATCCTTGGGCAAACGCGGTGTGCGCGTCAACGGTATCTCTGCCGGCCCGATCAAGACGCTGGCAGCGAGCGGCATCAAGGATTTTAGTAAATTGCTCGGCTTTGTTGCGACAAATGCGCCTTTGCGTCGCAACGTAACAATTGATGATGTAGGCAATACTGCGGCGTTCTTGCTGTCGCATTTATCCGCTGGCATTACGGGCGAGATTACCTATGTGGATGGCGGTTTTTCTCACGTCATGGGTATTACGCAAGACTAAAATCTGGATCTCTAAAATCTGCATTTTCCAATGAAAAAGCGCTCTGTATATGGAGCGCTTTTTTTGTATCCGGCCATGATGAATAAAATGTCAGGAGTAGTCATGAGATTTAAAAATCAAAGGGCTGAAAGCCTTGGTCGAAATAGAAATGTACTCACCGATTTTTATATCACCAATCTCATCTTGAGACGCAATAATTTCAACGATATCCTGCCCCACCAGTAAAGACAAAATAAAAACCACTTCTTCGCGCCGGATCGCTAGAACCTGAGCACGTAAATTTAACCTCCCTGCCAGTTTCTGCTTTAAAAATACTTGTACTGGCGAACCTGATTGCGTTACCACTCCCCGCTCTATCACATGTACTTGTTGCGCCAATTTAAATACTTCACCCATGTCATGACTAACCAAGATCGTTGTCAATCCAGACTGATGATGCAAAGTCGCAAGTTCATCCTGTAATTGCGTACGCATGTCTGCATCTAGGGCAGATAAAGGTTCGTCCAGCAATAAGAGTTTAGGCTTTCTCGCTAAAGAACGCGCTAGAGCAACCCGTTGCTTTTGGCCACCGGATAAAACACTCGGCAATCTATCTTGCAATTCAATCAAACCGGTCATTGCTAATAATTGGTCGACCCATGCTGTTTGCTGCGTCGTCACAGCATAAGCAACATTAGCGCGTACACTCAGGTTGGGAAATAAAGCATAGTCCTGGAAGACAAAACCAATCTCCCGCTGCTGCGGTGACAAACATATTTTTTTACGCGAGTCGAACCAAGTTATACCATCCACAATCAGACTACCGCTGTCAGGCAAAGTCAACCCGGCCAGCATCCGTAATAAGGTAGTTTTACCAGCCCCGGACACGCCGAACAGACTGACTAAATCACCGCGCTTGATATTGATATTTACATCCAGCTGTATCTGACCATCAGCGCTGTGCAACTGCTTTTGTAGGTTAATGTCAATCATCACAGCATCTTTAACATTCTTTTGTTATTAACATAAACGAGTAGCAAAATCGCAAAGCTGATAACGAATAAAATCATTGCATAGAAATGTGCTGCTGCATAATTTAAGCTCTCAACCTCATCATAAATAGCGATAGAAGCAACTTTAGTTAGACCAGGAATATTGCCACCTATCATTAAGACCAAACCAAATTCACCAACAGTATGGGCAAAGCTCAACACAATTCCAGATAACAAAGCTGCGCGACAGTTCGGTAGTAAAACTCGAAATAACGCATATAAATCAGATTTACCTAAAGTACGTGACGCTTGGATCAACGATATAGGTAAATTCTGCAAACCAGATTGCAAAGGATGCACCATAAAAGACAAACTAAAAATTACTGAACCAACGACCAAACCAGCAAAACTAAATACCAATTTCAGACCAAAAAAATTTTCTAGCCAATGACCAAATGCATTCTGTGGACTAAACGCCAGCAGCAAATAAAACCCCAATACCGATGGCGGCAAGACTAAAGGCATACTGACCAAAGTTTCTAATACTGGTTTAAAACGGTTGGGGGTATATGCCAACCAATACGCGAGCGGAATACCTATCACCAACAGAATACAAGTCGTCAATCCAGCCAACTGAAACGTCAACCAGAGTGGCTGCAAATCGTGTCCAATCCAGTTTCCTAGCCAGCTCATAAAACATCTCCTGCGAATAAACTCATTTCATTTGATTTGACCAATCCCTCAACCTGATCACCGACTGCTAATGTCAAACTGCGCGCAGATCTGGTCGTGATCACCGAGCTAAGATCAAGACCATCCATTCTCATCACTACGCGCGTCAATAACTGACCATATTCGATCGAGGTAATGATGGACGGCATGCGATTACGAAGGCTGATCTGACCAGACAAATTTTTCGCGAGTGCGACTTCTGTTTCTTTAAATAAGAGGTTCACCGCCTGCCCGCTCCTCCACACCTCAAGCTGATCAGCCGCCCCCATTAAGGTCGCAGTAAAGCAATGCGATCCGACCATCACATCAACAACCGCGACACTACCGTAGGCGTCGATCGCAGCGATCTTCCCTGAGAATTTATTCATGGAAGCAAATAACCGTAACGCTCAAAAATTGCACGGGCTTTAGCGGAGTAGATAAAATCAAAAAATTGCTGTGCAATTTTAGGATGATGTTCTTTACCGTAGTTGAGAATGATCGCGCCTTGCGCAATCGACTGATAACTCGCCGCTGGCACATCAATCCATTTTCCCTGCCCTTTCATCTCAGCGGATAACACAACCGACTTGGCGGTAAACCCAATGTCGGCCGCGCGCGAGTGGATGTATTGATTGGTTTGCGAAATACTCTCACCGAAAACGAGCTTTGCTTGAAGCGGCGCGGCAAGTTTGTAATATTGCAGGCTGTTCATCGCCTCCCGGCCATAAGGTGAAGTCTTGGGGTTAGCGACAGCGATTTTATCGATAGCGGTGCCAGCAAGCAGTGATTGCCAGTCACGCAGATCCACGTCTTTGAGTGTCCACAACACAAGCGCACCACGGGCATATACCTTCGGTGGCGAGGCGCTAAAACCTTCTTTATGCAGCTTATCCGGAAATTCCATATCTGCCGAAAGAAACACATCAAACGGCGCGCCATTCATGATCTGTGTCACGAACTTACCGGAGGAACTGAAACTAGCCTGTACGTCATGCCCGGTTTCTTTTTTAAACTCGGTTTTCAAGTCTTCAAATACATACTGCACATTAGCAGCAACAGCGACCGCAATCGTCTCAGCATGTACAACAGGGGCCAGAATGCCGGACAACACAAGAAAAATAAATGCAGGTATTTTCATTTCAATCCTTATTGACGATAAACTATGTATGTCTGTGAATAGAGCTTAGCCCCCCTACGTCAATGTTACCGCTCTATTGCGTACCATGCATGCGATGTGTACTGTCGTATCACTGCACGTGGCGAGAATAATTTTTGACGGGCGCTGTATCTCTTGTTTAATTGAATAATAATTCCTGACACGCTCCGGATTTTACAAACAAATTCCATGTACGTCTTTGACGAATTCCGACAATTTCGACTTAAGCCTAAAACAATGACCTTTCCGGATAAACCTGCATCGCTGTCGACAACAATAATAACGATATCAATGCTATGTCTGGGATTATTCATGAGTGATGCCAGGGCAGCGACTATTTGTGACAAGAACTGGCCTGAATGGGACGCATTTAAAAAGAATTTTATCAATGAAGGTGGTCGCGTCATTGATGCGAGCACTCCGCGCCTTCAGAGTACCTCTGAGGGGCAAGCGTACGCTTTATTTTTCGCTCTTGTTGCGAATGATCGTAAAAGCTTTAATTTACTGTTGAGCTGGACTGAAGCGAATCTCGCAGAAGGTGACTTGACCGCACGCCTGCCGGCCTGGCTATGGGGTAAAAAAGATGATGCTAGCTGGGGTGTCATTGATAAAAATCCCGCTTCAGATGCAGATCTTTGGCTCGCCTATACCTTAGGCGAAGCGGCAAATGTGTGGAATGACAAACGGTATGCGGCGCTCTCAACGCTGATCGCAAAACGCATCTTGCGTGAAGAGACCGCAACACTCCCTAAACTCGGACTGACTTTATTGCCAGCACCGAGCGGCTTCACTCCTAGCGCAACGAGCTGGAAATTAAACCCAAGCTATATGCCGATTCAGATTCTGCGCTGGTTTGCTGGTCACAATGATGATGATCGCTGGGACAAATTAATTAACTCATCGGTCTCGGTCATCACTCAGTCTGCCATCAGAGGCTATAGTCCGGATTGGACTATTTTTGATGCGACCAATGGCAGACAAGCGTTCATTCCCGACTTGCAAGGTGCAGAAAAAGGGAATGGCGGCTATAACGCGATTCGCGTTTATCTCTGGGCTGGCATGCTGTCAGAACAGGAGCGATATCGCAAAGATATACTCACAGCACTCAAACCCATGGCGACCCTGATCGAAAGCAAAGGCTATCCACCGGAATTAATCAACATCAATACGGGTGAATTTAATAAACCGGCATCCAGCGGGTTTTCTGCAGCAGTTTTACCTTTTTTAAAATCATCTGGCGCGCACAAAGCTTATGAAGAACAGAATTTACGGATGCAAGCCCAGACCATCAAAGCCGATGCGTATTACGATCAAGTCCTCGCCTTATATGCCCAAGGCTGGCAAGAGCAACGTTATCAATTTAACGGCAAAGGCAACGTCTTGCTAAAATGGAAATCCACTTGTAGCAAATAGTCATGTGCCGGCGGATTTCAGATAAATAGCTGCTTTTTCCTGAAAAATACTGTATCATCCCGTTTTTGCACTGCAATATAAATTTGCAGTGAGTAAAAGTACCTTGCAGCACCGCAAACCCTGCATATTTGTGATGACACAAATAGTGCAATGTAAAAGCCCTCCCGCCCTGTATGTCCAGTAACACATCTTGGACATCATCCCGGCGCAAAGCTTTTTGTGCCGAAATTTCATCGTTTCCTTATTGGTATCCTTTGTTCATTTCGTTTGGTTGGCGTTGCTTTTTTACGCGTATTGCAATCGTATCTGCGTTTGCTTTGCGCTGATTTTTAACGAAAGATTAGAATGACTTTTGAAGCATTAGGCTTACACACGTCCGTTATCCGCGCCCTCACTGATGCTGGCTATACCAAGCCAACCGGTGTTCAAGAACAAGCTGTTCCGGCTGCGATCAGCGGCCGTGATTTATTAGTATCCTCACAAACAGGCTCAGGCAAAACTGCCGCCTTCATGTTGCCAGCGTTGCATAAATTTGCGACTGCAGCAGAAACCGCATTAGAATCCCCTGGCAAAACACCCAATCAAGCACAACAGTCAGCACGTGCCCGTGGTGATCGTCCGCGTTTCGTTGCAGCAAAACCAAAAATGCTGGTATTGACACCAACACGTGAACTTGCTTTGCAAGTAACAACGGCAACAGATAAATACTGCGCTTACATGCGTCGCGTCAAAGCTGTCTCCATCTTGGGTGGCATGCCTTATCCGAAACAAATGCAATTGCTGTCACGCAATCCAGAGATTCTGGTAGCAACACCTGGTCGTTTGATCGATCACATGGAATCCGGCAAAATCGATTTCTCCGAACTAGAAATTCTGGTTCTGGATGAAGCAGACCGTATGCTGGACATGGGTTTCATTGACGATATCGAAAAAATCGTCGCTGCTACACCAGAATCACGTCAAACCATGCTGTTCTCAGCAACACTGGACGGCGTTGTTGGCAATATGGCTCGTCGTATCACTAAAGATCCGATGATCATCCAGATCGCCGGGTCGGCATCCAAGCATGAAAATATTCAGCAGAAAGTCCATTTCGTGGATGATCTGTCTCACAAAAATCGTTTGCTGGATCATTTGCTGCGCGACGAAACAGTGGATCAGGCAGTTATCTTCACCGCCACCAAGCGTGATGCAGATACCATCGCCGATCGTCTGAATATCGCTGGTTTCGCAGCAGCTGCGTTGCATGGCGATATGCATCAAGGCGCACGCAACCGCACACTCGACGCATTGCGCCGCGGTCAGGTTCGCGTTCTGGTAGCAACAGACGTAGCTGCACGTGGTATTGACGTTCCGGCAATTACTCACGTATTCAACTACGATTTACCGAAATTCCCTGAAGATTACGTCCACCGTATCGGCCGTACCGGTCGTGCAGGCCGCAATGGTGTGGCAGTTTCTCTGGTAAATCACGCTGAAGGCATCAACGTCAAACGTATCGAGCGCTTCACCAAGCAATTGATCCCTGTCGATGTGATTGAAGGCTTTGAACCGAAGAAAACTGCCTCACCTGCACGTAGCGCGGCACGTAAGCCAAGTGGCTGGCGTCCAGGCGACAGCCGTAGTGCTAACACAGGCACTGGCGGCGGCTATCGCGGCAATAATGCAGCAAATGGCAACCGCAGTGAAGGCACAGGCTACGGAGCGAGCAAGCCAGGCCAACGCACTTTCAGCAAGCCAGCTGGCAGCACTGCTGGCGCGCCACGCAAAGAAGGTAGCGGCGGCTACAAAGGCACTCGTTCTGGCGATACCGGTGCACGTCGCTCTTTCGGCGATCGTTAATCGACTGGTCAGCAGGCAATAAAAAACTTCCGTTGTAAGCAAAAATAAAAGCGATCACTTTATGTGGTCGCTTTTTTTATATTGGCTATCACGACAGAGACTGATACATAGGGCAGTTATCTCGTTTACACTAGGCGATTAGACGATAACAGAATTATTCAGCAAATTACCTTACCCCCTCAAGCCTCAAGATGACCTCAAGTACAGCACCCGTTCGATTAACTTCTTTTTCTCATGGCGGCGGCTGCGGTTGCAAAATAGCGCCTGGCGTATTGTCTGAGATTTTAAAAAAATCGACGGGATTCCCCGTTCCTGCTGCTTTGATGGTGGGGATAGAAACCGCCGATGATGCTGCCGTATATAAGCTCAATGAAGAACAGGCGCTGATTGCAACAACTGACTTCTTTATGCCGATTGTTGATGACCCCTTCGATTTCGGGCGGATCGCAGCAACCAATGCGATTTCTGATGTCTATGCAATGGGCGGTACACCGATTATGGCCTTAGCCCTGGTTGGCATGCCCGTCAATCAGTTACCCATTGATGTAATTGGAAAGGTTATTCAGGGCGGCGAATCGATTTGTGCTGAAGCCGGGATACCAATTGCAGGTGGACACACCATCGATTCTGTTGAACCTATTTATGGCTTAGTCGTGCTGGGTTTGGTACATCCATCCAAAGTCAAACGCAATGCAGGCGCCAAAGTCGGCGATAAACTGATACTGGGTAAGCCGCTGGGCGTAGGAATATTATCTGCCGCGCTAAAAAAACAAGCTTTAGACGATGCCGGTTATGCCAGCATGATCAACAACACCACCAAACTCAATCGTCCCGGAATCGCTTTATCCAACATGACAGGCGTGCATGCGCTAACCGATGTTACTGGCTTTGGTTTATTAGGTCATTTATTGGAAATGTGCAGAGGTGCAGGCGTCGCCGCAACATTAAATATGGCCGAGATTCCCCTGCTGCCACATGTTCTGGCATTGGCCGAGGCCGGATATATCACCGGAGCATCAGGGCGAAACTGGGCAGCCTATGGCGCAGATGTTGTACTCGATCAAAAAATCACAGCAACTCAACAAGCTTTGCTAAGCGATCCGCAAACATCGGGAGGCTTACTCGTCGCCTGTGCCGCTGATGATGTCCCGGCAGTGCTGGCGCTATTCCAGGCGGAACATTTTTCGGAGGCAGCGGTAATCGGGGAAATTATTGCAGGTTCGCCAGTTATCCATGTTGGCGCCTGAAGCCATATCATCGTTACACTAACATTTATACTCTGCCTCAATACCACACGTTGACTCCGTTCAATTTTACTGACTCACTATTTACCTTCATTTAAGTACATCATGAATCAATTAGAACAACTCAAAAAATACACGACTGTCGTTGCTGATACCGGCGATTTCCAGGCGATGAGAGCTTACGCTCCGCAAGACGCGACAACGAACCCGTCGCTGATTCTGAAGGCGGTCCAAAAACCGGAATATCGCCCTATGTTAGAGGCAATTATTACCACTCATGCAGGTAAATCTATCGATGACATCATCGATCATTTGCTGGTTGCGTTTGGCTTAGAAATTTTGAAAATTGTTCCGGGTCGCGTATCAACGGAAACGGACGCACGCCTGTCCTTTGATACGGCGGCGACAGTTGCAAAAGGTCGCAAACTCATCGCCCTGTATGAAGCCGCAGGCATTGCGCGTGACCGTATCCTCATCAAAATCGCATCTACATGGGAAGGCATCCGTGCGGCTGAGATTCTCGAAAAAGAAGGTATCCGCTGCAATATGACATTGCTGTTCTGCCTGCCGCAAGCAGTTGCCTGCGCAGAAGCTGGCGCGCAACTCATCTCACCATTCGTCGGTCGTATTTATGACTGGTATAAAAAGCAAACAGGACAAGAAATATTCGGCGCAGATGATCCAGGCGTTTTATCCGTAAAAAAGATTTATACCTACTACCGTAAGTTTGGCTACGACACCGAAATCATGGGCGCCAGCTTCCGCAATACATCACAAATCCTTGAGTTAGCGGGCTGTGATCTATTAACGATCAGCCCGGATCTGCTGCAAAAACTAGCTGACTCAACGACAAGCGTATCGGCAAAACTCAATAAAGAATCGGCTCTGGCATCTGACATGCAAAAAATCAGTCTCGACGAAAAAGCCTTCCGTTTCCAGCTGAACGAAGATCCGATGGCAACCGAAAAGCTATCTGAAGGCATACGTCTTTTCTGTGCGGATACTGTGAAGCTTGAGGAATTAATTACGAGCCTAAGCTAAGTTCCTAAGTTTGTACTTCTGATTCGATTACAAAGAATTGGTATAAAGTAAAAAAGGCACAAAATGTGCCTTTTTTATTGAAAACCAGCGCTGGTCAATATTTGCATCCAGAGACGCGCTCATGTCAAAACACAAAATGGTGATGCAGGTAATTATTTGAGTAGTAACAGAATTCAAATCATGCCAGCATACTGTACAAACCTGTACAAGCAATTCCAACGCCACCAAGCTGTATCAAGGACCTCAATCTAGAATTCCTCGCGAACCAGGACAGACCTAAACCACAGGTATGCAGCAATAGTGTTGCAACGACGAAACCGGCACCCGCCAGTAATATTGAGGAGTTCGCGGATATTTCCCGCCCGTGCGCATACCCATGCAAAGCGCCAAATACAGATACGATGAGCGTTGCAAACCATAATGGCATTTTGACGGCAAAAGCGATTAACAGGCCAAGCACCGCTAACGAGCTTGCTATACCAGATTCAACTTGCGGTAGTGAATAACCGGAGCGGGCAAACACGGCACCTGCCACCATCATCAGCGGGAAACAAACAGGCAATACCCATAAAGCTGAGCGCTTATTTTGTGCAGCCCATAAACCTATCGCGACCATCGCCAGAATATGATCCAGCCCGGAAAACGGATGCGCAAACCCATCGGCAAAACCCATCACCTCTCTATGCACACCATCATGCGCGAAAGCGGACAAGGCATACACAGATAAGAGGCCGCCAATAACAGTCCGGTATAAGGTTTTTTCGCTGATACGCACTTTATTCTCTCCTATAAAAGCGCACTTATTTGGCGCAAATCTTCAATAGTATTTATCCTCAGCAAAAAGTATGCCTTTCGTTTGCTTCGCCTGGCCTCATCGGACTTAACCGCTTACGGCAATATGGATTCAACGCCGCGATTCGCCAATTGATCCGCCCGTTCATTGCCCGGATGTCCGGCATGACCCTTCACCCATTTCCATTCAATATGATGAGTAGCCTGAGCCTGATCGAGTTGCTGCCATAAATCGACGTTCTTTACGGGTGCTTTGGATGCCGTTTTCCAGCCTTTGGCCTTCCATCCCTGTATCCATTCGGTAATCCCTTTTAAAACATACTGGCTATCCGAATGCAAAGTGATATGGCAAGGTCGCTTAAGCACCGACAAAGCCTGGATCACGGCCATCAATTCCATGCGGTTGTTGGTCGTATCTTTTTCACCGCCAAACATTTCTTTTTTGTTCTCACCTGCAATCAACAAGGCGCCCCAGCCACCCACGCCAGGATTACCTTTGCAAGCACCATCTGTAAAAATTTCTATCTTATCCATGATTCTTATTGCGATTGGTCACGGGCACAGCATTACCGCGCGCTGCACGCTTATGCTTCCATGCCGGACCAATTAAATGCATTCCTTTAATTCGTTTAATTGCTTGTATAGTGTAAGTCGCGCCGAAATAAGGCCACCACCTCGATCCCGCATTTTCCATCAAACCACTGCGCTTTAACCATTTTTCCGTCCGGAACGGTGGCGCATAACAACCAAAGTCGGTGTGATTCACTTCCATATTCAAAAGCTTGAGCCAGTCTTTCATCCTCGGCACGCTGATGAAATCACCTTCTTTCGGTAAAAAATAATTTCCGGCAAGACGCCCTGCCGCTTGCCGGGCACCCCACAAACTTGCACGATTAAATCCGCAAATAATCACGCGACCTTCAGGAATCAAAATCCGCTCTACCTCACGTAAAATCTGATGGGGTTCTTCAGCGAATTCTAATATATGCGGCAAGACAACGAGATCAATACTATGTGAATCAAACGGCAGTTCACAAAAATCGTGACAAAGCACGATAGGCGGCAAAACTGGATTCACGCTATCGGCCATACCGGCTGCATCAGATAAATCTGACACAGACAACATGTCACGCCGTTTAGCAGGCGATGCTGGTAAGCTATTATTCGTCCGCCATTTATTAGGCATACGATTCGCTCTCAAGGCATCAATTTGTGGCAAGCCGATTTGTACTGCGTTAAAGCCAAAAATGTCCACAGTGAGCTGATCGAGTAATGTCTGCTCCCATTCGAGAATATAACTGCCTGCTGGCTGAGCCAACCATGCACCGAGGTCTATAATGGGACTTTTATCTGTATTCATATCAAATTATGATTAGTCCGGACAACTCGCCAAATGCGTTTTCAGCCCAGCATCAGGGTAGCAAAAAAGCTGTGCTCAGTATATTGACTGTACCCGCATTTGACGACAACTATCTGTGGCTGATTCATAATGGCGTTGATGCCGTCGTTGTTGACCCGGGAGATCCCAATGCCATCATCGCAACACTGGGTCTGCATCAGTTACGCTTAACAGCTATTTTACTCACACACCATCATAACGATCATACAGGTGGTGTTCCCTCATTATTACAACGCTATAAAGTTCCGGAGATCCCAGTATACGGCCCGGAGAATGATGGTATCGCCGCTGTAACTCATCCTTTACATCAAGATGAGGAAGTGACATTGTCAGAAATCGGATTAACACTGAATGTGCTGGCAGTGCCAGGTCATACCTCAGGTCATATCGCCTACTTCGCCCCTGAGCAGCATTGGCTGTTTTGTGGCGACACCTTATTTGCCGGTGGCTGTGGACGTTTATTTGAAGGCACACCTGCGCAAATGCTGCAGTCACTGGATCGTCTGGCAGCGTTACCTGAGGATACCGAAGTGTACTGTGCCCATGAATATACGATGTCCAATTTGCGCTTTGCCAGAGAGATAGAGCCGGATAATCAAGCGCTACTGACGCGTATCGTTGCCGAACAAAAAAAGCGTGACGAAGGTATCCCGACCGTGCCGAGCCAAATCGGACTGGAAAAACAAACCAATCCATTTTTGCGCATCCGGGAAGCTGCCGTCATTCGTCGCTTAATCGACGGTGGTAAAATTTTGGCAAATCAAAGTGACGCGAGCAACTTTGGCGCTTTGCGTGAATGGAAAAATAATTACCGTTAAACGATGCCTTAAGGCATATACCAACAGATCAGGATGCAGTAAGGCATGCATTACTTCTCATGTTCTTTATCACACTCTTTATCACATTCATTCATGGCAATGCTGATTGCAAATCGTACAATCTGAACGACTTACTATGCATGTAGAAAACCCGCCGACAACATCGCTCGCAATTTTTTGCAAAGTTGTAGATAACTATGGCGACATCGGCATTTGCTGGCGTCTGGCCAGGCAACTGGAACAAGAACATCAGATCGCCGTCACCTTATGGGTAGACGATTTGCGCAGCTTTCAACGAATTTGCCCTGACGTTAATATTCATTGTGATGAACAACAGCTCGCGAATGTCGTTATTAAACATTGGCGTAATCAGGATGCACAGTTCACTCCCGATGAAATTGCGGACATTGTGATTGAGTTTTTTGCCTGTGATATTCCGCCAGCCTACATTACGGCAATGGCGATGTGCGTGCCGCGTCCGGTCTGGTTAAATCTCGAAGGCCTGACTGCAGAGGAATGGGTGGAAGGTTGCCATACCTTACCATCGCCACATCCCCGACTGCCGCTGACAAAGCATTTTTTCTTCCCCGGATTTACCAGCAAAACCGGTGGCTTATTACTTGAGGCCGAGCTGGAGCAAAAGCGCCAAGCCTTTCAATCCGATCCCGTTGAAGTCGAGAATTTTCTTGCGCAATTAGGCGTTACGTCATCGGAAATGACCGCATTCAAAGTCTCTTTATTTTGCTATCCGCAAGCAGCTGTAACCGCATTATTCCAAGCTTGGGAAGAGAGCGACATCCCTGTCACTTGCCTGGTGCCAGAAGGCGTCGCCTCATCGGCAGTCAGAATGTTTCTCGGCGAAGAAGCCCTTGCCGGTATCTCGTCAACTAAGGGCGCATTGACAGTTCGCGTGCTGCCTTTTGTACCTCAACCAGACTACGACAAACTATTATGGGCATGCGATCTCAATTTTGTACGCGGAGAAGATTCTTTCGTCCGCGCTCAGTGGGCAGGTAAGCCATTCATCTGGCATATTTATCCACAAGACGAAAACCTGCATCACGTTAAGTTAAAAGCATTTTTACAGCGTTACTCACCGGACATTGCCAGCGCCGACGCATTCTCCTTAGCCTGGAACGGCGCCCTTAATCATGAAGATCTAGTTGATTGGTCCTCTATCTGGCCATCGTTTCTGGCAGATATACAAAAAATTACGAACCGCTCTATCAATTGGCAAGCGAGATTGCACGAAAATGGTGATTTAAGTAGCAATTTACTCAGGTTTGCCCGCTCACTTAAGTAAATAGCCGATAAAAATGAGGTAAAATGTGCGGTTAATTTTTGACGTATTTGAAAACGACTTATCTAATTCAATCAGACGTAGGCTTGCAAGGCTCACTACCCAAAGTAGCCAGTAGGTGACAGATGATTTTTATGCAACCACCTTTTTACGTATATTCACTATGAAACCTGCAAAAGAAATTCGTGTTGGCAACATTATTATGGTCGACAGCAAGCCTATGATCGTTTTGCGTTCTGACGTCAATGGCTCCAGCCGCACGGGCTTCACCTACAAGTGGAAGATGAAGAATCTGCTGACAAACAGCCCGCAAGAAAACGTATTCCGCGGCGATGACAAATTCGACGTCGTTGTACTGGACAAAAAACCGGTTACTTATTCTTACTTTGCAGACCCTTTGTTTGTATTCATGGATGCTGACTACGAGCAGTACGAAATTGAAGAAGAAAATCTGGGCGATGCATTGCACTACCTGAAAGATGGCATGGAATGCGAAGCGATTTTCTATGATGGCAAAGCAATCTCTGTTGAATTGCCAACGACGATCGCACGTCAGGTCATTTACTCTGAGCCAGCAGTTAAAGGCAACACATCAGGCAACGTATTGAAAGAAGCAAAGATTGAAAATGCAATCGAAGCGCATTGCCACACAGTTCAAGTGCCACTGTTTGTGAGCCAGGACGATGTAATCGAAATCGATACACGTACCAACGAATACAAACGCGTAGTCCGTAACTAATACTCGTTTTATTTGCCGGAATAGCGGAATAAAAAAGCTGCCGTACCTGTTAATCAGGCCGGCAGCTTTTTTTCGTCCATTCATTTGATAATGCTAACTACCGGATTTGACTATCTTGATTCCAAATGTGTAAGCCTCTGGTGCGATGGCGTCAGGACTTGCCTTAGCCGGACTTACGCTGACTAAAGAAAAACGATAAGCGCCGTAGCTAGCATCACCTGGCAAATTCATCGCGGGCGGTGCGAATGTCCCAATCACCAGTTTTTCTTCGGCTTTACCGTTCATACTGACTTTTACACTCACTGTTGCTTGCCCTGCCCAAACGCAGCGTGTATTAACAGGGCAACGACTATCGCTGACATCTGTCACTTCGAGTTTTAGCACCCCGTCTGCAGAAGTCACTGACTGATGATAAGCAAGCGAGATCACTTGTGGTTCCTGATCAGCCATCGCAATTTTCTCCGGAGGTTTTGCAGCGCAGGCACTCATCATCAGTCCTGATGCCAGCAGTATCGACATAGCAGTCATTGAAGTTTGGCCCTGGCGAATACCTTGAAAAATTCGCTGGAGTCCAGATTGAACAAATACAGGCATAACGTCTCCACATAAAATGAAACCGAAGCCGATTGAACATAATCGACAAGATTGTCAGATTAACATAATTCAAAGAGGATGAATAAGGAATGCCGCTCCAGTTTTTCGTACCAACTCGCCCATCCCTTATACCCTTACAGCATATAAGCAGACGCATTGATTCTTTTACTTTATGCTGAGCAAGACCTACTATCGCTTTTTTGAACGCAGCATGACCCAAAGATACGTTCAGGTATTTTTAAGATTCGGAGTAATACCATGCGTTTATTCGCACGCACTACATTGATCGCATTAAGCACCGCCAGCGCAATGCTATTTGGCGCAATCTGGACAAACCATAGCGAGGCCGCTGATTTGCGTATAGGCTTATCGGCTGATGTAACTTCATTTGATCCGCACTACGTTAATAGCGGGCCAAATAATTCTTTTGCCTTTCATGTATTCGATGCATTAGTCAATGTCGACGCCAATGGCAATCTCGTGCCTGGATTAGCGACATCGTGGAAGGCGATCGATCCATTAACCTGGGAATTCAAATTACGTCATGGCGTAAAATTTCACGACGGATCGGAGCTAACGTCCGCTGACGTCATTTTTTCACTGGATCGACCTGCAACGCTGCTCACTAGCCCCGGCCCTTTCACCAGCTACACCAGACAAATCGTCGGTAAGCAAGCCGTCGATGCCTATACCATCCGTTTAAAAACAGCAACGCCTTATGGTCCGCTGCCGTTGGATGTAAATTCGATTTTTATCGTCTCAAAAAAAATTACACAAACAGCGAGCACTGATGATTTCAATAGCGGCAAAGCGATGATCGGCACCGGCCCGTTTAAATTCGTCAAAGCCAAGCGTGGCGAGAGTATTGAGCTGATTCGTAATGATCAGTATTGGGGTGAAAAATCCACTTGGGACAAAGTAACTTTTCGCATACTGACCAGCGGCGCGCCACGCGTTGCCGCCTTGCTGGCGGGGGATGTAGACGCCATAGACGGCGTGCCTCCTGCAGACCTCCCAAAGCTAAAGACAAACACTAAAATCAAGTTAGAACAAAAGATTTCCTGGCGGACGATTTTCTGGCATCTGGACCAACAGGCGCACGCATCACCTTACATAACGGATAAGGCTGGCAAACCTCTGCCGAATAATCCCTTTCATGATATCCGCGTGCGTAAAGCGATTTCCAAAGCAATCAATCGTCGGGCCTTAAGCGATCGCATCTTAGAAGGCCTTGCCGTACCCGCATCGAATATCGTGGCACCGGGCATCCTTGGCTACGACGACAGCTTAAAGATCGACACCTACGATCCGGAAGGCGCAAAAAAATTACTCGCAGAAGCTGGCTACCCAAACGGTTTCGCCCTGACACTGCATGGCCCGAACAATCGCTACATCAACGATGAGCAAGTGGTACAGACTGTCGCTCAATTCCTGAGCAAAATCGGTATTCAAACCAAAATTGAAACCTTACCAATGACCGTATATCTGCCAAGAGCCGCCAAAAGTGAGCTCAGCATGTCGTTACTCGGCTGGGGTACTCTGGCAGGCGATTTTGCACTGCGGACGATTACCGGGACAGTGAATCCAGAAACTGGCTGGGGAAGCTGGAATTGGGGGAAATATAGCAATACCGCTGTAGATGATCTCATTCGCAACTCGCTGGGGTCTGTTGAGGACAGCAAGCGCCGTGACTTCGCAAAAAAGGCCATGGGCCTGGCAATGAGGGACTATGCAGTGATTCCACTACATCACCAGTACGCAACCTGGGCGTTGCGAAAAGGCCTCAAATATACGGCTAGAACCGACGAATTCACCTTCGCACAGAACTTCAAAGCCGAATAAATGAAAAATATTTGCAATTAAGTGTAAATAATTTACACCTTACTCCACAGCAAGAGTATTTTAGGCGTAGTACCTTGTTTTTAGTGTCAGGATAGCAGGCGATGTGTCAGTTACTTGGAATGAATTGCAATAACCCCGCAGAGATCACTTTCTCGTTTGAGGGATTTTCGGCGCGTGGCGGTCTGACGGATGAGCATAAGGATGGCTGGGGTATCGCTTTTTATCACGGCTCTGGTTGCCGCTTATTCACTGATCACCTGTCGTCTATCACCTCGCCTCTGGCCGAGATGATCAAACGCAATCCCATCAAATCCTGCAACGTTATTGCTCATATACGAAAAGCAACTCAGGGCACAATCATTCTGGAAAATAATCATCCCTTCATGCGTGAGCTCTGGGGACGATACTGGATCTTCGCTCACAATGGTGATCTGAAAAATTTCCATCCTGAATTGCAAGGCCTCTACCATCCCGTTGGCGAAACCGATAGTGAATTGGCGTTCTGCTATCTGATGGAAGGCCTGCGCACGCGCTTTCCAGATGCCAGCGCACAGGCCATTCCAGAGTCAGGTGTCTTGTTCGATGCAATCACCGATATCACGCGGGAAATCGCATCGCACGGTGTATTCAACTTTATGCTGTCCAACGGCGACGCTCTTTTTGCACACTGCTCTACTAACTTACATTATGTCGTGCGTGAGTATCCATTCTCTACCGCAGCATTGATCGATTGCGACAAGAGCATCGATTTTAGTCAATTTAATAAACCTGACGATAAAATCGCCGTGATTGCGACCAAACCACTCACATCCGATGAAGCATGGTCCGCCTTCCACCCGGGTGAACTGAAGATGTTCCTTGCAGGCCATCCGGCGAAAGGTGTCGTTGTTGCATCTGCTATCAGTTAACCAATTCCAGAATTAGTTTAAGCATTGAATCTTATTTCAGTTATGCACATCAAAAACCACAACATGCCCGGGTCTGAACAGCACTAGAGTATGAACAACGCTAAGTGGTGCAGTCAGCACTTGCCTGAAGATAAAAAACACCTCACATGCTTTTCAGCGTGTGAGGTGTTTTTTATCTGGAGTCTCAAGACTTAGCGTTACTCAAAACAGCCTGGCATGCTGCCCGTTGCGGATCATTTGCCGGCAATTTTGCACAAATACCGTCGAGTTGTGTGCGAATTTTTTGGAAAGAGGCTTGATGTTTACCGTCCTTATTCCATTCTAATAGCTTCTTTCCCATGCGATCCAGATAGGCGCGGTTACGCTCATAAAATGCGTTTTCGGTAGTGCCAATTTCTGCCAGTACGCTCTGCACTGCTTTTTCTATGCGTGCATCTTCCGATGGCGCCAATTCTGTCAAGCCACTGACATAACTGGAACCCCACTGCAAACGCGTTGCAGGGCCTTTGGCAGCGTTATAGGCTTGCTCATACCAGTTCACGGCGGCAGCTTTATCACCGCGCTTCTTGGCATTCGAGGCTAAGCTGGACATGAAGTAATACGGAGAATGTGAGCGCTTTAATTCTGCCCTCAGCAGATTATCAGACTCATCCAGCATTCCCGCAGAGCCGTACGCATGTGCGGCAGCATTCACGACCGATTGACGCTCATACGCATCTGTCGTCGCCTGCTCAATCTGCGTTACACGCTTTTGAATATCTTTCAGAAAACTAGATTCAGGTTTGGCGTTATCTAATTTAGCCAGCGTCGCTAAACCATTGACGGCACCCAAACGATCCGTTTTTGACAAGGTTGTGTCATCGGCGAGTTTAAGCAAAGCAGCATTCAACGCCACGATCAACTTGCCTCGGGTATCGGTTTTAGGTGCGCTGAGATAATCGAGTAATTCAGCGGGACTGCCTGTGACGATGTCCATATTATCTCTGGCGAGATGGCTGTCCCCCAATGCCTTAATCACCTTCTCTACCGCCACGGTCTTATCAATACCGTTCTGGCCCGGCGGTGTCGTTGCACTCACCGACAAGGCTTTTAAATACAAGCGAGTCGCATTGGGGCCGGCAGGACAAAGTTCAGCCAGACGGAACAAAGTGCTTGCAACCTCTTTGTTATTGACCAGCTTTTGCTCAGGATCGTCCCAGGAATAATCTGCTAACAAACTCCAGTCCTCTGCGTTGACTTTTTTACTTCCGGCTAAAGCAAGCTTCAGACTGTCTTGCACTGACAAACTACTGTTCATTGCCGATACCAATACTTGCAAATATCGCTCAGCATCAACCTCACCAGGTAAACGCGTGATTTCAGAACCGTCCGGCTTGAACAAGATCATGGTCGGATACCCGCGTACTTTAAAGCGGGCAGCCAGTTTTTGCGCGCTTGGTGTATCACCATCCAGATAGACCGGGATGAAATGACGTGAGCGATCAATAAAATCCTGACGATTAAAAATGGTTGCCTTGACTTGGTTGCAAGGCGGACACCAGACGGCGCCCCAATATAAAAACATAGGTTTCTTCGATGCCTTTGCCTGTGCAAATGCGGCATCCACATCATTATCTTTGCGCCAATCGATACCGCCCGCGTCGTTATGACCAGTTGATGCGGCTACAGATGATGCTGCCGAGACAGCTGATATCGCAGGTTTGTCCACTGCAAAAACGGGGTTAGCCGCACATAAAACCAGACCGGCAATAGAAGTCACCAGTACACCTGGCAATGTGCGTGCAGTGCTGGCAGATAAAGCAGATTGAATTTTCATAGATCGGATGATTTGCAAAAACCAGAAGTGGTGAGTTCTTTAGTTTAGCAAATATATCAGCGGCCAGGGTTCGCGACACTCCCGGTTAAAGCAGAACATTTTCACGCATGCTTATGCGTTGATCTGCTTTAGCCAGAACCAATCAAGTGCTGCATTGTATTGTCTTGATTGAGCGGGGGAAATCAGTAGCGGATAGTTTTGACAGCGAAGTACAAATGAGCGGCCAGATTGATGATCAGGTCAGGCTCCATACGTATTCAATTTTTGTCCAGGCTTGCTGAGGTTTGCCGTCTTTTGTCGCTGGCTTGAATTTGCATGCGGTATAAGTTTTCAAGGCTGCCTTATCCAGAGTTTTGGAGCCACTGGATTTATCAACTTTAGAGTCCATTACGGCACCATCAGGACCGACCAGGACTGAGAACACAACCGTACCAGATTCTTCATTCATCAAAGATGCTTTTGGATAGGCTGGTTTCTCACAGGATTGCTTCTCGAGAACAGGCGCACTTTCAGAAGCAAACGCAGAAGAAGCAGAAATTAAGACGAGAGATGCGATCAGAAATTTTGTCATCATTACACCGGAAATTAAAAAATGGGGATTTGCTCCGACACCACTCGCCAAAAGCAAAGGCAGATAGTGTAACTTTTTAATTTCCATGTGGCAATTATTTCCATATGAAAATATTTTATTCTTTGAGGATGCGTAACTTCGCTCACGCTTTGACCCAGACATAACAGCGTCTCGCCAGATGACTGAATCCGATGCCGTCATACACCGGTAGTCGGCATTGCGGCCTTCAAGATTTGCGATAAAACGAGGCGATATGCCAGAGATGAAATTTTTAGAAATTCCCTGGATTGAATCCGCACGCTAGATGCGGCTCCCAGAGGCATTTCACTCCAGAAGGCGCATCAGTGCTGCGGATTCAGTTGTCGAATTAATCAATGATCAGATATTTACAGGAATGATGCAAAAACTAAAACCGCTCACCACAGGGACACTTGGCCACTGAGAAAAGGCAGAAGTCAGCGATTCCATGGAACCATCAATTTTTTATCTCAAGCGCGCGGTTCAAACTCAGGGCTGCCATGGAACATGCGGCACCAGACAACAAGTACAAGCTGACGTACTCCAGACCAAAATGCGACGACAAGCCCAGCGCCACTAAAGGCGCAAATCCCGCGCCGACCAGCCAGGAGATATCCGAAGTTAACGCAGCGCCGGTGTAGCGATATTTAGGTAAAAAATTAGCGGTTACGGCTCCCGCTGCCTGGCCATAAGACAAGCCCAGCACACTAAATCCCAGCAATATAAAGATATTTTGCCCCAGCTCGCTGCCACCCAACAGCGTCGGCACAAATCCGCTCAACACCGCAATCATCAACGCGAGTGAGCCCAATAATTTACGACGTCCGATACGATCCGCAATCAGGCCGGAGACAATCACGCCACCTGCCATCAATGCGGCGCCAATCATTTGTATGATTAAAAAATGGCTCAGGTCACGTTGTGAATACAAGGTAATCCAGGAAAGTGGAAATACGGTCACCAGATGAAATAAGGCATAACTTGCCAGGGCAGCCAGCGCGCCGATCAACAAATTACGTCCTTGAGAACCCGCCATTTCTACGATATTGGTTGGCTCCAGCTCTTTTTCATCCAGCAAATGCGTGTATTCATTGGTGGAAACCAGTCTCAATCTGGCAAACAGCGCTACCACGTTGATGGCAAATGCGACATAGAAAGGATAACGCCATCCCCAATCGAGAAAATCGGCGGCCGACAGATTCGCCAGAAGATAGGCAAACAATCCCGCCGCGATCATAAAACCAACGGGCGCACCCAGTTGCCCTAGCATCGCATACCAGCCACGTTTGTTCTGAGGTGCATTCAAGGCAAGCAAGGACGGCAAGCCATCCCATGAACCGCCCAAAGCAAGCCCCTGCCCTATTCTCAGCGCAGATAACAAAACAATCGACGTCACGCCAAGGTGGCTAAATGTCGGCAAAAATGCGATACCCGCAGTAGAAATGCCTAACAAAAATAAGGCGATCGTCAACTTCGCTTCACGCCCAAGGCGGCGCTGTATCTCCATAAAAGCAATCGTCCCAAAAGGACGCGCCAGGAACGCGAATGAAAAAATAACAAAAGCGTATAGCGTGCCCTCGAGTCTTTGCTCAAAAGGGAAAAACACCTCTGGAAAAACCAGCACCGATGCAATGGCGTACACGAAAAAATCAAAGTATTCCGATGCACGTCCTATTACAACGCCGATGGCAATCTCTCCGGGTGCAATTGACCCGTGATCGGCTTTGGCATTTCTGGTGTTCTTAGCAGAAGAATCTATAGTGAAGTCTGAATGTTTTTCGCTGCTGCTGGTCGTCGTCATAGTCGTCTCTGTCGTGTTTGCCGGTAACTCTGTGGTTACTCATGTCTGTATGGTTAGGGTAGGACAAAACGTCCAATCGTCAATGTCCGTCACTACAAGTACAGTAGCATAAATTTTTTTAGTATTGATATAGCTCAAAAATGACTTCACTAATAATTCGGTTCATGTTGGTTTTATTACCAACGGTCTTGCTCGCAGGCTGCAACACCGTTGTAATGAATCCTTCCGGCGATATCGCGGCTCAGCAAAGCCATCTTATCTGGGTATCTACCATGCTGATGTTACTGATCATTGTTCCCGTGATCATTTTGACATTTTTATTTGCATGGCGATATAGAAAAAATAACACTGCTGCCACGTATGAACCAGACTGGGATCACTCTACCCAACTGGAACTCGTGATTTGGGGTGCTCCTCTGCTGATCATTATTGCGCTGGGACTGATCACCTGGATTAGCACTCATACATTAGACCCTTACCGCAAATTGTCACGCATCAGTGAAAACAAGCCCATCCCTGCGGGTACCAAAACGCTGAATGTGGAAGTGGTCGCTTTGGACTGGAAATGGTTATTCATCTACCCCGACCTCGGTATCGCGACAGTGAATGAACTGGCAGCGCCTGTTGATGTTCCGGTGCATTTCAAAATCACCGCATCCACGGTCATGAACTCCTTTTTTATTCCTGCCTTGGCGGGTCAGATCTACGCCATGCCAGGCATGGAAACCTCGCTGAATGCCGTGATCAATAAAGCAGGTGAGTTTGACGGTTTTTCCGCCAATTACAGTGGTGCAGGATTTTCGGATATGCGGTTCAAATTTCATGGTTTAAGCGCACAGGATTTTGATCTCTGGGTACAAAAAAACAAGGCGCAAGGAAATACACTGGCTCGCAACGACTATCTGCAACTGGAAAAGCCCAGTCAGCGCGACCCGATACGCCGCTATGCCGCCGTTGACGCGGATTTATATCACGCCATCCTGAACCGCTGTGTTGCAGACGGCGAGGTCTGCATGGACAAAATGATGATGAGTAATGCCAGCGCAAACGCAAAAGCGTATGCCGCATCGGGCATCAAAACCAGTTTTACCAACATGTTTGCTGAGCGCGTAAGACAAGACAGTGCGTCGCGCCTCGCGTTGAATACAGATGCTGACATCTGCTCCGCATCCCCTCTTACCACCGGAAAATAAAGATGCAAGACCACATCGATCTGACAAAGTTGATTTTCGGCCGTCTCACCTGGGATGCCATCCCTTTTCATGAACCCATACTGCTGGCGACATTCATTGCGGTCGGTCTGGGCGGTGCCGCTGTTCTTGGCGCACTTACCTATTTCCGCTTGTGGGGCATGCTATGGCGCGATTGGTTCACGAGTATCGATCACAAAAGAATCGGCATTATGTATGTGATTTTTGCACTGGTGATGCTGTTGCGCGGTTTTGCCGACGCCATCATGATGCGGCTGCAACAAGCCTTGGCATTTGGTGACTCTGCAGGCTTTTTGCCGCCCCATCACTATGACCAGATTTTTACAGCACATGGTGTCATCATGATTTTTTTCGTCGCCATGCCTCTGGTCACTGGCTTGATGAACTATGTGGTTCCACTACAGATCGGTGCGCGCGATGTGGCTTTCCCTTTTCTGAATAATTTTAGTTTTTGGATGACAGCATTCGGTGGAGGCCTGGTGATGGCGTCGCTGTTCGTGGGTGAGTTTGCCCGTACCGGCTGGTTGGCTTATCCGCCGCTGTCCGGGATTCTGGCAAGCCCGGATGTCGGCGTTGATTATTATATCTGGTCACTACAGATTGCTGGCGTTGGCACCTTACTCTCAGGGATTAACCTGATAGCGACCATTGTAAAAATGCGCGCACCCGGCATGACGATGATGAAAATGCCTGTGTTCACATGGACGGCACTGTGCACCAACGTACTCATCGTTGCTGCCTTCCCTGTGCTGACCGCGGTATTGGGTATGTTGTCACTGGATCGGATGGTCGGCACCAACTTCTTCACCAACGACATGGGTGGCAACGCCATGATGTATGTGAACCTGATCTGGATTTGGGGTCATCCTGAAGTGTATATTCTGGTTTTGCCTGCATTCGGTGTTTTCTCTGAAATCGTATCGACCTTCTGCAGCAAGCGTTTATTCGGCTACACCTCTATGGTCTATGCGACAGTGGTGATCACGATTTTGTCTTACCTGGTATGGCTGCATCATTTCTTCACCATGGGTTCTGGTGCGAGTGTTAATTCATTCTTTGGCATTACAACCATGATTATTTCTATCCCGACCGGAGCGAAAATATTTAACTGGTTGTTCACAATGTACCGTGGCCGTATCCGTTTTGAATTACCGATGTTGTGGACCATCGGCTTTATGATCACGTTTGTTATCGGTGGCATGACTGGCGTGTTGTTAGCGGTGCCGCCAGCAGACTTCGTTCTGCATAACAGTTTGTTCCTGATCGCTCACTTCCATAATGTGATTATCGGTGGTGTCTTGTTCGGTATGTTCGCCGGAATTAACTACTGGTTTCCAAAAGCGTTTGGTTACAAACTCGATGATTTCTGGGGCAAATGCTGCTTCTGGTTCTGGACGATCGGTTTCTACTTCGCTTTCATGCCCTTATATGTACTCGGCCTGATGGGTGTGACACGACGCCTGAGCCATTTTGAAGATCCCTCTTTGCAAATCTGGTTCCAGATCGCTGCATTCGGTGCTTTCCTGATTGCCTTAGGTATCGCCTCTTTCATCATTCAGTTGTACGTCAGCTTTAAGCGTCGTGGCTCTCTGCGTGACTTTACTGGTGACCCTTGGGGTGGTCGCACGCTGGAATGGTCAACATCTTCACCGCCGCCAGCATATAACTTTGCGTTCACACCTAAAGTCTATGACAACGATGCCTGGGCGGATATGAAGAGCAACCAGTACGCTCGCCCACAAGATGGTTTTGTGGCGATACACATGCCGAAGAATACTGGTGCTGGCTTCATCATCGCCCTGTTGAGTGCGGTATGTGGTTTTGCCCTGATCTGGCAAATGTGGTTGCTGGCAGGCCTTGGCTTTGCCGTAATGATGGTGGCGATTATTATTCACACTTTCAATTACAAACGTGACTACTACATCCCTGCTGCTGATGTCGTTGCGACAGAAGGCGAACGTACCCGCCTGTTAGGTGTTGGCCAAGGTGCGAGCTATGTCTAATACTCTAACTCTTCCAAACGAGGATACGAACTTGACTACCAGTTTGAACACCAGCGCAACTTCACATACTGGCATGCATGCCAGCAGTGACTTTTATGTCAAAGAGCATCATCCTGAAAACGGCACTTTGCTCGGCTTCTGGCTCTACCTGATGAGCGACTGTCTTATCTTCGCCTGCCTGTTTGCGACCTATGCCGTACTCGGTCGTAACTATGCAGGTGGCCCTACAGGCGCAGAACTATTTGACCTGCCGCTAGTTGCGGTTAACACGTCCTTGCTGTTGTTATCATCGATCACTTATGGCTTTGCCATGCTGGAAATGCAGCGTAAGCGTGTTCCCGCTACCTTGATCTGGCTCGCCATTACCGGCTTGCTGGGTGCCTGCTTTATTGGCTTTGAATTATACGAGTTTGTGCACCTGATACATGAAGGTGCAGGCCCTCAGCGCAGCGGTTTTCTGACTTCGTTTTTTGCCTTAGTCGGCACACATGGCTTGCACGTGACTTTCGGTATTATCTGGCTGATTACACTGATGTTCCAGATTGGCCGTCATGGTCTTACACCCGAAAACGGTAGAAGACTGATGTGCCTGTCAATGTTCTGGCACTTTCTTGATGTGGTGTGGATTGGCGTATTTACCTTTGTCTATTTGATGGGAGTCTTGCCATGAGCGCAAACCAAGAACACATGGCGCATGCGCACGGCCACAATGATCAACACGGCGGTCATCATGACGATCACCATGAGCACGGTCATATGCATGCCGATCATGGTAGCCTGAAAACCTATGCCACAGGATTTATTCTGGCAGTGATTTTGACGGCAATCCCATTCTGGTTAGTGATGGGCAAAGTCTTTGATAAATCAAGTACGACCGGATTTATTCTGTTGGGATTTGCGGCAGTACAGATCGTAGTGCATATGGTGTATTTCCTGCATATGAATACCAAGTCCGAAGGTGGATGGTCTATGCTAGCGCTATTGTTCACAGGCATGCTGGTGTTCATTATGATGAGTGGCTCGCTCTGGGTGATGTACCACTTAAATCACAATATGATGCCCGGCATGATGCATGACACCATGCAAGAAACTAAACCAGAGTCTGTGGTCAGTCCAGTAGCTCCACCAGTTATTCCTAAGCAGCCAGCTGACGATATGAAGACGATGCGCTCTATGCCATGAGTGTTATCGAGCCGCCTTCGGTCATGACAGGCGACGGATTTATCGTAAAGAAAAATCCGTCGTCTTCATCTGGCACTTTAAAGTGCTTGGCTTTATGTACCCTCGTCGTAATAACACTTGGATTTATAGCACTAGGAACTTGGCAGATATACCGCTTGCAGTGGAAACTGGACCTGATACAGAGAGTAGAACAGCGCGTGCATGCACCTGCACAAGATGCCCCTATCTGCAATACTGCATCAACGATCACCGCACAATCCGACGAGTACCGGCACGTCCGTGTCAGCGGCAACTTTATCAGTTCAAACACAACACACGACATTCTGGTACTCGCCTCCACAGAACTCGGTCGCGGCTATTGGGTCATCACACCGTTCGAGATCAGTAAAGAATGTATCGTTCTTATCAATCGTGGTTTTGTATCGGAAAAAAATGCTGCGATCTTGCAACAGGCATCTGTAGAAAGTTCTTCGCCATCCGTCAAGGCAGCAAGCGACCAGAGTTCCTCGGCAAATAAAATCGTACTCACAGGACTACTGAGAATCAGCGAACCGGGCGGTACTTTTTTACAGGCAAATCAACCGGCAGAACATCGCTGGTATTCCCGCGATGTCGCAGCAATGGCGACTTCGTTTGCGATAGGCCATGTTGCTCCTTATTTCATCGACATGGATGGGACGCCGCAGGCAAAAACATCGGCTAATACAGTACAGGGTTCAACTCCGGCGGGTGGTTTGACTGTCGTTCAATTTAATAATAACCATCTGGTCTATGCAATCGTCTGGTATCTGCTGGCACTAATGACTTGTTTCGCTTGTTTCATCCTGCTCCGCAGGAAAAGTAATCGTGGTGATTCAGTGCTGAACTAGTAAAATCACTGAATGCCGCCGGGCGACAACCAATCTCTGTGGAGCATCATCTGCATGATCAATTACATCGGCTTGTCTGAAAAACCAAGAGTCAAGGAGACTCAACAAGCTATTGCCAAAGAGTACGAAAACTCCGCGGGTCATAAGAATATGCTGCAACTCATCCAGTTACGCTGGATGGCAGTATTGGGGCAACTATCGACTATTTTTATTGTCAGTGTCGAATTCAATATCCATTTGCCGGTTTTAAAAATGCTGTTCGTGTTGATTTGCTTAATTGCTTTCAATATCGCCAGTCATCTGCGTTGGCATGAGCGCTCGATTGTGAGTAACGGTGAGTTATTGTTTGCGTTGCTGGTCGATGTTGCCAGTCTGACCGCACAACTGTATCTGAGCGGTGGAACGACCAATCCTTTTTGCCTGCTATATCTCTTACAAGTCATATTAAGTGCCGTCTTGCTGGAAGCATGGTCGAGCTGGATCATTGCGATGATCTCCAGCGCGTGCCTGGCAGGCCTTTCTGTTTTTTCTATTCCCCTGCCTCTCCCGATCGCAGAAAATGGCGGGCTGTCAAAACTCTATATCGCAGGCATGATTATTTGTTTTGTGTTGAATGCCGCACTTTTAGTATTTTTTATTCAACGCATTTCACGCAATCTTCAGGCTCGGGATATTCAACTCGCTGATCTGCGTCAGCAATCGGCGGAAGAAAACCATATTGTCCGCATGGGGTTATTAGCATCCGGCGCAGCTCATGAATTAGGTACGCCACTCGCGACTCTGTCAGTCATTCTCGGCGACTGGAAACGAATGCCTGAATTAAGTAAAAACACGGAATTAATCGAAGAAATCAGCGAAATGCAAACTCAGTTGCAGCGCTGTAAAAGTATTGTGAGCGGCATCTTGCTCTCTGCCGGCGAAGCACGCGGAGAGTCTGCGATCAAAACCACGATGACGGCCTTTTTAAATGAACTGGTGCAGGAATTCACGACTACCCGGCATCCTGTCGGTTTTGAATTTCTCAACAATATTGGCAGCGATATCGCCATCGTTTTTGATACCGCGTTAAAACAAATGCTCTATAACGTGCTTGATAACGCATTAGAAGCATCGCCAGATTGGCTACGATTCGAAATTAAGCGGCAACACGAGATGCTGGTCTTCATCGTCACCGATTCAGGCCATGGATTTTCGTCTTCGATACTACCTAGAATCGGGGAGCCTTATCAATCAACGAAAGCACAACCCGGTAGTGGATTAGGATTGTTTTTTGTGACGAATGTGGCACGAAAATTAGGTGGCAGTATGCGTGCACACAATCGTACCGAGGGAGGTGCCGTTGTCGAACTTACCTTGCCGCTCTCAGCGATCATGCTTTAAAAAAACTGGAAGAATTTATGTCTGATAATCGTCAACTGCTCATTATTGAAGACGATACCGCATTCGCAAAAACTCTGACACGTTCGTTTGAGCGACGCCAGTATATGGTGCTGCATGCCACCAGTTTTGAGGATGCTGAACAATTATTAAAAAAGCATATGCCGGCATATGCAGTAGTAGATCTCAAACTTAACGGCCATTCATCCGGTCTGGCTTGCGTTCAGCTATTACACAATCATAATCCTGCAATGTTGATTGTAGTACTCACAGGATTTGCCAGTATTGCGACTGCTGTTGAGGCTGTCAAACTAGGCGCTTGTCAATATCTGTCCAAGCCATCAAATACTGACGATATCGAAGCAGCCTTTGGCCATGTTGCTGGTGCAGCTGAAGTGGAACTGACGAATCGTTCTACGTCGATCAAAAACCTGGAATGGGAAAGAATTCATGAGGTTCTGGCAGAGACTGATTTTAATATCTCCGAGACAGCCAGACGATTAGGCATGCATCGACGCACGTTGGCACGCAAGCTGGAAAAGCAAAGAGTTAAATAATTTTGCACATTTGCAGTGAAAAAGCGATGACAATATACCTTAATGCATAGAGGGCCTACGTAAAAACACCGGACAAATCATCCGGTGTTTTTTGTTGAACGACGAGGTCTTACAAGCTAAAGTACATTACTTCGGCATCAATACGGTATCAATAACATTGATCACACCATTAGACTGATATACATCGTAGGTGCTGATGTTAGCTACATTGCCGCTCTCGTCTTTGACAGCAATATTATGTGAACCATTCATCATGAATTTCAATTTACCACCGCTTGCGGTATCCATTTCTGCGACGCCGCCTTGCTTTTTAATCTGAGCGGCAATACTCATAAAATCATGCTTGCCTGGTACAACATGGTAGGTCAGGATTTTAGTCAGCGTTGCCTTATTTTCCGGCTTCACCAAAGTTTCTACCGTCCCGGCTGGCAGCTTTGCAAATGCAGCATTCGTCGGTGCGAACACTGTGAACGGACCTTTACTCTTCAATGTATCAACCAGACCTGCGGCTTTGACTGCAGCAACTAATGTTGTGTGATCGGCAGAATTCACCGCATTGTCGACGATGTCCTTGCTTGCCAGCATACTCTGGCCACCTACCATCACATCAGCAGCATTGCTCAGTGCAGTTGCCGCCAGTGCTGCCGCGAAGATAAAAGCGTAATTGAATTTGCGCATGATCGTTTCCTTATCAAGTAAATGCGAGATCGCACAATCTTCTACGGGAACTTTTGATCATCGGATTCAAGAAAATCAACCAAAGGATCACTTTCACGAAATCCATTTGAGGTCAGCTTGAATCGGTATGCATCTGGATCAAGTAAGTTGGAGCTGGTTTTTATTGAGCCTCAGGCCATGTATTAGTGAGATCTGTTCAGAAAATAGTGAAAATACAGACGTCTAATTGAACAGGCCTGTCCTCGCACTTACAACTTTGTTGCGATGAGTAATACAAATAGAATTTATTTAAAATTGAAGTAATGCTGAGTAGCGTTCGCACGATGACATTGGATAGGCATCAAATAATCCGAAGCCAGATAAGAAATGCAAAAAGAGACGCAAATTTTGAGAGGGAATTAAAGCGGAGGAAATAAAATAAGCCGCTTTAAGCGGCTTATTTTATTTTTATATCAACGAACATCTATAGATGTTTCGTTAATTCAAGCTGGCGTCCCCAAGGGGATTCGAACCCCTGTACTCACCGTGAAAGGGTGATGTCCTAGGCCTCTAGACGATGGGGACAATGATCTGTCCTTGTTACTGACCTGTACTTCTTCTCACTTAATTCACTGTTTCGCAATCAAGCAAGACCAAGATCATATACTACTTTTCTTGATTTTGGCAAGTGCATTTTTTCACACTAACCAACTTACTTCAAAATCGATTGCTGGTGGAGGTGAGCGGAATCGAACCGCTGACCTCTTGCATGCCATGCAAGCGCTCTACCAACTGAGCTACACCCCCAGAACAGAAACGAGATTATAGGGGCAAGGCCATACTATGTAAAGCCCCTTTCATTTCCTTCTCTAAATTTTACTACGCGACAGAACTTAAGCGCTGAAGTACAACATCGCGTCCAAATAATTCTACGACGGCATCAATGGAAGGCGTTTGCAACTGCCCGGTAAGCAGAAGACGCAAAGGCATGGCGAGTTGCGGCATCTTTAAGGAATACTGAGCCAAAGTTTCCTTCATCATTGCAGACAACGCTGCCTTATTCCATTCCACCGTTTTACACGCACTAGCGTAATGCGCGAGTGCTGGCAACACTGCGTCAGTAATATGCTGTTGACGCAATGCGGCATCGGCATTGGGCTGGCGGTAAAACAGCATCGACGCCTCTGCCAATTCATTCGTCGTATTGGTCCGCTCTTTCATTAAAGCGATCACCGCCGGCAGCTCAGGCGCATGTTCAAACTGAGCACCATCTTTTTCCATTTGTGCACGAACCAAATCTGCAAGACGCGTATTGTCTGCGGCTTTGATGTAGTGATTATTAATCCAGGCCAGCTTCTCAGGATTGAATTGTGCTGGTGAACTCGATAAGTGGTTCAGATCAAACCAACTACACATTTGCTCCATCGAAAAAATCTCATCGTCGCCGTGACTCCAGCCAAGACGCGCGAGATAATTCAATATCGCTTCCGGCAGATAACCTTTATCCAGATAATCCATCACGCTGACGGCATCACGGCGCTTTGAGAGCTTTTGTCCGTCCGTACCAAGAATCATCGGGACGTGGCCATAATGCGGCAGACTCGCACCCAAAGCGTTCAGAATATTGATCTGACGTGGCGTATTATTCACATGATCATCACCACGAATCACATGAGTAATTTGCATATCCCAATCATCGACCGCCACACAAAAATTATACGTCGGCGTGCCATCAGGTCTTGCGATGACCAGATCGTCAAGCTCGCGGTTACCAATAGTGATTTGCCCCTTAACGACGTCCAGCCAGCTTACCTCGCCATCCAGAGGATTTTTGAAACGAATAACGGGCTTACGATCTGCAGGGATCTCCGGCAAAGTCTTGCCAGACTCTGGACGCCAGGTGCCGTCATAGCGCGGCTTCTCACCACTGGCACGTTGACGCTCACGCATAGCCTCGACTTCTTCCGGTGACGAGTAACAATGATAAGCCGTCCCCTCTGCCAACATTTTCGCAAGCACTTCGCGATAGCGATCCATTCTTCGCATTTGATAAAACGGACCTTCGTCGTGCTGCAAACCCAACCAGTTCATGCCATCCAAAATTGCCTGCACAGCCTCGGGCGTCGATCGTTCCAGATCCGTATCCTCAATGCGCAAGACAAAAACACCACCAAAATGACGGGCAAAAGCCCAGCTAAACAAGGCTGTGCGCGCACCGCCTACATGAAGATAGCCAGTCGGGCTAGGTGCAAAACGGGTGCGGACGGGCGCGGAGGTATTTGGAATAATTGACACGGGGCTGCTCATTAAGTGAAATGTTTGCCATATTCATCAAACTCATGGCAAAACGGTAAAAGTTAAAACCCGCATTTTACCGCCTTCACCTGCGTCAATAAAGCTAATGCGAAAATTCTGACCCGCCGGGAGCTGTCTACATGCAAATCGGAAGTGCGAATAAGTGTCAATACGTCTGAACAAGCCTGAACAAGTACAACTGCTTTCTGACTAAAACAGCAAATCATCGGCCATATTGAAAGTGTTACCATTACCAAATAAATTCAGGTCAAAGCACAAGTACCATCGATGCAAAAAAATCCTCACACCCCCTCTACTTTACCGCTCCGAATACGCCATGGCGTCATGCCGAGTTACCTCTGGCTACCCGAAGGTCAATGGTCAGATTTAATGGAGTTTCTGACTCACCAATTTCCCGATGTCAGCACTCGGCAATGGTTATCCCGAATAGAGAGACGGGAAGTCGTCGATCAGCACGGCTCCGTCTTGCAAGCGGATAGTCCGGTAAAACGCGGTATGTGCATTTTCTACTATCGCGAAATCGAGGATGAAACACCTATCCCTTTTTCTGAGGTCATTTTGTATCATGATGAGCATGTGCTCGTTGTCGATAAACCTCATTTTTTGCCAGTTACGCCGGGTGGTCGTTTTTTACAAGAGACTTTACTGGTGCGCTTAAAAAGGCAAACCGGCAATCAACATCTGACGCCGATACACCGATTAGATCGCGAAACCGCCGGCGTGATTTTGTTCTCACCAACCCCTGCAACACGAGGAGCGTATCAAGCGCTATTTCAGCAAAGGCGTGTTCATAAAACTTATCATGCTTTAGCGCCGCACTTGCCAGATCAAATTTTTCCACTGACTCACCGGAGCCGGATGGAAGACGCAGAGCAATTCTTCGTCATGCGAGAAGTCGAAGGGGAAACCAATTCCCAAACCCGCATCGCCATCATTGAACGCCGAGGGGTCAACGATTTATATGAATTAAAACCGCTGACAGGAAAACGGCATCAATTACGCGTGCACTTAGCAAGCCTGGGAGCACCGATCGTGAACGATACATTTTATCCGGTCGCCCTGCCATGTAAAGGCGATGATTTTTCTGCGCCATTACAATTGCTAGCAAAATCTATCGCCTTCACAGACCCGATTAACGGCGAATATAGGCAATTTGACAGCGCACAATCCCTATGATCCCGGGGACATTCTCTTGCCTGCGCGCTGGTTAGCGCGACGAAACCACAGAGCGCAAGTGTGACAAAGGTGTTGACATCCGGCCTGCAGCGCGATACTATCTTGGTCTTCGGAGTGTGGCGCAGTCCGGTAGCGCACCTGGTTTGGGACCAGGGGGTCCAAGGTTCGAATCCTTGTACTCCGACCAGATTTTAAAGACCGTCAGGTTTATTATCCTACGGTCTTTTTTCAATTTAAACTGTAGTAATCAATAACAGTTTCAATGAATTAAGTTTTAAATTCGCCTCAACAATGAAAATTGACTAGCAGCGAATTAATGTAAGTTTCGGAGTGTGGCGCAGTCCGGTAGCGCACCTGGTTTGGGACCAGGGGGTCCAAGGTTCGAATCCTTGTACTCCGACCAATTTAGAAGGATCATCGAGTTTTGCTTGATGATCCTTTTTTTATTTTGCGGTCACGCCTTCTTCTTCGTCCGCATACTTGTGAGCTTATTTCTATGTTACGACGCCTTCTCGTTTCGCTCATTCTCCTCTCTTCGCCTCTGAGTTTTGCGGCTGGCAGTGCTGACCCTTTGTGGAGTCGCGCCTTAAGCATTACACAAGCGAATCAACCCTATGTGGCTGGCGAGGTTGTCACCGATACAGAAGTATTGGATAGCGACAATCAGAGCCAGGAAGTAACACACAAAAAAATCAGGCTAAGCGGTTGGAAAGACGGACAACCCGTATGGGACGTGATATGGCTGACAGAAGCACAAAAAAGCGGTCTTGCAAATGTGAAGTTCCCGCTAAATATCGCAGAACATCCTGACTACGCTTTATTCAATGGCGAGGTTGAACGTACAGAAAAAATCATGGTCGACAACAGAACCTGCATCGTTTTCCTGGTTAAAGGAAAGCAGAATAAATTATCGTTTAAAGCCAAGGTCCTGATTGAGGAAACCAGCGGAAAACCGGTCAAGGTCGATTACGACCTGGATGGTATTCCGATGACAAAGAGCATGACGTATTCAGTCAATTTCGGTACAGATGAACAAGGTCGCTGGATGCCCGTTGATGCCACCCTGAATGCGAAAATTTCAGTTATTTTTACCAAGTTCAACATCATCAGCAAGCAAAGTTTTAAACAATGGACATCGCGTCCAACCGCCGCATCATAAGCTCGACCTGCTCTGGAGAAGTTTGACACAAAGCAGATTCAGAATCGCGCCAATATCCTGAGAGTATCGCCAATTTGCGTGACCTCATGCAATCTCACTTGCCTCGCCTCGGCGATTTTTTTGAGTTCAGGAAGTTGAAAAAGACCCGCGCCATCACCAAGTATTTTCGGTGCAAAATAGATGAGCAATTCATCTACGCAGCTCTGAGCAATTAAAGCGCCATTGAGCGTGGCACCGGCTTCGACATGTAACTCATTGATCTGTCTGCGCCCCAACTCCAGAAGCAAGGCGGACAAATCCACGTGAGCACCGGAGCCTGGCAAATGCAGAATTTCTGCACCCTTTTCGACAAGCGCCTGTCGCCTGCTCAAAAAACCCGAATCCGCCTCTTTCGCACTGACCAGAACGGTACTGCCATCCTTTAGCAATGCAGCGTCTGGTGATATGCGCAATTGCGAATCAAGCACGATCTTCAGTGGCTGTCGCGGTGTCGTAACAGCACGCACAGTCATCTGCGGATCATCCGCCAGCACAGTACCTATGCCGGTCAAAATTGCATCGGCACGGGCGCGCCACAGATGGCCGTCGTCGCGCGCATCACTGGCTGTAATCCATTTACTTTCGCCATTCGGTAAAGCCGTCCTGCCATCTAGACTAGCAGCGACCTTCATTCGCACCCAGGGCTTACCGGTTTCCATTCGCTTAAAAAACCCGATATTCATTTCCCTTGCCTGCTGCCCCAGCAAACCGGAGTCAACCTGAATCCCCGCCTCATGGAGCATACGCAATCCACGTCCTGCGACTTGCGGATTGGCATCCTGCACCGCAGCTACGACCCTGGCAATACCCGCGTCAATCAAGGCGTTCGCACAAGGCGGCGTACGTCCAAAATGGCTGCAAGGTTCCAGCGTTACATACGCAGTCGCACCGCGCACATCCAGTCCCCGCGCTGCCGCATCGCGCAATGCCTGTACTTCAGCATGTGCCTGCCCAACGGGCTGAGTCCAGCCTTGACCGACAAGCTGCCCGTCTTTGACAATGACACAGCCTACTTTGGGATTGGGCGACGTAGCAATGGTGGCGCGGGAGGCAAGCTCCAGCGCCATTTGCATGTAGTCAATATCAGCCAGACCATTCATCTCAGCAATCGTCCGTATTCATCAGGGTCTGCACTAAGGTTCGAGAGTTCAAGGCTTCAAGTATTTTGCACGGTAATGGTCGGGAATTTGCTGGTCATATCTTTCGCTTTTTCCGCAACTTTGATCGCCAGTTTGCGGGCGATCTCTTTATAAATCAGCGCAATCTTGCCATCCGGATCAGCAACCACCGTTGGCTTGCCAGAATCTGCCTGTTCACGGATTGCCATCGTTAATGGCAGGCCGCCGAGGAAATCAACCCCGTATTCAGCACACATCTTTTGACCGCCGCCTTCGCCGAAGATTGACTCTGCATGACCGCAATTGGAGCAGATATGCGTACTCATATTCTCCACAATACCGAGAATAGGGATACCGACTTTTTCAAACATTTTTAAACCCTTGCGCGCATCAAGCAAAGCAATGTCTTGTGGCGTGGTTACAATAACAGCGCCCGTGACCGGCACTTTTTGCGACAAGGTCAATTGCACATCACCTGTACCTGGTGGCATATCAACGATCAGATAATCGAGGTCACGCCAGTTGGTCTGCTCCAGCAACTGCTGCAAAGCCTGTGTCACGATAGGACCGCGCCAGACCATAGGCTCATCAGGATCAATCATGAAACCAATACTCGACACTTGCAGACCATGGTTTTCCAGAGGTTCCATGGTTTTGCCATCAATCGTCTCTGGACGACCCGAGATGCCCATCATCATCGGCTGCGACGGGCCATAGATATCGGCATCGAGAATACCGACAGCAGCGCCTTCAGCGGCCAGCGCCAGCGCCAGGTTGACTGCGGTCGTTGACTTGCCGACGCCGCCTTTGCCAGACGCAACCGCAATGATGTTCTTTACATTCGGCATCAATTTAACGCCGCGCTGCACTGCATGCGCAACAATTTTGACATACACATTGACGCTGACATTGCCGACACCTGCAACGGCACGGACAGCATCAGTCACTATGTGACGAATCAGATCCATCTGACTTTTAGCCGGATACGCCAGTTCAACATCCAGCGTGACATCTGTACCAAGCAGTTGTATATTTTTTGCGGACCGGGAGGACACCAGGTCTTTATTGGTATTCGGGTCTATCACCAGGGACAAAGCGGTTTTAATATCTTCTACTGTAACAGTCATGCAAATCTCCATTGAATTTTCGCCAGTCTAGCGCAAAACGCTTATCAGAACCGTATAGCCCTGTAGTGCAAGCAAGTTTTTACGTGGGTCCCAGCTTCTTAATATCGTACAATCCAAAACAGACTGCGCACTATCCATGCGCCTCTCCAGACACAAATCGCCTGTCAGTCGCGCCAGCATTGCGGATTAGTCAATTAGAGCAGATTATAAAAACGGTACAGCAAGGCAATTCAGCGTGACTTGCAGCGCACAGGATCCCAACTCCCTCGTCCTGCCCCTGCTTTCGCTGTTAAAATACATGCCCCTTGTTTGTTTAATTAAAAGACCATCAACCATGCGCAAGCTGTTCGTTACCACCGCCCTTCCCTACGCTAATGCACCGTTCCACCTCGGCCACATCATGGAATACATCCAGGCTGACATCTGGGTCAGGCATCAGCGAATGTCGGGTAACGAAGTGCATTTCGTCGGTGCTGACGATGCCCATGGTGCACCTATCATGATCGCAGCGGAAAAAGCGGGTATCACGCCGCAAGAATTCGTCGCGCGGATTGCCGCTGGCCGCAAACAATATCTGGACGGTTTTCATATCACTTTTGACAACTGGCATTCTACTGACGGACCGGAAAATCATGCGCTCTCGCAAGACATTTACCGCAAACTGAAAGCTGCCGGCTTTATCACGACAAAAACAATCGAACAGTTTTTTGATCCGGTCAAAAATATGTTCCTGCCGGATCGCTATATCAAAGGCGAATGTCCGAAATGCGGTGCCAAGGATCAATACGGCGATTCTTGTGAAGTCTGTAGTGCTGTGTATGCGCCTACCGAAGTCAAGAATCCCTACTCCGTATTGACTGGCGCAACGCCGGTCATGAAATCCTCAGAACATTTTTTCTTCAAATTATCGGATGCCAAATGCGTTGAGTTCCTGCGTGAATGGGCCCTCAAAGACAATCGCCTGCAATCAGAAGTCGCGAATAAATGCAAAGAATGGCTGGAGGGCGATGGCGGTCTGGGTGACTGGGATATCAGCCGTGATGCGCCTTATTTCGGCATCGAAATTCCCGATCAGCCGGGGAAATATTTTTACGTCTGGCTGGATGCACCGGTCGGTTATCTGGCATCCCTGAAAAACTATTTTGGCAAAATCGGACGTGATTTCGACGCGTTCATGGCAGACCCGACGACGGAACAGATTCACTTTATCGGCAAAGACATCACCTACTTCCATACGCTGTTCTGGCCTGCGATGCTGAAATTCTCTGGCTACAAAACGCCGGATAATGTGTATGCACATGGCTTCGTGACCGTCTCTGGCGAAAAAATGTCGAAATCCCGTGGCACTGGCATTTCCCCTTTACGCTATCTGGAAATCGGCATGAATCCGGAATGGCTGCGCTATTACTTTGCGGCCAAACTCAATGCCAAGGTCGAAGATCTGGATATGAATCCTGAAGATTTCGTCGCTCGCGTGAATGCGGATCTGATCGGCAAATATGTGAACATCGCCAGCCGTGCCGCAGGATTTATCACCAAGCGTTTTGACGGCGCAGTAGTCACTGACTGGGCGACAGCGGACGATACCTTTATCAATCAGCTGCGCAAAGTCTCCCCGGATATTCAGGCTTATTACGAGGCGCGTGACTATGGCAAAGCCTTGCGTGCCATCATGGATCAGGCTGACATCATCAATGCCTATGTTGATGCGAATAAGCCTTGGGAACTCGCCAAACAAGCAGAGAACGATGCGAAGTTGCAAGAAGTGTGTAGCCGCTTGCTGGAAGCATTCCGTATCCTGACGATTTTCCTGAAACCAGTATTGCCGCAGCTTGCCACTCAGGTCGAAGCACAATTACAGATCGCACCGTTGCAATGGTCGGATGTCGCCACACCGTTGCCGCATCTGCATAAAGTACTGCCGTATGTCCACCTGATGCAACGTGTCGATATCAAAATTTTCGATCAATTGTTCGATGCACCTACCGATGTTGCTGCAGCGATCTCTACAGCAACGACAGCAACAGAAACTGCAACGGACAGCAGTATCACAAGCATCGAAGAACTGGCGCCAGAAATCAAGATCGACGACTTTGCCAAAATCGATTTGCGCATCGCCAAGATCGTCAACTGCGAACATGTCGATGGTTCGGACAAATTATTACGCCTGACGCTGGATGTCGGCGAAGGCCGCACCCGCAATGTGTTTTCAGGTATTAAGTCTGCGTACCAGCCAGAACAATTGATCGGCAAATTCACTGTGATGGTCGCTAATCTGGCACCGCGCAAGATGAAGTTCGGAATGTCCGAAGGCATGGTACTGGCTGCGTCTGCTGCCGATGAAAAAACCAATCCGGGTCTGTACATCCTCGAAGCCTGGCCAGGTGCAGAGCCTGGTATGCGGGTACGTTAATCTGCCATGGAAATTGTGGTCAGAGAAGCGACAATGGACGATGCGCAACTGATTGCTCATCTGACCCGCTCTTGCTGGGCCGGCAAAGTTGCCCCCGGCTCTACAGGTCATCATGAAGACAGCGAGCGCGTCACCGGCGATCTGATGCAAGGTGGCGGCTTCATTCTGCTGGCTGCGGAGGAACCCATCGGCTCTGTCCGCTGGCTGCCTCTTGATACCGATTCCGGCACCTGGGAAATCATGCGTATGGGTGTGTTACCGGCATTTCGCGGTCAGAGCCTGTCGCAACATCTGCTGGAAGCGGTGATCCATGCAGCGCAGACGGCACATGTGGATGAATTGCGCCTTGGCGTGCGGGTCGATCAGCCGCGCCTGCTTGATCTTTACGCCGCCTATCAATTCGAAGTGGCACCAGAGCTTGAATACTCGCACGCCAACCCCAATGAACCCGCACCGAATGTCATGCGTCGTTATTTGCGCAATTGAGCTGATTCATTCGCCGTATTTGAAGAAACACGGAACAAACTTGGAAATTGCTTTTCAGGCGCGAAATTAAATATATCTACGATATACTTACATTCTTGTTTGCCTGTGCTTACTGCTCACTTGGTACTTACTTACCGGTGTTAGCGCTTAAGTACTACCACTTGTATGCCGTAATTTGCTTCTATTCGTTTTGTTCGATTTTGATTCACTCGACTCCGCACCACCATCACTCACCATTCACATTGCGTCGCTCACATGAACAGTCCACTCAGCCCAGCCGCCGTCACCTCACCGATTCCTGCACGCCTGGTACAACTGCGCGCCGCCATGCAGACAGCCGGTCTGGACGCCTACATCATTCCGTCGGCAGATCCGCATCTGTCTGAATACTTGCCGGGACACTGGCAAGGTCGTGAGCATTTTTCAGGATTCACCGGCTCTGTGGGCACTCTGATCGTGACTGCGGATTTCGCTGGACTGTGGGTCGATAGCCGCTACTGGAGCCAGGCAGAACAAGAGCTGGCACCGACCGGCATACAGATGATGAAAATCGCATCGGCTGCGGCCACCCTGCACATAGACTGGCTGGCGGCGACCATGCAAACCGGTCAGACCGTCGGTGTCGATGGCGCAGTTTTAGGACTGGCGACTGCCCGCCTGCTGGAGCAAGCCTTGCAAGCCAATGGCACCCGGCTCGATACCAGTAAAGACTTGCTACAAACGATCTGGCCAGATCGTCCGGCCCTGCCGCAAGCCGCGATCTTTGAACATCTGGCACCGTATGCAGTGGTCAGCCGTCAGGACAAACTTGCACTCGTACGCGAACAAATGCGTGCAAAAGCCGCCGACTGGCATTTCGTTTCAACCGTGGACGATATCGCCTGGATCTTCAACTTACGCGGCTCCGATGTAAGCTACAACCCGGTGTTTGTCGGCCATGCCCTGATCAGCCAGGACAGTGCTGCGCTGTTTGTATCCAATGGCAAAGTTCCCGCTGCACTGGTTGAAATACTGGCAAAAGACGGCGTCTATATCGCAGATTACGCCAAGGCATCCGGCGCATTGGCAGCACTGCCTGCAGGCAGCAGTTTATTAATCGACCCGCGCCGTATTACGTTCGGTTTCCGTCAATCGGTACCGGCATCGGTCAAAGTGATCGAAGCGATCAATCCCTCGGTCTTTGCGAAATCGCGCAAGACACCGCAAGAGGCGCAATTCGTGCGCGAAGCGATGGAGCAAGACGGCGCTGCGCTATGTGACTTCTTTAGCTGGCTGGAAGCATCTCTCGGCAAAGAACGTATCACTGAACTCACGATTGATGAGCAGATCACCGCCGCCCGCGCACGTCAGCCGCATTTTGTCTCGGCAAGTTTTGGTACGATTGCCGGCTTCAATGGCAATGGCGCCATGCCACACTACCGCGCATTGCCTGAATCTCACGCCATCATCGAAGGCAATGGCCTTCTGTTAATCGACTCTGGCGGCCAATACCTGAACGGCACGACAGACATCACACGCGTGGTGCCGATTGGTGTCGTTTCTACCGAACAAAAACGTGATTTCACGCTGGTATTAAAAGGCATGATCAATCTGTCGCGTGCGCAATTCCCGCGAGGCACATTGTCTCCCATGCTCGATTCGCTGGCACGTGCGTCGATCTGGGCAGAAGGCATCAATTACGGTCATGGCACAGGTCATGGTGTCGGCTATTTCCTGAATGTGCATGAAGGCCCGCAGTCGATTTCCGGCGCGATGCCAGAGCCGCATACCGCGATGGAAGCGGGCATGATCACATCGAATGAGCCTGGCATTTATCGTTCGGGAAAATGGGGAGTGCGTATCGAAAACCTGATGCTGAATATCGCTGGTCACCAGGGTGAGTTCGGCGAGTATCTGAAATTCGAAACCATGACCCTGTGTCCGATTGATACGCGCTGTATCGATCTGTCGCTGATGCGTGATGATGAAATTGACTGGCTCAATGCTTATCATGCGACGGTACTGCAACGCCTATCGCTGCGCGTCTCCGGTCCAGCCAAGTCCTGGCTGGAACAACGTACGCAAGCAATCAGTAAATAATTTGATTGAAATATTTGATTAAGCTGTCAGGCGAACATCGCTGACGGACATTAAGGTCGTATGAGGCTGTGAGGCTATAAATCAATGCCATCAGCGTCATGCGACTTTTATTTTTGCGGCCTGCTGAGTCCTCATTTCCAGCGACAACCGTCACCGCAGGGACACAATAAATTTCGCCCCACCCAGAGCAGATTCTTCTACAACGACGCTGCCACCATGTAGCTGTATCGCCTTTTGCACAATTGCCAGCCCCAGGCCAAAGCCTCCGGTGTGCCGATCACGACTACGATCAATCCGATAAAACACATCGAAAATCCTGCTACGCTCAACAACGGGGATACCAGGTCCATTGTCTTCGACCGTCATCATTATCTGATCGGTGCCAGACCGTTGTGCGGATAGTCGTATGACGCCATTACCATACTTGATCGCATTGTTCAGCAGATTACCCATAGCCCGCAACAGCAAGCGACGATCGCCGTTCAACTCACCCAGATCACTGGCAAGTTCCAGCTTGATATCCTGACCTGTCAATTGATGTTCCATCGCATGCAAACAATCCTGCAACATACCGTCGATCGCAAATGACTGACGCTTCAGGGCATGTTGCTGATCAAGCTTGGTCAGATCCAGAAGTTCATTCACCAGCGCATTCAGCTCATGAATATCCTCTTCCATCGCCGCGATACGTTTTTCTTGGACTGCCTGCGGTGCATTACGCAATAACTCCAGACCAAATTCCAGGCGCGCAATCGGCGTACGCAATTCATGCGATACCGAATGGAGTAAATTTTTATGCGTCTCCAGCAGCACATCAATACGGCTCGCCATCTGGTTCATGCAATCTGCCAGCGGGAACAGGATAGAGCTTTCGCTAAGCTGAATCCGCGTATTCAGATGACCCTGACCAAATTCATCCGCCACGCCGGATAATTGCTGAAGTCCGCGCCAATGCGAGCGTGACCAGAATGCAATCGGCAACAATAAAAACAGCGCGACGATGGCATAGCGTAGCGCCTCCATCTTCAAGACAACGCCCACGTCAATCGGCAAGTCCCTGGCATGAATGACATCGCCAGCGCTACCTGCGTACTTACTATCATTAAGGTCAACCCGACGATAAAAAGATTTGCTGGCGATATCCAGCACCACCTCACCGCGCTGCAAGGCATAACGCTGATCGCCGTCAAGCGCCGACTGTGCTTGCGGTAGGGGGATCAGGTCTATGTTGAGATTCGATACCTCCCTGACCTTATTCAGGCGCAGCAGCCATTCATCGGCGGGAGCTTTATCCACATATTGTTCTAGCAAAAATATCTGAGCCGAAACCTGGCGTAAGGCGATCTCTTCCAGCGGATCACCAAACAAGCGATTAATCGCAAAATACACAGCAAACGACGCCAGCGTAATCGCCAGCAACACCAGCACGACAAATCGCCAGAAAATCCGGTTCATGATTCTATGAGCCAGATCATGATAGACACAGACACGAAATGCTCATGTCACTCATTCCCAGGCAGAGGGACTGAACAGATAGCCCTCGCCCCAGACTGTTTTAATCCGGGCTGCGGCACTGTCATCAAACTTCTGTCGCAAGCGCGAAATCGTATTGTCGATACTGCGATCAATGCCATCAAATTCTATCCCGCGCATGGCTTTCAGGATGTCATTACGGGACAATACCGTACCCGCCGATTCAGCCAGCAGCAACAGCAATTTAAACTCGGGACTCGTCAATACCACCGTCTGTCCACGCCATCGCACCACACGATCGCTCTTGGCGATACTCAATGCGCCGAAGGCTAACTCCCTGGCTGCAATGATCGCTTGCGCGGTTTGTGCTGATTGCGCAGGTTCAGCGCGGCGACGTAACAAGGCCCGCAATCTCGCCAGCAAGACTCTCGGCTGTACCGGCTTATTGATGTAATCGTCGGCGCCCTGCTCCAGGCCAGACACTTCATCAAAGGTATCCTCACGCGCCGTCAAAATCACCAGCGGTACCTGACTGACGCTGCGAATCTGGCGGCAGACCAGCATGCCATCCAATCCTGGCAGCATCAGATCAAGCACCACGATGTCTGGCTGGCTTTGCTGAAACCGGGCCAAGGCCGTATCACCGCGCTCCACCACATCAACGGTAAATTCATATTCCTGCAAATAATCGACGACCAGTTGCGCGAGTTTCGCATCATCTTCGACCAGCATCAGTTTGTACATAAACGCCTCCAAGCTCCGCATTGTATAAGCGTCTGCACCCGCATGTACAGACGCAAAATCCGCAAAACAACGTCTTAAACCAGCTTGTACAAATTCATGACAATTCAGAGACGTTTCGGAGAGGATTTATTGGATTGCAAAGCCTACCATACGCCCATTGCTTATTTTTAACTCCTATTTCAATCCCTATTTCCCTCTTCCTTCAGGAGTCGTCTCAAGTGAAATCCAGCTACCTATCCCGTCGCCATTCTGACTATAGTGTCGTTCGCCGTATTGGCGTATCTGGCGTATTGAGCGCCATTATGGTGCCGCTGCTGCTCAGCGCTTGCGGTGGCAACAGCGCTGGCGATAACAAAACAACGCTGCCAACCATCAGCGGTACCGCAGCAACAGGTATGGCCATCGCCAGTACCGATGTCAGCGTCAAATGCCGCACCGGCACAGGAACAGGCAAAACAGGGAGCGACGGCAGTTTTAAAGTGACAGTCCCGAATGGCACACTACCCTGCGTATTGGAAATCACCAATCCAGCCGACAACCGCAAGCTGCATGCCATCAGCATTACCGGCGACACCGCGAACCTCACCCCGTTGACTGAATTACTGTCAACGCGTCTGATGCGTGCTGACATGAGCACGATATTCACCAGTTTCGATGCGAATAGTGTCGCAAAAAACGTGACCAGCACCAGCATCAAGACAGCGCAGAATGATGTCACTACCGCGTTAAAAGGGATCGTCGATACAAGCACACTGGCAGATTTTTACAGCACCCCGCTCAAGCCTGCGACCAGCGCCAGCCCCAATGGTGGCGATGCGCAAGATAAATTGCTGGACGGATTAAAAGCTAGATTGACCAGTGCGCAATTCACACAAACTCTAAACTTACTGAGCAAAGCGGAAGCCACAGGACAGCCACTGGCTAACCCCGACACAAGTTTTATCCCGACCCTGGAGATCCAGCCAGCCAATGTCAGACTCGCCGCCGGCACCGCACAGAGCTTCAGCGCCGCCATCAACTATCCTAAAAATGTCTACTACCTGCGCCAGCCTGTAAGCTGGAAAGTCATAGAAACCGATGGCGGCAGCATCGACATCAACGGCCTCTACACGGCACCCGTCAAACCCGGCGTGTATCACGTCAAGGTACAGCGCGACGACTTCCCCAGCCTGAGTGTGCAGGCCACTGTCACCGTCGAAGCCAGCAGCAATTTCAACTTCATCCCTGAACTGAAAGTCCCTTTAAAAACCCTGACACTGAGCGCCGGTGCCCGCTACCATTTCAGTGCGTCAATCAACTATGCTCCCAACGTGTTCTACCTGGTAGAGCCGATTACCTGGAGTGTGGTCGAAGCCGACGGCGGCAGTTTTAATCTGCCTTTGCCCGCCGATTTTGGTCTGGGCGAAATCGGTATGTACTACACCGCACCGCAAAAACCCGGTGTCTATCACGTCAAAGTACAACGCACAGATTATCCGGATCTGAACGCCCTCATCGAGGTTACCGTGCAATAAGATGGGCTACAGGTATTACAATGTCGATCCTGTGCCGATCTGTGACGGCACAGGATCGACACTTTCCGTATTACCTGAGACGAGTTGAATTATCTGATCCGACATGAAAAAATTTTTGCTCATTGCACTCACTGCACTATCCGGCCAATCATATGCGCAGTCGCTCGCTGCCAATGTGATGCCGGACGGTAGTCGTGATATTTTTGTCGGTCTGGCAGTTGCTGCCGCGCCAAATTACGAAGGCAGACAGGAACGCAAGGCGACCCTGATGCCTATCGTACAGATGCAATGGAGTAACGGGGTTTTTATCGCGGATCCTTATACGGCGGGCATGCATTTATCACCGACCCCAGAGATGGAATTTGGTCCGCTGCTACAGTATCAACCCGGCCGCACTGCTAGCGAAGCGGAAAAAGCTGCCGGTGGCAACGACATCAGTGCTGCACTCAACGCCGGTGGATTTTTCAATTACTACCTAAATGACAAACTCAGGCTCAACACCAGCCTGCTCCATGCGAATGGTGGCGGTTTAGTAGCGAAGCTTGATCTGCAAAAAATATTTGGTCAGATCGTCCCTCACCATACGCTTGCTGCCTCCGGCGGAATCGTCTGGGCAAACCGTGATTACACTGAAAAATATTTCGGCATTTTGCCAACGTTACTGCTCAGCGGATCTGGCAGCGAAGGCTTCTCACCGACGAACAAAACCAGTACAGACTACAGCGCATCTGCCGGAATAAAGGATATACATCTAGGAGTTAACTGGAACTGGGAAATCAGCGCCAGTGTATTACTGACCTCAGGAGTCTCTGCCGTGCATCTGACCAACAGTGCCGCCCGCAGTCCTCTGGTCAGTCAACGCAATTACCTGACGATACACAGCGGTTTAGCTTATCGTTTCTGATGCCAGCCATGATCACGACAACCTATTCTCTGCTACTCACCTTACTGCTCACCAGCGGAGTGGTTGCTGCGCAGACGCCTGCTGTGATTGGAGTAGCAGGTGCCGCGGGTACGGTGGGCGTGGCAAGCTCGACAGACATCGCGGGTAAGCAGGTATCGACGGAAGAAAATGAATGGATCAGCTACCGCAATACCTACCGCGCCATGATCTGGTTTGAAAAATATGGCAAACCCAAAAATTTCATCCAGCAGCATTACCGCTTTATTCCTAAAGAAAAAAACGCCAGCGTAGAACACCTGACGCTCAGTCTGCGTAGTCGTACCCTCCAGCTCGACCTGCCGCTGGACGCCTACGGCCGCGCCAGTATTCCTTTGATGAAAACGGCTTATGATGAAAATGCCGAACTCAGGTTAAACCGTAAACTCGACGCCTATACCCGCCAGCCCTGGATCTCCCTCATCAGCCGTCCCGACGGTCTGTACGACGCCAGCGATTTACGCACAGCCTGCAATCAGGCACTCGACTACCTGCGCTACATCGGCGATACCAGCGTCAATAATAAAAAATGCACCGGAGTGAAATTCACCTACCTGCACACCGCCGCTGACGTCATACTCAAATTCAAAAGCACAGGACAATCATCTACCTGGGCAGAAGTCACTGACAAGCATGGCGCAACCATTACCAATGTAGGTAACTACAAATCCATCACCTACCAGTTCGCCGCCTGGTCACAGCAAGGCCAAATCCTGAGCGCCACTGCACCACTTACGATTGATCCGGTTTTTGAATAAGATCGGTATTAAGAGTATTACAAAATCAAAATATGGAATCCGCGGTATCCATGCGCCTTCTGGCACGATATGCCTTGGAGAAGCGCATGGATAGTGCGGATTGTATTTCAGTTTTACGACTTATCCAGAATGAACATCTATATTTTCTGGTCTGACATTTCTACGCTCAATCGCTCAAAATCAGCACGCATACGTAGCAATTCTATCGTGCTGCTTGCGTCGTACACACCACGAATTCGTCTGTCGGTATCCAGCAAAAATACCCGACCTCCGTGCACAGGTTCACCATTGCTTTCTCTCAGGCGGATATCTGTTTTCAGGCTGTGCGCAAAGCGCTCAAGCTCTTTGGAATTTCCGGTCAGTAGAGACCAGTTCGCAGGCAATTGAAGGCGCTTTGCATAATCGGCTAGTTGGCCTGCGCCATCCAATTCAGGATTAACCGTAAGCAGTAGAAATTGTGGTTGCACTCCCGTTCCGCCCGCAACTACGATACGGTTAAGCTCACGCAATACTTCGAGCGAGACTGGACATAGACTCACACATCCCGCATAGAAAAATCCTACAAAGCTCGGTCTTTTCTCCAACATATTCTGACTCATCGGTTCGCCGTGCTGATCGATCAAATCAAACTTTACCGTACGCTGCCATGAGGACCATTTATCCCACCGCGGCTGAAAATCTGCGGTGTGGTAAAACGGCAGCGAGTCGTAATTCAAGGCATGTTGTTGAGACTGGAAAGCACCCGTTACATACGCTGCCAGAACAACCGCCGCCAATACCGCCAGCAGCAGCAACCCAAGAGCACAAAAGAACCGGGACAACAACATGCGGCTTATGGATAGGGGTCGCAACAAGCTAGTGATAGCAACGCCAGTATCAGTAGCGTGATCGTCAGAAGTACATGGCATGGCGCACTCATCAATGAATAGTGACGGGAGTTCCCTTAAAGCAGCCAACGGTATAGGGGAATTCCTTGGTCTGGTGATAATGGTATTGATTGACAGTGACACCATTGACCGTGATCGCATGCGTATGGCCGTGGCATTCGTCCAGATCAGCATTGCTTATGGCCTTACCATTTTCACCTTGGTTTCCGTAGATACCAAATCCATCCGCGATATAGCCGACCAGAGGAGAATGCTGCCCGACCTGATCTTTTTGACTCAGACAACTACTGATGCTGTGATGATGGTATTGACCGGTGCGCTCAGGATGTCCCTGACAAGCGTCTTGCACCTCCCAGGCAACCGCGTCACGATTCGCACCATCGTCCGCATTGTATAAACGCGCTCCGTCCAGCAAGACACCAATCGCACCTAAGCCTGTACAGGTTGGGCTTGCTGCCACAGTAGGATTGGCAGGTAAACCCCAGGCAATCGTAGCCGTCTGGATGGAATTAGGGTTTCTGTCGTAAGCATATGCCGGGTCTGTACTCGCAATCGGAAATTTACCCGTCGGTGTTGAGGGCAAACCATTTCCGCTGATACCCAGGTTACTGCCCAGAGTGACCGCAAAACTTGATACCCAGCTGATCGCCCCCTGGACACTGATTTTACTCAAAGAACTCCAGGTGACACCATCGGAATTAAACCACGGCCCTTTAGAAGTGGCGCCGCCACTACCGACTGCAGAATAGCAAGTGTAGACATAACCGACCGCTGGCGCGCTACGGGTAAATTTACCATCGCCGACCGGGAGCTTGGCAGGATCAACACCCGTGACGACACTGACCACCGGACTAGCGCTGACGCTGGGTGACGCCAGACTATTACCAGCAGAATTAGTCGCAACGACATTGCAGGTGTAGGTCGTACCATTCGTCAATCCTGAAATCAATATCGGACTACTGACAGCAATAGCAGTTCTGGCATTGCCGTTAGCAACACAAGTCGCCAGATAACTGGTAATCACCGCTCCGCCGTTGGAGGATGGGGGGTTAAAACTGATCGTCAACAAAGCGTCTCCGGCCTTGATCTGGCTAATTGCGGGAGTGCCCGGCACAGTCACCGACGTGGAGGTGGAAGTGGAGGTCGATGTTGACGATGATGTAGTAGTGGCTAAACTTCCGCTGGAGCCTCCACCGCAGGCAGCAACAGTCAGCGTCAGTATCGCTGTTCCAATTATGTTTTTCATAGTTACTCCTGATCAAAAAAGATTTATCAGGCTTCACTTTAAAATGAAAATATGGAGGAATGATGAAGATCGCCAGTATAAAAATGTGCGAATTTATCCCAAAAAAATTCAGCTACAGAGATGGTCAGGCATCACCCCGCGATGCTGGCGTAATGCGATTGAATAACGTAGCGAAAGCCATGCCCGCCAGAAGGCCAAAACTATGACCGGGTTTGAATGTGCCGCTGACATACACATCCAATGAGATTTGAAACATCACGATAGCCGCACTCAGGTAAACGACATACCGCAATGATGAAAAATGCCGGTAAGCCAATAAGGTAAAGCCACACAAGGCCATCAGCGCCTGGGACGCACCAGAACCGACGAGACCTGGGTGAAGCAGCACGCCAAAATACTGACCTGTTGTCCCACCACCAAGATAGATGACGGCGAGCGCAGTACGACCGGATATCCGCTCAACCGCTGAGGCAAGCAAGTAGATGCTGGCAAGATTAACCAGCATATGAAGAAAGTGAACGTGGAGGAACTGGGACGTCAAGAGCCGCCACACCTGCCCGCTTTCAAACGTGACTCCATCGACAGCACCGACTTGCAAAAGGAGTGAGGATCTCTGCGACTGAAACGCATGTAGGCCTAAACGACTAGCAACGACGAACCAGGCGAAAAGTGAGATAAGCACTAGCGTGAGACTCAGCAGCGGAAACTTGGAGTGCGTCTTCATGTTGAGAATAACGACTGACGTGCCAGGTGAACGAATTCCAGTGACATAGAGCGTTTGGCCCGGAATAGAATCAAGCTCAAGGCCGCTATGCCTTTAAAAGTCTGCTTGATTGACAGGTTCAGCAGCATGTCAGGATTTCGACAGCAGATAAATAGCGAACGCCGCCACAAAGCTCGACGCGATTGATGCCAATACCGAAAGCACATGACGCGTTGCGCCGGACTTGCGCATATAGACAAGCAGATGAAACGGTGCAGCAAGACAGCAGCTTATAGGCGCCGTAACATAGATCGCAATAACCAGGTACATCCCAACGAACTCATGGGCCGAATCCGGTGCCTGCTGCGCGATGTAGATCTGCATCCCTATCCAGCCCAGAAACAAGGCAAACACAAAGCAGATAACCGCATGAAGAGCCAGATGTTTGAGTGCAAGTGCAGCGAACTTCCAGCGAGACGACCGCTCTGCGTTTGGGGTGGGTGATGAGTGCTTCATAAATGGTGCCTAACATTTGAGGCGAGGAACGGACAAGAGTGCTAGCCCTTGGACATCCGAATTACTTGAAGGATTCAGCATTCGCACCTCGCGTAGCCGCCCAGATATTTACAACTTTTGAACTAGATATCACATCGACTATATCTCGCAAACTACCAATCTCTAGACATAGTGGCGCGCGCCTGCCAGTGGTAAAGACGAACCGAAATTCATTCTGATATGAATAGTCCAGGAACTTGCGGAATGGATCCATAAAACCATCGTAGGTCTTACGTTCGACATATTCCACCGAGCCTTGTGTCACAGTCCAACTCGACATAGCCGCGACTCGACGAACTCTTTAACATCGGAGATAAAGACTGCAACGTTACCGAATTCAAGATTCCGTTCATCGAACTCATCTTCCGGGCGGTCTGTCAGCATATAGAAGCAGAGGATGTTTAAATTTGAAATATCGTCTCTACGAAAACTGATCGGATTCTGCACGCCACCAATTGGAATCCAATTACCTTTTGAATCTTGTATTGTGACTTCAAGTACTTGCCTTGCTTCCGTGGCTCCGTCGTGTAGATCTGACCGAACGATGTCGCTTTGAGCGAGTTGGGAGAAGTACGCGCATGTATTTAAATAGAAGCTTCCGTTAAGGAAATTTTCTACAAACTTTTCGGGAAGCAGCTTGACTAGTGCTACTCGATATGACATGGAAACCCTTAAGTGACCAATACAACGGTGAACGGATGATCTTCCACAAATAAAAAATACTGAATCGCATCACGACCAGTGTGCAGCGGCGATTAAGCTTTATTAATCACCTGCACGGGCAGGCCATTTCAATATAGCCATCGTTGCGTGAAACATTAAAATTATTTAGGCACGAACTGAATTTTTAAATCTACGAAAATACTCGCGATTAATGAGGTCTAATTACTATTACTACGGTCATGCCTTCAAATGTAGGAACTCATAGAACATATCGTCCAGTTCACTCAAGCGCTTATTTAATGCATTCATTACCTCAGTTCTTTTCTTGCTAAGTTCAGTTTTCTCGGTTCCACGTTCGAGACCATCTAGTTGGCCTTGCAATGACCCTAAGTTAATTATTTGCAGCCAAAGAGTTTCATTAAGATAGTCTTTAATCTCCTTATTAAATAGCCATTTTGCGCCAGCAATTCCGATTAGAAATTCGCGCTCAATACTCTGGCTTGTCTGCCCGCTCATAACAATGGTTCCGAGTGCATTTCGTACTGCGTTATAAATTTCCAATCGTTTATCGTAAAGGTCGAGTTTCAATTTGTGTCGATTTATTGTCGCTTGCTGATACGCAATCCATATTCCGAGCGCCGCAATAACGGGGGTTACAAACGCAGTCAGCAGCGAAAGCCAACTAGTTTCGGGTTGCTGCAGGAACACCGTGATGAACTGAGGCGCTCGCTCGAATGTCGAGCAGAAGTTTATAGGTTCATTCATAGCAAAATGGTTCACTTTCTAACTTGTTGAAGTTAGGAAATGACGTTAACATATTAATGTAAAATATGCAACACGGTTTCAGTTAACTAAAAAAACTAAACAACCTTGATTCTCAGGTCAATTTCACGAACGTCGGCGATATCAATATAAGCAGTTGGGTAAGTAAAGAAAAAGTTAAATCACATCATCCAAGTTGCCAAGCATCCGCGCAAAAATCTACCTCAATCTCAACCCACTTATTTCACGCCCTCACCTACTGCACAAGCCCCTGGAATATATCCCTCCCACTTCCATGGCGTGTAAGTATCTTTAATCAAAGCCTCCAGTAATTCTTTAAAAATACTGTCGCCATTGGCGCTGTTGCTCATCAGGACAATGCCGATTTGTTTGTCGTCGTAGACGAGTGCATGGTTCTCCCAGCCGTCGTCGTGACCTTCTTTGAAATACGCTTTGCCATAAGGTGTCTGGAACAGTCCCCAGCCTAAGCCGTAGCTCAATTGTATGGCTTGATTGTCCTGCGTTGTCGCGCTGGATAAGGTCGGGAATTGCGTGACCGAGTTGATGGTGATGCCTGGTTTGAGCAGGATGTCTTTGCCCTGTTGATTCAGTATCTTGCCTTGCATCAGCGACTGTATAAATTGGGCGAAATCACTGATTGTTGTGTCCATCGATCCGGCTGCATTCACGCTGCTACGGCGGTTATGTCCCAGGATTTTTTCTTTGTCATCATGACCAAATGCGAGATTTTCATTGAAGTGTTCTTGCCAGGTCATACTAGTGTTCAGCATATGCAAGGGATTAAAAATTCGCTCCTGCATCAGATCGCCAACACTTTTTTTAGTCACCTGTTCGACGATGAATTGAGCGAGGTTGATGCCGTCGCCAGAATACGCATACCGGCTGCCCGGCATGAAGTGGAGCATGAGTTTTTTATCTGGATTCAACCGGCGAAAATTGGCGAAGCCTGCCGTGTGGTTCAGCAGCATACGCAGCGTGATCCGTTGATAGCGCGGGTCATTTGCCAAATCCCGGTATTTGTCGTACTCCGGCAAAGGCTTCGGCAAATATTGCTCAACCGGTTTATCTAGATCAAGAATTCCTTCCTGCACCAGTTGCGCGACCATGGTGGCAAACACCGCTTTGGTGAACGAAGCACCATACATCACACTGTCTACGTTCAGGGGCAGTCGCTGCTCTTTTTGACGCCAGCCAAAACTATTGAGATATACAATTTTATTCTCATTGAAGATCGCAATGCCAAGACCAGTGACGCAAGATCGGGTCATCAAATCAGTCACTGTTTTCTCAAGCGTCTGTACCGGAAGATAGCTGCCATCGAGTGTCTGGATGGCGTGCGGCGTGCTGATAACCTGCGCAGGATCTGCTTCCGTCGCTTGCGCAAAGCGGCTGCTGCAGGCCAGTAGCGATGCACATACCAGCAATATCAGGCGACCTTGATCAAGGTACATAGCGGTCTCTCTCCGATAAAAGATTGCACAAACGAGCTCGCAAGCCAGGCGCGCCTGTTGGCATGAAATGCCTCCAGAAGCCGCATCCAGCCTGCGGGTTCAATATGGGACGTCTAAAAATCCTTTAACCAATACTACAGAACCATTCAATCCTCTACTCTTGCCTTTTCTCTGTGTCTCCGTGCCTCTGTGGTGAGAGGTCTTGATTTTTACGTAAGTCCTATTTCTATCAATGTAATTTTTCAATTCAGAGGTTTTAAAAGTTTCACAAACGAACTCGCAAGCCAGGTGCGCCTGTTGGCATGAAATGCTTCCGGAAGCCGCATCCAGCCTGCGGATTCTATTAATAGCGGCAAAGCAAATTACTATTCTGCGCTGTTTCTGAACAGTTTTTACCTGCATTCCGACAATAACTCATCCCGCCGGTCAACGACAGATCGCAGGACAGTTCACAGCCGAATCATAAAAAAATTTGTATTGCGTCTTGACTTTACCAATTAAAGATATATCATTAAGTTTGGTTCTAACGATATATCTTTAAAGGACAATATGAAACTTTTTGATTCTCTGCGCGCTCATCATGCGCGCCATCACGAACGTCATTCTGGACATCACCATCATAGCGGTCGCCATCATCATGATGGTCATCGCGATCACCATCACTATTTTGCCGGTCATGGCGATGATACCTATGACGATGAACCCGGTGGCGGGCGTATGCGTGGCGGTGGTCATGGGCGCGGACGTGGCGAACGTGCGGAACGTGTGTTTGGCCGCGGCGATCTGCCTCTGATCGTATTGGCGCTGATAGAAATCAGTCCGCGCCATGGCTATGAAATTATCAAGGCGATCGAAGAACGTTGCGGCGGTGCCTATGCCCCAAGTCCGGGTGCGATCTACCCGACGTTGACCTTGCTGGAAGAGCAGGATCAGGTGACGTCATCAGAAAACGCCGCGACCAGCGGCAAGCGTCTGTACGCCATCACCACCGTCGGGCGCGACTACCTGGAGGCAAATCGGGCGCAGGTTGACGGCATCATGGCAAGACTCGATATGTTTGCCCGTGTACAAGCGAAGCAATCTTTACCGGAACGTGTACACCAAGCCATGCATACATTGAAACATGCACTTATGTTACGCCGGGGTAGCTGGAATGCCGCCGAAGCTGACCGCGTAGCTGCCATCTTAGAACAGGCGGCGCATCAAATCATTGATGAAGGCTAGATAAATTATGCAGAGAATATGCACAGAGTAGGAGAAAAATCTGAGCGATATATGACCCCAACTCCATCACAAGCCGATCAGGCTGAGGACAGACAATGACAGAACATTTATACCAGACACAACGCATACGACATGAGCTGAGACTTCGTCTGCTGACCGTATCGCGTATTGAACAATTAAGCATCCATATGCGCAGAATCACCTTCACCGGCGATGCGCTTGATGGCTTTATCTCGGCTGCGCACGACGATCACGTTAAACTGTTTTTCCCAGCAGCAGGGAGTGAGCAGCCGATTCTGCCGCAGTTCGGGCAAGCCGCAGAGGATGATGCCCCGCGCCCTATCGCCAGGAATTACACGCCGCGTCGTTACGATGCGATCAACAGAGAACTGGACATCGATTTTTATCTGCACGGCGATGGCCCCGCATCAAGCTGGGCGACTCAGGCCAGGCCAGGTCAAACCTTAGGCATAGGCGGCCCGCGTGGCTCACTGCTGGTATCTAAGGATTTCGACTGGTACCTGCTGATCGGCGATGAAACCGCCCTACCCGCAATCGCCAGACGATTGGAAGAATTGCCAGTAGAAACAAAAGTCATTGCCCTGATCAGCATCGCAGATTCACGCGATCAGATCCCGCTACAGCATGGCACGAATATGCAGATTGAATGGATCAGGAATAATGATCAGGAGACGACGCTATTAAAGACATTGCAAATGCAAGCTCTACCGGACGGTACCGGTTATGCATGGATCGCCACGGAGCTCAGTCAGGTGCAGCCCTTACGTTATTGCCTGTTAGACAAAGGCATGAACAAAACGCATATTCATGCAGCGAGTTATTGGCGCAACGGGGTCGGTGAACATCATCAGACGCATGATGAGTAGCGCCTGAAAGTAGCTGACCAACCCGTTTGATCTTGATTCGGTCAGTATGAATCAATATCGATCAACATTAATCAACATCAAGAGTGTCCAAGCCAGACGCCAGGACAACTTCTCTCAAACAAGACGTTTAGATCATCTACGTAAATTTTAATATTCACGATTCGCGGAGAAGCGGAATATTAGCGTGTCATTCCTCATTAGCGTTTGTTGATTCTACGGATTATGGTTGTCCTCATAATGACGACATTTTGGTACACGTATCGAGGGCCGATTCAACCGAACGATTGCGTTACCACAGTACTCACAATGCGAATCCATTGATGAAATACCAGGTCAGACAATCATTGATCCACCTCCTCAAGAGCCGCCAGAATTTTGGGATTTTTTTGATACTTAGCACGCATGGTCCTGAGGTCGCGCGCGACATGCGCACACTGGAGCTTACGAAGCTGAGCTGTGACTTCCTGATCGCGCTCACCTTTATCGCCATTGAACTCGCCTGAAAAATAAATGCACGCAACACTTCTCTCGGCTACTTTTCGAGCGTCCTTTGGAAGTTCGGGGAAACCACTTGCGAGGCGATCTATTGCATGAGCAGAACCCAAAGGCAGCAAAGATAAAGATGCGGCGAGCAACAAAGTAGCTGATCTCATGGGCCTACCCTAGCACTGGATCAACGGCTTCATCGGTGACTCAGAATTAAACCGCAAATTATGTTCCATTATTGCCATCCATCAATACATACCGATGCTTACCTATACTTACCAATGCTTTGCGTAATGTGCAATGAAGACATCGATCTAACTTCTTTCAAACAAAGCACCTCAGCTCGCCTGCGAAAAATTTAACTCGACACCGAGCCCTGATGGATCGGTAAGAAATAATTGAACTTGCTGCGTCTCTGGCACTGTATTCACGGTATAAGAAATGCCGAACAATTCAAGCTGCTCTTTGGTCTGCGCCAGATCCTGGCAAGAAAAAGCGATGTGATTAAAATAACCTGTCGTCGCTATTGCATCGGCATCTCCGGCAGATAGCACCGTTGCTTCGGATAAGTGAATGATGCTGTTATCTCCTGCATATAACCAATAGCCATGCGACTGAAATGCGGGGCGATATCCTGTATGTAAACCGAGTACGCTGCAATAAAAATCCCGTACACGTTCCAGCAACTCCGACGGAGCTTTGATATTAATATGGTTAATCGCAGTAATCATGATGTCTCGATATTAGATAGGCGAAGGGATAACAATTTAAAAAGCTGGCGCAAGTCAGTCACTTACGAACTCGTTACAAGCGGATTGCAGGTCAATTACAAGCCAGATAAATCAGGCAAAAACCGCAACAAAAAAATCAATGCGCCCGCTGCAAGCTCAGCACAAAGCTTACACCATCATGCGTATTCTGCGCACTGATCGTGCCGCCCATTTTTGCCATATAGGTTTTCGCGACAAACAAGCCCTGCCCGCGGTTGCCGTTCGCTCCCGAGTCCTGCTGATCCGAAACACCGTATTCAAAAATCTTGTCCAGCATATCGACAGCAATATGCGGGCCGGTATTATGGATGATGATCGTGACACCTGTCTCGCTGCTCAGCAAGTCAATCAAAATCGAACTGCCAGGCAGGCGGTAGCGGTCGGCATTGCGCAGCACGTGGGTGACGACGTCCTCCAGCGAATAATCATCAGCCCTGACCATGATCAGTTCTGCATTGCCATTAAATTCAACTTGAGAAATACCAACGCAAGGCGCATTATCCGCCACATGACGCAAGAAAGCCGCGATGTCGATGCTGGTGACTTGCAGCTCTGTCGATTGAAACGCTTCACTTGGTGAGGCGCTGCCATAGAGTACGCGTATCGCTTGCTGCATGCGGTGAATATAACGACTACTCTGATCATCGGCTGTACCATGTAGCGCCATCAACGACTGCAACGGCGACATAATCTCGTGACCGACGGCATGCCACATCTGCTTTTCTTGCTCAGCGCGGATACCTTCGCGCTCGACGTCTTCTTTGACCCGTCGCAGCAAATCATGCAAGCAACTTGCCAGTACGCCTAACTCATCATCACCACGTAAATCCCCCAGCTCAAATTGTTGCAAACCACCAGTGCCTTTCACCGTTTTGGATAAAGATGCGGCGCGTTTAGTCAACACCGTAATCTTGCGGATAATGCTGATTTCCATGATCAGCCAGGTGAGAAATAGCGCCAGCAGCATGGCACCGACAAACCAGGACACGCGGGTCGCCACGACGGCCAGACTCTTGCTCACGCTGCGCAAGTCGCCTTTGAGTACGATCTCGTAACTATCGAGTGCCGTCGTGATCTGGTCACGACTTTCCAGCGGCGTATCGTACTCATCCACAGGCAGGCGACGAATCAGACGCGTCAGTGCGTTCCATGAGTCATTCTCTTGTTCGACCTGACCACTCAGGTTCACCAGTTCTTTAGCGCCAGACAGTTTGCGTATTCTTACTGTCTCGCCGGGCAATAACTGACTTTGTAAATCCTTGAGTGAGAATGGCGGTGTCGGCGTCCCTTTTTCACTATCGAACAAGGTATCGTTGCTGTCCGGTGCCAGCACGACGATCCTGACTTTGATCTGATCGAGATCTTCAGGTGGCCAGACCGGACGCTTTTTCTCAAACAAAGCCTCTTGCCAGATAGCGATAGGCAGGCGTAAGGAATAAAACGAGGTCTTACTGCAAGTGCGATCCTGATCATCGAGTTCGGCCTGATTGCAATTCGCGTTTTGCCAGATCCAGCCACGGAATTCTTTCACTGGCCGGGCATTTGGCTTGTCGGCCTCGCCGCTCCAGAATCCGGTCAGGCGACCGCGCAATCCTGCCGATTTTTTTCCCGCATCCGTCATTTTTTCAAATGGCGCAATCCATTGATATGTCTGTCCGCGCAGACTGACGCTGACCTGCATTCTGTGCGCTTGGACCAGACTCTCATCACCCCGCTGATGCGCGACCAGATCGGCACTATTGAAGCTACCAGCCACATAAATATAGCCACCGGCCCACGGATTATTACCGATGCCCAGACACAGCGAGCCGCTGCTACCGTATTGCACCAGGCAGCCCGACATCGCTACTGCTTGCTGCACCTTATTCTGATCATCAAAATCAAGCGCAGAAAATGGCAACAGCAAAGGATGCAAGCCCTCATCTTCTTTATCTGCGGGCGGATTCAATAAGGCCAGTTGACCTGCGGGATGACGCAAGGTTGAGAGTATCTGCTCACGGGTTTTATTAAAACTGTGCTGATAATTTTTATAGCTGAGCTGCTTCTCCTGTTGCAGTACAGAGAGTGCCAGTGCGACTGTGGCCATCGCAAGCAGCAGAAAAGCCGTGCGAAATAAGAGACGCAAACGATATGGTGCCAATGCAGAAAAAAGTGCTTTCATTACTTACCATCCACCCAGCGAAAGCCACGCATCGGCACGTTTTCTACGCATTCAAACTCGGGATCAATCTCACGGAAGGCGTCGCGGATAGTGCTGACATGCTTGCGAATATTATCGCGATTGCGCCCGCTCTTCACGACCTCATATAACTCATCGTAAGACACTACCTGACCACGACTAGCGAAAAGTGCCGCCAGAATCCGTTGTGCCGTCAGCGGCAAATTAATACGCTGACCGCGCCAGATCGGACTGCGCTGACGCAATGGATCCATCGCCAGCTCATCGATAAGCTCGACTTGTTTGCCGTTATCCTTATGCTGTTTGCGTTCTTTGACTGCGCGTAAAATTTCTAAGAAGGTGTCGATGAAATCCGCTTCTTCAAATGTTGCTTTTTGCAGATAATCCCAGGCATCCAGTGCCTTCATGATGCTGCGGTAAATCGTCGCTGGCATGGCGGACACGACCAGTACCGGCGTAGCCTGACTCTTATTGATCACATTGATGATAGCCACACCGGCATGACGTTCTCGTCCCAGCTCGATATCCAGCACCACCAGATCATAAGTCTCACGCGCCAGCGCGGTTTCGGCGTCGTCACGGCTAAACCATTGATCAACCTGGATGCCCGGCCTGGCAGATTCTATCCAGGACTTAAGCTGATTACTGGTCGGCAGATCGTCTTCGATTACGGCTACTTTTACCATGCTGCGCTTCTCCTGCTTTGTTCTGATCACTGATGAGTGAAGTATCCACGCTTTCAGTGAAAAAGTCATATGCCAGGCTGTGAGTTTTTACTCACACGAGCTTCCGTTGGCTCCGCGGACGGAGCAAGCGCTCGGGAGTGATGAAGATACTGGCATGGCTGTCCCGTTGATTCTTCCGCGCGCTCAGTCGCATGATGTGTCTCAGGGAACAGCCGCGAATGAGCGCGGCACCCGACCATAACATCCCAGGAGAATGTCATGTCTGACCGTATCAAAGCCATCGTACAAGCCATCCGTTCCACCTTATCCAAAAGCGTATCTGGCCTACGCCATACCTCTGGCGGGTTCGGCAATGACGCATCTGGTAACAACTTTAACAATGTCTCTGCCAACATCTCCGGCAGCATCAAAACGCATGGCGGCACCATCATCAAACGCCTTGCGATTCTGGCCGTCCTCGGCACCGCCGCTTATGCCGTGACACAACATCCGCCCGTCCAGAAAATAGAACGCGGCGACATCGGTATCCGCATCAATCAACTGACCGGCGTTTCGGAAGAGCTGCGTGCCGGTACCGTAATGGCGATTCCTGGCATCCATGAGTTACGTCGCTACTCGCTGCTAGACCAGACCTACCGTCCGGTAAAAAGCGCCAAAGCCAATGGCGAAGCACCTTTCCAGTCGATCGAAGGTTTATCGCTGGGAGTAGATCTGACCATACGGTATGTGCTCGATCCGGCCAAACTGACGAGCATGAGCAAAAACCTGCCGCAAGATATCAACGGTGAAATCGTCGAACCAGCGGTCCAGGGAGTCATCTACAAGGCGTTTACCCGATACACCGTGAGAGAAATTTTCTCCAGAAAACGTCAGGAAATCCAGCAACAAATCGAAGCCGAACTCAAGCCCAAGCTCGCTGCCGATGGCGTGATCCTGCGTAGCGTCATGATGGGTAAAGTGGATCTGCCACCCGATTACAAAGTCGGTATGGAAAAACTCCTGGCGGAAGAATTAGAAAGTGAAAAAATGCGCTACACCTTAGAACTCAAAGGTAAACAAGTCCAGCAAACCGCACTCGAAGCCGATGCAGAAAAGATCCGCCGTGAAAAAAATGCAGAGGCGGCTGCCAGCGAGCAGATCATCGCCGCCAAAGCACAAGAAGAAGCAATGAAACATGTACTGCCGTTTAAACAGAAACAAATTGAACAGAGACAATTTGAAGCCGAAGCCGAAAAAATCTCTCGCATCAAAACTTCAGAAGGCTCCGCCCAGGCACGCATCATCGAAGCCGCCGGTGAGGCAGACTCACGCCGCAAACTCGCCGACGCCGAAGCCTATCGTCAAGACCTGGTCGGTAAAGTCGCCAGCGCCCAGCTCGAACGCGATGGTGCCTTGCTGAGCAAACATCCATTGCTGATCCAAAAAACCATGGCGGATAAATTGTCAGACAAAATTTCTGTGATCATTGCGCCGCCACCGGCAGACGGCAGCTTCATCGGCTCGGCCTTATTGGGTGCAGGTAAAAACCAGCAAGCCCAACTCCAGGCGCAGACACAAGCACAAACAACGTCCACTGAAGAAAGCCAATAATCGTGTTAGCTGCTGCCATCACTGTACTTGCCATCGTGACCCAGGATCAGGCGCAATTGCGTGCCGCGCCTAAAGACAGCGCACAGCAACAAGCTGTGCTCTGGCAAGGCGATAGTCTGGAAATTCGCGGAGAAAAACTCGACTACCTGCAAGTCTACGACCATCGCCGGGAGCGTGCCGGCTATATCAAAGCGAGCCAGGTCAGGATCATCTCAACCAAGCCCGACGATGCGTCTGAGCTTTTGTCGGTCGTACGCTTTCTGGGTGATACACCGGGTGCGGAAGCCTTGGGCATCGCCTACACCGCAGTCTTCCTGAAGGCAGCTCCAGTGCAGGCAATCAACGCCGAAGCCTTTGATACATTGGGCGGGATGGCAGAACGTCTGGCGCGTCGCGCATCAAATAAAGCGCTTAATCCGGGTGTGAAGCAAAACGACACCCAGATCGCTGCACATCTGGAAGTCGCCGCGTATTACGGCGTGAATCTAAAAAGCATAGAAAGGGACGGACGTATCCAGCTCTGCTATGACGGCGAAGCCTTTCGCCGCGTGCTCGCGATGAATGCTAGCCAGATGCAAAAAGCGAAAGCGGCGCTGGCACTGACACGCCCCGACTGCATCGATCCGGCGACACGGCCAACCGAGCGTAACAACATCGATCTGTGGCGTGCCGAGGTGCTCGACAAAGTTGAAATTACGGAATTGCCGGAATACCAGAAGAACCGCATCCGCATGCGCCGTGCCGGTGTCTGGTCCAGCATTGCATTTCAGCGCCAGCGCAAAGGCGATAACAGTAATAACAGCAACTACAGCGAGGCCGCAGCAAATCGCGCACTGACCGAATTAGCAGGTGTGAACAAGACTGAAATGAGTGACGAAGACCTGGTCAGCTATGCAGAAGCAGGCGTACGTACCGGCAGCATGCGCTGGGCAGCAGAACCGGCACCGCTACCCACATCAGCCGATAGCAAGAACCTGCGCATCGTCACGACACCAGGGCAACCGGGCGAAACCTGCGTTGCATTACTTGACGCACAACACGATAGCAAGGCCCCGCTGGCGCAACGCTGCACTTATAGCCTGGTATGGGCAGCCTCAGCACGTAGCAATCCCCAGCACACCGCACTGACACTGGCCGTACAGCCGATGGATACCTGGCGCGAGATGTGGCTCTTCCATCAAACAGGCAAGGAGTGGGTCATCGATGTGATCCCGCCCGCAACGGCAGAACCGGATCTGGGCTATGCAGAATTTGCGGGATGGGTACCAGGAACGACAAAATTCCTGATGGCGAGAGAAGCACGTGTGGATGGCCGCTACAAGCGCAGTTTTGAAATCGTCAGCGGCGAATCGCTACAGGTAGAACGCTGGGCTGACAACCCTAATTCGCTCAGTGTGTTCTATCGCTGGCAAGATCCGCTGTGGAAGAAGCAGACGATCAGTTTGCGTTAAGACGGAGTATAGAAATTAAGGCGAATTAACTGGACAATAAAAAAGGGCATCATATTTGTATGTGATGCCCTTTTCTATTTACACCGCCTCAGATCAGATCTGCTGTACTCAATCCATCTCATCCTGCACCACAGCACCCGTCGGAAACTGCGCGCAGAATTTACTGCCGACCTCTGGTGTGGATTCAATCATTAAATTCGCTTTGTGTCGCAATAACACATGCTTGACAATCGCCAGTCCCAGGCCGGTTCCCTGGGTCTCGCGAGAGCGGCTTTTATCGACGCGATAGAAGCGTTCTGTCAGGCGCGAAATATGTTCAGCACTGATGCCGATGCCATTGTCTTGCACGATAAATTTTGGCCCTTGCGATAGATTCTTCCAGATCAGTTTGATCTCGCCATTCTCTGGCGTATAGCGAATCGCATTCGTCACCAGATTGGTCAGGGCACTGCGTATCTCATCCGTGCTGCCGAAGATATTCGGCCCATCAAATTCTAGCGTGATGATGTGCCTACCTGCGGATAAGGCGTGTGCTTCTTCGATTATCTGTTCCAGCATGGCACGCATATTGATGCGATCCGGTCGCATCGGATAATCCATCGATTCCAGACGGGTCAGGGTCAGCATGTCCTCAACTAGTCTTTGCATGCGCTCGCCCTGCTCTGCCATCAGCTTCAGATGTGACATCCGGGTTGATGCGTCGAGGTCTGGTTGCAGGGAGGCGATCTCTAAAAATCCGTTGATCACCGTCAGCGGCGTGCGCAATTCATGGGAGGCATTGGCAATAAAATCGCGGCGCATCATATCAATCCGTTCGGATTCGGTGACATCATGCGTGACTAAAATCTGCCTGCGATTTTCAAATGGGATGATATGAACAATCAATTTACGCTCGCGGAACGACAGCGTCAGCGGTACATCGTAGCGACCGAGGATGATGTAATCCATGAACTCAGGACTGCGTACCAGATTGGTAATCCGCATGCCTTTATCTTGCTTAAGGCTCAGGCCAAGATGATTTTCTGCCGCGGGATTGCACCATTCAAGAAACAGGACGTCATCCATGATCACCACGCCGTCGGGTAATAAGGTCATGGCCTGACGAAAACGGGCGAGCCATTCGGCTAGTTCGGTTTGATTTTTTTCATCGCCGCGACGCAAACGGTACAGGCGCGAGAAGACTTCGGTCCAGGCACCCCAGCCATCCGGCAAACGCGAGATATTCGGTTTATCAAGCCAGTCAGACAAGCGCAGCAAAAAGAAGAGTTGTATTACGATCAGGACGATCACGCCGATTACAGCGAGAACCAGACCAGGTACAGGCCCCCAGACAAAACCTGCGGCAGCAGACAGACCCAGCACCACCAGAATACGGACGGTGGCAGAGATCCAGAAGATAAGATGAGGATGCATTAACTACCCTAAGTAACGCTTAAGAGAAAATACTCTACCCCTGTATATTTCAATCCACCAATAAGAATGTGCGGATTGGGCTGTTTTTTATTAATTACAGGGGGAGTATATCAAAATGTCTGGCAAACACAGCGTGATCCGAGATCGCCTGCAGAAACACGAGCGAAGATGATCGCCGCTCTATTTCTCCGACAGCATATATCCTACGCTGCGCACTGTTTTGATCAAGGATTCCGCGTTCTTTAGTACTTTGCGCAGACGCAGCACATGGACGTCGACCGTACGTTCTTCGATAACGACATGATCGCCCCAGACCTTGTCGAGCAACTGACTGCGTGAGAATACGCGCTCGGGGTGTGCCATAAAAAACTTGAGCAGCTTGTATTCTGCATGACCGATATCGACCTTTTGCTCATCGATCTTGACCGTGCAACTGACCGGGTCAAGGACCACCGGGCCAGCAGCCAGGGCGCTTTGCGCATGTTCAGGACTTTTGCGGCGTAACAGAGCCTTAATACGCGCCGTCAATTCGCGCGGCGAGAATGGTTTCGTCACATAATCATCGGCGCCATGATCGAGACCGGCGATCTTGTCTTCTTCCATGCTTTTTGCCGTCAGCATAATGACAGGGACTTCGTTCAATTGACGGTCACCACGGATCTTTGACAAGAGACGCAAACCACTCTGGTCAGGCAACATCCAGTCGAGCAGCACCAGTTGCGGCGTGCGGCGCTGAATGAATTCCCAGGCCTCTGCCGTATTGTTGACGGAATAGGTATTCCATCCGCTGGCGCGCAAGGTAAATGTCACCAGCTCGACGATGGCGGGCTCATCTTCAACGATGAGAATAGTAGTCTTGTCAGCAGCCATCATAGAATGAATTAGTTACTTTGCTCTTGTTTAGTCGCTACATAGTCGGAGTGACGGATGTCTTTACCTTCGACGATATAGATAGTGTGTTCTGCGATATTTTTAGCGTGATCGCCGATGCGTTCGATTGCCTTTGCCACCCACAGTGCATCCAGCGTCGAAGAGATCGTGCTCGGATCTTCCATCATGAAGGTGATCAGATTGCGCATGATCGAACGGAAGTCGTTGTCGATCAAGGCATCCTGAGCGATCAGTTGCACCGCCTTAGCCTGATCCAGACGTGCAAACGCATCCAGCGACTGATGCAACATATCGCCAACACTCGCTGCCAGAACACGCACGGCGTCATAGCCGTTGAAAAGTGCCTGCTGCTTGCGTGCCAGACTTGCATCGCGTGAAATCCGGGCAATCTTGGTCGACTCGTCACCGATACGTTCGAGATCGGTAATCACTTTTCCCGTTGCCATGACAGTACGCAAATCATTCGCTGCCGGCTGGCGCTTGACGATCAGGTGACTGCACATGTCATCCAGAGTCACTTCAAGACGATTCACTTCCAGATCCGATTTAATCACCTGCTCGGCATGCTCGGCATTACCGGTGCGAAAGCACGACATCGCATCATGGAAATGGCTCTCCACCAGACCACCCATCAACAAGACCTTAGAACGAATCGTTTCCAGATCATTGTCATACTGTTTTGAAGAATGTTCGCCTGTCACGGTATGCTCCTAAATGTGCAATTTTTTTGCTTGGTTTTTACTTAAATATCTCACAAGCGCGCTGAGTAAGCGTAGCGAGCGGGGCTAGCTTGGTTTGAGAAGCGCAGTCGTACTTTAGTACGTCAAGCATCGCCGAACCAAGATCGCTCCGCACAGTAACTTAATCAGTGTGCGACTAGCCGAAACGGCCAGTGATGTAATCCTGCGTTTCTTTTTTCACAGGATTCATAAATATCTGATCCGTCTCACCGAATTCCACCAACTCACCCAGATACATATACGCGGTGAAGTCTGAGCAGCGGGCTGCCTGTTGCATATTGTGGGTCACGATCGCGATGGTGTAGTCCTCTTTCAGCTCATGAATCAGCTCTTCGATCTTGACGGTCGAAATCGGATCCAGTGCCGAGGTTGGTTCATCCAGCAACAGTACATCTGGCTTGACGGATACACCGCGGGCGATACACAGACGTTGTTGCTGACCGCCGGACAAACTCAGACCGCTCTTGTTCAGCTTGTCTTTCACTTCGGTCCAGAGTGCCGCTTTTTTCAGAGACCATTCAACGCGTTCATCCATCTCGCCTTTAGACAGGTTCTCGTACAAACGTACACCGAACGCGATGTTGTCATAGACCGACATCGGGAATGGTGTTGGCTTCTGAAACACCATGCCAACTTTAGCGCGCAGCAAGTTGATATCCTGATTCGCATCGAGAATATTTTTGCCGTTATACATGATCTGACCTTCGGCACGCTGGCCTGGATACAGATCGTACATACGGTTCAGGGTACGCAGCAAAGTCGATTTACCACAACCGGATGGGCCGATAAAGGCAGTTACTTTTTTGTCGCGGATATTCAGGTTGATATCGCGCAGGCTACGTGTCGCACCGTAGAAAAAATTCAAACCTGAAATTTCGATCGCCATTTTGCTGTCAATAGTCGATGCTGCTGGCTCTGTCATGGTCATTGTCATTATGGATTCCAAGGAAATTAGTTCTGAACTTTTTGGTTGAACATCGTGCGTGACAGAATATTCAGTCCCAACACACTAAATGTAATCAGCAAGGCGCCACCCCAAGCCAGCTCACGCCAGTTATCGTAAGGGCTCATTGCAAACTGGTAGATCACGACGGGCAAATTCGCCATCGGTTTATTCATATTACCGTTATAGAACTGGTTGTTCAGGGCGGTGAACAGCAAAGGGGCTGTCTCGCCGGAGATACGCGCAACCGCTAACAAGATACCGGTAATGACGCCTGCCTTGACTGCGCGCAAACGAATCAGCAAAGCGACTTTCCAACGTGGCGCACCTAGCGCAAATGCGGCTTCGCGCAAGCTAGTCGGCACCAGGCCCAGCATATTGTCAGTCGTGCGAACCACTACAGGAATGGCAATCAACGAGATCGCCAAACTGCCTGCCCAACCAGAAAAATGTTTGACGTTGTACACATAGATCGCATACACGAACAAACCGATCACAATCGATGGCGCAGACAACATAATGTCAGTCACAAAACGTGTGACACCACCGAACCAGCTCTTGTCGCCGTATTCAGCGAGATAAATACCGGCCAGAATACCAATCGGCGTACTAATCAGTGTCGCAAATCCGACCATCATAAAGCTGCCGACAATCGCATTCATCAGACCACCACCATCACTGCCTGGTGCCGGTGTGGTGTCGACAAACATTGCCACACTGATTGCCGAAAAACCTTTGATCAGCAAGGTCGCCAGTATCCACATCAGGAAAAATACACCCAAGGCCATCGCCAGCGAAGACAAGGCGATACCGATTTTATGCGTCAGCAGACGACGTTTATAAACAGGATTATCCGGAGAAGAATTCAACGGCAAAGGCGCTGCCGCCAGGTAGTTGTCGCTCATTTTGCACCTTCTTTTTTACTTAAACCCAGGAGCATCAGCTTGGCAGCCGACAGTACAACAAAGGTAATCACAAACAGGATCAGACCCAGCAAGAACAGGGATGAGGTATGCAGCACCGTCTCCGCTTCAGCAAATTCATTCGCCAGAGTCGAAGCAATACTGTTACCTGCTGCGAACAGGGACCAGGATAATTTATGCGCATTACCGATCACAAAGGTAATCGCCATGGTCTCGCCAAGAGCGCGTCCCAGACCCAGCATGACGCCGCCGACGACGCCAATCTTGGTATAAGGTAAAACGATTTTGCGGACGACTTCCCATTTAGTACAACCGAGGCCGTAGGCAGATTCTTTCAATACCGGAGGAACGACCTCAAACACATCGCGCATGACGGAGGAGATGAACGGAATAATCATGATCGCCAGAATCACGCCTGCCGCCAGAATACCGATACCGATCATAGGACCGGAGAACATCACGCCGATGACGGGCAATTTACCCAGGGTGTTGTGCAATGCAGGCTGTATGTATTCAGAGAACAGCGGTGCAAACACGAACAAACCCCACATACCGTAAATAATACTTGGCACACCGGCCAGCAATTCAATCGCTGTACCGAGCGGACGCTTCAGCCATGGCGGACAAATTTCGGTGAGAAATAAGGCAATGCCAAAACTAACCGGGAAAGCAATCAGCAGCGCGATCACCGAGGTGGCGAGCGTGCCGACGATGGCAATCAGGCCACCGTATTTATCATTGACCGGATCCCACTCTATGGTTGTCACAAATCCGGGGCCAAACTCTTGCATCGCCGGCCAGGCGCGGATAATCAAGGAAATGATGATGCCAATCAGCACCACCAACACGAATAGGGCAAAGCTGAATGTCAGTTTATGGAAGATAAAATCTTGCCATTGCTGACGTCGCATGACCGCGACCATATTGACTTCTGCCGATTGCGCCGAAGCAGCAACCTGAGAGTGGTTCTGGAGGGTGCTTGGGCTGGCTGGAGAAGTGGGCGTGGACATGGCTATCGAAGGTTGTTGTATCTGCATGGAACACAATTCCATCTCATTAAAGTAGTTCGGGTAATCGTTCAGGGCTTGTTCTGAGTCTTACGGAACTTCTGACACTATGGGCAAAGTGGATGCCGCTCTCAACCGCGGATTCCACTTTGCTTTGTACTGCTAGTTGTAATGCTAATTGCACTGCTTTTACCGCTTTTACTGCTTTTAACACTTTTACTTATTATCCTGATGTGCACCTTGACCATGGCAATTCATCATCAAGGTAGCAATCAAACATTCTAACGATCTAGCTGAATTGATTACCAGATTGCTTTGCCGGATGCGTCTTTGACTTTTGCTTTCCAGCCGTCTTCGATCAGCTTGACTACTGCTGGTGGCAAGGACACATATTCCAGTTCCGTTGCCATCGCGCCGCCGTTTTTGAATGCCCAGTCAAAGAACTTCAATACTTCTTTGCCTTTTTCAGCATCCGCCTGAGCTTTATGCATCAGGATGAACGATGCACCAGTGATCGGCCATGTCACTTTGCCTGGCTGGTTAGTCAACACCAGGTACATGCCAGGTGCTTTAGACCAGTCAGCACCTGCTGCTGCCGCTTTGAAATTTTCATCATCTGGTTCAGCGAATTGACCATCGGCGTTTTTCAACAAGGTATAAGTCATTTTGTTACGTTTAACGTAAGCATATTCAACGTAGCCGATGGAGTTCTTGATACGTTGTACGTTAGCGGCAACGCCTTCATTACCCTTACCGCCCAGACCTACCGGCCATTTGACGGCTGTGCTTGCACCAACGACTGTTTTGAATTCTGCATTGACTTTAGACAGGTAGTCGGACCACAGGAAGGTCGTACCGGAACCGTCAGAACGATGTACAACAGTGATTTCTTCTGCTGGCAGTTTCAGTCCTGGATTGATTGCCGCGATTTCCGGCGCATTCCATTTAGTGATTTTGCCCATGTAGATGGCAGCCAGAACGTCGCCTGTCATCTTCATTTTGCCTGGAGCGATGCCGTCCAGATTGACAACCGGCACCACGCCACCGATGATCGCCGGGAATTGTGTCAAACCTTCTGCATCCAATTCTTCGAGCTTCAAGGGCATATCGGACGCGCCGAAATCGACCGTCTTTGCTTTAATCTGTTTGATACCACCACCGGAACCGATGGACTGATAGTTCAGGCCGTTACCCGTTGCTTTTTTGTAAGCTTCTGCCCATTTTGCATAAATAGGATAAGGGAAAGTCGCACCTGCGCCGGTCATGTCGGCGGCTTGAACTGCTGAAACGGATGCTGTCGCTGTAACAAACGCGATCATCAAAGATGTAAAGAGTCGATTGAGTTGCATATTCACCTCGGGGTTAAATAACACGTAGCAGTCTGGATCTGGCCCATTACTGCTGGTTCATAACTGATTTATTACGCAGCGAACTTTACAAGTCAAATATGACAGGATTATGACGCACAATAATATTTGATGAAATACAGGATTAGTATGTCATTAATTGTCATAAACTTGTCATATTGCCTCTTTACAATCCACTGCACCTATATGACGGTCTCTATGACACGCGAGCAAACATGCAAGATCAGAAAGCCCCCAACCCGCCAGCGGAATCAGTGGCAACGCCTGTCGAACCGATTGAGCAAAGCACTCATGTCAAGCCTGCGACTTCTATGACAATACATCAGGAATTACCGCGATCAGCGATTTTCCTTGATCGGGAGATGTCACAAATCGCTTTTAATTGGCGTGTACTGGCACAGGCCGAGGACAAAACCATTCCTTTAATGGAGCGCTTGCGTTACTTGTGCATCGTCGGTAGCAATCTCGATGAATTCTTTGAAGTCCGGGTTGCGAGTCTGCTGGCACAGAACACGGTAGATGGCGAATTGGCGCAACATCCGGCTTTCGTCGCGATGATGGACAGGATTAATAAAGAATGTCATGAGCTCGCGAAACGTCAGTACGAAGTTCTGAATCAGGAAATTTTGCCGCAACTGGCACGCAAACATATACACCTGTTGCGCCATACCGATAGAAACGAAGCACAAAGAGCCTGGGTCAAGGCCTACTTTGAGCGTGAAGTAAAACCACTGCTGACGCCGATCGGCCTCGATCCTGCGCATCCATTCCCGCAAGTAGTGAATAAGAGTTTGAATTTTATCGTCTCGCTGGCTGGCAAAGATGCCTTTGGCCGCGGCACGGCGATTGCGATTGTCAAAGCACCGCGCGTCCTGCCAAGGGTGATCAAATTACCAGATGAACTATCAGACAAAGGCTTATCCTTCTGCCTGTTGTCATCGGTGATTCATGCGCATATTGGTGATTTGTTCAACGGACGAGAAGTTCTCGCCTACTCGCAATTCCGCGTGACACGCGATAGTGATCTGTGGGTCGATGAAGAAGAAGTGAAAAATTTGCGTCAGGCCTTGCAAGGCGAATTACAAACGCGCCAGTTTGGCGCAGCCGTCCGTCTGGAAGTCGCCAAAAACTGTCCAGACGACCTTGCGCAATTCCTGTTGTCGCAATTCTCGCTGAATCAGGACCGTTTATATCCGGTCGACGGTCCGGTCAATATGGTGCGCCTGTCTGAGCTGGTGGATCATGTCAAACAGCCGAATCTGCGCTTCCCGCCGTTCTCTGCGAAGATCAATTCCAAATACACACACGCCGACATCTTCACCCTGCTCGGCAAACAAGATATTTTATTGCATCATCCATTTCAGCCTTTCCAGACAGTCATTGACTTCATCCGCTCGGCATCGCTTGATCCTACAGTGGTGGCGATCAAGCAGACGATTTACCGCACTGGTATGAACTCGGATCTGATGGAATCGCTGATCACCGCAGCACGCCATGGCAAAGAAGTCACCGTCGTGGTCGAGCTGATGGCGCGCTTTGACGAAGAGGCCAATATCAACTGGGCGGATCGCCTGCAACGCGCTGGCGCTCAGGTGGTCTACGGTGTGGTCGGATTAAAAACTCATGCCAAATTAGCCCTCGTAATCCGTCGCGAAGAAGGCGGTACATTGCGGCATTACGCGCATCTGGGCACTGGCAACTATCATCCGTCGACGACCAAGTTCTATACGGATTTTGGTCTGCTAACGGCGCATCCGGCGATTGCTGCGGAGGTGAACGAAGTATTCATCCATCTGACTGGCCTGAATAAACCGAAAAAACTCGACTATCTGTGGCTCGCACCATTTGCCCTGCAACCGCAGATCATCAAAGCCATCCGTAACGAAGCGAAGATCGCCCGCTCCGGCAGGCCGGGACGGATTATCGCCAAGATGAATGCCCTGCTCGATGAATCCGTCATCCGTGCGTTATATGCAGCATCAGCCGATGGTGTCAAAATTGACCTGATCGTGCGCGGTGCGTGCGCGCTCCGTCCTGGCGTTCCGGGCTTATCTGAAAACATCAAAGTACGCTCCATCATCGGACGCTTTCTGGAACATAGCCGCATCTATTATTTCCGCAACGATCTTGCCCACGACGTGCACCTCGCCAGCGCCGACTGGATGAGCCGCAATCTGTTCCGCCGTATTGAAGTCGCGTTTCCGGTATTAGATAAATCCCTGAAAAAACGGGTGATCACCGAAGGCCTTGATCCCTACCTCAAGGATAATGTCAACGCCTGGACACTAGACAGCGACGGTGACTATCACCGCAAAAAAGCCCGCACCAAGCAAGCATCCATTTGCGCCCAGCAAAGCCTGATGCAGCGTCTGGGCTCCTTGTCGGACACGGACGGGGAATAAGATGGATCTGATCCTGTGGCGCCATGCCGACGCAGAACTGGCGGCCCCCGGCATGCCAGACAGCGCCCGCAAACTCACAGGCAAAGGAATCAAACAGGCCAATAAAATGGCCTACTGGTTAGACAGCAATCTACCGGAAACCTGCCGCATTCTAGTCAGCCCCACGGTCAGAACCCGTGAGACGATGGCGGCACTCGACCGTAAATTCAAAGTCATCTACGAAATCGGCCCCGAAGCCGATGCTGACGCCCTGCTCCTGGCCGCAAACTGGCCCAACAGTCGCGAACCCGTACTTATTATCGGTCACCAGCCTACGCTGGGTCAGGTAGCAGCCCGTCTGATCGCCCCGGCACAGCAAGACTGCTCCGTACGCAAAGGCAATGTCTGGTGGATCAGCCAGAAGCAACGCGCCAAAGAAGACAGCGAAGCAGGCATACAAACCTATCTGAAAGCGATCATGTCACCGGACCTGGTGGTTAAATAGGTCTGGATCTAGGTTTGTGGTCGCCGCCATGTTCGTGTTCGCAATCGCACTAATGCGCTATCATCGATTTCCAGAATAATGTATGGATAAGGATAGGCGATGAACTTCCAGAGCATTCCCGTTTTACGCATCTTTGATGAAGAAAAAGCGAAACAGTTTTATATCGAATTTCTCGGTATGAATATCGATTGGGAGCACCGGTTTGAGGCAGATTTTCCTCTGTATATGCAAGTATCGAAGGGGAATTTAGTTTTTCATCTGAGTGAGCACTCCGGCGACTGCACGCCGGGAAGCAAGGTGTTTGTAAATACCACGGACATCGATACGCTGTACCACGAATTGTCTCAGAAGACCTATAAATACAATAAACCGGGTATCGAAATCGCCCCATGGGGCGATCGTGTCATGAGTTTGACGGACCCTTTTTCCAACAAGATTCTATTCAACGAAATGAAGCCTGCCAGCCATGCAGAAACCAATTGAAGGGAAAGAATCCGGTCATGAGCAATTTTTTATTAGAACGCCGCTGGTATGCGGTGTCGCCAGACGGTACAGGCGCTGAACTGATTTTAGGTATTGCCGCTCCCGTGAAGGATCATCTTGCATGGGGTTGCACCGTATCACTGGGAATACTCGACTCGCATCTCTCAAGGATTTATGGGATCGATAGCTGGCATGCAGTGCAAATGGCAATGTCATTTATTTTGCGCAGAGCCACGCATTTTTCTGAGGCTGGCTGGTTATTTTATTGGGATAAAGACGGAGGCCCAGCAAGTCCCGCTGATCTGATTGGGTCAGGATTACACCAGTCTACCTGATACGCGATCTGGCAATCTCAAAAAGAGAACTTCCAAAAACCATTCCGCACTATCCATCGGTCTTTCCAAGGCATTTCTGCCTGGAAGGCCCATAAAATATAGTGGTTCAGGCATTCACTAATTCAGGTTCTGTTAGTAATGCAGGATGATTAACCTGCATGATGTCATGCCAGCTAACCAGTCTCAGCTCGCCGTTCGCCTCCTCTACCAGCGCGGATAAGCTCTCTACCCAGTCACCATCGTTACAGTAAAGGACGCCGTCGATATCGCGGATTTCAGGCTTGTGGATGTGGCCGCAAATCACACCATCAAGATCTCGCTTGCGTGCTTCGTCGGCCAGTGCATTTTCAAAAGAACTGATGTAACTGACGGCGTTTTTGACTTTGAGTTTCAGATATTGCGAGAGCGACCAATACGGCAAACCAGCACGTGCGCGCCAGTTGTTAAAGACCTGATTGAATTTCAGGATAACGGTGTACAGACTATCACCAACATAGGCCAGCCATTTGGCACAGGCGATTACACCGTCGAAGCGATCGCCGTGTAGTACCAGCATGCGCTTGCCTTGAGCCGTGACGTGTACCAGTTCATCCCTGACCTTGATGCCACCAAAATCAAGATCGATAAATTGCCGGATCGATTCATCGTGATTACCGGGAACGAAGATAACATTGGTTCCCTTCTTGGCTTTTTTTAACACGGTTTGCACGACGTTATTGTGCGTCTGATCCCAGTACCAGCGACGCTTGAGTTGCCATCCATCGATGATATCGCCGACCAGATACAACGTCTCTGATTCTGTGGCCTGTAAAAATTCGAGCAGGCGCGCTGCCTGGCAACCAGTCGTTCCTAAATGCAGATCAGATATCCAGATACTACGAAAACGTATGACGTCTTTTTTACTGGTTTTAAACAGTTTCTGATTCAGGAAGTGGTCGCCAGGTTTCATTTTGCTATCTCCTCAGTGCCGTAATGTTTGGCATAGCGATCATCCAGATTCGACAAGGGCAACATCACGAACAGGTCGGCGCAGTGAAAATCAGGATCCCATGCCGGTTCGCCGCAGACCCAGGCACCGGCACGCAGATAGCCTTTGAGCAGCGGTGGAATACGTGCATCATGCGTAGCATCCATCTCCTCATACGGAAACGGCAACAGAGGCGTAACACGATATTCCAGAGGGGAGAAATCTGCCTCTTTAAAATTCCGGTAAATCGCTGCGGCATTGTGACCGCCATCAGTCAGGCTGATACTTGCGCAGCCGATCAAGTGCGAGCAACGCTCACGGCGCATGTATGCAGCCAGTCCTGCCCAGAGCAGCATGATGACTGCGCCGCTACGATAGTCAGGATGAATGCAGGCACGCCCTGCTTCGGCAATACTGCCGCGAATGTTGTGAAGACGGGATAAGTCGAATTCTGTTTCGGAATAATAGCGACCGATATGACGTGCTGCATTCGGACCGAGGATACGGTAAGTGCCTACGACTTTTAAAGTTTTGGTATCACGCACGATCAGGTGATCGCAGTGTTCATCAAACTCATCCTTGTCGAGACCGTCAGGATTACTGAGTGCCGACAAGCCCATCGCTTCAATAAAAACCTTGTAGCGCAGGCGCTGGACTTCTTTTACTTCTTTGGCGGTACTCGCCAGACTCAGGCTGAGTTTAGAAAAACTCGGATTGGCATCCGCAGGTATCGTGAGTAATCTCATGCGTCGTCCTTTTTGTGTTTAGCATTTTGACGGACGAAGATTAATGGAGGATTACTTCAACAAGATGACAGTTTGATGTCGGTTTTATGACAGGCAAAAATACAACAGGCTCGCGGTTGAGGCGAGCCTGCTTATTGAGGTAACTTATTGAGGTACTTAGTGAGATTACTTAGTGACTCAATTAAACAAAATTACCGAGTAAGTATTCCAGGCGAACGGGGTATATACAGGATCCATCAGACGATGAAGCCACCTCGACTATTTCGGTCTTTTCGTAGTCTTTTCGCCATCATTAACGCCTGCTTTTGCAAGACGATTTATTTATCTTTTTTAGGACGTCCGGCCTTCAATGGCGCCAGTGCATTGATCAGCGTCTTCAATTCTGTCACATTGGCCTTATTCAGCAAGACCAGACCTATGCGGAGTAATTGACTCTTTTTCACTTCGATTCCAGCGCTCAGACAGGCTTTTTTCACTGAGCTGAGAACTTCGTATTCAGACTCAGGCATGGTGAAACTGTCACGTACGAGTTTCTCTTTTTTTACCTTCGCGATTGCGGCTACCGCTGCTTTGGCTGCAACCGGTTTGGCTGATGCAGGCTTCAATGCAGCGGGTTTCAATGACTTAGCTGCAGCGACTTTCGCGACGGGTTTGACCTTGGCAACTGTTTTCTTTGTAGCTGATTTGGTCGCTGGCTTGACGGCTGACTTAGTTGCCGGCTTAGTTGCTGGCTTATCAGCAGGAATGGCGACTAATTTAGCGGCAGTTGCAATTTTTTTAGCGGGAACTACCGCAATCTTACCGGCAGCTTTAGCAACCGGTTTGTCCGTTGTTGCTGTTTTTTTACTCGGGGCAGTAGCCATAAACACCTCCATGAATTAAATATACAAATAATATAAACGATTTATCTCAATTCTACAAATGTCATTTCTTTCTATCTATATAAACTAATTGAATTAAATGACCTCTGCATGACAAGGTCTTTTTAAGACAGATTCTGAATTTGCGAGATAATACTGCCTGCGTTTTATTGCAATCCCGCTTTATTTCACCTATCCGCATTACTGAACACCTCTCACCAGCTCCCTGAACATGATGAAATCTCTCTATCGTATCGCCCCTGTAATCGGGCTATCTCTCTTATTATTGTCACCATCTGTCAGCACCAGCGCTGCTACCCTGAATGGTGCAGGCTCCTCTGCAGCAGCACCGCTCTACAATATCTGGGCCCAGGCCTATACCAAGAAATCTGCCGATACACTTGATTACAAACCCGTCGGTTCGTCAGGCGGGATTAAGCAGATTAAGGCCAGAGAGGTTGATTTCGGTGCCAGTGACGTGGCAATGAGCGCTGCCGACCTTAAAAAAGAACAATTGATTCAATTCCCCTCCGCGATCTCGGGCGTCGTACCTGTCGTGAATTTACCCGGCATTAAATCAGGGGATCTGAAACTGACGGGTGACATCCTCGCCGCCATTTTTTCACGGAAAATCACCATGTGGAATGACGCAACGATCGCTGCCATTAATCCGGCAATCAATCTGCCAGCGAAAAACATCGAAGTCATCGTACGTCAGGATGGCTCTGGTACAACCTATAACTACACAGACTATCTAAGTAAAGTCAGTGCAGACTGGAAAACAGCCTACAGCAAAAATTTCACCATCGCATGGCATAAGGACTTGACGCAGATCAAAGGAAGTAGCGGTATTGTGGCGGGCATCAAAAAAACGCCCTATGCCATCAGCTATATCGATTACAACTATGTTTTGCAGGATAAATTGACCGCTGTGCAATTGAAAAATCGTGATGGTAAATTTTTGCCTCCGTCAGCAGAGAGTTTCGCTGCGGCGTTGACGGCGAGCCAGTGGAAGAGCAAGGCCAGTTTTGACGAAATGCTGACAGATAAGTCCGGCCCCAATGTATGGCCGATCACGATGGGAACTTTTGTGATTATTCCTCAGATGTCTGCCACACCAGAAAAGACGATTGCAGTACTGAAGTTCTTTTCCTGGGGATTTTTAAACGGCGATCATTTGGTCAACAACGTCGATCTGGTGCGCCTGCCTGACGCGATCCAGGCTCGGGTGTATAAGGAAATGACCACGGTTACCGATAAAAATGGCAAACCATTGCAGTGGTCATTGCAACAGTAATCAAGAGTACCACGGCATCCGGCAAGGCTTTGCTGCCGCTTTATTGTCAATATGCTCACACTATGCTGACGTCTCTTTGGCGGCGTCGGCTTGCAGCTTCACGAAGGAGACTGAACATGCCGCGCAGATCAGCAGAACACCGGCTAAGCGAATCACATTTTCAGGATTGCCGCCCAGCCAGCGTTGATAATACAAGGGCAAAGTGACGATCTGAATAATCATGGGAATCACGATAAACATATTGAAGATCCCCATATACACCCCGGTGCGCTCTGCCGGAATACTCCCCGCCAGCATCACATAGGGATTGCCCATGATGCTAGCCCACGCCATGCCAATACCGATCATCGGGATAAATAATAAAGCAGGCGTATGAATCCCGGGAATACTCAGCATTCCCAGACCTGCAAGTGTCAAGCACACCGCGTGTGTGAGCTTCGGCCCGTAGCGGCGAGTAAATGGCACTAAGGCAAACGCTGCGACAAATGCGATGAAGTTATAAAAGGCACCAATCTGTCCATTCAACAATCCCGCCTCACGAAATCCCTGAGAACTTGAATCGCTCGTGCCAAAAATCGTCCGTCCCAATGACAGCATGATGTATTGCCAGTAGCAGAACATGGCATACCACTGAAACAATTTAACCAAGGCTAACTGGCGCATGGTCGGTGGCATTTCTTTCATAGCCAGCGCTATTTCTGTCAGCGTCGCGCGCCAGCCGCCGGGTTTGTTTTGTAGTACCTGGATCTCAATTTGAGTTAAAGGAATTTCAGGAGATGTTTTCAGTGTCCATAAAATCGAGGCGATAGAAAACACGGCGCCAATCAAAAATGCAGCGATCACAATATGAGGAATATGATTGTCATTTACTGCATCGCGGCTCATCCCTAGCAAGACAAGAATCGATGGCGTCAAATAAGCGAGTGTCTGCCCCAGTCCGGTAAATGCGCTCTGCGTCAAAAAGCCAATCGAGTGCTGGCTTTTATCAAGCTTGTCACTCACAAAAGCACGATACGGCTCCATCGTCACGTTGTTGGCGGCATCCAGTATCCACAGCAAACTCGCCGCCATCCACAAAGTCGGACTAAACGGCATCAACAACAAACCCAGACTGCACAGCAGCGCCCCGACCAGAAAATATGGTGTGCGTCGCCCCCAGCGCGTCACCGTGCGGTCACTCATCGCGCCGATCAACGGTTGCACGATCAGACCGGTCACCGGTCCGGCAAGCCACAGATACGGCAAACTGGCTTCATCAGCACCGAGATAGGCATAAATCGGACTCATACTACTTTGTTGTAAACCGAAGCTGAATTGAATGCCAAAGAACCCGACGTTCATATTCAAAATCTGCCAGAAAGATAAGCCAGGCTTAGGTTTCACAACACCGCCAAAATTCTGCTGACTGTTTATCTGATTCATGCGATGGCTCCCTTGCCAGTATTTTTTTCCGCTGACTCTGCCATCCATCTGGCTTGCCATTGTTCGTAAAATTGCATGTCACTTGCAACAGCTCCTCGCACACCGCAAATAGCTGCCGCAAATTGGTGTGCCCGCTGCAAGGTCAGCGGCAGGCTCCAGCCTTGCTGTAAACCGAGTAAAAAAATCGCAGAGAATGCATCCCCGCCGCCAACCGTATCGACAAGCTCTGTCGCAATCTGGACGTCGCCATTACTGAGGTACTCACCGTCACGATCAAAATACGCATAGCCACGAGCACCCAGCGTCACCAGGATTGCGCGCAACTTAAACATCACCAACAACGAAGACATGCCGCCCTGCCAGGACTGTGCGCTGTCGCTGACATCCAGCGTGGCGTATTGCGTATCTCGCAGATAAATTTTGACCAATGTCTGTAATTCTTCTTCGTTGATTTTCAAGATATCAGCTGCATGCAGAGAACGCTCTATCGTGCTCATGCTGACTTGCATCGCACGTAAATTCAAATCGAGATAAGTCATCGCACGAGTACTATCCAGCAATGCATATAGCGCTTTACGTGAAGATTCCATGCGCTGCGCCAGCGTTCCAAAATAGATAAAACCCGCATCATGATCAGGACAAAGCTTGTCGCGGATGCTCAGAGCTGCACCGGTCTCGATATAGTCATAGGCCTGATCTGGCAAAATATCAAAATGATGATTTGCTTTGTTCCCAGCATCATTTAGCCTGACCTCTACCCTGCCGGTAGGGCGCAGAGTATCTATCTGTATGCCGTCTTGTTGCACGCCAAAGCGCTGCATCTCGCGCATGATCAGGTCCGCATTTGCGTCACTGCCTACCCGCGAAATCATCAGAGGATCAGCACCAAAATAAGCGAGTGTACGCGCCACATTGAACGGTGCACCTCCCACTACTTGCTCATCTGGAAAATCATCGATCAACGCTTCGCCAAAAATAAGGACGGGCTTCCAATTGTTGTTCACGCGATGACTCCGTTGGTGGTTGAGCACTGCTCTGGCTTACCAGCGTTATCTGGTGACAGCGTTTGTGTATCTATGTCCTGTGTCTTTTTGTGTAGCGTATCTGTTGCTCTGGCCAGCCAGACCTGCGACCAGGGCAGCAAATTCAGCGTATCCCCATGGACGCTCTGATCTAACTGATTACGCCAGAGACAGTGCTCCGTTTTTAGCCCGGCTTGCGTCACGCAAGAGACTAAATCTAATGTGATCGTCTGATCTGAAAAATTTGCCATATACAGCAAAGCCTCATCGTCTGCGCCTCTGGCAAAGGCCAGCACTTCAGGCGGCACCCCAGTCAACAAACGACGCGATTGATGCGCTGCCAGTTGCGGCAGGGAGCGCCGTTGCTGTAGCAAGTGACTTAAGCTGCGGAACATGGTTCCGGCAATCGTACTGACGTCATGGGCAGTCATTTCTAACTCCGTATTCCAGAGAGGCCGGTGTAACCAGCGACTATCGTATTCATGTCCTGCTTGCAGACGATAATCGTCGTCATTCAATTGCGCAAATTCATCGCCCATGTAAATCAAAGGCATGCCGCCAAAGCACAATGTCAGACCATACAATAATAATATGCGGCGTAATGCGTATTCCTGTTCCAGCGACGTGCTGGCGCTGACAAGACCTGCCAACGCAGATGCCATGCCGACAGTACCATGCACCGCATCCGGATCGCTAGCCTGGAAGCTCGCACCACGCGCGAAACTAGCTTCTTCACCGGCAAAAAATCTGGACACGTACGATAGTCGCTGCTGCACGTCTTGCGTACCGGAACTAGCCTCAGGCCGTAGCACATTCCAGCCAATATCGTCATGGCAGCGCACATAGGTCAGCCAGCTTGCCTGTTCCGGCAATACTGGTGTCGCCTGAATGACCGCGCGCAGCAGATCGGTATCTTGTTCGGCAAGCGCTACCCAGCTCGCTGCCATCAGGCTGCTGTGATAAGCAAGATGACACTCTTTTACAGTGTGATCCTGGCTGCCGAGATAGGCGGGTAATTCTGCAGTCGGAACAATCGCTTCTGCCTTGAGCAAAACGCCGGGGGCAGCAATATCGACGATGCAGCGCAGAGCTTGTAATATCCAGTGCGCTTCGGGCTGATTCATGCAATTACTTGCTTCACGCTTCCAGAGAAAAGCCGTCGAATCGAGGCGAAATACCTCCACGCCACGATTAGCCAGTTGCAGCAAGGCGGTAGCCATATCAGCAAATACCGCAGGGTTGGTGTAATTCAAATCCCATTGATACGGATAAAACGTTGTCCACACCCACTGCCGCATCTCCGGGACAAAACTAAAATTACCCGGTGCCACCTGAGGAAATACCTGCCCCAGACTCGCTTCAAAAATCTCTGGCTGAGTGCGATCCGGATAGTGATAGAAGTAATCGCGATAAACAGGATCCCCCCTTTTTGCAGCCGATGCCCAGGGATGATCGTCAGCCACATGATTCAAAATAAAATCTGAACATAAACTAATCCCAGAAGATCTCAGCTGCGCCGTCAATTCTTGCAAATCCTCCATCGTACCGAGTTTTGGTTCGATGGCATCAAAGTCGGCCACGGCAAAACCACCGTCATTGTCACCCTGCCTCGCTTTCAGGAAAGGCAGCAAGTGCAAGTATGTAACGCCCAATTTTTTCAAATGAGGAATACGCGCGGTAACGCCACGCAGGTCTCCGGCGAAACGATCAACATAGGCGCAATAACCCAGCGTATCCTGCGAAGAAAACCATTCCCGGCTGCCACTACGTTGTACATCCAGAGCGCGTAAGGCTAAAGGGCGATCAACAATCAAACGTCCGGTTACACGCAACATCTTCTCTAGCCAATCGATAAAACCGGCTTCATTATCAAATTTATTGCCGTACAGAGTGCGTAGCTTGTCTATCAATACCGGCGCCTGTTTTTGAAAACGTAAAGTAATTAAAACATGCTGATCTGAGGGCAGTTGCGCTACCAGAGATTGAAGAAGACGATCAAAAATAGCGTGCGGACTCATCAAAAGAACCAGACTTTAAAAACATAAAAAAAAGAAAATGACTCTCGCCCACAAGGAGGGAATGTGACGAGAGCCTAAAAACTGCTGGAGTAGCAGGAAATCAGAAGCTATATTTCAAGGTCGCACGCAATGTGCGTCCGTTGATCGAGCGCGCCGCATGTCCATCGCCTTCGACCTCGGTATAACCAATGGTATTGAGAAGATTATTCGCGCTCAGAGACACTTGCACACGTTCTGTCAGTTGATAATTGACGAAGGCGTTCAAGACATTAAATCCAGGTAAGGTCAGCGTATTCCCGTCGTCACCAAAGGACTTGGTGGTACCGATCACACTAGCGCCAAGCACCACGTCACCGATGGTATACGTCGGTGCAATCTGATACACGAACTTAGCCTGACGGCGCGGTGTCTTACCAATCACGGAGCTATCATTTGCTCCCACGATCGTCGCATTGGTATAAGTCAGGCCACCAGTCATACGGAACGCATCCATGCGGTAGCTTGCCTCAATCTCCAGACCTTTTGCATCATAGGTATTGGCAGTGAATTTCTGGGTGGTCGCCTCGAAATTCGACTCTGCGGTTTTTGCCTGGAACAAAGTCACGAAGCTGCTGAAATCACCGGTTTTCCACTTCACACCGGCTTCAGTCTGTTTCACGATATTGGTACTGATCGGCGTCGTACCATCCAGCGGATTGCCAAACATGATGCGGTCAGCATTGAATGCAATGCCTTCACTGACACGGGCAAACAATGCCAGGTCACGTGTCAGGCGATAGTTTGCGCCAAGGGAATAGGATGTGTGATTTACACCATAATCGATGAATTTCACATTCGCGGCACGATATGCCTGATTGACTGCCTGATTATAAGTACCGCTTGCATCTTGCTTATCGTAGCGCAGGCTGCCGTCAAGATTCCAGTTACCGCTTTCCCAGCCCAGATTGGCATAAGTTGCATTGGTTTTGTATTGCGCATCAATACTGCGATTGCAGCAGCCGCCCCAGACATCCGTCCCCTGCGCGACCAGACCTTGCGTACCCGGAACCGTGGCACTGGAATTGATCAAGGCAGGCTTATCACCTGTTGCTTGCAAGAGATAATGATTGAAGTTCCAGGTCACGCCCAGATTTTGCAATGATGAATACAAACCGACGGTGGCTGCCAGTTTACCGCTACCGGTATCAAATACTTTCGACAATTTAACGTCATTAACCGTACTACCGAGATCATCTAATGACGTGTTAAAAACAGCCGCGGTAAACGCAGCACCGGTATAAGCCTTGCCAGCATTCGGACCAGTTGCGTATGTCATCCCGCTTGAAGTAGTCCCATTGTCTGCCGGGAAGATGGAAATGAATCGTCCAGTATTCGTCGACTTACGAAATTTTTCATCCAATGTCCAGCCATTACCGAGTTTTAATGAGGCTTCGGCACCGAAAGCATTATTAACGACATGCAAGCCATCGTTGATATTGGTCGACATCTTGTTATTGTTTTTGTCCAGAACGATATCGCGCGTCCAGTAAGGAGAGTAAAAACTCGCAGTGCGTGGATCAATGCCTGGTAATTCTGAGATCGTGCCATTCACCGTCTTGACTGGAACAGGCATATTCATCGGTGACTTGTCATCTAGGTGTTTGAAACTCAGACGTACATAACCGTTGTCCAGCTCATGCGTCATATTGGCGCGGATCTGCCCCCCATCTTCTGCTGTTACCCCAGCAGGACGTGAGCTGTCACCGTTGCGGTAGAAGCCGCCGATGAAGAAACGGGTTTTGTCTGAAATCGGTGCGCCGTAGTCAAAATCATAGCGGGTCTGATTGAAATCCAGGCCTTTGGTAATGCCGATGCTGCCGCCTTTTTCACTACCGTTTTTGCTCAGGAAATTAATGATGCCACCTGGTGAATTCGTTGCCATTGTTGACGCGGTACCACCGCGTACTACCTCTAAATGGCTCAATCCACCATCCGCACGTAAATACATATCGGGAGTAACGAATGCGATATCGCCAAATTGCAGCAACGGCAAACCGTCTTCCTGAAACTGCACGTAACGAGCGCCGCCCGCAGAAATAGGCACACCACGCACGGTCAAGTTCGCATTGCCTTCGCCGCCTGATGACTCGGCACGAATACCAGGTACTGCACGCAAAATCTCCGCTGCGTTCGTCGGTGCAGATTGCGAAATCTGATCGGCATCAAGAGTGCTGATCGATACACTGGCCTTCATCTTGGAAGTGCCTAATGGCGTTCCGGTCACAATCACAGAATTCAGGTTCAGTGAATTTTTTTCTTTATCCTGATTCGTTGCCGCTTCCTGTGCCCAGGCAGCACTCATTTGAAAAATTGCCATTGATACTACGCTGGCCATACGTGTCATTTTGATGCGTTGTGATGTCATTACAGTCTCCGTTTTATTCATTATGTCCAAAACAATGCGCACTTGTTCCGGCGGTGTCGTCACCTTTTTTCTGCTTGCCAGGACGCTGGCGATTCAGCGCATGCAAAGCAGTGACAAAAGACCTCCAGCAATCCTCGCCTGATTCTCCGCTCATCCGATGGCAAACATTGATGAAGATCTTTTGTAGTGCAGGTGTGGTGAATTATCGTGCAAAATATTTTTCTTTGCAATCGATTGTAATAGCGCGGTGCAATAAAATCATATCTGATGAAAAGGAGAAATTTTTAAGCTGATCGTGCTATTTTCCAACTGAAGTCTATCTGCGAAGACTGTTTTACCTGCGCCGGATCTTTCTGAAATGTAGGATTTTTCTCCAAAAAATCTGCGTCTTTTATCCTGTTATGTGATGAAAATCTGTATGAGTCACACAACATGAGAGATGCTCCCTCATGTCTTTTGCTGCAATGCAAAACGAAATATCCTGCTGAATCAGGGTGCATATTTCAAATTAGGCAGATGTATTTTTTAAAATTATTGCAAACGATTGTATTTTGAAATTAAATTGATGAATGACATAGAAAATCTAGCCAGAGCGGCTGCTTGAGCGCGGAATAAGCTCGGTTGAGAGCAACTGTGGCGTCGCGTTGCGCTGATCTGCCAATACCAGTAACGCATCGACCAAGGCTTGTCCTGCCAGCGCAATTGGCTGACGTACAGTGGTAAGAGGAGGATGGAAGTAACGTGCCAGCTCAATATCGTCGTAACCGACTACAGCAACATCGTCTGGCGTCTGAAAGCCTTTTTCTCTCAAGGTATTAATTGCGGTCATTGCCAGTAAATCGCTGCATGCAAACAGACCGTCAAACGCGATGCCACGCTGGCATAATTCTTCAACCGCCAGACGCCCGCCCTCTTCTATAAATGACGCCGGAACCACCAGTCGTTCATCCAGAGTGATCCCATGTTTGCTCAGTGCTTTGCAATAGCCCTCGTAGCGATGCGCGACCTCAGGCAATTGTGTATCGCCAAAAAAAGCCAGGTGCTTTCGACCAGATTGAATCAAGTGCTCCGTCGCTAACAAACCACCCATGACATTATCGCTACCAACAGTCACATACAATTGCTGAGGCAATTGTGCGCCCCAGACAACAATGGGGACACGACGCGCAGCGAGTTGATTCAATTGATCGTGATGCCGCCACTGACCAATTAAAATCACGCCAAGCACGCGGCCAGTATCATAAATTTGTGCAGCAGAATCGAGGCGTTCTGCATCTACCCGCGACAACAACATGTCGAACCCGCGATCGGTTAAGGCGTCAGCAAGGCTGCCCAGCATACTCAGGAAAAACGGATCAGATAAATGCTGCCGCGTCGCCGAATCGTAAGGAACAACCACCGCCACGGTGCGGTTTTGTTTTAAGCGCAAATTCTGCGCACCGATATTGATCGTGTAATTTAACGACCGGGCTAGCTCCTCGATCCGCTTACGGGTCTCATCATTCACCAGAGAGCTGCCACTGAGCGCTCTCGATACTGTCGAGGTAGAGACTCCGGCGAGACGGGCAATATCGGCCATTTGCAAACGGCGCTGCTCAGCACTGCTGGAATCGGATGTCAATTTGTGTGGTTCCGTTTTGATAGTTATCTTGATGTCATTGCCAGGTCAGGTTTCCCGGTTTCAAAGTCTGGGAAATCATCAAGCCGTCCCTCTCTGCGCAGATTGAAAAAGGACTCGTCAAGCTTATTATAAAGCGCAATGATGCAAGAACGAAAAGGAAGTGAAGACCCTTTCAATCCAGAGGTGCCGTACGGTACCGGTTCACTTCGGACGCACCGATCACCGGTGCTTTATTACCCCATGAATTTCTGACATAGGATATGACCAGAGCGACCTCGGTATCTGATAAGGTCGGCGCAAAGGGCGGCATGCCGTAAGGACGCGGATTGCCTTTGGTCGCGGCAGGAAAACCGCCAGCCAGTACCATACGCACCGGATTCGCGGCCGACGTCATTTGCAAGGCAGCATTTCCTTGTAGCGCAGGGTACGCCGGTGGCGCACCGCGCCCGCCATCGCCATGACAATCGATACAATGGAATTTGTAGAGCGCGCCGCCGAGATACATGATGCGTTCCATCTCCTCTTTACCGGCGGCTGGTCCGGCAAGCGCTTGGTCCAGCAGGTCGGCTTTTGACTTGGTCACCTTCGGCAAGGATTGCAGATATACCGTCATCGCCTGTATATCGCTATCGCTCAGGTATTGCAGACTGCTGGCAACGACTTCTGCCATTGGTCCAGATGCATGGGCCCGCACTGAAATACCGTCTCTTAATAAGTGACTGAGCTGTGCCGCTGACCATGTCTGGACTCCAGCCTCGTCTTGCGCCAGCAATGATGGTGCATACCAGTTACTGACCGGCATATAAGCGCCGCCTAATTCGTTGTTCAGATCACTGGCACCCAACGCATTGCGGCTGGTATGACAGGCACCGCAATGTGCAAGGCCTTTCACCAGGTAGGCACCGCGATTCCATTCCACGGTTTGTGCGGGTTGTGGCTGATATTCTCCGGGCTTGAAATATAAAGCACGCCAGAATGCCAACAGGCCGCGCTGATCATAAGGTGTACGCAGTGCATGCGGCTGATTCTTTCGTTCTACAGCCGGTATTGACTGAAAAAAAGCGAACAGCGCTTGTGCATCAACCGCTGAAATCTGGGTATAGCTGGGGTAAGGAAAAGCCGGATACAACAGGCGACCGTCCTTCGATTTACCGTTATGCAAGGCATTCCAGAAATCATTAAAAGTCCAGTTGCCAATACCTGTTTTTTTGTCCGGCGTGATGTTCGGCGAGACGAAATCACCGAACTCAGACGCAATCATGCGGCCACCGGCATAGGCGTCACCACCTCTGGTTGTATGGCAGCCCATGCAATTACCGGCACGCGCCAGATAAGCGCCCCGGACGATCTCAGCATTCAGATCCGTGGCATGTTCAGTTGCTCCCGCTGTCCTTCCTATATCTGCCGGTAAAGACGAACCCAACTGATTTCCGTACCAAAAAATGCCCGATACAATCAGCGCCAGCACTACCACTAAGCTTACAAAAATTCGTTTCATCATATCGATCGCTTATTCAGGAATAGTGCCGCAGGACATAGGACGCTTAGCCTTGAACTCACTGGCAGAAATCGCTACCGGATTAGCCGGTAATGTTTGCGAAGCAAGCCATGCTGATACGGCGGCGATATCCTGCGGAGTCAGTTTACGTGCAATCTGCTCCATGCAATCGGGCGCCTGGGCATGACGGCTACCAGTTTGCCATGCACCTAATTGTGAGTTGATATAGTCTCGCGGCAAACCCAGCAAACCCGGAATAAACGGTGCGACGCCCGTCATCTTTTCACCATGACAGGCAATACAGGCGGGTAACTTGTTAGCCTGATCGCCGCGTTGCACTAACTGCCTGCCACGCTCGATGACCGCTGCCGTCACATCAATCTGCTGAGGCGCAGGATAAGGCGGATGCTGTTCTGAGAAAAAATGGGCGATCTCTTGCAGATAAGTATCCGACATATTTCCCACCATATATGTCATCAAAGGATAAGTACGTTTGCCATCTCTGAAGTTTTTTAACTGATTCAGCAAGTAACCCTCCAGTTTGCCTGCAATCCGCGGGTAATAACCATCACTTGCCGCTTTACCTTCTTGACCATGACATGAGGTGCAGGCTTTCAGGCGCTGGTTCAGCGTGTCAGGCAATGCGGACAAGGATTGCGACTGCGCAGACATAGTGAAGAAAAATATCGTCAGCGATATCAGGCGCATGGCAACAACAGCAAACGGCAAACGAAGTGAGGAGGACAGCAATGACATGATGAATCCAATTGCAAGGGGGTACTTAAGTAAAGACAAGGACAAAAATTAAGGATAAGAAATAAGGGCAAATAAGAAGAACACTCAGCATAGCGGTAAAATCATTAAAAAAACAGAATCAGATTCTTTATAAAAAACCATATCAGATGCCGACTCATGAAATTATACGAAGAACTCGCTGAAGAAATGAGCAAGATGATCGCGGCAGGAACATTACGTGCCGGCGATCGCATTCCTTCCGTCAGAGCCTGGCATGAGACGCGTGGCATTAGCGCATCCACCGTCTTCCAGGCCTACTACCTCTTGGAAACGCGCGGCCTGATTGTCAGCAAGCAGCGTTCCGGCTACTTTGTCCGGGCGCGGCTTGAGCGTTTGCCACCCGAACCGGAAATGGGTCATCCTGATATCCGCTCAACCGATGTCAATGTCAGCGAACTGGTATTTGAGGTGCTGGGTTCATTGAAAACACCAGATATCGTTCCCCTGGGCTCGGCATTTCCCAGTCCGCTCTTATTCCCCCTGCCAAAACTGGCGCAGGCAATGGCCAGCAGTGTACGCAAGCTGGATCCCTGGCATACCGTCGCCGATCTGTCTTCGGGAAATCTGGAGTTGCGGCGGCAAATTGCGCTACGTTATGTACGCGACGGACTTGCCATTACAAGCGACGATATTATGATCACCAACGGCGCGCTGGAGGCGCTAAACCTGTGCCTGCAAGCCGTCACCCATCCAGGCGATACGGTGATACTGGAATCCCCCGGATTTTATGCCGCACTACAGGCACTTGAACGGTTAGGTTTAAAAGCATTGGAAATTCCAAGTCATCCACGGGACGGTATCAACCTGGAAGCGCTGGAGCAGGCACTGCAACAACACCAGCCCAAGGCATGCTGGCTGATGTGTAATTTTCAGAACCCTTTGGGCAGCACGATGGCCGCTGCTAAGAAACAGGCACTGGTCGATATGCTGGCTCGTTATCAGGTACCGCTGATTGAAGATGATGTGTATCACGAGCTGTATCTGAACGGACAACGCCCCGTGCATGCCAAGTCATTTGATCGTCATGATCTGGTCATGCATTGCAGTTCTTTTTCCAAATGTCTGGCACCGGGTTACCGGATCGGCTGGGTCATCGCGGGTAAATTCGCACGCAAGATAGAGCGACTCAAAATCATGACGACACTCTCAGCCGCCGTGCCATCACAAGCCGCACTGGCGACTTATCTGGCACAAGGGACTTATGACCGGCATTTACGACAATTACGCTTACGCTTATCGATACAGCAAAGTCAGATGATGCAAGCCCTCACCCGGTATTTTCCTGAGGGGACTGGTTTCCGGCAGCCGGAGGGAGGATATTTTATCTGGGTGGTCTTACCGAAAAAAATTAATGCTCTGCAACTCCATCGTCTTGCACTGGCAAAAGGTATCAGCATCGCACCCGGTTCTATTTTTTCGGCAAAAACGGACTTCCAGCATTGCATACGACTTAATTACGGCCACCCTTGGGATGATCGTATGGAGGCTGCAATGCAGACCTTAGGCGCGCTGGCCAACAAGTTAGCCTCATAGTTTATCTCGTCAGTATTTGGCACGTTTGCGACCAGACCAGTTTACCGCCCCTCGCCTAGTAATCCCTGTTTACAAATAAATTCGATCACCTGAGGTACACCATCACCGCTGCGCAAATTGGTAAAAATAAACGGCCGCTCACCGCGCATTTTTTTTGCATCATGTGCCATGACATCGAGATTTGCGCCGACATACGGTGCCAGATCGGTTTTATTGATAATCAATAAGTCAGAACGGGTAATGCCAGGGCCGCCCTTGCGCGGGATTTTTTCGCCGCCAGCCACATCAATGACATAGATCGTCAGATCAGATAATTCAGGGCTAAAAGTGGCTGCGAGATTATCACCGCCCGACTCCACCAGAATCAAATCCAGATCGGGAAACTCAGCGCTCATGCGGGCAATTGCCTCAAGATTAATCGACGCATCCTCACGAATCGCCGTGTGTGGACATCCGCCTGTTTCTACTCCCATCAGGCGCTCGGCGGGTAAAGCGTCGGCGCGCAACAGGATTTCCATATCCTCTTTAGTGTAGATGTCGTTTGTGATGACCGCCATGTCGTAGTGATCGCGCATGGCTTTGCACAGCATTTCACATAAGGCAGTTTTGCCGGAACCTACCGGGCCGCCGATACCGACACGCAGAGGGTTTGAGGTAGTCGCTACTGAAGTTGTTGTCATAATTTTTGAATGGAATAGTTGTGCACAATACGTTAACTTAAAAAACTTTTTACGATCGGTAGAGACGGCTGTACTGGATTTCGTGCTGCATCGACAATAACGATAAGCCGGGCGACCAGTTCGATAACCCGTCATCAGGCAGAGTTTGCGCAGTAAGTGCAGCGGCCTCTAATTCTGATCGTAGCGAGAGCAACAAGCGTTGTCCGGATACCTGCCCCAAAGGCACCGATTTGACACAGACCAACACCTGATTTTCAGCCCATGAAAACAGCATCGCCAACACGCAGGCATCGGCTGGAATATCCAGAGCGACAGAAGCAAACGCCATGGCGGTTGGCAACGGTACTTCGTTCTGTTGCTGCAAAATAGCCAGCAATGACGCGTCGGCAATTTTTAAATCGATGGCGAGTTTCGACAAGGAATATCCCATCTGTATCGTCTCGGCACGGAACTCTGCCGTATCCCGTGCAGCGATAAAGCGCTCGGTCCACTGGCTCACTGCCGCCGTATCACGCGCAGCGAATGCGCTCAACAAACGCCAGAGTATCGGCGCCTCGAACTGGGCGACTACATGATGTAAAGCATCAACGATCCAAGTGCGTGCCGATGCCTCGTCCCTGACGAGACCATTTTCTATCGCTGCCCCCAGCCCTTGTGAGTAACTGTAGGCGCCAATAGGTAGTGAGGGACTGGCAAGCTGAAATAAATGCAGGAGCGAAGCGGATTGCATACAAGTTTACGAGGTCTTGTCCGTAGTAAGCTGAGCTGGCCGGTGAATCTTTTGACGCAAAGGTACCGGTGCTAACAGATTGTGGTGATCGTCACCGTGATGATGGTGCCCGCCGCCATAGGCACCGGATTCTGGTTCAAACGCAGCCTGCTCTTCGCTCACGATTGCCCCCAGACCTTCCAGCATTTCTTTCAGCACAGGATCTTTACGAATCCGCAAAAATCCGCTACCCGCCTCGTCGCCGACTTGCGCCTGCGTATGCCGGTTACCAAGATGGAACGCACAACGCAACAAGGTATGAGGCGTCTGGCAGTCCACGCGATAAGTCGCCTCTTTGGCGGCCAGTACCCTAACGACTTGAATCTCACCGGACTCTGTCATCCCTTGCAGCAAATCACCATGTCGCAGCACTGTGCCGCGTACAGTAAATACCGCCACGTCCTCACCGGAACTCAGCGTCGCACGTTGCCGGCTTTTTTCACGTAATTCATAAGGCAGAACCAGTTCACCGACAATGCTGTCGGCTTGATCTACTTTGGTGTTCAGGGTCAGCATAATTATAAAATTCGTTTTTAAATTAGTGTTTAAAATACGTTATCAAATAAATCGGGACATACAAACATGGTATCCGCAGGCTGGATGCGGCTTTCAGAGGCATTGTGTGCCAACAGGCGCACTCCGCTTGCGGATTCGTTTTCACATTCCATCGGGCAAGCTGTGCCTCTTTACCTCTGTACCTATGTGGTAAGAGGTTTTTATTTTCACGTACATCCTGCCAATATTCACTTCAATGATTAAAACAAAAAATAGCGCTGTGCCATCGGTAAAATTTTGGCTGGTTCACAGACCAGTAATTCACCGTTAGCGCGTACTTCATATGTCTCGGAGTCGACTTCCATCTTTGGCGTTGCCGCATTATGAATCATGTCTGCTTTACGTAAATGCCGCATGTTTTTGACGGCAATCAGCGGCTTGCTCAGTTGCAGTTGTGCGCCAATACCAGCATCCAGTGCCGCTTGCGAGACGAAGGTCACCGAGGTTTTTAAACCGCCGCCATAAGCACCGAACATCATGCGGGTATGCACCGGTTGCGGTGTCGGGATTGATGCATTCGGATCACCCATCTGCGCCGCCGCGATCATGCCGCTCTTTAAAATCATCGTAGGCTTTACACCAAAAAATGCTGGCTTCCACAACACGATATCAGCGATCTTACCGACCTCCAGCGAACCTACCACATGTGAGATGCCGTGAGTGATCGCCGGGTTGATCGTGTATTTAGCGATATAGCGTTTAGCACGGAAATTATCATTACGGGCATTGTCCTCTGGCAGTGATCCGCGCTGCGTCTTCATCTTATGCGCCGTCTGCCAGGTACGCATGATGACCTCACCGACCCGCCCCATCGCTTGCGAGTCGGATGACATCATCGAGATCGCGCCCATGTCATGCAAAATATCCTCAGCTGCAATTGTCTCGCGGCGTATCCGGGATTCGGCAAAAGCGATATCTTCTGCGATAGCGGGATCGAGATGATGGCAAACCATCAGCATGTCCAGATGTTCATCGAGTGTATTCACGGTGTAAGGCCGGGTCGGATTGGTCGACGATGGCAAGACATTGGCCTGACCGACTGCCGCAATAATATCCGGCGCATGGCCACCACCGGCACCTTCGGTATGAAAGGTATGGATCGTGCGATCCTTGAATGCTGCCAGAGTATGCTCCAGAAAACCCGCTTCGTTCAAGGTATCCGAATGAATCGCGACCTGGATATCCATGCGATCAGCAACAGCCAGGCAATTATCAATTGCCGCTGGAGTCGTACCCCAGTCCTCATGGAGCTTCAAGCCGATGGCTCCCGCCAGTACCTGTTCTTCGAGTGGCACCGGCAAGCTCACATTACCTTTACCGAGAAAGCCTAAATTCATCGGAAAAGCATCTGCCGCCGACAACATCGAATGCAGGTGCCATGGACCAGGCGTACAGGTAGTCGCAGCGGTACCCGTCGCCGGACCGGTGCCGCCACCCAGCATGGTCGTCACACCGCTCATCAATGCTTCTTCTATCTGTTGCGGGCAGATGAAATGAATATGCGAGTCGATGCCGCCTGCGGTAACGATCATTCCTTCACCGGCAATGATCTCTGTCGCGCCACCGATGCACATCGTGACATCCGGCTGGATATCCGGATTACCCGCTTTGCCTATGGCAGCGATCTTGCCGCCTTTGAGGCCGATATCTGCTTTCACAATGCCCCAATGGTCAAGGATCACTGCATTGGTAATGACCGTGTCCATCACGTCTTTGTAATTACGCTGCGACTGTCCCATACCATCGCGGATGACTTTGCCGCCACCGAACTTTACCTCTTCGCCATAAGTGGCAAAGTCTTTTTCAATTTCAATAAACAGTTCGGTATCGGCTAAACGAATCCGGTCACCAGTCGTCGGACCAAACATTTCTGCGTATGCATGGCGTGATATCTTGCTCATTTCGTTTCCTTGTTTTTATCAGTGCCTGCTGTAGCCTGAGGATCAAGATCAGACTCAGACTCAGATTCAGGCTGACTCAGTGCGCCCATGACCTTAGCGTTGAATCCATACACTTTACGATCACCCGCCAGAGCGACCAGTTCCACCGTACGCTTCTGTCCCGGCTCAAAGCGCACCGCAGTCCCCGCGGCGATATTCAGGCGCATGCCGTAAGCGCCGTTGCGATCAAATTCCAATGCGGGATTGGTTTCAAAAAAATGAAAATGGGAGCCAACCTGTATCGGTCTGTCGCCACTGTTCGCCACCACGATGGATGCAGTAACACGGCCAACATTGAGTTCAATATCACCTGCTTCAATCAGCATTTCGCCAGGAATCATATGAGCACCTATGGAATAGGATGATGAACGGTCACCAGCTTGGTGCCGTCCGGGAATGTTGCTTCTACCTGAATGTCGGGAATCATCTCGGCAATGCCGTCCATGACATCGGCGCGCGTCAGTATCTTGGTGCCATCCGACATCAGTTCGGCGACGGTTTTGCCATCGCGGGCACCTTCCATGATGGCGGCGGTGATCAGAGCAACAGCTTCTGGATAATTCAATTTCAAACCACGCGCTTGACGTCGTTCAGCCAGTAAGGCTGCGGTAAAAATCAGCAGCTTGTCTTTTTCTCTTGGTGTTAATTCCATGTTTGTTCCTTCCATCTTCTACAAAATTTTTTGCTTCATTTTTCTCCTCTCTCCCGCATGCGGGAGAGAGGTATAAAATCGCCGGCATCAACAAAATTCAGTTATTCAGTTATTCAGTTATCTAGTTAGTTATTTCGTTATTTAATTTTCACATGACATGTTCGTGTCAGTAATAACTGTTATTGCTAGGTATTCCAGATTCGCGGCACGACGCCTTCACGCCCCAGCAATTCTGGCCGTACAATTTGCCACATGCGTGTCAGCCACTGACGTGCCATTTCACTCGAGTGTCCCATATACCTGGCGACGATGACCGTCTTCATCTGCGTCACGCCAACGGCATGAGGGTCACCCGTCAACGCAATCGCCTCTTCGCGCAAACGCTGGATCAGCGACGCCGGCAATTGTTTACCGACCGCAATCAGACTGGCACTCACAGTATTGCCTGCCAGTGCCAGCGGGCTATGCATAGAGGATAAGCCGCCGGCAATGCTACCCTGCTCAAACCAAAGTAACTTACCTTCACGACGGATTTCGCTGGTCTGTGAGATTTTTCCAGTATGAAAAGATTCGCCAGAAGCGGTGCGTCCAAAGCACAGAATATCAGCGCCGATATAGCTTGCGCCATTACCCAGATTGATTTTGTTTTGCAAACGCACATGCGCGGCATCAAAAAAAATCGTCTCTTGCGGCAACCATTCCAGCGATGCCTGCGCCGCAATATCGAGCTCAATCAATTGATGGGAAACATGGCCATTCGCCTTATACCATTTAGCCGCACCAGGAGTCGTCACAAAGGCATGTGCGCCTGAAGCAACGCTGGTATTGATAAATAATTCATCGCCACCGACGACACCGCCGGGGGGATGTACCACGATGGCATGGCAAATCGACGGCGCTTCCGGATACAGCGGTTTTTGTACCCGCAGTGGACCAAAATGGCTGCGCTCAACCAGGCGTGTAGTGCCGGCGTCGTCGACGAAACCCAGCGTCAGTCTGGCCTGACACGCGGCTTTGGTCACAGGCCCGGCAGAAACGCCGGTTATAAATGGGTCAACAATCTGATTCATCCTGAAACTATACCGCCAAGTGCCTCTTCACGTCCTCACTATCCATTTGATCTGCCAGACCAGATGCCACAACTTCGCCACGTGAAAGAATGATGAACTGGTCTGCCAGCGCACGGGCAAAATCAAAATACTGTTCGCATAAGAGGATCGCCATATCGCCGCGTTCGCGTAACAGACGGATAACACGTTCAATATCCTTAATGATGGATGGTTGTATTCCCTCAGTAGGTTCATCAAAAATAATCAGCTTGGGTTCGGCCAGCAAAGCACGCGCAATCGCAAGTTGCTGCTGCTGCCCGCCAGACAAATCACCGCCACGGCGATGCAACATTTCTTTTAATACCGGGAACAATTCAACAACCTCATCTTTAATCACCGAAGCCTTGCGACCTGACTTGACTGCCATTCCCATGAGCATATTTTCTTCTACCGTCAAGCGGGCAAAAATTTCACGGCCTTGCGGAACATAGGCGATACCAGCGGCAGCCCGCTCATGTGGCTTGAGCCTGGTGATGTCGCGGCCTTCCAGCATGATGCTGCCGCTGGACACGGGTAAGACTCCCATCAGACATTTCAGCAAGGTCGTTTTGCCGACACCATTACGGCCGAGCAAAGTCAGGCACTGTCCTTTTTCCAGCGACAGAGAGACACCGCGCAAGGTATGGGATGATCCGTAATATTGATTGATGTGATCAACCTGTAGCATAAAAATCCTATGTTTATCGACTAATCCGCAATACTGCTGCGGCTGCTGGAAGCTTTTCGTGCCAAGAGGCGCATGGATAGTACGGTTCAATGTTCAAAATCAAGACAAAAAGGGCTCTCTTGATTTAGCGAATAGCGCATGTCAACGCCCCAGATACACTTCGATCACCCGCTCATCCGACTGGACGTGCTGCATCGTGCCCTCTGCCAGTACCGAGCCTTCATGCAATACCGTCACCTTGCCTTCGCGTGCGATCTCGGTGACAAACGCCATGTCGTGCTCTACCACTACAATCGAGTGTTTGCCGCGTAATTCATTCAATAATTCGGCAGTACGCACGGTCTCGGCATCTGACATGCCAGCAACAGGTTCATCCAGCAAAATCAACTGCGGCTCCTGCATCAGCAGCATGCCGATTTCCAGCCATTGTTTTTGCCCGTGCGAGAGCAAACCCGCGAGCCTGTGTTCGCTACCATTCAGACGTATCAATCGCAGAATGTCGTCAATCTTGCCCTTCTGCTCGCTATTGAGCTTGAAGAACAAAGTCGGCCTGACACGTTTGTTCATCTTCATTGCCAGTTCCAGATTTTCAAACACAGTGTGTTGTTCAAACACGGTGGGACGTTGAAACTTGCGACCAATACCGGCATGTGCAATGTCGTACTCAGTCATCTTGCTGAGATCCATGGACTGACCAAAAAAAACGCTGCCGGAGGTAGGTCGTGTCTTACCTGTAATGACGTCCATCATCGTAGTTTTGCCAGCACCATTCGGGCCAATAATGCAGCGCAGCTCTCCGACGGAAATATCCAGGTTCAAATAATTCAAGGCCTTAAATCCGTCGAAGGACACCACAATATCCTCCAGGTACAAAATCGCACCGTGTGTGGTATCGACGCCTTCTGGTTTGATCCGCGAAAACGAGGCTTGCGGCTCGTCCCGCTGCACCAGATCAATCAGGATACCTGCGGCCTTATCATGCACGATATTACTCATGCCGCCTCCTGCTTTCCGTTCGATGCCTCTGGTGTTGTCTGGGTAGCCACTCCGTCGGGAGACGCCGGTTGCCATTTGCGTTTGAATTGATCGACCAGCCCCAGAATACCTTGCGGCATAAACAAGGTCACCAGGATGAATAACAAACCCAGCGCAAACAACCAAAGATCGGGAAAAGCCGCCGTGAACCAGCTCTTCAAACCATTCACAGAAAAGGCACCGATAATCGGGCCGAGCAAGGATCCACGCCCGCCAACCGCGGCCCAGATCACCATCTCGATCGAATTACCCGGCGACATTTCGGATGGATTAATAATGCCGACCTGCGGCACATACAAGGCCCCGGCGATACCGCATAAAATCGCAGAGAGCGTCCACACAAACAGCTTGAACCATAAAGGGTTGTAACCGATAAACATGAGGCGCGATTCAGAGTCTCGTACCGCTTGCAGCACTCGTCCTAGTTTAGATTTTACGATCCAGCGACACAGAATTAAGGCGGCAAGTAAAAGACCCAGCGTCACCAGATATAACACCGCTTTCGTCGCGGGTGCGGTAATCGAATAACCGAGAATACGCTTGAAATCGGTGAACCCATTATTGCCGCCAAAGCCAGTGTTATTCCTGAAAAACATCAACATAAAGGCAAACGTCATCGCTTGCGTAATGATGGAAAAATACACGCCTTTGATACGGGATCGGAACGCGAAATAACCGAATACAAATGCCAGCGTACCTGGCACCAGGACTACCAGCGCCATGCAATACCAGAAGTTATCAGTCATCGACCAATACCACGGGTAAGTTTTCCAGTCGAGAAAAACCATGAAGTCCGGCAGATTGCTTTGGTACACGCCATCCCGCCCGATAGCACGCATCAGATACATACCATGCGCGTACGCACCCAGTGCAAAGAACACGCCATGTCCAAGTGACAGAATGCCGGTATAGCCCCATACGAGATCCAGCGCCAGCGCAGCCAAGGCATAGCACATAAATTTCGCGATCAGACCGACGGCATAACTAGAAATATGCAAAGCATGTCCAGCCGGAAAACTCAAATTCAATATAGGTAACAAGGCCAGAACCACGGCACAAACAATGATGCCGGACCAGGCGGGACGCGAAAACAAAGATTCACTCATTCCGCACTCCTCCCCTTCATCGCGAACAAACCCTGTGGTCGCTTCTGGATAAAGACGATGATGAAAACGAGTATCGTAATTTTTGCCATGACGGCACCGGCGACAGGTTCAAGAAATTTATTCACCTCTCCCAGACCGAGCGCCGCGATCACCGTACCGATCAGTTGTCCGACTCCACCCAGCACCACTACCATAAACGAATCGACGATATAACTCTGCCCCAGATCCGGACCGACATTCCCCAATTGCGACAGGGCGACACCGCCCAGACCCGCGATACCTGAACCCAGACCGAAGGTCATCATGTCGATCTTACCGGTAGAAACGCCAACACAATCGGCCATGCGGCGATTTTGCGTGACCGCACGGACAAACAGACCAAGCCGTGTTTTATTCAGTATCAGCCAGACTGCCAGCACCACAAATAAGGCAAAGAACATAATTACAATCCGGTTATACGAGAGCACCAGTGAACCGAGCACGGTGACGCCACCCGACATCCAGCTAGGATTGGCAACCTCGACATTTTGCGCACCAAAGATCGTGCGTACTGCTTGCATCAGCATCAGACTGATACCCCAGGTTGCGAGCAGTGTTTCCAGCGGTCTGCCGTACAACCAGCGGATGACGGTGCGCTCCAGCACGATCCCTACTGTGCCTGCAACGATAAAGGCGGCAGGCAGCGCGACGATCAGGTACGCATCAATTGCACCTGGCAAAAAATGCCGGAAAGCCATTTGACATACATAGGTCGTGTACGCACCGATCATCATCAATTCGCCATGCGCCATATTGATAATACCCATCAGGCCAAAGGTAATCGCCAGTCCCAGCGCGGTCAGCAGCAACACGCTGCCTAACGAGGCACCATAAAATAAATTACCGGCAAACTCGGTTCTGACGATACGGCTATTTAGCGCGTTCATGGTATTGGCGGCTTCAATGCGGATACTGTCGTCAGGTTCTAAGGGCTTGCCATCAGGCCCCATATCCAGCATTTTTTGTAGCGCAGGTTTGATGTTGGCATTTGTGCTGTCTTTCAGCGCAATGACTGCCGCTTTGCGGACCAGCGGATCGGTGGACTGCAAATTGGCGGTTGCGACAACGAGTTGTAGCAGCGATTTGATCTCAGGATCGTTTTCTTTTGCCAGTGCTTTTGTAATCAATGGCGCTTGTTCGGGACTGGCGCTTTTTTGTAGTTCCAATACTGCTGCCAGACGCAGCGTACGATCTGTCGACAACAGCTTTAATCCAGACAGTGCGTCATCCACCGCGGCACGCAGCCGGTTATTGACGGTGATGCCATCAATGCCCTCAGGTAAAGGCGTCGTTTTGTCATTGGCGAGATTGGTGGCTTTATCATTGTCGACGATATACAACTGACCGTCTGGCGTTGCATAGAGGGCGTCATTTTTCAGCGCTGTCAGCACTTTCAGGGCATCCTGATTTGCCATTACCGCGATCTGATTGACGGCGGCGATACGGGCGTCAGGATCATCACCGGCTAATGGCTTGAGTACAGCGGGATCAATCGCCGCGCTGGCGATTGCGGCATGCAGGCAAAGCAATCCGGGCAAGACTATTTTTTTAAATAGCGACATAAACGCACTCTTCCGGGCTGAAAAATTCGTCAAAAAAATGAAGCATCGTCATACAGTAGTGCAGATAAAACAGGTAAAAAAAAACAGCTCAATACCAGACCAGTATCAGCACAATGCCGGGGTTGGCAATCAATCCTTCCCCGGCATTGGTGAGTCACATGTCCAGAACTTATGTCTCAGTTCCAGCTCAAGCCAACTCAATTCATGGCGTCGATCAACTCAGTACGTAATAGCTGAGTCAAGTTGATCTGTCACACATCGTATTGAGTGCATCACTCAGACAATTACAATTTTTGCTTGGTCTCGTTACCAGGGATGTAAGGGCTCCAAGGTTGGGCACGGATCGGGCCTTTGGTTTTCCATACAACGCTGAACTGACCGTCACCTTTGATCTCGCCGATCATGACGGGCTTGTGCAAATGGTGATTTGTTTTATCCATCGTCAGTTCAAAACCTGATGGCGCTTTGAAAGTCTGGCCACCCATGGCAGCGATGACTTTATCTGTGTCGGTGGACTTGGCTTTTTCTACTGCTTGCTTCCACATATGAATACCGACATAGGTTGCTTCCATCGGATCATTGGTGACGACGGTACTGGCATTCGGCAGTTTTTTGGCAAGGGCATACTCTTTCCGTTGCTTGATGAATGCCGTGTTCACAGGATTTTTTACTGACTGAAAATAATTCCATGCAGCGAGGTGCCCGAGTAAAGGCTTGGTATCGACGCCGCGCAACTCCTCCTCACCTACCGAGAATGCGACAACCGGTACGTCGGTCGCTTTCAGGCCGGCATTGCCCAGTTCTTTATAAAACGGGACGTTGGAATCGCCATTGATCGTAGAGATCACCGCCGTCTTGCCACCAGCAGAAAATTTCTTGATATTCGCGACGATGGTCTGATAATCAGAATGACCGAACGGTGTATAAACCTCATCGATGTCAGTATCTTTCACACCCTTGCTATGCAAGAAAGCGCGCAGAATCTTGTTGGTCGTGCGTGGATAAACATAATCCGTACCGAGCAGCACAAAGCGCTTGGCACCGCCACCCTCTTTCGACATCAGATATTCGGTCGCCGGTATCGCTTGCTGATTCGGCGCTGCACCTGTGTAGAACACATTTTTTTCCAGCTCTTCGCCTTCGTATTGGACCGGGTAGAACAAGAGACTGTTCAGCTCTTTAAACACGGGCAATACCGATTTACGTGACACTGAAGTCCAGCAACCAAACACGACAGCGACTTTATCTTGCGCAACCAGCTGGCGCGCTTTTTCTGCAAACAAAGGCCAGTTCGAAGCGGGATCCACAATCACCGGCTCCAGCTTTTTACCCATCACACCGCCTTTTGCATTGATCTCATCAATCGTCATCAATGCAACGTCTTTCAGCGACGTTTCGGAAATCGCCATCGTGCCTGATAGCGAGTGAAGAATGCCGACTTTGATCGTGTCAGCGGCATACGCATGCGGCAACCAAGCCGCAGTAGCCAGGGTGAAAGCGCCAACTGCAGTCGATTTTAATAGGGTGCGACGAGACATTTGTTGCTCCTAAGCGTGAGTGTGAATCAATTAAACAGCGAATGAAAAAGCAAACGAAAAAACTAATCACAAAGCGAGTAGAAAAGCGGGGGGTGCGGAGTTCGCATGAATACCTTTAGCAGATTACGTGCCAGAGGTAGGAGGTCTGCGTCATGCGAATTGCAGTGAGCGTGCGGAATGATTACGGATGCATTCGCATCAATTTTGTGCAAGTGACAAAGAATTGTTGGCCACCGCTTCAGTCTGGTGCGTTATCAAGTAGCAAAACGTGCGCAAGAATATCTGCCACCAAATAAAATTCGAGAACAAGATCAGGCCTTGCTAGAGAGAATCTAAGTCAATATCGGAAAAAAAACAGACGACGCGGGGATACTGATCAGCGATTAATCGCTTGGTAAAAACAAAAAAAACCAGCAAGCCTGCTGGTTTTTTTGAAGTGATAAAGGACGAACGTGATGACCCGACTACACAGGTAGTAATTTTCGATTCGCAGCACCCGGTAACGTCTTTAAAGTTTTACCCGGCACGACAGTATACGTTTTGGACTTGACCGTGCTAACGTAGCGCCATTCTGCCCTGGCCTCAGTCGGTGTCGCCGTCACGATCATGAAGCCACGGCTTTTTGTTTCGGCATAGACCAAAGGTCCGATGATCTGCTCGAGACCGCCTGCGACTTTAGCCGGATCTTCTTTAGGAAAAATTTCTTCAAAACCGGGGGAGGTAACCGAGGTCACGCCGAACTCGACACCAACCGCGTTCCCACTCAGATCGGCAAGATCACTGGCCCAGGTGTTATGAGTATCGCCTGCCAGCGCGATCAGATTTTTATCCAGTGCTTTAGCCGTCGCAAAAACTGTCTCACGTGCAGCGGCGTAGCCATCCCATGCATCAAGATTGTAGGGAATCGATGGCTGCGCCAGGATTTGTTTTTCGGCTGCCGTCAACGTCGCAGGTGCCGTCTGTGCTTTCACCAGTAGCGCGGTGTAATCACTGAAATTGATTGCTTGCAGTACCAGTGGTGCGGGAATATTCATGCGTGCCATCAAGACTTGCTGCCCCAGAATTTGCCAGGTCGCCGCGGACTTACCAAGCTGAGATTGTAGCCAGGACGTTTGTTCTGCACCCATCAGCTGGCGAGCCGGATTGCTGATATCGGTGGTGAATTTTACGGCATCAAATGCACCGCTGGCACTGATGTAATTGGTGTAGCTAAGCTGTTGTTCGCGCCCGATCAGGCGGGTGTCCAACATATGCAGCGAGACCAGATTACCAAAATCAAACGAGCGATAGATACGATCATTTTTAGTCGCATCCGGCAAGCGGATAGGCATCCATTCATTGTAGGCTTGCAGGGCAGCAGTACGACGCGCGCTGAAAGGGCCTTCTGTCGCTGGATCATGATTCTCTGCGCCGCCGGTCCAGGCATCGTTGGCAAATTCATGATCGTCCCAGATCGCAATCAGCGGCAAGGCTGCATGCATCGCCTGCAAATCTCCATCGGTACGGTATTGTGCGTAACGGCTGCGATAGTCGGTCAGCGTGATGATTTCATTTTTCGGATCAACCAGACGATTTAAGCTAGCCGCATCTTGTGAGGCATAGCCATCGCGCTGGTATTCATAGATGTAATCACCAAGATGAATCGCGGCATCAATATCGTTGAGTTTGGCAACTTCAGCATACACATTGAAATAGCCTGCAGGATAATTAGAACACGTAAATACCGCAAGTTTTACCTGGGAGACACTACCAGTCGGCAAAGTCTTGGTACGACCTGTCGCAGAACGTGCTGTGCCGTACGTGAAGCGATAAAAATATACGGTGCTGGCGGACAGGCCGGTGACATCAACTTTGACAGTGAAATCTCTTGCTGCATTGGTTGTAAAGCTACCGGATTTAACGATGCGGGTAAATTGATCATCGCTCGCCATTTCCCATGTCCCGTCGAGATCCTGACTTGCCGACGGGGTCAGGCGCGTCCAGATAATAACTTTGTCGCTTTGCGGGTCGCCACTGGCAACGCCATGCAAAAAATTGACTGTCAAATTATTGCCATTCCCGCCACCACATGCTGCGAGCGACAGTGCACTGGAAACGGCAACCGTACTGAAGGTGAAGTCACGGATAAACTGGCGGCGAGAAGTTTTCATAGTCAACAGACGGAAAGAAGTGAGAAGCCGCTGAGCATAGAAAGTTTTTATGACTGAGAGATGACTTGGGTGACAAGATCAGTGGAGGAGTTACTCAGGATATTTTCATACCAACGACATAATCTTATGCTGCAAATCTATCGGGGAAATTCTAAGGGGGGAATGTGCCGATGTTGATTTTCTGATGCAGTGAGGTGCGGCATCAGCAGCATCATGAAAATACAGGCTTGATACAAATCTGAGATCGCAACACGTATATTCCATGAGCCTTCCAGACCATTATCATCCGGAGAGCCGCATCAGGACTGCGGGATGCAAGTTGGAAATCCCTACAATCTCTCAATGGAAAAATAACATCTAAAGGATTTACGTAAAAATCAAGACCTCTCACCACAGACGCACAGACGCACAGACACTGAAACACGGAGAAAAGAACGGAGTAGGCGGTTTCATGAAATCTCGATTAAAGTTTTTTTAGGAATCCAGTATGACAAATAAAAAAACCAGAGACTAGCTCTGGTTTTTTGTATTCATTGTGTACGTGAACACTTAATGTCAGCACTTCTGTAAATCATTAATGCGGGTACTTAATCGTCATTTCCTTCAACAGATTATCGGCATGATCAATCTCTTTCATCACCCAGAGCATATAGCGGATGTCGACATGAATAGCACGGGTAATCGCGCTGTCGAAATACCAGTCTTTGGTAATTGATTCGTAAGTTGAATCGAAATTTAAACCGATCAGTTCGCCGTGTTTATTCATGACGGCAGAGCCGGAATTACCACCCGTCGTATCAGCACTGGATAAAAAGTTGACTGGCACGGTACCAAGTACTTTATCGCGGAATACACCATAACGTTTTTCCCAGACTGCATCTTGCACCGCTTGTGGCACGATAAATGGTTCTTTACCGGTATTTTTTTCAATCACCCCTTCGACTGTCGTGAACGGACCTTTACTAATGCCGTCACGCGGCGAGTAAGGTGCTACGGTACCAAAAGTAACGCGCAGCGTTGAATTGGCATCGGGATATACCGGCTTTCCCTGAGTCTTTTTGAAATTAATAAAAGCTTGCATGTAGCGCGGGATAATGCGCTCCAGATTGCCATCAATGTCTTTACGGCGTTTTTCCATCGCATCACCGATCTGGTACACATTGACAGCCAGCTTTAAGAAAGCATCATCGGATTGCGCAATACTGTCGGCGTCTTTGTCCAGCCATGCCAGACGTTGCGTTGTGGTCGCAAGCCTAGTCTGCGCATAAATCCCGGTAATCGCGTCTGTGGCCGGCAACAAGACGTCTAAGCCCGCAGGATGTACCTCTGCCGGCAATTGCTGATAACGCTGCATCGCCGCTTGCCAGCGCGCCTGATCGACGCTGCTGACAAAGGACTGTTCTAGCCGCGACAAGCGTGCTTTGAGAAACGGTACATCACGGTCCTGATAACCGGACTCACGCTCGGCATCCGGCTTTTTACGCTCCAGTGCGAGACGATACAGGCTGCGGGCACTGCGGAATAAATCGCTATGCAGGGCAACACTCATGGCGAATTCCTGCTCACTGAGGCTGATATCGGAGGCGATTACGGTATCGAGTTCAGTCAGCAAATTTTTATCCCCTGCCTCACTGTGTTCAGCAAACCAGCGCCGGAAATCTGCATCCTGAACGTCCTTAATTGCAGCGATATCTTTACGGCTAAATCCATCCAGCAAACCCTGCGTTTTTTTCATGCCATTGTTGATACTTTTTGCGACGCTCGCATAGCGCACGACAGATTCGGGATTTTCCTGAGTTGCTTTGGCGATGGTCGCCAGGTCGGCCTGTGATTCAGCGACACGGCGCGGATAGCTGATGTCGCGTGCCGAGCGAATTTCTGTCGGTAATTTATAGCGGCTGGTGCGTCCCGGATAACCTGCCAGCAGGATGGGATCGCCGTTTTTGATACCTTCGGCAGACACCACAAGAAAATCTTTTGATTGATAAGGAACATTATCCGGGGATGGGTCCGCAGGACGTCCGTCTTTACCGACATAGGCGCGCAAAAATGAGAAGTCACCGGTGTGGCGCGGCCACTCAAAGTTATCGATGTCACCGCCAAAATTACCGATTTTATCGGATGGTGCATAGACCAGACGGACGTCGCGGATCATTAATTGACGGATACGATAATATTCAAGGCCTCGATGAAAACTGGGTACGGAGCAACGATAGGCTTTGTCCTGCTCGCATTCTGCGATGAGGCTTTTGATGCGATTTTGTATCATCTGATTGCGCTCACGACCGGACAGGCTGGCACTCAAACCACCAACAACTTTTTCGGTGACGGTCTCAACTTTATCGGTCACATAAATTCGTTCACTGGATCCGGCAGGTAATTCTTCGGCGCGTGTTTTTGCCAGAAAGCCATTCGCGATGAGATTACGGGTCGCACTGGAGTTACGCTGGACTGCACCGTAAGCACAATGATGATTGGTAACCACCAGACCGGCGTTCGACACGAAAGAGGCAGAACAACCGCCCAGCGAGACCATGGCGCTCATCGGGTGCTTGCTGAGATCTGCTAATTTTTCTGCCGGGATAGCAAAACCGATACGTTTCAGTTCATTTTTTAATTGCGGTAATTGATGCGGTTGCCACTGTCCTTCATCCGCATAAGCGGATGAACTAAGGCTCACAAGAAGGGTCAGTGTCCCCGTTACCAATGCGGTCATTGGCAGCATTTTTGTATTTATTTTAGTTAACAAGACAATTCTCTATAAAAATTTAGTGAAAATTAAGTTAAAAAACAATCATGCCAACAGCTACCCAAATTACGATAAGGCAGAGGGACTGTTGGCAATCAGGAAATGGAATGACGAAATAATAAACGATATCAGCATCTGGCTCAGTATCATCCTCAATACGAACCTACATATGAACCTATATACGAACTTAAATACAAATACTAAGCACAAACCTAAGACAAGCTACTGTATGGGCAGACCGATTGAGTTCGATATGGCATAGACCAGAATTATGGTGATTTGTTCTTTAGAAAGAAAAATACCGCATCCGGCTCTCGGACTCGTCAAATAAGAATCCAATTCACAAAGAATAGAGGGAGAAGTTTTTACAGAACCGGATTATAAGAACGAATCGAGATTAACAACCCGGCTATCAGGCTAAGGCGCGCAGTATCAGTCCTAATTCGACCTTTGTTTCGGCAATCAGAATCTGGCATTTTTCCAGGTCAAGCTGGAGATTTTTGAGCGGCACCGGCAAAGCTTGCCAGTTAATTTCGTCGAGAGAATCTGTAACAAAATGCGCGTCCAGAAAATCCGCTGTTGCAACCACGTCGATCAAGCCTGGTCGTGTCGTATGTGGCAACTGGCAGCCTCTGTGGTCCATGACTGCTGCACGGATATCCTCGTCAATGTCCCAGTTCTCCAGGATTGCCACACCGATCTCCGCGTGCCATTGATCGATAACCTCCCACAAGGCTGCATTCGATACAAATAGTCCCTGATAGTGGCGTGCTCTGTTAAGGATATAAAACTTCCCTACATCATGCAGCAAGCCTGCCAGCATCGCTTTGTCCGGACTGACATGGGGAAGGTGTCTGGAAATTACACACGACAAAGCCGCTACGCGTAAGCTTCTGGTCCATAAACCATCAAGTTGCTTCGATAGATGCTCGTTAGCTTTATGTTCTGCGAGCTGTTTCATCCCAACAGAGATCGCGATATTACGTATTACTGCAAAACCAAGTAGCAGGGTTGCTGCGCGTAAATCGACTATTTTTTTACCGGTATGGTTATACATCGCAGAATTGCTCATGCGCAGAATTTGTGCTGATAACACAGGCTCTGCACTGATGATGCGAACAATCATATCGCTAGGCATATCCGGGTGGCTGAGCGCCCGGCGGATTTTCATCGTCGCGTTTAAAGAAGTGGGGAAAATCAATTCTTTTGACGACAATTCTGCAGTTAAACCTTCAATGAACTCAAACTCACTTGCTTTTTCTATCGTCGTCATGAGAGGCATCTGAGATATTGGATGTGATAATTACATTAACATATTTCTTTTTCAATAAATGAGTAAATACACAATATTTCACAATCCATCTGTGGTCATTTTGTCTCGTTCATTACTTCATCGTTTCAATTGCCGATCGGCCATTCTAAGGCGCAGGAGTGCGCCATTTTTGCTCTATTTTTTGATAAGTGCCATTGCTGCGTATTATCGATAATCCCTTATCGAGCAGGTTTGCATAACGTTCGGCATCTGGCTGTTTCTTTGAAAAACTGACATAGAGTTTGTCCTCAACCGCGGTCCCGAGCAGTTTGAATTTATCTTTGAATTCCGAGGGATACGTGGCAATCAGATAATCGGCAATACGTGTGTAGACCAGGGAATAGTCCGATCTCCCTCGTAATAATTTACGGAAATTAGACAGATCGCTGGGAGCGATTTCTCGCATAATTTGCGGATTTTTTTCGACCTCATCTCCATAGGTGTAACCATGAGTAAGGCCTACTTTGTGACCGGACAGGCTGGCAGCATTCAGGCGGGATTCTGGTTGATCACTTTTGGCATAAATGCCGATCATCGCTTTAAAAATCGGCTCTTTGTGAAATAAAAAATCCGGCGTCAGGGTCACATCTTTGAGGCTGTCAAAACAACCTAGCTGCTGTCCCGACTTCACCAGCATCAGGCAACGAGCATAAGGCGCTGCGACAAAATTAACTTGCAGGCCGACTGAGGTATAAGCGGCTTCAATGACATCAACGGCAAAGCCGCGCAACTGACCATTTTTTTGAGCTGAATAAGGATACCAGTCGTCTTCCCCCATCAAGGTGATAGTCTCTGCACAGGCGATTCCGGTCATTGCAGCAGAGACAAAGCCAAGCGCCAATACGACAGATATCAGACGTAACAAAAGCAGCCTTATCATCAGCAAGGTCGCCGCCGTGTGTGCAAACTCTGTCGCGCTAATGATGAATTCATTTTTTTCAGGATTTATCTTGCAATAATAGCTCGGTCAATAGAACTGCCTGAATTTTATCTGTATGCATAGCTTGATTCAGTTCTTTTTTTAAGTCCAGTTGCATCGTAGCAAAGCCCTCAGGAGTACGCAAATCATCGGCATTCACTTTAGCCAGAGCAATTTGAAAAAATTCATTCAAGATTTTTTTGTTCTCAATGAGCCAGTCCTGATCGTCTGTATCCACCTGAATCGTTACCTGTACACGTGTGACCTGCCCATCGATATTGACCACGGCTTGCGGTAGAGCTACGTAACTCAGATCTGCTGTATTTGCCGGTGGACGTTGTATGTGCAGATAAACCAATACAGACGAGACGATAAAGATCAATAAAATAATTGCCGCAGCATATTGCGAAAAATGATCCTTCTTTTTGACAGGACTTTTTTTAACAGATGACCGTGCATAATTATTGGCAGAAACCGGACTCGTCATCTCCTTTGGAGGAGTGACGGGCTGGGGCTGGGGCGGTGATGGCGCAACATAAGGAGGATCAGGCAATTGGCTCTCTGCTTGCGGAGTGCTGACTACGGCAAGGTCAAATCCCCACTCATCCAAACTATCGTCAGAAATGGTCGCTTTTTGCTTAGTCAGCTCTTCGACTCCTTCGAAATCGATCTTCGAAGTGAGTAAATTCTTTGGTCTGTCATTCGCTGGCATGAGCTTCACTACCCCTGAAAAAAAATCTGATGACACTCAATAGGACTACCCGAAGGTGGCTGCACATTGTAGCCAGATCATTAAAATATTTCCAAATGGAAATAAAATTCACTTGCTACGTACTTAATTTTACTAATCCTGAGGAATCTGGCAAAGCTTCGTTACAAACTCGATGCACGCAATCGTCTGCGATTCGTTATCATGGCGTCTTTTCAAAAATAACGCTTATTTACAAAGAGTTAGAGAATTACTGATGTCCTCCCAAAGCAGAAACCTCCGCATCGACAATATCAAAGCTGTTTTGATATTTCTGGTCGTGTTCGGACATTTAATTGAACTCCATATCACCGGAGACCATTTCCTGCGCTCAGTATGGATTTTTATCTACTCTTTTCATATGCCGATGTTTGCGCTGGTATCTGGCATGCTCTCAAAAGCATCTTTGGATGATAAGCAAAGCAATCAGTTAGTCAAAAATATTGTCATTCCTTTATTCGTCTTTGAAGTTTTATACGAGGGCATAGAATTATTGCTAAAAGGTAGCCTCAGCGTTTATAGCGGATTGTTCGCGCCGTATTGGATGCTCTGGTATCTGATGAGCCTGCTTTGCTGGCGTCTGATGTTGCCGGTTTTTGCACGGCTTCAGTTCCCTGTCGTCATTGCAGTCGGCATTTCCCTGCTTGCCAGTTATTCAGAAAGTACCGGCTATTTTTTAAGTATTGCCCGTACCTTCAGCTTTTTCCCATTCTTTTTACTGGGATGGAAACTTGGCCCGGCGCTGTTTGACCGCACTAAAAAGCGGATATTGTTGATCAGTTTGCCAGTCGTTGCACTGGCGATTATTGCGTCATTTTTACTCAAAAGTGATTTCGACTACCGTTGGTTCTACGGAAGTTATTCACTGAATCGTCTGGGTATGGCGAATATGACCGGGACTCTTTATCAGATCGCACAATATCTGGTATCCGGCGTCATCGGTCTGGCATGTTTGCATTTGCTGTCACGCAAAAACTGGGGACTGGCAGCAATCGGGCAGCGCTCTATTTATGTATTTTTATGGCATGGTCTGGCCTTGATCGTACTGCAAGAAACCGGCGTTTTGAATGCGATTTTTACGCTGGACAAAGCACTAACCAGTCTCATGGCACTCGCTGTCAGCGCCTTGATAGTATGGCTTACTGCACACCCATGGTGCGAAGCTCTGACACAAAAACTCATGCTCAAGCCGATGTCCTGGCTACTGATCAAGCAATTGAATGGCAACCATCCTACGCCATCCAAGGAAGTTAAAACAGAAACAACAGTGGCACCGGTAGAACCATAAATCGGAATCGCCCTAGCTTATTTCCGGGGACGATTAGCGCAGCCTGTGCGTAGAATCTCCAATCCAGATCGGTCGCATCACGGAATATGGTCAATGCCTCCAAGTGTGCAATGACATCCAAGGCATATAGCGAATAGGGAAGATTCTGTTCATCTAAAATAAAGCGTAAAAAAGCTCCCGCTTCTTATTTAATCTGAATCTTGCTGGCGTCAAATTGCTTAGGATTTTTGCCGGTAATTCCTTCGTAAAACGCCTGGATCTCCGTCATGTCTGCTGTAATATCACCGGATAATTCAAACATCCTACCGATACCACCGGCCTTCCTTTTAAAGTCGAGATACCCGAGCGCAATCGGCACACCTGCACCTTGTGCAATATAGTAAAACCCTGTCTTCCAGTGTGTGACTTTGCCGCGCGTGCCCTCTGGCGGAACGATCACGGTCAAGCGCTGATTCTGTTGAAATGCGTCAACAGTGCCCTGCACCAGATTGCCTGAACGTTCACGATTCACAGGAATGCCGCCTAGCCAGCGCATGACGGCACCGACAACAGGCGGGAATAAGCTTGCTTTGCCCATCCAGTACACGTTCAGGCGCAAGGCAAAACAAACCATTAAGGTCACGGGAAAATCCCAGTTACTCGTATGTGGCGCCGCAATGAGTACATATTTAGGTGCGGCAGGCGCATTGCCCTCTACCGTCCACCCCATCAAACGCAAGCACAAAAGAGAAAACCAGCGCATAAACGTATTGATGACAGGTGTATCGAAAATGGTGTGATGCATGAACTAAGTCTTTGATATTAAAAAGGAAACAGAGAAACTGATGCAAACGGCATTATAGAGATGAGTGCTTCTCAAGGGAAATATTTCTCGCGACATTTCCCGGTCTGCTCTCTTGCGGGGTAAAGAATTAGCGTTTGTTTGAATTGCCAGCAATACAGTAATCGCGCTGTCAGCGCTCTATCCAGGCAAGAATATCTTGCCACTGAGCGACATCTTTTTCGACACGGGAAGGCGCCACATCCCACAGAGTTGCGCCATGCGCCGCCAGTTGTATATAGTTTTGCGTGTCCCTCAGATAAGCCAGTACAGGAAGACCAAGCTGGCCAACATAATGGGCAAGCTGATCAGCGGCACGACTACGTGCATTCACGCGCATGCCCAGTACTGCTAGCTGGTACGTACGATCATGCTTATTGAGTTTTTTGATGAACTCCTCTGTTGCCAGAATATCGAAAATCGACGGCTGCAAGGGGACAACGACTTTATCAGCGATTTTCAAGACTGCATCGAGCTTTTTACCACTAAGGCCGGCGGGAGTATCGAGGACAACGTGGGTGGTACCTTTGGGTGGCTTGGCGATATGTCCATCTTCAATATCCCAGGCGCTGATCAAGGGTAAATTGGCAGGACGCAGAGAAAGCCAGGTCCTGGATGATTGCTGGATGTCGGTATCGCCCAGCATGACCTTGTAACCTTGATGCGCAAGATAGCCTGCTAGATTCGTCGCAAATGTACTCTTGCCGACGCCGCCCTTGGGATTCACCACTGCGATAACCGACATACCGACTCCTTTAGAAAACCATCACCTAAGCAGGAACTAATAATGCCATTTGTTGCTGTGACAGGTAACACCACTCACCTTCTTCCAAGCCTAACGAATCCAGCGTCAATTGTCCAAGTGCGGTTCTTTGCAGTGCAGCACAATGATTACCTGCCGCCGCCAGCATACGCTTGACCTGATGATATTTGCCTTGCTCCAGCACGATTTCTATTTGTGTACCGGATATTTGCCGGCAAGTCTGTGCTGCCAATGGCGCAGGCTCATCATGTAACTGTACTCCGGACAATAATTTTTGCACCAGCTCCTCTGTTACAGGTTCTGCTGTCGTGGCGACATAGACCTTGGGAATATGCCGTTTCGGCGAGGATTGTGCATGAATAAATGGCCCGTCATCAGACATTAACAACATGCCTGTCGTGTCATGATCAAGACGGCCAACCGGCTGCACATCGCGCCAAGTGAATTGCTCAGGCAGTATCGTCAAAACTCCCGGGTGATGGCTAGGTTTACGGGAACATTCAAAATTTGCTGGTTTATTTAAAACGATGTAAATATGTTCACGGTATTCCCACTCTTCATCAAAGATATGAAACCGTAGTCCTTCGGTCTCAACCGTTGCTTTATAGCTGGACATGACCTCACCGGCGATGCTCAGCTCGCCATCATCAATCAAATCACGACAATATTTTCGTGTACCAAATCCCTGCGATTGCAAGAGACGATCTAAAGATATTTTGCTCATAGCGGGACTGTAACAGATGCGGTAAAAACCACAAAATTTTCAAGGCGCTTTCATCAAAGTCCGATAACGTAGTAACGGGAGGCAGCTCTGATACTAAGGCGTGATACGAGGCAAACTCATAGTAAATGTCGTGCCTTGATTAATGACACTCTGTACCGTGATTTTGCCATCAAGCACACCCGTCACCAGGTTGTAGACAATATTCAAACCCAGGCCACTGCCACCCTGCCCCAATTTTGTCGTAAAAAACGGATCAAATATCCGTCCAAGATTTGCTTCTGGAATGCCTTTACCATTATCAGTCAGTACGATCGTGACCATATCAGACTCATCCATCGTTGCGGTAATACAGACAGTCCCACGCATATCCATGTCAAAAGCATGAATAAAAGCATTGTTAATCAGATTCGTCAGCACTTGTCCTAGAGGACCTGGATAACTGTCCATCACGATTTTTGGTGGTATATTGCAGATAACCTCATGGCGGGTTTTACGTATCGTCGGTCCTAGCGTCAGTACGTTTTCGGCTACGGTCTCATCGAGTATAAACAAGCGCCGGTTGGCGCTGGTCTGGTCTACGGCAACTTGTTTAAAACTCACAATCAGTTCAGATGCCTTACTTAAATTGCGCATCAGAATATCCGTGCCTGCACGTGAGTTTTGTAGAAATTCATCGAGAGTAGAACGCCGCATACCGCTTTGCATTCCCTGCAAAATCGCTTCCGTTTGCTGCTGCATCGTACTGGCAACCGTCACACTGATACCGATAGGCGTATTTAACTCATGCGCGACCCCGGCGACCAGAGAACCTAAGGCTGCCATTTTTTCAGTACGTAATAACTCATGTTGCGCGCGTTGCAAATTTTCCAGCACGATCGTTAACTCAGTATTGGCGACTTCCAACTCATTGGTACGTTCCGAGACCCGGTGTTCGAGGCTGGTATTGAGAGTCAGAATTTCGGATTCATTGTGACGTTTTTCGGTAATATCCTCTTGCACCAGAACCAGCAGAGACTCCTCGCCCAAACGCACCAGACGGCCGGAGATATTACATAGCAAGATTTTTTCCTGGTGACCGCAATGCAACCATGCTTCGTAATCGTGAACTTCATTATGATTTTCAATCTTTGACATTACACTGTCAAAATCATCAGGATTACGCCATAAGGACATTTGCTTTTCGCGGCTGTGCAAAATTTCATCATGCGTCCAGCCAAACTGCCTGACCCAGGCATCATTGACATCGACCATGACAAAAAAATTTGTCTTGCGAAAAACTGTCATCGCCACCGGAGATGCATGAAAAATTGCCGTGAATTTTTCCTCTGTAAAACGCAAAGCCTGCTCTGCACGCAGGCGTTCGTTTAGTTCGATCTGGAGCACCTCGTTCTTATGATCGCGCTCCATAATGAGGGCGCCAAGATCGAGACGCATTTTATCAAGGCTTTCTGACAGATTGCCGATTTCATCGTCCCGGCGCCGGACTAAAGCCTGGTCTAATTTACCTCGTGCAAGATCCGCCGTCGCCAATTGTAATTCTTTGATGGGTCGTACAATCCGGCGCTCAAACAACAGCAAAATAAACCCAAAAGAAATCAAGACCTGTGCCAGCAGGGCTCCGCTCATTTTGAGCAAATCTGCAATCAGGTCACTCTTTAAACGGCCAGCACTGAGTTCGACAATGACTTTGCCGATACGCTTGTTTTCCAGTCCCGTCAGGTAGAGCAAACGTTCTTCATGGAATAACTCCCCAATGCGGCGTGATGCAACTTCGGCGTGGACAAATTGATTTTCAGACTCGTCTTCAACGGTAACACTGACGACTTCTGGATTGCGCATGACCGCCTGTACAAATTCATTGGCGACTTCTTTATCGACATTCCAGACTGGCACCGCCATCGCCCGTGCAAGCATGTCAGCATATTGAGACATGGGGGTAAGTACGCGCAAATTCAGTTCGCGCTCATACCGATCCTGCACTAGAAATCTACCCAAGACCAAGGCGGGTAATAAAATTCCCAGCGCAACACCTAAGATCAGAATTTGTCGGAGTGTAAGCTTGCCCAATATCGTCTTATGTCACTCTATTTTGTTTGTTTGCGCCAGGCCTGAATATTATTGTCGATGAGCTTGCTCATCACATTTTGTTTGTTAAGCTTGATCATGGCTTTAGCGATTCGTCCGCGCATATCACCATTGTTGCATGCAGATTTATGGGAGAACGTCAGGAACAAATTTTCATTGCTGATGGCGGGATTCACCGTTTTCAAACCAGTTATATTTAATTTGGCGGCATAAGCAAGGCCAGGATCTTCTTCATAAATCAGATAGTCTGCGCGGGACAATGTCAGCATCTTCAAGGCCTGCTCCAGACCTGGTACTGTAGTGATTTTCAAAGACTCTTTCGCATAACGATCGAATTCGTCACCGAAACTATTATTAATGACCGTAACGCCCAGCCGGCTCTTTAAATCACTCCATTTTTTATAGGGAAATACGGCATTGTCTCTGGTCCAGATTACCGAACGCGTTTCACGAAATGCAGGATAAAAATAGTCCATGTAATCCAGACGCGGCTGGGTGAAAAATGCACCAGCAATCAAGTCAATCCGTCCGAGCTTTGCTTCCTCCTGAACTCGTCCCCAGGGGCCGGCGTATTTGACCTCGATGCTGATACCAATTTCCTTTGCGAGTAATTGCATCAAATCGGCATTGGCACCAATCAATTTAGTCTCATCATCGGGATCACGCCATAAAAAAGGCGGGTAATCAGGATTGCCAGTTGCAATCAGAGTTTTACATGTGGCGACCGGAGATGGGGGCTGTGCCGGAGTTTGAGCGTAAGCAGAATTAGCTAGCGACAGGCATAAGATCGTTGAAACCGTACCGCATATTTGCAAAGCCGACGCAAATACTCTTTTCTTGATGGGATGCATGATGCATTACCTCATAAGTGGTAGGAAAGCCTTGACTCCAGCCAAGGCAACGGACTGGCACGCATGATCTTAACAATAAAGATGTGAACAAGGAGAAACAAGCTTCGCAATGTTACAAAATTACGACAAGGTAGCGCCATGCGTAATAGTACGTACCTACGCGCCTGAGCACAGATATGTACACAGACGCTTAGCTTAGTAGTATTGCGTCATCCGATCAAGATTGGATGACATGCGAATCAGGTTCATATACTGACACGCCCGCACTGGCGAGACGGCAAGTCACTGCCAGCGATCAGGGCCTGGTCAAAAATGCTATTACCTGACCGCTTAACGGCGAACGATACTGCTGCCTGCATTTTTTATCAGATCACCATTACTCAAACCCGGATCGTGATCGAAGTTAAATGTATTTCTTTCGCCGTTATCGTACTGCACCGTCACTTCCCATATTTTGCTCGATTTCGCTTTTTGTTCAATTTTACGACCCGCATAAGCTCCGCCTGCAGCACCGGCAATCGTCGCCAGATCCCGCCCGGTGCCGTTACCTACCTGATTACCGAGAATCGCTCCTGCTACGCCACCAGCAATAACGCCCAGGGCACTGCCCTCACCGTCCTTATCGTTCACATTAACGGCGACAACTTTGCCGCAACCAATGCAAGAGTCGAGTTGTTTGGTTGAAACGGTTACGGCCTTGTTTGAATTTACATTGGAATTTGAATTGGCTTTAGCAGCGGCAAGAGCGCTGTTGTATTCGGACTTAGCATCCCGCAGGCACTGCATTCTCGCGGCAGAGCTTGCTTCTTCTGCGCAAAGTTTTTTATCTTCGGCATAACGGTTCGCGGCATTTTTTGTATCTGTTGTGTACTGCTGTTTTGAGCTCAGCGTTTGAGCCTGTGCGCCACCAGCGATTGTCAGTGTTATCGCCAAAAATAAGATCGATCGTTTCATCAGTTCACTCCACATTAAAAGATTAAAAAGCTATTGCTTCCTCTATAACGGCTGCAAGATAAAATAGATTACCTATCTGACAATAATTGACAGTTTAGCTCATGAACGGAGAATTACCAGACGAAAAAAAACGAATACACTGTGAAATGCATTCGTTTTTTATTATTCAGCGACATCAAACCAATACTGCGCTTTGACACCACATCCTTAGTTGGGTGTTGAAGATATTAATTTGGGCCTGATTGATTTAACAGAGCTAAAAAATTAAATCTTGGCCTTAATCAGCTTACCGAGTTTTTCAATCCCCTCGTTGATACGCTCTGGAGATACGGTGACGAAGCTCAGGCGTAGGGTATTGGTCGCCGGATTATTCGCATAGAAAGGACCACCTGGTACGAAGGCAACGTTTTGTGCAATCGCCTCATCGAGTAATTGCTTGCTATCGATATGCTCAGGCAAAGTGACCCAGATGAACATACCGCCCTCTGGCCTCGTCCAGGTGACGCCTTCAGGGAAATACTTCGTCATCGCATTCAGCATGACATCGCACTGACCGGAGTAGAAACTACGGATAGTCGGGATATGTTCACCAAGGAAGCCATCCTTAATAACTTCATAGACGACCATCTGCGTCAGCGTTGCCGTATGCAGATCGGCAGCCTGTTTGGCTTGTTCTAATTTACGGATCAGCGGTGTTGGTCCAACGACGTAACCGAGTCGAATGCCCGGCGTCAGTACCTTAGAGAATGAGCCCATGTAGATCACGCCGTTAGGATTCATGTTCAGCATCTTTGGCAATGGTTCACCGCTATAGCATAAATCGCCGTAAGGATTATCCTCAATCAGCGGAATGCCCATGCGGGCGCAGGTCTCAACCAACTCCATACGACGATCAAGCGACAAAGTACGGCCAGTCGGGTTTTGGAAATTCGGCAGAGCATACATCAATCGTGCACCATGACCTTTTGTCGCGACCGAAGCCGGGATCAGGCCATGATCATCGGTATCAACTGATTCAAAATGCGGTTGATATACCGAGAATGCCTGCAAGGCGCCAAGATAGCTTGGTGTCTCGACCAGAATCTTGCTACCTTCGTCAATCAGCACTTTGCCCAGCAAATCCAGACCTTGCTGCGAGCCAGACACCATCAGAATCTGCTCAGGCAAAATCTTGGAATCCGCTGTCGATAAAGAGTCTGCAATAAATTCACGCAAAGGGGCATAGCCGTCAGTCGGGCCGTACTGCAATGCCGACTTGCCTTGTTGCGACAATACCTTGTCGAATGCTGCACGCATACGATCTACCGGAAAAGTCTCCGGCGACGGCAAGCCACCAGCAAATGAAATCACTTCAGGACGCATGGTCACTTTGAGAATTTCCCTGATCACGGAGCTTTGCAACTGCTCTGCGCGTTCAGAAAATTTCCACTCTATCGGGGTCGGGTTTTCAAGTTTCATGCTGGTCTCACTGAAGTTTTTTAAACAATTTTATAATTTTATGACGGAATAGCTGGCTGGCTTGGCTTACTCGGCAGACTCAGCTGGCTTAATTAAGCAATCTCAGCAATCAATTCGATCTCAACACAAGCACCCATAGGAATTTGTGCCACGCCAAAAGCAGAGCGCGCATGCTTGCCTTGCTCACCAAAAATCTCACCGAACAATTCGGATGCGCCATTCGTGACCAGATGTTGCTCAGTAAAATCACCAGTGGAGTTCACCAGACTCATGACTTTGACGATGCGCTTAACGCGATTCAGATCGCCGCCGCAAGCCGCCTGCAGCGTGGCGATGAGATCAATCGCAACCGCACGGGCCGCAGCTTTGCCTTCTTCGGTACTGATATTTTTACCTAATTGGCCTACCCACACCTTGCCCTCTTTTTTGGCGATATGACCGGACAAAAACACGGTGTTGCCTGTTTGAGCGTACATCACATACGCAGCAGCAGGCACAGCAACAGTTGGCAACTCAATATTCAAGGCTTGAAGTTTTTCGTAAAAAGACATGGTTTATTCCAAAAAGTAAGGTGGCGCACCCGGCAAACAAAGGCGACTGAGTGAAACTATCTACCGCTATCTGAATAGCAAAGATAACTTCAGCGTAGCCTCATATTGTAAGCCCCTCACCACCCGATTAACACCCCCAATAAGCAGGAAAGCGCTTGATTTAATTTGGAGAGTGATGGGTTTTAAACAAGTTCACCGTTGAATCTTCATACGCCGGCCGATCCCCACAACAAGAATCACGGCAAGGGCAAATCCGACGTTGCTCATGGTTAAATTTTCGCCCACGAGTAAGGCAGCGCCAAGCAGTGTCAGAAATGGCTGAATTAATTGCACCTGCCCGACGCGGGCAATACCACCGATTGCCAGCCCTTTGTACCAAAAGAAGAACCCGATGAACATAGAAAACAGTGAGACATACGCAAACCCAAGCCAGGCGTGCGCCGAGGCCTGCAAGCCATAGTGCCAGCCTAGCCAGACCGTTACCGGCAGCAAGACCGGCATCGACAAGACCAGTGCCCAGCAAATCACCTGCTGACCACCCATCGTCTGCGACAAACGACCGCCCTCTGCATATCCCATGGCGGCCGCTATGACGGCGGCAAACAAAGCGAAATCCGCCAGATGAAAACTTCCACCGCCTTGTTGCAAAGCAAACGCAACGACCAGACCACTGCCAATCAGCGCCATGATCCAGAATCCCATTGACGGACGCTCATGAAAACGAATCGCCGCGAATAGGGCGGTTGCCAGCGGCAAAATACCCAGCACGACCGCTCCGTGTGACGCCGGTACATAATGCATCGCAATCGACGAGAACACAGGAAAACCGACTACCACGCCCAACGCCGTAATCAGTAATCCACGTAACTGCTGACGATCCGGCCATTGCGCCCGCATCTGCCACAGCAAGACTGCGGACAAGGTCGCTGCTACTACCGCACGTCCCAACGCCACAAATACCGGATTCAACTCTGCCACCGCCATTCGCGTGAAGGGCAAGGTCAGGCTAAAAATGGCGACGCCAATCGCCCCCAGCCACATACCGCGCGTCTCTGCTATTTTTTGTGTTGTCATGAGCTTCTATTCTGTTTTTAATGATTTCGTTTTAACTCTGTTGAGAAAATAGCTAGAGAGTAAGCATCCATACGGCCGTCAGCGCTAATGCCAGCCCCATGCACAGATTAAAATTGCGCAGGCGATTGCCGACCAGCAGCCAGCTACGCAAACTCTGTCCCATCCACGCCCACGCCATGATGCTCAATGCGCTGGGGACGATAAACCCAAGACTCATCCACGACATGCGCGCCACAAAATCGGCATGGCCAATCGCATAGGTCGAGGTTGCGGCAACCAGCATCATCCAGGCTTTAGGATTCACGATCTGGAATAAGGCGGCCTGCATCAGACTCAGCGGTTTGATCGCGTCCGAGGACGATAGCTGGCGTGAGAAACAGAGCTTCCAGGCGAGATACAACAAATACGCGTTACCCGCCAATTTCATTCCCCAGACCAGTACCGGACTCGCCTGCAAAATTGCCATGCCACCCAGACCCACAAGCCACATCAGCGCCACAAAACCAATCGGCACACCCGCAACCTGCGGCAATGCAGCGCGCAAACCATGATTCACCGCGGTTGTAGCCGCAATCGCCACATTCGGTCCCGGGGTAAAAGAAGCGATCCAGGCGAATGTAGTAAAGGCGAGAATTTCAGCGAACTGCATAAGAACTTTCTTCAGATTGATGTAATGAGCTGGCAAATGAACCAGCGAATTAATGAATAACGAACAAATGAAAAACGAGTGGATCAATTACTCACATCCGTCTGTCAAACCGACTAAGTAAAAAAAATATACTAGGGAGGTGTATTTTTTTAACTACTAATAAAAATAAGCGGAAAAGGCATCATTTATCTACATACTCCCCATATTTATCTAAATCGCGTCGCTTAATACCTTGGCAAATACCTCATGATCCACATTACCGCCGCACAGTGGCACGCCGACTTTTAAGCCGCGCAAACTGTCTTTATCCCGCCTCACGGCCGCCAGCGCCGCAGCTCCTGCGCCCTCAGCAACGTTGTGCGTGGTGACGAACAATAACTTCATTGCCTCCGCGACTTCGGCATCGGACACCGCCACAATCGTATCAACATAATCAAAAATAACCGCCAGCGATGCCTCGTCCGGCACACGGCACGCCAAGCCATCCGCCAACACGGTCGTCACTGGCGAGGCGACTGAGCGCCTTTGCTCAAACGAGAGCTGGTAAGCCAGTGCATGGCTAGACACAACACCGACAATGCGCGTCGCCAAACCTAACGCATTACGCGCCGCAATCGCCGCACAAATACCAGATCCCTGCCCTACCGGCACATACACTACATCCAGCGCAGGCTGGGCCTTGAATAATTCCAGCCATGACGTCGCGACACCGCGAACCAGATCGTGATGCAAGGATGGCACCATGTGCAAGCCACGCTCCTCTGCTAGTACCAAGGCATGCTCACGGCTCTCCTGAAACTCATCACCATACTCAATCAGCTGGGCACCGAGCGCACGCATGGCAGCGTTTTTCTCTTTGCTGTTTCCGCGCGGTACCACAATGGTTGCCGCCAGCCCGACCCGCCGCGCCGCATATGCAATCGACTGCCCGTGATTGCCGCGCGTCGCCGCAATCACGCCCCGGACATCGGGCATCCGCTGCAACAGCTCCTGCATGTATATAAGGCCGCCACGGACTTTAAACGCACCGGTCGGTGTATGGTTTTCATGCTTGAGCCAGACCTCCGTACCAATTGCCTCGCACAGCAAAGGCCAGACGTATTGCGGTGTCGGCGGCAACGCGGCATAAACGATGTCAGCGGCGGCGTTTATTTCAGATAAGCTGGGCAAACTAAAATTCATCGTATCTCCTGCGGTATCAATTAAACGGCTAGTTATTGGGTGACGGGGCGGTCTGCTGTGTAGTCTGTTATGTGTCTGCTGTACCGCTTGCTCCACGTCATCAACAAGCTTATTGACGACCTCATTTACTACATAAGGCATCGTGGCGCTTTTGCGTCATCGATCCTGTTACTGCATATCGCCCACATAACTGTTTGTGCTATCCTAAGCGCAAAAACCAATACAGTACCAGTACAATAAAAAAGATAATTTCCACACTGTTACGGCAACTTTCCCAATACAATTTCTTTGATACAGTTTCTTTGAGGACGAGCTATGAACGGCAGTAGCATTATTTCGCGCGACTCTGGCGGCTCACTGGTGGAGCAAATTGTTCGCAATATCGCGACCCGCATTGACGACAAGCTGTTGCGCAATGGCGCACGGATGCCGTCGATACGCCAGTTCGCGGATGAGCAAGGCGTCTCGCGCTTCACCGTGGTTGAGGCTTATGACCGGCTGGTGGCAAAAGGCTACCTGGAGTCGCGTCGCGGCTCAGGATTTTTTGTGCGCGAACGGGTCTCGATGATGACCCAGCATGACCATGCTCCGCAAACCATCGCGGGATCACAGCAGCTTGATGTGGTCTGGCTGGTACGAAACATGTTCCGCCAATTGCCGCCACAAAAAATGCCCGGCTCTGGCGTCCTGCCGCATGACTGGCTGGACGGCGAGCTGGTCGCCAATGGCTTGCGTTCCATCAGCCGCCTGAATCAGAATCTTTTGCTGCATTACGGCACACCCCAAGGCTTTCTTCCTCTGCGTCAGCAATTGCAATTAAAGCTTGCCGAACTGGAAATCGCCGCCGCACCAGAGCAGATCGTCATGACGACTGGCGTCACCCAGGCGCTGGATCTGGTCGCACGCGAATTTACACGACCGGGTGACACCATTTTTGTTGATGATCCCGCCTGGTTCTTGATGTTTGCCTCCTTCGCGATTCTCGGTGCTAAAGTCATCGGTATTCCACGTTTGCACGACGGCCCGGACGTGGTCAAGCTCGCCGAACTCGCCGCCCTGCATAAGCCCAAGCTCTACATCATCAATTCGGTCATGCACAATCCGACCTCCACATCCCTGTCCGCGGCTAAAGCCTTTCAGGTATTAAAAACCGCCGAAGAACATAATTTCATGGTGGTCGAGGATGATATTTATTGCGATATGCATCCCGGCACGGCAGTGCAACCAGCGACGCGCATCGCCGCACTGGATCAATTGAACCGGGTGATTTACTTAGGCGGATTTTCTAAAACACTGGCGGCCAATTTGCGCGTCGGCTTTATCGCAACCTCGCATGAATTAGCCGTACGTCTGTCAGACCGCAAGATGCTATCAACATTGACGACGACCGAAATCGGTGAACGTGTGGTGTATAAAATTTTGTCCGAAGGTCATTACCGCAAACACGTCGATCGCATCCGCGTCAAACTGGACTCTGTACGGGATGATGTGACCAAGCGCATCGAGCATCTCGGCATGAAGGTCGATTACCGTACGCCTGCCGGCATGTTCTTGTGGACGGATACCGGCTGCGACACCAATGCGCTGACAGAGAAAGCGATGGAGCAAGGTTTCCTGTTGGCGCCGGGCAGTTTATTCTCGCCGAACCAACTACCGTCCACCAGAATGCGCATCAATATTGCAGCAATGTCGGATCCTGGTGTCTGGGAGTTTTTACAAAAAGAAGTGTCATAGAAATGATGCGGGGTCTGCAAAGTCCGTAAGCTCAGACCTCGTTACCGCTCACGCTGTCATACGCGTGATCATTCGCCACCCTGGCCTTGGCTAACGACGCATCGGCACGCTGCAGCATGCTCGATGCGGTATCGCCCTCCTGCATCGTCGCAACACCCAGACTGACCGTGACGTGTAACTCCTTACCAGAATACGCTACCGGCATTGCCAGTACAGTCGCACGGGTACGGGCAGCAATGCGATCTGCATCTTCGGCACCGGCCTCCGGCAAAAGAATACAAAACTCTTCATTGCCATATCGCGCCAGACAATCATAACTACGGGTTGCCCGCTTCATCCTGCGCGTGACTTCAACCAGCACAATATCGCCGGCATGATGACCATGGATGTCACTGATTTGCTTGAGCTGATCCAGATCAAGTACCAGGATCGATAAGGACTTACCCAGACGCACATGGCGCTGTAACTCAGAATCCGAGATGCGCATAAATTCGCGGCGATTGAAAACGCCTGTCACCGGATCGATTGTCGATTGATGCTCCATCTCTTGCTCGGCGCTGAGAATTTTACGGCGATAGCGATGCAGATACGCTGAGATAGCATGCCCCGAATAGGCGCCAGCCAACAGCATCGACGTCACGCTGATCGTGTAAGCCGACAGCGCGGCATGCTGATATGCCAGCAAACACAAAGACGCCGTCACAAACACAATCATCGGTGCACGTAATGCCCGCAAAGGCAAAGGAATCGCAATAAAATAAATCATCGCTAGCCAGGTATCGATCAGATAATGTCCAAAATACTCGCTCGGCATACTCGCATTACTGGCAAACTGAGTGAACAACACCGGCACGATCCACAGCAACATATCTCGCTGCAGCGTCTCTGGATTTGGCGTAGAAGCCAGTCGCTTTAACATCAGCATGGACAAAACTACAATCGCCATCCGTAACAATAATAAGACAAAAAATGTCGCCGTTACGCCATGAAATAAATAATCGATATATACCATTGGCAAGCTTGCCCAGAGCAGCACCCTGACGATAGTGCTGCTTTGTCCTCTATCCTGCTTCAGATAATGATTGCGATAAATTTCATCGCTGACATCGGGATAACGCATGTGCATCTTGCCCCCGTTGGTGAGAATGTAAAACCTGGAGATTAAAACTCATCCACGTTGAAGAAATGCGTTCTAATTAAAATTACCTGGCTCCTTTTGATTATATGATGCTAATCATGGAGTGCAAACCGAACTGCACAGCAATCTGCTCAAACATTCTTCCTTAGCAAACAATTCGGCGAGGATGACAATTTTTGTGATAGATTCTGATTCTAATCGCAGATTAATAACGGCATCGTGACAACATATCAACTACAGATCAGCATCACATCGGATGGCAGCAGTATGCTGTCACCTGCGCTTCTGTCCAGTTTGCCGTACGGATTACCGACCTCCTCCTGTTGTCGCTGTTGATTCCCTGCTGACCGTTTTTTTTCATGCACTCCCCCCAGGGGTTGATGGCAGCGCGGATGATCCGCAACCTGTGCTGACACATTCCAACTGCCCGTCCCACTCGTCTCCTTTAATTTAATTTCTCTTTCGCCATGCAACTTTATCTTTACGACAATTGGGAGCGCCAGCTTCGTTTGTTCACGCCATTACGCCAGGACTGGGTCGGCCTGTATTGCTGCGGACCGACGGTGTATGACTACGCACATATCGGCAACCTGCGTACCTACCTGTTTGAGGATCTCTTGCGCCGCACACTGGAGTTCAACGGCCATGTTGTGCGCCATGTCATCAATATCACCGACGTCGGTCATCTGGTCTCAGACGCCGACGTCGGTGAAGACAAAATGGAAAAAGGCAGTCGCAAAGCTGGCGAGTCTGCATGGGATATCGCCGAGAGATTTACCGTCGCATTTAAATCCGACCTGAACAGCCTGAACATGCTGCCACCCGCCATCTGGTGCAAGGCGACCGATCACATCGCAGAGCAAATCGATTTTATCGCCACGATCGAACAAAAAGGATTTACCTATATTACAAGCGACGGCGTCTATTTCGACACATCTCAACAAGATGATTACGGCTATCTGGCGCGTCTCAACCGCGATGGCATTGAGGCTGGCAAACGTGTCGAACTTGGCGAAAAAAAACATGCGACCGATTTCGCCCTATGGAAATTCAGTCCTGCGAATGAACAGCGCCAGATGGAATGGGATAGTCCATGGGGACGCGGTTTTCCGGGCTGGCATATCGAATGCTCGGCAATGGCAAGCAAATATCTCGAACCCTGGTTCGACATCCATTGCGGTGGCGAAGATCATATCGCGATCCATCACAGCAACGAGATTGCACAGAATCAGGCATGCCACGGCACACGCCTCGCCAACTACTGGATGCATGGCTACTTCCTGCAAATCGATGCCGGAAAAATGTCTAAATCCAGCGGCGATTTTCTGCGCCTGAAAATATTGATCGATCAGAAGATTGATCCGCTTGCGTATCGATTCTTATGCCTGTCGGCGCACTACCGTAGTCAGATGAATTTTAGCTGGGACGCGCTGGAGGCAGCGCAAACCGCACTGAGCCGGTTGCGTGACACCTACTTTGCCCTGCCAGAAGGCGGCAAGGCCGATAGCAGCTACGTGACGCGTTTCCATACCGAAATCAATCAGGACCTGAATCTGCCAAAAGCCCTGGTCGTGATGTGGGAAGTCTTAAAATCGACACTGAATGATGCCGATAAAAAAGCTACCCTCAATCAGTTCGACCGCGTCCTGGGTCTCGATCTGGCGAACTGGCAACCAGCCACCCTCACCATACCGGACGAAATACAAGCACTGGCAGAACGCCGTCGCCTGAGCCGACTGAATAAAAACTGGGCAGAATCCGATGCACTACGTGCAGAAATTCAAGGTCTGGGATATGAGGTTGAGGATACGGCTGGAGGGATGCAGATCCGGAAGGTCTGATAATTTTTAGTAAATGAATATCAGGAAACTCAGGAGCTGTAACTCTAGACCATTGTCGTGATCCAATTCCCCTCTTGTAAAAGAGAGGGAAATTGGTTTTCAATGTCTAGCGATGCTATTTTAGTGACCTATCGCTTTTGAAACTCGCCCAAAATCCGCATAATCGTCCCGTCTTTTTTCATCTCCTGTATCGCCTGCACAAGCGCTTTCGAACTAGGGCTTTTGGCGAATTCCGGACGGCTGCGCAATACGTGGGCACCGTAGCCGATCTGCAATACGTTGGTCAGCATTGCTTCAGAACCTGTTTTTTCTGCTGCGGCAAGGATGGCGGGCTGGCTACCGATCAGGCCGGCGAGTCGTCCTGATTCCAGCATGCGAAAACCGTTTTCCAGCGTATTGACCTCGACTTTTTTGATACGGCCGTCTTGCCCAAAAGGACCATAACTCAGGCGTCGCATGGTGCCTATCCCTTTTTCGGCAGAGATCCGGATCAGATCTTCGTAGGATTTTGCGACAGCCCCCTGAGTGATGACGACCACAATGGGATAAGTAGTGATGTCAGCAAGCTGTACACCTTCTTCCTCAGTAAAATTATTGACCTGAGAAATACTGTAAGCCTCTTTTTCCAGCGGGAATTGGGTGACATGTCGCGAGCTCGGGACAACGATAATGTCGAGGGGGATGCCAGATCGCTTACTTAGCTCCTTGACGATACGCACGTTAACGCCATCAAATTTATCCTTGTGCTCTATCGCAAATGCATACGGTGTGACTTCGGTCAGATAGATGTTCACTGCCTCAGATGCTGGCATCCAGATCAGTACGAGGGATAGTATCGACACTAAACGAAAGAGTATATGCATATTGAAGTATTTAAAGAAACGCAGAAAGTACTGCTATACCAATCCTGTTCGCCGCCACAATCAACAACCATCAGCAGTTAAACCAGCTCAAAGAGGGCGGCGCAATTCTTCCTGAAATTCGGCATAGATACGATCAATCGTGCCATTTTTTTTCATCTCCAGCATCGTGTCGCGTAACTGAATTGCAGCAACACTTTTTTCAAAATCGGGACGGACCCGCAGCACATAGGTACCATAAGCAATCACGACCATCGGCCCCAGGTTGTCCAAACTTCCCCTGCGCTTTGCCGCAGCGAGGATCGCTGGCTGGGTACCTGCCAGCGCTGATATACGTCCGGCTTCGAGCATGCGTAATCCGTTTTCTACAGAGTTAATTTCGACCTTCCGGATGCGACTGTCCTGGGATAGCGGAGGATAGTTAATACGGCGCATGGCACCGACGCCGTTGATGGCACCGAGCGTAATGATGTCATCATAGGTTTTGAGCCTGGCACCGCGTGCTGCGACCACCACGACGGGAATCTGAATCACTTCAGCCAGAATAACCCCGTCTTCGTCGCTAAAATTATCACGACGAGAAATGCTGAAAGCCTCTTTTGACCGGGGAAATAATTCGATATGGCGCGCCGCGGGAACGATCTTCAGCTCGATGGCGATGGGACAACGCCGCTTGAGTTCTTTTGCAATGCGCTCATTGATGCTTTCAAAGGTCGCCTGCTCTACCGGCACACTAGTCGCGACGGCAGCCTGTGCCGGATCCTGAGCAAACAAGTTACTGACATACAGATCAACTGCCGAACAAGTCCCCGCCGTCATGCAGACGGCGAACAGCGAAAACCGTAGGAACCTCAATAAGTACAAGGCAGCGATCATTCGACGCATCATGTTCAGCCCTTGTTGGATGTTGCTGAGAACAGTGTTGTCACTTGCAATGACCTGCGCTGATCTGCACTGACAGCGCCTGTCTATCAGGAATTACACGTTAATCCGTTTTGACCATGAATTAGAATTGTAGTTGCAATTTTAATATATAACAAATTAACAATAGAGCTTGACTATTTCTGGGGCGAAATTGACGAGTAGCCCACAAACACAGACTGAGATATACGTCGCGTCCGATGGACTTTATTGCCAGCATCTCATCTTTGTCGATAATCAATTTATGGGGAGTATTTTTAAATTCCTACGTAAATAATGCGGATTAAGGCTATTTTTATTTATACTTACCCCCAGTATAACTATTTACCACTAATCAGATCTTGAAAAAACTCAACTCAGCCGCATAACAGGCAAGCAAAATCTTTCTGCTTTTCACCATCCATAAAAATAGTTTGAGGGAAACATGTCCGACCAAAAACAAACCATGGGCTTTCAAGCCGAAGTCAAACAACTGTTGCAGTTGATGATTCATTCGCTGTATTCCAACAAGGAAATTTTCTTGCGCGAATTGATTTCAAACGCCTCTGACGCTGCCGACAAGCTGCGCTTTGAGGCCATCAATAACGCCGCTTTGTTTGAAAACGATCCCGAGCTCAAGATCAAAGTCAGTTTCGACAAAACAGCACGCACCATCACCATTGCTGACAACGGCATCGGGATGACACGCGACGACGCGATTGCGCATCTGGGTACGATTGCCAAATCAGGCACGAAAGAATTTTTCGGCAAACTGTCTGGCGACCAGCAAAAAGACGCTGCCATGATCGGCCAGTTCGGCGTAGGCTTCTATTCCGGCTTTATCGTGGCGGACAAAATCACGGTTGAGTCACGTCGTGCCGGTACTGCCGCCGATGCAGGCGTACGCTGGGAATCCGAAGGTGCCGGCGACTTCAGTGTCGAAGATATTACTAAAGCCGATCGCGGCACATCCATCACGCTGCACCTGCGCGATGGTGAAGATGACTTCCTGTCGTCATGGAAACTGAAATCCGTAATCCGTACCTACTCCGATCACATCTCTTTGCCGATTCTGATGCAAAAAGAAGAGTGGGATGAAGAGAAAAAAGAACAGGTACTGAAAGACGAACTGGAAACCGTCAATCAAGCCAGCGCCTTGTGGGCACGCAGCAAGAGCGACATCACGCCTGAGCAATACGAAGAATTCTACAAACACATTTCGCACGATTACAGCGCCCCGCTGACGCATACGCATAACCGTGTTGAAGGTCGCAGCGAATATACGCAATTGCTGTACATCCCTGCCCGCGCACCGTTCGACATGTGGGACCGCAACAAACGCGGCGGTATCAAGCTGTATGTCAAACGTGTCTTTATCATGGACGATGCCGAGCAATTGATGCCGGTGTATCTGCGCTTTGTTAAAGGTGTCATCGATTCCAATGATCTGCCACTGAATGTCTCACGTGAAATTTTGCAGGAAAGCCGCGACATTAAGGCCATCCGCGAAGGTTCGACAAAACGGGTTCTCGGTATGCTCGAAGAATTGGCAAATGCCGAAGGCGATGACGATTCTCAAGCCAAGAAAGATAAATACGCCATCTTCTGGACCGAGTTTGGTCAGGTATTAAAAGAAGGCATAGGCGAAGACGCCGCGAACAAAGAACGCATCGCAAAACTGCTGCGCTTTGCCTCCACGTATAACGATAGCGATGCGCAGACCGTCTCCTTCGCCGACTATCTGAGCCGCGCTAAAGAAGGTCAGGAAAAAATTTACTACGTCACGGCCGAAAGCTATGCCGCAGCAAAAAACAGTCCGCACCTCGAAATCTTCCGCAAAAAAGGCGTCGAAGTATTATTGCTGACAGATCGCGTTGACGAATGGATGCTGTCTTTCCTGAACGACTTCGACGGCAAAGAGTTGGTATCGGTTGCAAAAGGTGACCTGAACCTCGGTACGCTCGAAGATGAAGCCGAGAAAAAGCAACACGAAGAAACCGAAACGCAATTCAAGGATCTGGTTGAGAAGATGAAAGTCGCTCTGACCGACAAAGCCAAAGATGTGCGCGTGACCTTCCGTCTGACCGACTCACCTGCCTGCCTGGTTGCCGATGACAACGAATTGTCCGGTAACCTGATGCGCATGCTGAAAGCAGCAGGTCAGGCAGCACCAGAATCAAAACCGATTCTTGAAGTCAACCCAGACCATCCTTTAGTACAGCGTCTGAAGTATGAAGAGAAGAAGTTTGACGACTGGGCTAACATCCTGTTCGATCAGGCAATGCTGGCAGAAGGCGGTGCATTAGCCGATCCAAGCAGCTTCGTTAAGCGTCTCAACGACATGCTGTTGAACGTGGCGTAGCCCAAGCCTGCGTTGTAGTAATCACGATCTGTTCAAAAAAAAGCGCCCAAGGAAACTTCGGCGCTTTTTTATTTAAATCCGTTCGCTCATCCCAATAACAAGTAGATGAATCGTCCAATCACGTTGATCGCTAGATCAATGCATGGATGGATCGATAGATTAATCGATTGCTCGATTGCTCAACTTAGTAAGCAATCCTCGTTCTCACTGCCCGTTTATGCGCCGGACAACATAGAGAGTTCAGCCATACTGGATCCTGCAAATTGGTCCAGATCACATGCACCGCTGACACCTGCTACGCTGCCACTTTGTGATGACTGCCAGAAAGTCCAGTTACTCCATCCATTCGGCATTTTGGGCTGACTAACACCATATTCAGCGATCCACAGCGGATAGGCAGAAAAATCGGCACTACCCAAATACGTATTCCAAAATGAACTGCCGGTATAAATAATAGGGGTACGACCGAACGCCTTACTAACCGTATCTAACCAACTTTGTAAATTGCTGGCAAGAGAGCTCGTTCCAAACGCGCCGCTGTAGCACTCGATGTCGACCACGGGTGGCAGATCGTCAGAATCCAGCGAGCCAAGCGCCGCAATAAAATTGTTCGCCTGAGTCAGCGGATCGTCTTTAGTTTCATAGAAATGATAGGCGCCACGCACGACTCCGGCCGCCTTCATCGCTTGCCAGTTAGTCCGAAATTGCGGATCAACATAGGTATTGCCGTCGCTCGCTTTAGCAAAGGCGAACGAGACCCCTGCATTCTTAACGGCGGACCAATCTACCGCTCCCTGATAATGTGAAACATCAATTCCTTTCAATGGGCTTTTTGATGTCATGTCAGTCCTTGTCGATGGCTCATAGTGAATATTCTTAACTCTCACCGTCAGATCGAATGAGGTTTTATTCTTAGGATTTTTTATTCGTAAATGCGATGAGAAATCGGTCCATCAGGGAGAATAAAATTTCGACGTTATACCCCGCCAAAAATGCCAGCGCAAATGGTGACAAAGACTTAAACAATCCGCCCGAAGTGTCAGGTGTCACGAACCATGCGATGACCATGCCAGCTAATGTGCCAAGAAAAAAACGTATCGTAAATCCTATATTCAAGGTCCTGGAATAAGTGCAGGCAGCAATCTCCGATGCCAATGTCCGCAGTATATAAACGCCGCTTCCCAGAGCGCCATATAAGAGCGGCAATAAATAGATTTGCAACACCTCGATCATCAATTTTGAGGTGAGAAAATTCGCTAAATTTTCATGCTCGCTATCTTCTGCCTGCTTGCTCAGCGCCTTCTTGTTGTCACAATACGGTAGCCACCAATTGCACCAGGATTTTAAGGAGGCACTTCTCAATTCCAGAGTCAGCTGGTTTTGTTTTTGTAGTGATTGCTTGTAGCTCTCAGTATCCGCACCCTGACTCACGACGACATCTGCTTGCGCGCTTTGTTGTTTGGCTTGATCTGTCATTTGCGGTTTTGTTTGTTCGGTCCGGACGCTGTACACATCCTCGATTAACTTCGTGCCAAAGAGCCAGTAAATTTGCGCGATGAGCAGCAGGCATAGCGTGAGAATAGCGAACGCCTGATACAGAATCACTGTCTTTCTGGCGAGTGATTTTTTTGAGATACCCGCCACGTTTGAGTCATCAATCGACTCCAGACTATCTGCCGTAACTGGGCTGCTTGCCTTGGTCAGGGCATTAAAGGCGATCCAAAACGCCGTTTCATCTGCATCGCTCAACGCCGCATTCGCATGCAGAGTCACGCTAGTGACGATAGTCTTGATGACATTTTCTCCAACTAAATCGCCATGCTGAGCTGCATATGCCAACAGGATTTTTGCTTCTTGGAGGGAGGCTATCAGCGTGGCGTTATCGTAAGTTTTATCCATCTCCATACTCCATGCTTGGGTTAGCTATGTTGCCAGCTGGAGCGGATTCGATTGCATTCATTGAAGTCACTCCAGATTGCTTACTTGGGAAGTCTGCTAAACGCTAAGCTGGCGTTTAGCAATTTAGCTTTGTTCAATTGGTATTGAATATATTTCACTTAAATGGCATTTTTTAAATTGAATGACTCGCTGGTGTCTCGACATTTTCAGTCTCGCCTCTAGATGCTTATCCTCTAAAGGTCAGAACGGAGCCTCATGAGGCCGCTTAGGTTCTAAGTTATCAGGGAACAATTTAACATTATCTCGATCACCCTTTCTAGCATTACAGGACCAGCATAGTGGTTGAATGTTTCTTAGATCCTTATTAAGAGTCTCATCATAAAATCTGATTGCATTAATAGCATTTAATAAATCTCCATCGTCACGCACTAGAGCTTTTTTCATTTCAATAGCCTCTAGATAAATTTGGGAATTAAAATGATCAGCAGGACCTTTGGCAAAAGCAATCACTTCTCTCAGTCTGGTTTTATTAGATTGTGGTGCTATATGATCTCCTGTGATGAGGTTCGGAGGCAATTTCCGACGACATCCAAAACAGATAACAGCTGGTTCAAGGCCGAGTCCAAAATTGTGCTTCTCGTAAGTTCCCGCATTACGTGCATATTCTGTCCAAGTTTGACCTCTATATTTTTTAATGGATTCAGCACATGTATTGCCCATAGTTATAATTTGATCTCGATTTTCAGTCTCAACTTGTATACGCTCTTTTTTAGCCTCGTCGGCATTTCTTGCGTCTTCATCGGACTTTCTTTTTTTTTCGTAATTGTCCATATTGCATTCCCCTTTGTGTATTAAAAAAAATAAAAAATCATTAGATATGTCGTCTTAAAAATGGCTGTAGTCTGTCATTACCTTATTCGCAAAGATGACATCGGTTTTTTGCTCTTTTAGGCTTTATCTGAGTCAGGTACTAAGTCAGATTTATTTTCGTCTTTTTATTCCTCGCTCAAAGCTTGTCTCGCTCCCGCCAAACTGACTGACTTCAAATTCGCCAGCCATACCATCAATCCTACTTTTTTCCGTCAACTGCCAAAACGCCCACCTCGGCCAGCCTTGGGGATACTGCGTCGGTCCCTTGCTGTATTCACTCAACCAGATTGGATAGGTCTTCAGGGCACTGCCTTTCAGATAACCGTCGAACAGACTCAGACTTCCGTAGATGAGTGGCTTCATTCCGGTGTCTTGCCGGACCAGTCGCAACCATTTAAATAGTTCATCCTTGGCGTGATAAATGTCTTCGCCTTTTGACATGGCTGACTCTAGCTCCAGCACTGCCGGCAGTTCAGCATCACTGGATGTAGATGCAGCTGACAAGGTCGTTGTAAAATGCCGTGCCTGGTCTTGTGCGCTAGCCTCGCTGGTGTAGACGTGGTAAGCACTACGCGCTATGCCAGCGTCTGCGGCAGACTGCCAGTTGCGTTTGAATTGAGGGTCAACTATGTCGCTGCCCTCGGTCGCTTTGATCGAGACAAATGCGACACCTGCGGCCTTGAGTCGTGACCAATCGATTTGGCCTTGACGCGCCGATACCCGTATCCCAAAAGGCACGCTGGGCCTGGCGCTCTTCAGTGCTGAAAATTCGACCGGTGAAGTCAATTCCGGTGAGATGAACTTCTCTGTGAATGCCGCTGACACTGGGGTTGCCACCGATATTGATGAAACAGTTGTGGCACTCTGATTTAGTGCAATAGTGTGGCTAGCTTGTGTAGTGTGTGTTTTTCCCGCCCAGTTCTGCCAAACATATGCGCCGCCCATTACCAACAGCATGAGCTGGGTGATCATGACCATCAAAAGTATCAGTGGTGCATGATCCCAGAGCCGGTCCCTGAGCTTGAGTTTTCTATTTTTCAACATAATTCGCACGCGTTCTGATTCTTCAGCCGGCAGAACAACACGAAGAGCTTGATTCATGATGTCACTCCTTGCACGTCAACAGCTTGAGAAATTCCAGCACTGTTGAGTGAATCGTTTAAGCGCAGCATGCCCTCTGAGGCTGGCTGACTCTTGACCGACACGACTATGCTCATGATCGGCATGCGGCTGGCTCTTTTTCCCTTCGGTGAACTCAAGTGACCATGAAGGATCAGTTGCCCATTGAGGCGAGACAGGTGTGTGATATTTTGCGAGAAATCAATCTTTGCCACGGACAGCGCCAAATTAGCCTGTGGGATCAGACTTGCTACTGGCAAATGTAATGCCTCGATCAACACAGGTTGATCAACATTGGTTGGCAGACTGACGGTTCTCGGCCGATAGTTGCCATCGGACTCGCTAACAAAAAACGATTTGATGTAATCGATTGTGCCTTTACACAGCCGTTGATTCGCGGTCACCACGACGCTGGCAGCAGCTTCAATCAAATCACTCAGACGCGGTATTTTTTTCAACATGATCAAGTGCTTTTCAACAGTTCATCATTCAGGCGAGCGACGCCTTCTGGTGGGCTAGAAGTTTTAAAGCTCAGGTTTAGTCGGCCGACACTGGATCTGCCACGCAGGTCGCCGCCTAACTTCAATACCAGCAGAGCAGGACCGTCTTTATTCTCCTGGAGTTCTTCCACCAAACAATCAATATCCATGGTCATGGTATCCAGCACTATCTGGTTGTGATGCGTCAGTGTGCTCTCGGAAATATTCTGAACACTTTCCGTCTCACCCTGTTTGCCGTCTTCATTGATCACATGCCGGTTAGGCAGCAACATAGGTATCGTTTTAGGTGAGAGGATGCCGTCTGCACTTGAATTAAAAAATTCCTTGTGAGAGTCCTTGGCGGCCTTTTGAACAAAGCTATTCGCATTGGAAACCGCATTGCTGATCGCTTGCAGCAATTCATCGAGAGTGCAGATGTTCACGAGAGCCTCTTGTTGATTGTTGCATCATAACCAGCTGCTGGTTGATGGGTTTTATCAATATCACCAAGTGTATTTTGAGTCTTTCTGATTGCGGATAAAGCGCTCCGGCTGGCATTCATGTCGATCGATAGTTTGACGCCGCAGCCCCCGCAAAAAATTGCCAATCCGCCCAATAGTGATGCCATAGGCACTGTCACGGCCACGCCGCAGACAGGGCATGGCATGCGGCCATCTGGCAGACGCACTCCGCTTGATTTTTCGTCGGCGTTACCGTTTTTTAATTTACTCTTATTCATAAAAATCTCGATTTACTTTGATGGAAAATCTCAATAGACAGTGATATGGAAACGCCCCGATATAGATGCTGCTTGAGGCCTTTTCCAAATCTACCTAATTTTTATTTGGATGCGGTCGTGGGAACCGGCGTAATGCAAGACGCCATCACATCCATCAACTTACCCATTCCCTCGGTTGCAGGCTGCTGGTCGGCCTGGACGTGAAATGAATAGGTTGCAGATTGGTTGGAGGAGCGCATTTGATTTTTACTTGCAGTGACCGACCCCGACATAGCGAAACAGCCGCCCTTGTAGCTGCCAGTGACTGTTGCACTGGTGGCCGTGGTGCTCGACGATGAGGTGTCGACTGTTGTTGTAAAATCGACTGTCACGTTATCAACCAAGAGCGCCGGAATCGGCACCAAGCCCAATAGAGGACAAGTCACAGTAATTGTTTGGGTCGTTACCTGATTGGTGTCAGGATCGGTGTAAGGTCGCTCCAAATTAAACACGATATTATTCGTGCCATTTTTTGGATCTCCACCAACAAATCCTATCTGCATGACAAATTCTTCCATGCTCTGTGCCAGCGCAATATTTGCGCGACCTGCCGCCATCAGCGGTGCCGAAACGAGGTAGTCGATAGGAATACCTTTGAGCGTTCCGTAAAAGTTATCAGCCATGATTAATCCCTAAAAATGATGAACAGTCCAAACAAGCTCGACATCACTAATGAGTCAGAGCCTGGCGTGCTTACCATAAGCAGCAGATTCAGTTTAGGACTTGATCAACAGACAAGTAATACGGTAAACACCGTAGTTGCTAGTTGGATGTAAGGACAGGGATAAATACTGCGACACAACTGCCATGCCCGGGACGGGAATTGATACGCAATTGATAGCCGCACTGGTGGCACAGGTTTTTGACGATATACAAGCCCAGGCCGAAGCCGTCGCTGCTGGCATTGCTACCTTGTTGAAAAGCGCGTAGTAAATTTTGCTCGATATGTTTGGGAATACCAGATCCCGTATCAAACAGCAAAATCTCAATACCATCTGGCCTGCGCCGGGCACCGAGTACGACGCGTCCTTTAGGCGTGTAGCGTATTGCATTCGCCAGCAGGTTGCTGAGTATGCGAGTGAGCAATAAGGAAGATCCTTCAAAGCGCAATCTGCTTGTGTGTATCGACAGGCGCAAACCGTTTTTTGCGGCAACTCCCTGAAACGCAAGACCTAGTTGGGCAAATAATTTATTGAGAACGATTTGTTCGGGTTCATGCCGATCGTCGCGCACCTGAGCAATCAAATCCTTGAGTAAAGATTGTGCGTATTCCAGCGTATGGTCGATGTGCTGGGCAATCGGCTCGTTACCTTGATGTTGCTCCAGCGCGCTGACAGCGAAGCGTAACGAAGCAAGCGGCTGCGCGATATCATGGCTAGCAGATGCCAGCTGTAATTGCTGTTGACTAGCTTTATTCAAGGCCGCAAGCTTGCCCTGCTCTGCTTCGAGCAATTGCTCAGTCTCCGCTAAACGAAGTATCCGTTGCTCAGCCTGACGAGTATTGAATTTTCCGATCTGGCTAATGACGGCAGCGCCAAACAGCAGTGACTCGGCAAGGTAACCGAACTTAGGATAGGCAAGCAACGAAAACGGGAGAGATGGTCTGACTAAGAACAACACAAAACCAATCAACAACAACGGGAATACTGCGACCGATAAGGTACCTAAAAAATAAAATCGCGCAGCTTCTATCCGCTGCCGGACGCCTTGTGCAGCGACGACACACGCAATCATTGAATAGGTGAATGACTGGATAATCAATAAATTATCGAGTGCATACATCAGATGTAATATCAAAACCAGCAAGGCCAGACCAAACATGCACAAATACAGCCGGTACAGGCGTGGCATGCGACTTTTCATCTGTAAAAAATTGATGGCAAATGCGATGTTGGTCATCACCATCAGCATGCCCAGCGCACCTGGTGCGAGCATATTCCAAGCAGGTGCCTCGGGCCACAGGAAGGCAAACGTATAACCCTCAAGCTGGGCAATAAATACCATCGTCGAGAACACTACAGCACCATACATACGGTAGCCGAACTTACGCTGAACATTAAAACCCAGCGCAAGAACCGGTACCATCACCAGCATGATCCCGAAGACAAGACCATTAAGTAAATTGATCAGTGTATCGCTGGTGCTCAACTGCGCTGCAGTCAGCAGACGCGCCAGCATCGGCGTCTTGCCATGTGAGTGGTAGTAGATATGGACCCGCGCCGGACCAGGCTTTAGTCTCAATAGTGCCATCAGATTGCGATGCTGCACTGGCCGATCAGCATAGCGACTGCTCTCGTTAAGATTAAGCACGGTTTGCGTGAGCCCTGCTTGCTGGAGATACACTTGTGCCTGAAACGCATCAGGAATACCCAGATCCAGCAGACGATCGCTAACGTCAGCGTCAGCAATCAAATCAATCCGGTACCAGCGCCCCACATTCGCCAGCATCGAGTCCGGTACGGTGAATTCGTGGTTGACTGCAGAGCGTTCAAGCGCACTGACACAGTCGTGCAAGATCACGATTTCCTGTCCGCGTACCTGACATGGTTCCGCCTGCGCCTGCGCCTGTGCCATGCAGCAACATAGCAAGAAAGCCAGCCAGATGCTCAGACCGCTGCGATGCAGGTACCGTCGATAATAGATGTAATGTTTAATAGGTAATAGTTTTCCTGTAGAATTGATTTCAATTTTAACATCTACCCAGTGCATGAGGCCTATGAACATCCTGCTCGCTGACGATCACGCCATCTTCCGGCAGGGACTGAAACTCTTGCTACAGCAACGAGGCAATTATCAGGTAGTAGCAGAGGCTGGCAGCCTTGATCAGGTGCAAGCTTTACTGCAACAACATCAGATCGATTTGCTGATCCTCGATTACCACATGCCCGGCGGAGAATCATCGGCGGTGCTGGCCTGGTGCAAACAGCGCTACTCAGCACTCAAAGTAATCGCACTGACCGGTTCTGCATCCGGTATCAACCTTAAACAATTACAAGACGCCAAGGCCGATGCGGTATTACTCAAAGATTGTTCCGGTCCCGAGCTGCTTAATTCGATTGCGCAAGTGATGGCAGGACGCGTGGTGGTGAGCGCAGAGGTACAACAACAAATCGATAGTTGTTCAAGCGAGCTGACAGCACGCGAACTGCAAACGGCGCAATTGATTTATCAGGGGCTCTCCACATCAGAAATGGCAGCACAACTCAACCTGTCTGCCAAGACAGTGGACAAGCATCGCGAAAATTTAATGCGCAAGCTCGAAGTGAACAATGTCGTGCAACTGATTCATAAGATGCAATTGCTTAAGTTGGTTTGATATTCGTTTTGTTGGTGCTCTCATCGCATCATTTCGGGTGTCACATTGTTTGTCCCGATACTGCGCCCGTTATACACACAGCACACTAGCTTGATGAAACCACAGACTTTGTCGGTTGCTCTGCCCGATAGCTCGAGGTTCCGGCGGCACTGCAACTAACTGGCGCTTTATGGTATGTCGCTGGTGATACTGCTTGGCGCGATCTGCGCAACACAAAATTGCCAACAAGGTTAATATCATTGCATCGCAACAAATTCGCACTATTGCCGGCTCACAACCTGACCACTCACAAACATTGAATACTCACCCCATACCATGTCAAAACAAGAAACCGTTCTCATCCTCCAAGGCGGTGGTGCCTTGGGTGCGTATCAAGCAGGTGTCTTTGAGCAATTACATGCGCAAGATTTTCATCTTGACTGGCTGATCGGCACGTCGATTGGCGCCATCAATTGCGCACTGATTGCAGGCAATCCTCCCGAGACGCGAGTGCAGCAATTACAGGCGTTCTGGCAAAGTCTGGCACCGCCGACACGACCAGATCAACCGTGGTCAATTTTCTCGCCTTGGTTGCAGCAATGGGGTAACGCCGCTGATGCCTGGAATAGCTGGAAAAATTCTTCCGAAACCATCGGCACTCTGACTAACGGCGTACCAGGATTTTTCAAACCCCGCGTCGGTGCCGGTTGGGATATGAACGCTAAAGTACCGTTAAGCCAGAATAGTTTTTACGATACCGGTCCGCTCAAAGATACGCTGAAAAAATATATCAACTTTGACTATCTGAATGAAGGACGGATGCGGCTCAGCGTCTGCGCCGTCGATATCAACAGCGGTCAGATCAAAACCTTTGACAGTAGCAAACAACACATAGGGCCGGAACACATCATGGCCAGCGGTGCTTTGCCACCAGGTTTTCCGCCAGTAGCGATTGAAGGCAGGATGTATTGGGATGGCGGCATCTACTCAAACACACCGCTGGAAGTTTTTTTGGAAGATACCGTAGAACGTGATGCCTTGTGCTTTATGGTTGACCTGTGGGACCCGACCGAAGCAGCACCGGAAACCATGGCAGAAGCACTCGCCCGCTATAAAAGCATTCAATACGCCAGCAGGTCAAAAGAGCAGCTAGAAACCCGTCAACGCATCCAGAATCTGCAAAAGGCTATACGCAATCTGAGCGAACATCTCTCCGTTGCCGAACGTAAAAAACCCGAAGTACAAAATCTGATCAAAATGGGATGCGAACACACCATCAATGTCGTCCATCTGATCATGAAAGCCTTGCCCGATGATCAGTATTTTAAGGACATCGACTTCAGTAGCGAGACCGTGAGCAAGCGCTGGCAAGCAGGTCTGCATGATGCGAAACGCGCGCTGAAACACAAGGCATGGTTGCAACCCTTGCCTGCGCATGCGGGCCTGGTGATACATGAGCTGGTACAGGAATAGCGAGAACTAGCACTTATGAAGTAGAGTAAGAATTACAAAAAATATCGGATTAAATACCAGGTCTTGGTTAGTAGTCAGTAGGTGCGCCATGCGTACCGGTGGTTGAAACGCGAATATCTAGAATGTCTAAAGAGAGTATCGGATGAAGCGGTCTGCGTAGCGATCTGCGTGGTGCTCCAACCGGCTGTTAATTTATCATTTTGCATTTTGAAAGTTAAAAACCATGAAAACTTTACTTGTGATCATCGCCTTATTTTTCGGTACATGTAACCTCGCCGAAGCTGGATTCGTCGATATGTTTAATGGTGTAAAAGTTGGAAGTCAACTTCCCGAGAACGACCTCAAGTATTTAACGAAGGCGCCCAACAAAAACGCTCGCCTCATCCTCATCGATTTTTGGGCTACGTGGTGCGTCCCTTGTCGCGAGTCTATTCCGAAACTTAACGCCTTATATACGAAGTTTGCGTCTGAGGGAGTCGAAGTCATCGGCGTGACTAAAGAGTCAGAGGAAGTCGTAAGGCCTTTTTTGGAGAAAACGCCTATTTTGTACCCACATGCCATTGAAGGTGCCAGGAGTCTTCACGAAACCTTGGGAATTAAAGCGCTTCCCTATGCCATCTTTGTCAATCAGAATGGGAAAATACTCTGGCGTGGTCAACCATCAGAAATCAAAGAATCGCTGGTTTTATCATTACTCACCAAGAACGGTGATTAATTCAAAAAGCATTTGCTTAAAGTCCATGCGATTACCATAGTGTGTTCATGGAATTCGTATTATTTTTGTGATTCACATCATTGACGCGACTCTATCAATTTATTTGCGAACGGGTCGATTTAAAAAAGAAAGATGGGTTACCGGAGACCTCAACAATTCATACGATGACCTTGCACCGATCTTACCCATCATTTCAGGGCTGGCATTGCAGTGATTTGTCACCACTCTGGCTATCATTCGATATAACAAGATCCTTGCACATAAATACGCTCAAAGGATCGTCGGGATAATCACCAAAGCGACCGCAGACCTTATAGCCAGCCTGTGCATAAAGGCGTAATGCCCCAGTCTGCCTTGGCCCGGTTTCCAGCTTTATTTCCCGGCGGCCGGCTTGACGTGCGGAGACTTCCAGCAAATTCAGAATCCTTTTCGCCAAGCCATTCCCGCGCTGATCGGGACGCACATACATGCGCTTGATCTCACCATACTCTGACGCCAGAACGACGGCACCACAGGCGACCGCACGTTGCTCCGCATCACGGGCGACGACACATACGAGATCCTGTGCAGAGACTGCGGTCAGGTCAAGCGCATACACGCTTTCTGCCGGGTACAAACTATATTGATACGCGTCCAGCTCGGCAATCAAGGCCCGTACATCTGCCTGATCTGGCGATTCCACATTGATGGTAACCATAAGAATTTTACTTACCTAGTATTTGCTTACCTAGTATTTACTTACCTAGTATTTACTTACCTAGTATTTGCTTACGTATTAAATCGATTTGGAATAAATCGTGGTCGAGCACAAACCGCCTTGCGGCCATAGCGCGTAGTCTGGAATACGTCCACACAGTTGCCAGCCAAGCCGCTCATATAAAGCTTCCGCACCACCGCCGGTCGCGGTATCGAGCACCAGCAAGGTCTTTCCCGCTGCACGTGCTGCTTGTTCTGCGGCCTGCATCAGCGCCGCACCGAGTCCATGCGCACGCGCACGGCGATGCACCAGCAGCTTAGAAATATCGCCGCGATGCGGCTGATTCTCTGGCTGGCTCAATACTGCCTGCACCGTACCGACAATCATGCCCGAGGTATCTCTAGCGACGAGCAAGAGTCGCTCCTGACGCGCAACACTGGCAGCAACGCCATGCCAGAACGCCTCCGCCTTCGCGCGCGACAGTGGCTGCATAAAACTAACTGATGCTCCACCATCAACGCAATCAATCAGGACATCACTCAGCGCGGCGATGTCAGCATCATTGTTGAGCGCCTGTAATAACTGGATCACATGATCTGAGGGCGCATGATTTGAGGGCACATGATGAGAGGACAAATAATTGAGACCGGAAGGATTTAACGATGAAAAATCTGAGGGCATCGGAGACTCCTGAAATATTTATGTCAGTGAAAAAGCCAGTGAAAAATTGGCTAAGGAGGTTGCTGAAAAGATCGTTAAAAGTAGTTGATCAATTCCGATCAACTACAACTCGTTATCAGGTAATTTCTATCCACCATCAGTATTTTTTAAAGCGATGCCGTATTAATCGCAACGACATAACGGACCGGATGCTTGCTCGTATTTTGATACACAATCGAATTATTCTCATCCATCGCCAGACAATCGCCGCTCTCCAGATGATGATGCACCTCACCCAATATAATTTCCAGAGAACCGTCCAGCACCCAAATCTGCTGATGTATTCCGACCTCACGCAAACCCGCGGCATAGGACACTCTCGCACCGGCAGGGAACTCTACCTCGACCAGCTGGATAGATGAACGAAAATGCGGCGGCGAAATATTCCGGCGGCGATAACCGGACTGTGGATCGGTCCATTGCAATTGCGCCTCGCGCCGCACCAGAGGATTCGCATCCGGTTGCGGTTCCTCAAAAAATGACGCCAGCGTCACACCCAGACCAAACGACAATTTATCCAGCACCACCGCGGTCGGGCTACTCTCCCCGCGCTCAATCAAAGAGATCATCGAGCGACTGACACCCGACTTGGTCGCCAGAGCGTCCAGGGACATCCCGCGCTCGGCCCGCAGGCTACTCAGACGGTTTGCTATGCGCTGGTTAATATCAGGCGATTTGTCTGGCTGGCTATCAGGCTGACTATCAGACTGTTGGGTGTTTTTTGGGACTTGCATGGTGTGCATGGATTGCTTGGATTGATTGTTTAAATAGAGTAGCTCTGTCAATTTCTTTCATAATAGATTTATTTTCCAATTTATTAGATAAAGTGTCAATCGCTTTTTTGCCGCCAATTTCCTACTGCAATGGATGAAATGCTCGTATCTCTGACTAAATACCTGAACAGGGGAATTAATAACAATATAAGGCAATCAAAGCATGTAATTGGCTTATTCGACAACATCCAAGTCCGGTTGGTCGTGGTAGTGTTTGTGCTCACATCTGCGCCGGTGCATCTAATAATCGCTCTACAAACGAGGTCTTTTAATGAAAAGTGTTTTACGTTTTCTTCGCTTCTGTCTTTTGGGTTTGATCGCCTTCATTGCAGTAGCTGGCCTACTGTTTGGCTACTTCATCTACTCACCGGAGCCAGAGCTACCGAAGCTATCTGGCACGCTGACGAAGGCCTCCATTGAAGTCAATGGACTAAAACGCACTTATCTGACCTACCTACCGCAAGGGCTGGCAAAAGGAGCGCCATTGGTGATGGTCATGCACGGATCAGGTGAAAGCGGCGCGCAGATCCGGATCGACACCGGATATGGATATGAACGCCTCGCCGACCAGCATGGCTTTGCAGTCGTCTACCCGAATTCTTATAGCTTCGACTGGAACGATTGCAGCAAAGTCGGCGACTTCAGCGTAAACGGGCGCGAGGTAGACGATACAGGTTTTCTCAGCACGCTTGCCGACAAGCTCGTCACCGACATCGGAAGCGACTGGAACCGCGTGTTTGCGACTGGCGTATCGTCTGGTGGTTTTATGTCGATTCGGCTTGCAATAGAGGCGTCTTCGCGGTTTCGTGCGATTGCTGCGGTATCGGCCAACGTGCCATCACCGGAGAACTTTAAATGCAAGCCCGCTGAGCATTTGACTATTGGCACTACCGACACCTCATGCACATCGGTCATGATCATGAACGGCACCAAAGACCCGCTGGTCCCGTTTAATGGCGGAGAATCGAGTCTCTTTGGCTTGTTTTATAAAGGCGGCAATGTCCGCTCATCGCAAGACTCAGGCCAATATTTTGCCGACCTCAACCATCTCACTGGCAAGCCTGCAACAAAGCTCAGCACAGTCGCCGACGGTGTGAGCGTCGAGCAATTCTTCTGGCGCAACAACACCAAAGTGGAAGTCGAACTTGTTGCCATTCAAGGCGGTGGACATGGGCTTCCACAGCCCTACTTCCGTCGCCCGCGATTGCTGGGACCATCCCCCATGGCGCCGGATGGACCGGCAATGATCTGGGCTTTTTTTGAACGGCAATTCACCGCTGACGCAATCAAATAAATGTTCTGTACATCAGCCCAAACAGCCAGGCGATGATCCGCGCAACGGTAATCGTGCAACAGTAATCTTTATGACCTCAACAACATCAGTAAAATGCCATTAACCGTCAACAAAAGCCCAATCCCAAAAAGGAGAACGCCATGTACATCCCGCCTGATTTCGGTACCGTCACACCGTATTTTTTTGTCGCCGATGCAGATGCATTCGTCCATTTTTTAATCCAGGGGCTGGGCGGCACTGAAACCCTGCGCTCCCTGCGTCCGGATGGCAAGATCGCGAATGCCCAAATACGCCTCGGTACCTCCACCGTTATGGTCAGCGAATCCTCAGCCAAGTACCCGCCGATGCCCGGCTCGTTTTATCTCTACGTCGCCGACGCAGATCAAAGCATGCAAAAAGCACTCACCCATGGCGCGACGACAGAGATGGACGTCCAGGATATGCCCTATGGCGACCGGCAAGGCGGCGTCAGAGATACACATGGCAATATCTGGTGGATATCTCAACGCCTGGTGCATGCCCCCTACTCTGACTGATCTACGATGGGCGTGCCGTGGTGTTCATCGACGCAGCAGATGCTGCCAATGCAGCAAGCACCGGTAAGTACCCCCTCTTACCGGTGCGTAGAATGACTAATTCCACTACCGCTCTCAAACATCACTAGCAGCACTTCGGTTAAGATGCTTGCACTTTTATTCCAAATCTGAGAAATGCAAATGAAAATTGATAAAGACACCGCCGTCACCCTGCGTTTTACCGTTGCCGAAAGCACTGGCAAAGTCATTGAAAACGGCAAAACCCCCATCGCCTATTTACACGGCGGCTATGACAACCTGCTCCCCAAAATAGAAGAAACCCTGCAGGGCCAAGAAGTAGGTTTTAAAGCCACACTCGACTTGCCACCGGAAGATGCATTTGGCCTGCGTGACGAAAGCCTGCTGCGTACAATTTCAAAGGCAGACTTCCCTCCCGGCGTCAAAGTCGGTGCCTCGTTGCAAGGCGTGAACGATGCAGGACAAGAACAGATTTACACCGTACTGAAAATCAAAGGCGATCAAGTCATGCTAGACGGCAATCACCCACTAGCAGGCAAATCCCTACGCGTCGGCTTACAGGTCTTGGGTGTACGGGCAGCGACGATGGAAGAGATTTCACATGGTCACGTGCATGGTGATCATGGGCATCAGCATTAGTGTTAATGGGACGGCATCGATTGATTGAATTAGATGCCGTCTTTTGGTTGGTGATTAGGCACCCATTGCTTGGCATTCAATTTTACCGACATAGCACTTGCTTTTATCTTGCCGTTGAGAGCAAGCCTATGCTAATTCTCGGATCGATATCTGCAACAATTGGACAATGGCAGTTTTAAAAAAAAGAAGTCTGCATGAAGTTGAAATAAGTCAAGTTTAGGGACAGTGAAATCTAGTTCCTAGGCACCACTAGCTAGCCTAAGCGCTGGCTGTTATCGCCATCATAAGGGAGAAAATGCAATGGCCGATTCCACAAAACTATCTTCATCGACTTCCGTTGCTGACTACAAAAAATGGAAGGCAGCGAACGACCGTGAGAGGCTTACTCACTTTTTTGTTGAAAGATATGAAGAGCGTTACTTTCAACCTATTGATTCATCGTATAAGCACGGCTTTGCCATGCTTGCAGTTGCTTGCCTTGTTATTGAAACATTGGAATCCTTCTATCAGGGTTTGACTGACACTAACCGTAAAAGCCAGAAGATGTTTCGTGATTTTCTAGCACGTGATACCTCCCTAAAAGTTCTAGGCGGTGGGGACGACTGGTTCTACAAAGATATTCGCTGTGGCCTCTTGCATCAAAGCGAGTCAAGAGGTGGTTGGCGCATTCTTAGATCTGGGCCACTACTTGATACCGAAAAAAAAGCCATAAATGCCTCAGCAATTCTTCGTGCACTCCGAAAGGAAGTTAATACGTATGCACAGGAGATTCAAACAGACAATCAGTTGTGGGAACACTTCTGCAGAAAAATGGATGCCGTATGCATCAATTGCACATAACACCGTGACACCCAACCCATCACTCCACCGGACTTGTGCGAAAAAGCACGCAGTAAGGTGAATTCAACCGTTAAGAAGCACAAGGCGGGAAAGACGACTCTCGTGGCATCGAAAACTTCAAAACCAATAACACACGATAACGCCGCCAACACAACAAAGGCGGAAGATCAGTCATGGACAAGCTTGACCAACAATACATGGCATAAGTAGCGCCATGCGAGCCACGATCCTGAACGCTGACGCAGCGATCGCTGAGGGGATATCTTGTGTCACTGAAATCTGCAAGATGCGCATTGAACAAAGTTTGTCTAGTAAATCTCATTGATAAAGTTACCAATAAAAGTTACCAATGATGTCAGGTTAGGCAAAGACGACATTGAAATGACAATTTCTAAAGATAGTAAATAGCAACGTCACCACAAAGATCTCTACGCTTTGCCAAAATTATTACCAGGCTCTCTCGCCATAAAATCTCACCACAACCGCCCCAACGGCAACACAATCCCCGTAAACAAAGACAAATCCGGTGAGGCCTTGTTGAGTCCTTTGGCGACGCCAACATCAATCGTCATTCGGTTGCTGGGGCTGTAGGCCAGCGCGGCTAATATTTGTGAGGTGTTGTCGCTACCGCTGCGGCGGGTGCCGCTGAGTTCTGCTGTTGCGCCCCATTTGTCGGCGATGGGGGTGGAGAATGAGGCGGATAATCCTGTCTGCGTGCTGGAGGTGCCGGGGTCTGCGATGCCGAGGTGGACGAGATTCAGGTTGGCGTCCATGTGGACTTTGCCAATGTCCTGGCTATAGATGCCGTTGATGCTGTAGTCGGTTTTGCCGCTGCCGATGCTGTCTTTGGCGGTCGGCGTTTTGATGCCAAATTCCAGGCCGAGTGCGCTGCTGTCGTCAATCAGGAACGCGCGCTTCAGCACCAGCGTGGTATCGCCGAGGCCGCGCGCACGATTGCCGCTGTCGTCTCTGGCGGAGACCAGCGCTTCGCCGCCGATCAGAATGCCCCATTGCGGATTGAACGCGAGTTTGAGTTGATACGGCATGCTGTCACGTCGTGCATCACCTTGCTTGCTATTTAGCAACCCCATTTCTAGCTCCAGTTGTCCTGGTAGCGGTAACTGTGCAGGACTGGATACGGAGGGGCGATATGGCGTGACGCCTGCATCATCGTCGGCCACAGCAATCAGACATAGGCTGGCGAGTGCGCTGGCGCTAAGCCATTTGAGGATGTGAGATGAGGACATGGCTGCTTTCTGATTAAATTAAAAAGAGAAATTCTAAAAATGAATCCGCACTGTTGATGCGGCGTCCAGCCCTATATCAGGCCAGGAGCCGCATAAAACCTGCGTGGTCGATGTTGAAACCATCTAAAAACTCATCCGTTACGACAATAAGCGAATCAGACTATCGGGATGTGTTGCCCAGCCCAGCAATCCCGCCAGCCCCATGTAGAAGCCACATACAGTCGGTACGAGAGCGAGCCAGTACAGCCATTTTTGATGGGTCAGCGCTGTCACGGCAAGTAATGAAATCGCAATTGCGATCAGGGCATCGGACAAATCAAACTGGTCATCTTTAAAGTTGGCGGCGTCATAGTCCTTCTGATCCTGCTCTGCCTGAGTTTTTAATTCTTCTTTTTTACGCGATTGTTCGGCGGCGACTTTTTCATAATCGGCGATGGCGGTCTGATAAGCCGCTTTGTCTTCGGCAGACTTGGATAAGGCTGCTAAACGTAATTGTACGATCGTTGATTTGGCGACTTCTTCACGGATATTACGGGCCTGATAAAACGCCCAGTGGTCGAGCTTATTCGCTTGTGCCTGCTGCATCGATTGGACGATATTGTCGTCCTTGACTTTGCAGATTCCCATGAAGGTGGCGAGTATCGCTACCGTGATCGCAACCAGCATATTGAGACGCATCGCTGCGCGATCTGCGGGTTTGGATTCTTCGAGGTTTTCAACGGTTTCTAACGGATCAATATCCATGTCGTGCATCCCTTATGAGCGTGGCGTGTTATGGGTTACTTTTGAGCTGACTATGTGATGAAACTTTTTTATGTCATTCAGATAGAAAAAGACCTCGTACATCACGAGGTCTGATACTGTTTTTTCGCTGTAGCAGCGAGAAATAATTAGTGCGTCACACGAGTCGTCCGGCCATTGGACAATAAGCGTACGCGATCTCCGGCACGGAATAATTCGTCGGCATCCTGGGTGATAGCCTTCATCTCGCCATTGTCGAGACGCACCGTAATTTCGAAGCCCTTGCGGTTATTCATATTGGACTCAACACTTTGACCGATCATGCCACCGGCGACTGCACCGATGATACCGGCGGCGAGAGAGCCGTTACCCTTACCGATGCTGGAACCTGCGGCGATGCCGCCCAGAGCTGCACCGGCCGCAGTACCTACGCCACTCTGGCCTTTATCAATCAGCACTTCACGTACAGATTCGACCACGCCCATACGAACGGATTGTTCATTCTGGGTCTGGCTGGTGCGATAGACATTGCTGGAGGTCGGAGCAACGGCGCAGGCGCTGAGCATGGCTGCTGTAGTGGCAACAGTGATGACGGTGAGAACAATATTTTTTTTCACGATACTCTCCTTACGGTGTTTGAACTGATGATTGGACACGTTGACCACGGAAACGTTCCGGTTACAGGCAAATTGTCGCGCAGATCATCACCTGGAACTGTAACAAATTAATACGAGATTTTGAGCCGGCGATATAAAAAACCAAGAACAAACAAAGGACCGATTAACAGAAACCGCAGGTCATCAAAGAATGACGGCTTCTTACCCTCGATCTTATGACCGATAAACTGAAATATCCACGCAACAACAAAGACGCCGACGGATAACGGCAGAACCCAGCTAGCAGGTAAGGCATAAAGAATCCCCAGCATCACCACCGCCATCAGGCTCATCCCGACCGCAAACGGTATGGACAAGGACACGTAATAGATCAGCGCCAGTAGCGCAGCACCGACGGCGACTACCGGGTGAATCGCCCAGATCAGCCCCAGCACCGTCCACATAATCGCCGGTACACAGACGAAGTGGATAACTTCATTGGTCGGATTACGATGACTCTCGGCGTATTTTTCCAATAACTGCTCGACGGCACGACCGGACGCTTGCTGTTCTGCGCTGGTATGACTTATAGGTTTGCTCATGGTTTGTCTCCTCTATCATAGTGAACTACTGTTATCTGATTATTCTAATCCACAAACCAAGAAAACTAGGATTTATCACCAATAGGCAGAGATAGACGCGGTGAAGGCCTCATACGCTTCAGCCCTCTTGCGTTGCAACCAGACAAGTCACTCCTTCACCGGGGCTACTCCGCAGCTTGACGAAAACGCGCCATCCGCTCCCTGGTTGGCGGGTGCGTTGAGGTATAGCTTGAGACCTTCTCTAGCCATGTAGGCAAATTAACTGTGCGCTTACGTTCATTTTGTTCGCTCAGGAACTCAAAAAGATTGGCGACATGATTTGGCGAAATGGCGTTGGCCTTCAGCAATTGAATTGCATATTCATCCGCCTCCGACTCCATCGCACGGGAATACTCTGTTTTCATCAAGATCGTCGGTGCGAAAGCCGCCACACCGCTAAAGTCACCAAACAAAGTTCCCATCACTACGGTGATGAAAGAGTCATTAATCAGTCCTCTCATGGCGTGACGTTTTTCTATATGTCCGATCTCATGTGCAAATACACCGCTCAGCTCACCCGCAAGAGCGCCGGAAATATCGTTGCCACTGACGCCGACTATCAGATCCATCATCTGATCAGTCACGACCACGGTTCCGCCAGGCAGCGCAAATGCATTAGCACCGATCTGCCTCGAGAAACGCACCTCCAGATGAACAGGTAGGCGACTGTCCTTTGGCACCAGACGACGAAACAACTGATCTGCCTGGCTAATCGTTTTATCACTGAGCTTGCTCGGCTGCAAAATGCTGTCGTCCAAAGCAACCATAATTTGCGCCCCTAATTTCTTTTCCAGTTCGTCAGGCACAACTACGGCGACTTTGTCAGAGATCCATGGCATCGCCCAATGATGCGCAGCAAACAGTATTCCTGCCATAGCGAGAATAGCAATCAATGATGCCAGCCATTGATCTTGCCAGCGTTCTACCAGAGATTTTTTATACCCTAATTGCGTTAGTAAATTGCGGCGGGATTCCGGATCGTTTACTTCACAATGCGAACCATCAGGAAATGCGATGACACAAGCAGCATTAAAAAACGGCTCCTCAATAGAGATGTTTTTTGACAAAAAAGTCTTATTGACGCCCTCGCCCGTCAACACCACGTCAGTCGCCCTGATCGCCAGCGTGGCTTGCTGAAGTTTCGCGTGTATGCCATCAAAATAATTTACGTTCATCATTGTCTGGCCTACCAGGAAAGATCAAAACCAAGAAAATCTGCTGAACTGTCGCCAGCAGCACTATTGCTCGCGATACCGGTCTCTGATTGAATCGCATTAAAACCCGGACCGGTAATCTGCACATGAGTCAACCTGAATTGATACGCACGGACTACGGCAAACGGCCTGTATAAACCGAGTGTCAATAAGGTCAGAATGACATTCACGGATTGCAACTTGAGATATTGCCAGCGTGGTACTGCAGAGTGAATCGTAAATCCTGTAAGCGAGGTAGATGACCAGATCTTGTTCCAGATTGTTGCCTGCACAAACGGGCCGCAAACAAGGTAAGCGAAGTAAGCAAAAAGTAAGGTCGCCATCACAACCAGCGCCGTCACAAAAAATTGGCTGCGTAATAAAGGATCCGCATTGGACGCAATAATTTGCTGATAAATGGCAACGCCAACACCAGAGGCGATACCAACGACAACGGCAACACCAAGCATAAAGAGCCCGGCGACGACATAGGTGGAGATAAGCGCCGATCTTTTTAATGTGCAATCAGATGGCAGAGTTCCATAAGAAAAATTCCCATGTTGATATCGCTTCATGTTGGCATGCAGCCACGGCCAGGTGAGATAACCCAGCAAGGAAGCGGAAACCCATAGCGGCCTGTGTGGATACAAGGCACCAATTAGTCCCGGTAATAAAAACACGGCAACGACCGGTAGATAAGTCAAATACGCACCCGTCATCGATCCGTGAAAATTAAACCGCAAGCCACGATAACTGGTATTACGCAAACGAAAACGCTGCGCACTGCGTAGCATCATCGGCATTCCCAGCAAGATGCAGACAACCACGAGAATCCCGATCGTCTTGGATAACCGGAATACATAGTGATAAGCAAATAGCAGTACGACGGCGATCAGGCGACCACGCAGAATCGCCACCGGATCACCGTGAAAGTTGAACACAGCGCCAGACAACTGCGTATTACGGTCAAAATACTGTAAACGCCGGACCTTAGCCCAGGCAGAATAGATGCCGAACGTTGCAATCGTCAGGCACAAATTCACTATCCAGATGCGGAAATATTCTTTGCCGCCACCAGTAAAATAGATATCCTGATTCGTGACCGGTGATGTCTTGACGGCTTGATCTTGTAGCGAATCCGCAGACTCTGCTACTGCAATCGCTGGCAAAAAGTCAGCGGAATTAATGTTGTCTACCGGTGTGCTTGCGCTAGCGGGCGTTTGGCTTGTCGTATGATCCATTTGGTCCATTTGATCGTCGAATTATCGTGTCTTGCACCTCATCACTGTCAGTCGCCATCGGCTTTTATGCTGATTCAAACGAGATCGTGAGGAATTTATTTTTAGCGAGACTGGATCATAATTAGTATTGAAGAAATTTTGTTAAAAAATGTTAAAAATTTTTAGTACGTCAACTTTAATTTGCTCTGAACCACTGACAGAGCTTTCTGCAAATCGATCAAAACGACTCCTCACATCCTCCTTAATCAAGATGCCGCGCATGACCGGATTTTTATGAACACGGATCTTTCAAACGATTCAAGCAATTTGTCCGGCTTCCCGCCGGTCGTCAATGCGCAGACACATACGCTGATACTCGGTAGTTTTCCCGGTGTCGCATCGCTGGAGGCGCGGCAATATTATGCCTACCGGCACAATCAGTTCTGGCGACTGATATCGGCAGTGACAGGTGAGGATATGGCATCGCTGGCATATGAAGACCGGCTCCCACGCTTGCTGGCACATGGTTTTGGTCTTTGGGATGTGATCGATACCTGCGACCGCAAAGGCAGTCTGGATACCAATATCCGCAATGCCCAGATCAACGAATTTGCATGGCTGCGCGAACACTATCCGGCACTAAACCGTATGGCATTTAATGGCAAGACATCGGGTAAGTTCGCTCCACAGTTTGCGGCACTGGGTTTTACTACAGTGATTTTGCCATCATCATCACCGGCCAATGCAATGCGGAGTTTTGAGGAAAAATTAATGGAGTGGAAGCAGCTTCAATCGAATTGATCAATGAGTTACATTCATTTGAGTTGATTCAGTTTGCGTTAAATTAATTTAAATTGAATTAATTTTCTCCATCGAATCAAAGGAACAAAAAAATACCGGGCTCCCGGCCCGGTATTCGGATGCGAATGGTCGTTGCAATATTACTGACGGCGAATTGCGAACCAGTTATCCACGCTTTACCAAATGATCACGCGTTTCTCTGGTGCCAGATACATTTTGTCGCCTTCTTTCACACCGAAGGCCTCGTAGAATCCGGGTTGATTGACCATCGTGCCATTCGCGCGAAACTGGCCCGGTGAATGCGGATCGGTTTTCACCTGGACGATCTGCTGTGCGTCACGCATTTTGCTGCGCCATACCTGTGCAAATCCCATGTAAAAACGCTGATCACCAGTCAACCCGTCGATCACCGGTGCTTCCTTGCCATTCAATGACAATTTATACGCTTTAAAGGCAATGGCAACCCCAGAATTGTCGGCGATATTCTCACCCAGCGTCAGTTCGCCATTCACGTTATAACCGGGTAATGGACTATAACTATTGTATTGGGCGACCAGCATGTCGGTCTTTGCGGAGAAGTTTTTACGATCGTCTTTGGTCCACCAGTCGCGCAGATTGCCGTCGCCATCGGACTGACTACCTTTGTCATCAAAGCCGTGACTGATCTCGTGACCGATGACCGCGCCGATCGCACCGTAGTTCACGGCATCGTCGGCACGCATATCAAAAAATGGCGGCTGCAAAATCGAGGCGGGGAAGACGATTTCATTCATGGTGGAGCTGTAATACGCATTCACTGTTTGCGGTGTCATGCCCCACTCTTCTCTATCAATCGGCTTACCCAGTTTATTGATGCGACGGTTATAGCTAAAAGTGCTGGATCGCACAGCGTTGCCAACCAGATCACCGGCGACGACAGTCAGCGCGGAATAATCACGCCACTTGTTGGGGTAACCTATTTTTGGTGTGAATTTAGCGAGTTTGGCTTGCGCTTCTTTTTTGGTTTCCGGGCTCATCCAGTCCAGTGTGTCGATACTTTGCTTATAGGCGACGAGCAAATTTTTGACCAATTGTTCCATGCGCGCTTTGCGCTCTGCGGGGAAATATTGTTCTACATATTTTCTCCCCACGGCTTCGCCTAAAGCGCCTTCGACTGAGGCAACGCCACGCTTCCAGCGAGGACGCATTTCCGTCACACCCGTAATCGTAGTGCCATAAAATGCGAAATCCGCATCGACAAAATCTTTAGACAAATACTCGGAATAGCTGCGCAGGAGATGCCACTCAAAATACGATTTCCAGGTCGCCAGATCGGTGTTATTGAGTACCTGATTAAAGCCTGTCACATAGCTTGGCTGACTGACGATGATGTAATCAACTTTATTCGCGATGCCAGCGGAGGACAAGGCAGTTTTCCAATCGTAGCCTGGTGCGATACCGTCGAGCTGCGCAATTGCCAGTTTGTTATAACGCTTGACCGGATCGCGGTTCTCTACCTTGGTCCACTGAACTTCTGCAATGGCGGTCTCTAAAGCCAGGATCGCTTTGGCACGCGCGGCAGCATCTTTTTCACCGACCAGGCTGAGAATTTTTTCTATGTGTTTCTCATACTTCGCGCGGACGTCGGCGAGTTTGGCGTCATCTTTTTTCAGATAGTAATCACGGTCCGGCAAACCCAGACCGCCCTGAGCCAGATAGGCGGCATACTTGCTTGACTCTCTGGCGTCTTGTCCGACATAGATCGCATAAGGCGCACCAACACCGATCTGGTTCATGTGAGCGATCAGGGCTGGAATCGCTTTTTTATCCTTGATCGCGCGTATCGCCTGCAATTCGCCGGTCAGCGGTTTATAACCCAAGGTTTCAAGCTTTTTTTCATCCATGTAGCTGCTGTAAAAATCACCGATCTTTTGCTCATCGGAACCCGCTTTTTTCTTTTCTCGCTGCGCTGTTTCGATCAGGCTTTTCAGTTGCGGCAAGGTGTCGTCGCGTAATTTTGCAAACGCACCCCAGCTCGATTTATCTGCAGGGATCTCGGTAGTTTTGAGCCACTTACCATTCAGATGCGTGAAAAAATCATCCTGGGCACGTACTGAAGGCTCGATATACGCCACATCAATACCGGAGAATGCGCCGGTTGCTGTTGTTTTAGGTGTGTCCGCAGCATAGGCGAAACCGGCGAGCAAACTTAAGGTCAGTGCACTTAGGAGATGTCTTTTCACAGCGTTGTCCTTTTTGGGGAAGAGTCAAAAAATTGGCGGGTAGCCAGAAAACAGCAAGCATACGATTATATTGGTAACAAAAGGTTCCAATTTACCGGTTTATTCCGATGTGGCTTTGCAGCATTTCGCGCTGAATTGTCACGGTTTTCAGAGAGACGCTATGGCGACATTCGCGGCTTTTTTACAAAATCGGCGGATGATGACTTGTTTAAGGTACGAATTTTTGTAAAGACCTGCGAAGAATTCACTATTTCTCTGTCTGTACTGGGTAAAATGGGCGAATGCTGATCAAAAGAAAATCCATAGAAGCCGAAGCTAACCATCGCTCAGGCCCCAGAGCCGCAGCGACCGCGTCCCCTAAGGCTGCCCGCAAACCTAAATTTGCTCCTATCACCCTGTCCGAACTCGATGGCGTTCGTTATCTGCACTTTGGTACCGAATGGGTACAAGGCGCAATGCGCATGCGCAAACCCGATTGGATAGAACTCGAATACGCGCAACAAATGATGACGTGGATGCTGTTTATCAGCGAGCCGCGCCATATCGTCCAACTTGGGCTGGGAACCGGTGCACTGACCAAGTTTTGTTATCGCCAGTTTGAACAGGCAAAAGTCACTGCCGTGGATCTGAATCCTGCAGTGATCGCGATCTGCGAGAGCATGTTTAAGCTTCCCGCCAATGATGATCGCCTTCGGGTAATCGAAATAGATGCGCTGGAATTCGTCAATGATCCCGAAAATCTGGAGCAATTCAATGTTTTACAAGTCGATTTGTATGATGCAACGGCGCGCGGCCCCGTGCTGGACAGTGCAGAATTCTATGAAGCCTGTGCGGCATGTCTGGTGCCAGACGGCATATTGACCGTTAATTTATTTGGCGATCATCCGAGCTACGCGAAGAACCTGAAGGCATTGCGCTACGCATTCGATCAGGTGCTGTGCCTGCCGCAAGTGCATGACGGAAATGTCGTCGCGATCGCATTCAAAAAGGCGATCAAACCTGATTTTTCTTTGCTAACGCAACGCGCCGATCACATTAAGGCATTGACCAAGTTACCAGCCAAGTCCTGGGTCAAAGCGCTCCTGGCAGCGACTGATCCCGCATGAACTATTTTTCGAATTGAGCACCATGACTAAATCAGCACATCACACGTTGAACATGCAGCAAATTTTTACCTGGCTGATGGCAGATGGCGTCATCCTCAAGGAAAATGCGAAAGCGGAGTTCAACAATGCGCAGGCCATCTTACGCAACGGCCCGGCGGCCATGCATACGCTGACGGCCCTGGCTCAGGCGAAATTGCATTCCGCCAAAAAACCGCATCAGCAATTGACTCTGGACTGGCTCACCGAGTGGACTTCGCACAAGGTCAAGATCCCGTTTTACCGGATTGACCCATTAAAAATTGATTTCACCCGCGTCTCGGATGTGATGTCATCGACTTACGCGACACGTTTTAATATCCTGCCTGTCGAATCGACACAGGATAGCGTGACGATTGCCACAACAGATCCGTTCAATACCGAATGGCAAGCGGAAATTGCCAAGATCACTCGCAAGGAAATCCGCCTGGTACTGGCAAATCCACTGGATATTTCTCAGTATATCGCTCAGTTTTTTTCTCTGGCGAAATCGATTAAAGACGCGAAAAAATCGAGTAACAACGATGCTGCCTTACGCAATAACTTCGAGCAATTAGTTGAATTAGGTAAGGCGAACAAACAGGTCGATGCGAACGATCAACACATTATCAACATCGTTGACTGGCTGTGGCAATTTGCGTTTGATCAGCGGGCATCAGATATTCACCTGGAGCCAAAACGCGAACTGGCGGTGATTCGCTTCCGGATTGACGGCGTACTGCATCAGGTTTATCAGGTACCGGCAACTGTCATGATCGCGATGACCGCTCGGATCAAGTTACTGGGTCGTATGGACGTAATTGAGAAGCGTCGTCCTCAAGATGGTCGTATCAAAACACGCACAGCCGATGGTCAGGAAGTCGAATTACGTTTATCAACTTTGCCAACGGCATTTGGTGAAAAAGTGGTCATGCGTATTTTCGATCCGGAAGTCGTCGTGAAGACATTGCCGGAACTTGGTTTTCCGCCGTTAGACGCGATGCGCTGGGATCAGCTAACCAGCAAGCCGCATGGGATCATTCTGGTCACAGGACCAACCGGATCAGGTAAAACGACGACGCTGTATACGACACTGAAAGCCCTGGCTACCTCTGATGTTAACGTCTGTACCGTCGAGGATCCGATTGAAATGGTAGAACCAGCTTTCAATCAGATGCAGGTGCAGTCGTCGATTGATTTGAATTTCGCTGATGGCGTGCGTGCGCTGATGCGGCAAGATCCTGACATCATCATGGTCGGTGAAATTCGCGATCTGGAGACTGCAGAGATGGCGATTCAGGCCGCGTTGACCGGCCATCTGGTGCTGTCTACCCTGCATACCAATGATGCCCCATCAGCAATTATGCGTCTGCTCGAACTAGGTGTACCCTACTATCTGCTAGAGGCAACCATGATAGGTATTCTGGCACAGCGTCTGGTCAGAACCCTGTGCCCCCATTGCAAATCGGGTGACGGTGAAATGCCGGATGCCGTATGGAAAAGCCTGACCGAAGAATGGGGGATTCCAAAACCGGCAATGATTTACCGTCCGGTCGGCTGTCCCGAGTGTCGTTTAACCGGTTATAAAGGCCGTACAGGCCTGTATGAACTATTGACCGTTACTCAGGCGTTCAGTAAATTGATCCGTCCTGAGTCTGATATTCATGCACTCAGAGCGCAAAGTGTTTCCGATCAGATGAAGCCTTTGCGTATCGCTGGCGCATATAAAATCATCGAGGGATTGACCACGGCGGATGAAGTACTCAAAGTGACATCATCGCTGGTGTAATCAGGTATTTGTGTTTGTCGTATGGTTTTGCTTAGTATGTTTTTGGTCCGGCCAAGCCAAAACAGCAAGTCAACAGTGATGCTTAAGGAATCTTAATGCCCGCTTTAGCTCAGCGAATACGTCATAGCCTGAGGTCAAATTTGATCGTTCAAATACTGACTTTAGCTATTACTTATGCTGTACTGGGTAGATTGTCGTTACTGCTGGCTATTCCACCCGGTTATGCGATTGCCGTATATCCTCCCGCCGGCCTGGCCTTAGGTATCATTTTGACGCAAGGTTACCGGCTTCTGCCCGGTGTGTTCCTCGGTGCACTTCTGGTTAATGTCGTCATCGGATCTGGCAATGCAAAATCATTTCAGCTCACAAGTTTGCTATTGCCCGCATTACTCGCCACCGGCGCATGCTTACAGGCCTATATCAGCACATACCTGGTGCGCACCAGACTCAAGAACAATCTGGCACTGAATATTGATCGTGAAATTTTCCGTTTCTTTATTTGGGGAGGATTAATCGGATGTCTGACCAGTGCCAGCGTTGGCATCGCATCGCTGTACCATCTTGATGTAATTTCGTCGGAACAAGTCATCAGTAATTGGCTGACGTGGTGGATAGGCGATACTCTGGGTGTGTTGACGATCACGCCGATCGTACTGATTCCCCTTGCGAAGCCCCGTGAGATCTGGCTTTCACGCCGCTATAGCGTCATGCTGCCGCTAGTCATTTGTTTGCTGGCGGTCTTTACTGCTTTTGTTTTTATCCGTCACCGCGAAGAGCAGAAGCAGCACCTTGAATTCCGTCTGGAGGCAGCACGCCTGAGCCAGAGCCTGCAAAATCAATTGGATGTGCATGCAGATGCAGTGAAAAATATTGAACGCTTATTTGCTGCATCAAAAGGGGTCACACGTACCGATTTCAGCGTATTTAACGAATATACGTTGCAAACGCATAAAGCAATCTCCGCCTTATTGTGGATTCCAAGAGTGAGACGCGAAGACAGGCAAAAATTTGAGAATGCAGTGCTGCAAGAAGGTTTTATTAATTTTCAGATTACTGAAAAAAACGCTTCAGATGAATTCGTCAGAGCAAAGGATGATAAGGAGTATTTTCCGGTCACATTTATTGAACCATTTGCCAATGCCTTAACTTTTTTTGGTTATGACGTCGGTACCAGTACCGCCAGACGCAATGCGATTGAGGAGGCGCGCGACACTGGCAATATGGTAGCAACCGATCCGATTGCCTTTATATCTGAAAAAAATGCTCACTCCTCCGTCATGCTATTTGCGCCTGTCTATGAGCAAGGTAAGGCACTGACTACCAGAGAAGATCGCGAGCATGCATTCAAAGGTGCCGCAGTCAGTATCGTCAGCATCAAAAACCTGATTGCTGATTTGCTCATACCAGAAGAGAAAAAACTCTTCTTACTGAAATTTTACGATCTGTCCTATCCCGGAGCGAATGGTATTTTTTATGACACGATCTCAGAAATAAATCTGACTTTTTTATTCCAATCGACGATTGATTTCGGCGGGCGCCAATATGCGTTTCTGGCGCAGCCCTCACGCAGTTACTGGGATAGCCATGTCTCCTGGATTACCTGGTCAACCATGATAGGCGGCTTGATGTTCTCCAGTCTGCTGGGTATTTATTTGCTGGTCGCAACAGCACATACCTTTAATGTAGAGACGCTGGTGGCACAACGTACCAGCCAGCTCCATGATAGCGAAGAACGCCTGAGTGCGATTCTCTCCAATGCTGCGGAAGGTATTGTGACAACGGATATGCGTGGTTTTATCGCATCGGCAAATCAGTCGGCAGAAGCGCTATTCGCTTATCCGCTGGGTACGCTGTTTGGTCGCAATATCAAAGAATTATTTCCTGATCACACCGCGAATACCTACCTGCAAAGTTACTTATCAGAAGAATATGTGAATCATGGCATTCCCACGCGCATGGAAGTGATTGGTAAAAAGCGGGGCAATATTGATTTTCCTCTTGAACTGGCGCTGGCAAAAGTTGAACTGGGAACACAAAATTTATTGGTATTGATATTGCACGATCTGTCTGAACGAAAACGTATCGAAAAGTTGAAGAGTGAATTTGTGTCTGCCGTATCACACGAGTTGCGCACACCGCTGACATCGATTCGTGGCGCCCTCGGTTTATTGACCGGAGGTGTCAGCGGCACCTTACCTGAGCCAGTCAAAAAATTGATACAGATGGCGAACGATAATGCATCACGCCTGACCTTATTGATCAATGATTTATTGGATTTTGAGAAGCTGGAATACGGCGGCATGCAATTTCAGATGGAGAGCATACAGTTACGTGAGCTGGTTAAATCGACTGTCGATGCGAATCTCGGCTATGCGCAGAACTTTTCTATCAAGCTACTATTCGACGCAGAACAGGCTGCCGATATGCTGGTGACAGTCGACACTCAGCGTTTCACGCAAGTATTGTCCAACCTGCTCTCCAATGCGATTAAATTTTCACCGAAGAACGGCCAGGTCGCCGTAGAGATTAATCGGCTGGATGACTGGGTCAGAGTGGAGGTGATTGACCATGGCATTGGCATTTCGGCTGAATTTCAAAAAAATATTTTTCAGAAATTCAGTCAGGAAGATGCTAAGGCAGCACGTAAATATGCAGGAACAGGACTGGGACTCAGCTTGTCGAAATCCATGATAGAAAAAATGGGTGGCAAAATCGGTTTTACCAGTATCGAGGGCCATGGCTCTCGCTTTTATCTGGATTTGCCGATAGCTGCCTCCGCCAATAGCTGAAATTTTGCTGCAGCCACACCGCACTGCACATTAGGATAAGTCAGGCGCGCGCCTAATTCGGATTTCATACGGTGGTTCAGCAAACGACGTGACTCCGACATGAATGATAACAACATCGGTGATACTTGCTGCGCAAGCTCGCTGCGGGCTAAGCGCGGTGGACGGGCCAGCTCAAACACATCGGCAACCAGATCAAAGTAAGCGGCCATTTTCATGTCACTGTCATCGACCGTGTGATAAACGCGGTTGACACTGCCGCGGAACAAAGCAAGACGGATCAAATAAGCTAAATCCGCGGCATGAATATGGTTGGTGTAGACATCATCACGGTCAATCAGTGCCGGGATTCCTTTACTCAAACGCTCCAGAGGCAGGCGGTCTGCAGCATAAATACCGGGGACACGCAAAATACTGAGGCGAGACTGACTGCGCCTGGCCCACTGCCGTAATTGATTTTCCGCGTCGACCCGACGTAAGGCCCTGGCATTTTGTGGATGTAATGGCCGTGTCTCATCAAAGACCGTGCCGGCACAATCGCCATAGACGCCCGTCGTGCTGACATAAACAAGCGTGCTCTTGTCAGGTAAAATGGCGGTCAAATTTCGGGTTCGCTGATCATATGCCCCTTCACTGCGCGGTGGTGCCAGATGAATAATGTGGGATGCCAGCCCTGCCAGACGTCTTAGCGTGTGCGCCTGATCCAGATCAGCAGTAAGCGGTATGGCGCCGGCGGCACGCAATTCGCCATGTCTGCTACGCTGACTCGTGACAGCGAATACGCGAAACTGATCTTTAAGCAAAGGCAGCAAGCGCATACCGACATCTCCGCAGCCGAGAATGAGCAGGCGGGGTTTGGCGAAGCGGATTCTGGTATTTTTTTCCACAGTATTTTTCATCGACATTATTTATTCGGGATTGTATGACTTTTCAAGTAACTGTTACTCCAAGTGGCCACCAGTTTAGCTGCGATGAAGGCGAAACCGTCTTAGCAGCCGCCTTGCGTTCAGGCATAGGTTTGCCGTACGGCTGCAAAAACGGCGCCTGCGGCTCCTGCAAAGGCAAAGTGATTGCCGGAAGTGTAACCCATGGTAATCACCAGCAAAGAGCCTTATCGGACGAAGAACAAGCACAAGGGGGCGCCTTGTTTTGTTGTGCCAGACCTGATGCGGATATTACGATTGAAGCTCGTGAGATCGCAGCAAGCGGCGATTACCCTCTGAAAAAAATGCCTAGTCGCGTCGCAAAATTAGAAAAGCTTTCTGACGATGTGATGCTGATTGCCTTGCAATTACCCGCCAACGAGAGACTGCAATACCGCGCAGGACAATATATCGAATTCATGCTCCGTGACGGCAAGCGTCGTAGCTATAGCATGGCGAACGCGCCGCACCTGGACGAACAAATTACCCTGCATGTGCGTCACATGCCAGGCGGCCTATTCACAGATCAGGTATTCGGTACTCTGAAAGAGCGCGACATCCTACGCTTTGAAGGGCCTCAGGGAACGTTTTTCCTGCGTGAAGACTCTGAAAAACCAATGATCTTATTGGCATCTGGCACTGGCTTTGCCCCGATTAAAGCGCTGGTTGAGCATCTGATCTATACCAAATCGACACGTCAGGTCGCTTTGTACTGGGGCGGACGCCGTCCGCAAGACTTGTATATGCATGCCTTGTGCGAGGAATGGGTAACAACTCTGCCTAATTTTACTTATATACCTGTGGTATCCGATGCCTTAGTGGAAGATCAATGGACTGGCAGGATCGGCTTTGTGCATCAAGCCGTGATTGCCGATCATGCAGACTTGTCTGGCTATCAGGTGTACGCATGCGGCGCTCCGGTTGTCGTGGATTCTGCTAAACGGGACTTTGTCAAACAGTGTCAGTTACCGGAAGACGAGTTTTATGCGGACTCATTCACCTCAGAAGCAGATCTGGCAGCGTAAATCTTGTCGCTACAAAAACTAAAAAAACATTTTGACGCATTGCAAAAAACGTCCTACTATCCGTTTTATGAAAAATTTTACTGACATGTCTTCACCAAATATCGCGCGACGTCGTATCTCGCTCTGCGAGCCTGGGCAGATGTGTTAGTGAACGTGCGCGTCAAATAACCGCACAGCATATCTAAGCCACAGGCCTCACCTGTGGCTTTTTTTATATCTGCTCACTTTATCGATTCGCTCTAGTCATCGTCCTTCACCCTAATCAGGAGTTTTGAAATGGAATTCAGTCAGTACAATGTTAATGCCCTCATGTACATCACACCAAGGCCAGAGCTGGTTTTTACCGAAGGCAAAGGCATGTGGCTGACTGACCACAAGGGCAAGCGCTATCTCGATTATTTACAAGGCTGGGCAGTGAATTGTCTCGGTCACTCACCGCAATGCATAACAGATGCCTTGCTTGCTCAGTCAACAAAACTGATTAACCCTTCTCCTGCCTTTTACAATGCACCTGCGATTGAGCTGGCGACACTGCTGACCGACAACTCCTGTTTTGACCGCGTATTTTTTGCCAATAGCGGCGCAGAAGCAAACGAGGGTGCCATCAAACTGGCACGTAAGTGGGGGCAAAAAAACAAAAATGGTGCGTTCGAGATTATCACTTTTGATCACGGTTTTCACGGCCGTACTCTGGCGACGATGTCCGCTTCTGGCAAACCCGGCTGGGACACAATTTTTGCACCGCAAGTTACTGGCTTTCCAAAAGCCGATCTGAACGACATCGCCTCGGTCGAAAAATTAATCTCCGATAAAACGGTCGCAGTCATGCTGGAACCGGTTCAAGGTGAAGGCGGCGTACTCCCTGCAAGTCGTGAATTCATGCAGGCACTGCGCGCATTGACCAAACAACACAATGTGCTGCTGATCGTCGATGAAGTGCAATCCGGCATGGGACGTACCGGAGAATTGTTTGGCTATCAGTTATCCGGCATTGAACCTGACATCATGACGCTAGGCAAAGGCATCGGCGGCGGCGTACCTCTCGCAGCATTGCTCTGCCGTGAAGAAATCGCATGCTTCGTGCCCGGAGATCAAGGCGGCACCTACAACGGCAATCCCCTGATTACTGCAGTTGGTATAGCAGTAATCAAAGAATTACTGGCACCGGGATTCTTGACATCTGTAAATCAAAAAGGCGACTATCTGAGCCAGCAACTGCTGAAACTATCTGAGCAGTTCGGCCTGCAAGGTGAGCGCGGCGAAGGTTTGTTACGCGCGCTTAAACTCGGTAGCGACATCGGTGCAAAAATCGTCGAAATCGCCCGCGATATGGAGCCTGTTGGTTTGTTACTGAACTCACCTCGCCCGGATCTGTTGCGCTTCATGCCTGCATTGAATGTCAGCACCGAAGAAATCGACCAGATGATCGTGATGCTCGGCCAGGTGCTGACACAACTAAAAAAATAAACTCATCTCCCGTACTGCGTGATGTAAAGACATGACGCAGTACCTCCTCTCTTTTGCGATAAGAAAGACGTGACATGTACCTTCCTTCTCACTTTAAACAAGATGATCCCGCACTGCTATTGGAGGTCATGCGTCGCTACAACTTTGTCAGCCTGATCTGTGACATCGACGGCACTCCATTTGCCAGCCACGTTCCGGTACTTGCAGAGGTACATGAAGGACACATCATCATCGATGGTCATATGGCACGCAGCAACCCACAGTGGCAAGCCATGGAAAAAGGTAACACCACCCTGACGATATTCCACGGACCGCATACCTATGTTTCACCTGGTTTATACCAGCCAGGTAACCGGGTGCCAACCTGGGATTACATCAGCGTTCATGCAAGCGGCAAAGCGACCGTGATGCATGAAGCGAGCGAAAAACTAGTGATACTGACAAAGCTCATCACTCATCACGAACCTGACTTCCAGTTAAACTTTGATCAAATGCCAGATGCGGCAAGAGATGGTTTGTTAAAAGGCATAGTCGCCTTTCGCATCAAAATTGATCAGCTGGAAGGGAAATTTAAGCTTGGTCAACATCGCTTAACAGACGACATTCCGGATGCTAAGCAGACCCTATATACGGTTGGTGATGAGAATCAGCGCGATATCGCGGCGTGGATGCGACGCTTGGGTTACTGGGAGTAATCTTATTCATGACACCACCGCGCCATCACGCACCCTGTTTTTTTTGAGATTACATGAATTTTACGGTTTCAAAACAAAGTGTAAAACTGAGCTGGCAGGCATCCGGTAGCTGAATTTATTGGATTTGATATTGCTCAAGCCTGTTTGTGCGGTAACTGCTGTAGTAGTTCCACTCACGCCCCAAACTTGCGCCGTTTTAAAATTCACCGGATTGGTAATCTGAAAGTTGCCTGTCATAGCGGTAGCGAGCCGGTTAATTGCAATGATATGCAAAGTAGAGGGGTCGGCCGCGCTGACTGCGGCATAGACTGCGCCGTTTGCATTATTGCTGGCAAGAGCCTGTACCGATATCTCTGGAAAGCTGGACATTCTGCCATCGTAGTTACGGAAGATCTTGAATCCGGACGCAATGAATCCCTCAGCATCCCCAAAATACGTCGCCAGGTAGACGCCTTGTTTGCCAAATATGCCCAAAGCATCGGCTTGTGCAATTGCACCGGTGACGTCATCTTTGCCACCGAAGTTGTATTCCGTAATCGCCAACTTGGTATCGGGATAAAAATCATTGATGGCCTGTTTGAGCTTGGTCACAATTTGTAAGCCGCGTCCATCTGTAAATCCATTACCGGTTTGCGTAATCCAGCTTGGCTCGACGTAGCTGGCATCCCAAAGGCTACGCGCAGCCTGCACCCGATCGGTTAAGGTGTATGAAGCTTGCGGATAATAATGAAATGAAAATACATCCAGCAAGCGTTGATTCGCTTGCAGCGACGCGTTTTTCATCGCTGACAGGTAAGCATTGGCCATCGTCATCCCGTTGTAACGATAACGGTCACCGGTCAAGTTGCTGACAAATGGCTCGACGTTATAGATAGACCAGTCTGCAGGTTGATGTGATTGCGTGCCGTCCCAGACAGCCCACAGACTAAAGAGACCAAGATAGCCGCTGATCGCAGGCCCATAGGTCTGCGCAGAACTATCCATTCTCTTGATGGTCGAGGCCAGTACGATATTTTTTTGTACGACATCCGCAACCGTAGTGAAGGCAGGATATAAATTCGGGTGGGTGCCGCTGCCATTGTTGGCATCTGCCCAGTGATGCCAGAGATCCGGCTCGTTATCCAGTTCATAGCCTTTTATACCGCTTGCTGTTTGTGAGTTACCGTATTTCTGAATCAGGAAATTCAATTCTTCATCCAGATAAACAAAATCATCTGATAAGGCCGGAGTAGTAGATAAGCTTCCCAAAGACGCTGGCTTGTCATTGACAATAGTCAGCCAGCGGGCAGTGTCGATATTCGATGGTCCCGCTGTGCTCTGCCACAAATCATATCCCTGGCATGAACCAGGCGGATACAGATTGACAATGTCTTTTGGGAGCTTGCCAGCTGCGGGAAGCTGCAATAGAGAATAGGCATTTAACGCCAGCGATTGATCATGAAAGCTGACCAGAGCAGCTCCGGGAGCGTAATAGGCCAGCCCTGCCGTCGTTGATGGATTACCTGCGCCAGCGACTGCACTGACCGCCGCATTGGATGAATTACACCAATCCTCACCGGAATTACTCACACCATTTTCCCAGTTATAGCTGGTCATGGAATTACCACCTAGCCGCCTGGATGCGAGATTCAAACTTTGTAGGGAGGCTTGCCCGCCCTGATTCTCCCAGCCCGTACGGTTGGTACCGTCCGCGTAGGCGTTGTAACCATAAATCAGGGGGCTGATCGCTTTACGCTCAAGGTTCGTGTTAATCGTAAAACTGGTACTTTGCGCATAGACACTCATTCCACCCAACAATAAGCCCAAAGGCATCAGAACTTTCATCATATCGTTGGGTCTCATGGCATCCTCGCATCAATCAGTCTTATCCGTATGATTTAGCCGTGTAAACACGCTCATATCGACTAAATTTATTTCCACATGGAAATTTATTAATATGATTATGCGCCGGAATTCTTATGTAAAGTTGCCGCATATCAACTATTTTTTACCTTTCAGCTTCAATTTGCAGTGAAAAATATCAAAATGGTGGAAATAAAAAGAAAATATGACAAAATAATTTTCTGATTTACCAAGGAAAATAAGTATCTCAATACACAAGGTCATACAACAAGAGCAGCAGACAAGACCGCGAACACAAAATCATCCACCAGACCGTTACCCTTGCCTAGACTGTCGACTATCGCCCATGAAAATTTCACCACAGCGTTTAAAAGCCCCTCTTCTTTGCGCACTGGCCGCCACATCCTTGTTCGCCAATGCAGTGCCTGCTTATCCACGTTTTCCTGCGATCAGAGGGGACTCTCTCGTGTTCACCGCGGAAGGTGATTTGTGGAAAGTCGCAGCAACCGGAGGTCAAGCGCAAAGACTTACCACACACCCGGCGACAGAACTGAACTCGGCAATCTCGCATGACGGCAAATGGCTAGCCTTTTCTGCGTCATATGAGGGTGCAATGGAGGCATATGTCATGCCACTGTCAGGTGGTGTGCCTAAGCGCATCAGTTTTGAAAATGGCGTGGTCACCGTATTAGGCTGGACGAAACAAGGTGAGGTCCTGACAACGATGCAAAATTCAATTGGTCCGTCGGCACACCGGGTAGTTGCCGCGATCAACCCGCTCACTCTGCAACGACAAGTATTTCCTGTTGCCGACGCTAACGAAGCAGTGCTCGATGACAGTGGTCAAACCCTGTATTTCACACGTTATGGTTTGCATATGACCGGCGACAACGCCAAACAATATCGTGGCGGCGCCTACGCACAGTTATGGAAATATGATCTGCAGAGGAAATCAGAGGCGATCAATCTTTTTCCAGATGAGAAAAGCAATAATAAACGTCCTATGTGGTGGAAAGGCCAGCTATATTTCGTGAGCGATCGTCAGGGTGCATATAACATATGGACTGCCACCGCCGATGGTAAAAATGCCCAGGCGCTGAGTAAACATGTGGACTGGGATGTCAGGAATGCAGCCTTAGGTGACGGTAAAATTGTCTATCAGCTTGGCGCCGATTTACATGTACTCGAGATCGACAGCAATAAAGACCAAGGTATCAATATTGATCTGCTCTCTGATTTTGATCAGCAACGCAATCGACAAATAAAAAATCCGCTTGAACAACTGACCGAAGTTGAATTGGCGGGCAAAGAAGAACGCCTTCTATTCACCGCTCGTGGACATTTAACGATTGCAGGCACCGGCGTTCAAAGGCGCATTGATATTGCGCTTCCAACAGGTGCACGGGGACAATCCGCGGTATTTTCGCATGATGATAAATGGGTTTATGCGATCGTAGATGCCACAGGTGAAAACGAGATTTGGCGCTTCCCAGCGAACGGCAGTGGCAAAGCTGAGGCGCTCACTCATAACGGCGATGTGCATCGCTGGCAAATAGCCCCCTCCCCTGACGGCAAATGGCTGGCGCATACTGATAAACGCGGCAGACTCTGGCTCCTCGATCTGGCGAATAAATCGAATGTCGTCATTGATGATGCGGGGAAAATAGGTGTAGACCGGCATGAAGAAATCGTCTGGTCGCCCGACAGTAAAACTATCGCAGTCACCCGACCAAATTCCAGATTGCAGCGTGAACAGCTTGGTCTATACGATGTCGCTACCAGGCAATGGCAATTCGTAACAAGTGATCGCTACGAATCTCGCTCCCCTGCGTTCTCCCCGGACGGAAAATGGCTGTATTTTTTATCTGCCAGAACATTTCAGGCAACAGAGCCGTCGCCTTGGGGGGATCGTAATATGGGTCCGTTTTTTGACAAGCGCAGCGGCATCTACGCATTGGCTCTGCAGTCAACGAATCGTTTTCCATTCAAGGCGGATGACGAGCTAAGTAAGGTAGAAAGTAAGGTAGAAAGTAAGGTGGAAAGTAAGGCGAACGAAAAAGACACGGATAAATCGAAGGAAAAAACTGAGGACAAAAGCGCTGATAAAACATCGGGCAAAACCACCGGTGAACCTAAAGATGATAAGAAAACCGATGCTGCTGCAAAAGTTCTGCCTGCTATTCACTATACGGGACTAGCCGGCCGTCTGTATCAAGTACCATTGGCATCTGGCAATTATCGCGGACTGGCGGTAGATGATAAGCGTTTGTATTTCACGGAGCAGGACGGTAATGAAGGCAAAGCCACTTTAAAAACTCTGGCGATTACCAAGAACTCACCTGAGCCGGAAGTCTTTGCAAATGGCGTGCGTCAGTTTGATCTGTCAGCGGATAAAAAGCATGTGTACTATCGCAGCTTTGCGATGAATGCTCCCGGTGACTTTCTGATTGTCGAAGCGGGTGCCAAACAGCCCCCGGACGTCAGTAAAGCGAAAGTCAAAATCGATGACTGGTCGTTTAACAGCAACCCGCGTGAAGAGTGGCAGCAAATGTTTGTGGATGCCTGGCGTATGCACCGGGATTTTTTATATGACGACAAAATGCGGGGGGTCGACTGGCTCAAAACCCGCAATAAGTACGCACCTCTGGTTGATCGTGTCACCGACAGAACAGAGCTCAACGACATACTTGGTATGATGGTTAGCGAAGTCAGTGCCCTGCATTCACAAGTCGCGCCCGGCGATATTCGTAAAGCGGCTCCAGACGGTCAGGCAGCAAGTTTGGGAGCAGTGCTGATCCGAACGGGAGACGGCTATCGCATCGAGCATATCTATCATAGCGAACCTGAATTACCTGCCGGACGCTCTCCTTTATCTCAACCGGATCTGGACATCCAAGAAGGCGATGTGATTACCGGGATCAATGGCAAGAAGACGACCGACGCAAGGGATATCTCTGATCTGCTTTTAAATCAGGCGGAGAAACAGGTTTTACTGCATATACAGCGAGGACAAGCCGCGGCTAAAGCAGTCATCGTCACGCCCATCAGCATCGACAAGCAAAACAATCTCCGTTATAGCGATTGGGAACAAGCGCGCAGTGACCGGGTGAATACGGTATCTCAAGGCAAAATAGGTTATTTACATCTACGTGCAATGGGATCACGTGATATCGCCAGCTTTGCCCGCGATTTTTATAGCAATATTGATCGAGATGGCCTGATCATTGATGTCCGTCGCAATAATGGCGGCAATATCGACAGCTGGATTATTGAGAAATTATTGCGCAAAGCCTGGGCCTTCTGGTCATCTCCGAATAATCAACCCGCCACCAACATGCAACAAACATTCCGTGGCCACCTGGTTGTCTTGATTGATGAACTGACCTATTCTGATGGTGAAACTTTTGCTGCAGGGATTAAAGCATTAAAACTTGCCCCATTAGTCGGAAAACGCACAGCCGGCGCGGGTGTCTGGCTATCAGACAATAATCGTCTCGCTGATAATGGCATGGTCAGAGTTGCCGAAAACGCTCAATTTGCGATGGATGGTCACTGGCTGATCGAGGGGGTAGGTGTGATTCCCGATGTTGAGGTAGATAATCTTCCACATGCGACTTTTGCAGGGCAAGACCAGCAATTGGAAGTCGCGTTGAAAATGCTGAATAGTCAATTGAAAGAGCAACCGGTTAAGGCCTTGAAACCACAAGCAATACCAAGCCTGAAATAACCGATTCTTGGTACACGTATATAAACTCAGGAGGCAGCAATGTTAAAACGAAGCGTACAATTCATTGGCATTCTGTTTCTTGCGCTTATTTTCTTTATGATCGTGCTTGTTGCCACAACATGGGCACCTGATCAGCCTCTTGCAAATTTAACGCAAAAATGGGCTCCGGCACCATCGACTTTTATCAATCTCCATGGATTGAATGTACACATACGGGATCAGGGCCTCGCCTCCGATCCACTGCCAATTATTTTAATTCATGGAACCTCATCCAGTCTTCATACCTGGGAAGGCTGGGCAGATGTACTGAAGACGCAGCATCGGGTTATCAGTATGGATTTGCCTGGCTTTGGTTTAACCGGTCCCAATGTGCAGGACGATTACAGTAATCAGGTGTATGTACGCTTCATCATCGAGCTGATGGATCAATTGGGAGTACAACGCTGTATCCTCGGTGGAAATTCGCTCGGTGGCGAAATCGCGTGGCAAGTTGCTGCCAGCAGGCCAGACCGGGTGGAAAAATTAGTCCTGGTTGATGCTGCCGGTTATGCATTTATTCCAGAATCCATCCCACTAGGATTCAGGATTGCCCGCACTCCGGTGTTGAATAAGTTGGTGGAATTAACCTTGCCGCGAGATATGATGGAAAAGAGCGTGCGGAATGTCTACGGCAATCCAGATAAAGTGACAGCAGAACTGGTTGATCGATATATAGCAACCACGCTACGTGCAGGCAACCGGCATGCACTGGTCAGGCGTTTTTCACAGTTAGATGCCGGGGCCGGGTCTGATAAAATTAAATCCTTGCACTTGCCCACATTGATCATCTGGGGTGCAAAAGACAAACTAATACCGGTTAAATATGCACGCGAATTTCATCAGGACATATCAGGTAGTCAGTTACAAATTTTTGACCAGCTGGGACATGTTCCACAAGAAGAAGATCCTGCAGCAACGATTAAAGTAGTGCAGGATTTTTTGCATTAAAAATAAAACGCCAGAATAAATCAGGTGTACGCAGAACCGTCATCGGATCCCATATCCTGGCACTCAGATATCGGGCATTTCTTCTGCAATCAAACTGATATTTGATTGATCATCAGTTTGTATTTCAGAGTTTAATGTCCAAGTTTCTGAAATACGCTGGGTGTCGTCAATCAAATCCTGAGTAGCCCCATCACTCACCAGATCACGACTATCCATAGATTTTTTACCGGCATCAAAACTCGCCATCATCATCAGCTTGTATCCCTCCATCACATCCTGAGATACCCCCTCGCCATTGAGATACTTGAGTCCCAGATTAAACTGCGCGCTGGACAAGCCTTGTCCGGCAGCTTTTATATACCAAAATACCGCCTTCTTATCGTCATGAGGCACGCCATTGCCGTTTGCATACATCGTGCCCAAACGGTATTGGGCATGCGGATTGCCCTGATATGCCGCTTTTTTGTAGGAGATCAGTGCCTGTTTCAAATCCTGCCGGACACCCTCGCCCATAGAATATAAAACACCCAAATTTAGATATGCGACGGAATATCCCTGTGCCGCCGCTTTTTGATACCAGTACGCAGCTTTTTGGGAGTCCTGAGGCAAGCCTAGAGCATTGCTATACATCAAACCCAGGTTAGTCTGAGCCCCTGCATGGCCTTTGTCAGCAGCCTTTTGAAACCATTGCAAGGCTTGCTGGTAATCTTGCTCTACATTTTCACCGTGAAAGTACATGACACCCAATCTGGTTTGCGCCAGAACATCGCCTTGATTAGCTAACTTTGTCAGCGCCCCCAGATCAGATGACACCGAGATTCGATTACTGTCACTTAAGTGCAATCGACCTATCAGACCATCACCTAAAGCCGTAGTGAAGGTCGCGAAACCGATAAGGAATAACAGTCCTTTTTTGATACGTGTCATTACCGTCTCCTCCGCTGATACAGGGCAAGTAATAGTGCCTTTTCACCTTAACCTTCAAGTGATACGGCAAGCTCCGTGTGTACTTAATCCGCCGAATTAAAAGAGGACACCTCTACTAAACGACGTTAGGTCACATCAGCTTAGACAATAACAAAAGGATGTTTCATAACTATGAGGAAACGTAACGAATTGTAGTCAATTTGTGAGGAATTCTCTTCGCTTCAGAACATAAATGTACCTTGGACAGGCTACGAGTCGCTTGCCACTCTGACCGTATTTCGTCCTGACTGCTTTGCTTCGTATAGCATCGCATCAGCACGCTGAAACCAGGATGACGCCGTCTCTGAGGGTGTAATTTTTGCGACCCCGATTGATACTGTTACAGGCAAATCTGCATGCAGTGAGGCTGATGCTATTTTTATTCTCAGTTCTTCCGCGAGAGCACTGGCGGTCGACAGATCCGTCCCGACTGCAATGACAACAAACTCCTCACCCCCATAGCGAAAAATCCCATCAGTAACACGTAATCTGGTGCGTATCACATCACATAATTTTGTCAGTACCTGATCACCCGCTGCATGCCCGAACTGATCATTAATTTTCTTAAAATGATCCAGATCCAGTAATAGAAGGCAAGACTCGAGATTGCAGGACTCCGCATCCGAAAATGCCTCCAAGGCGCGATCTAAGGCACGGCGATTACCAACACCAGTCAGAAAATCCCGCTCGGCTTGCTGATTTAATTCGTTATGCTGAATGCTGGTACGGTATGAAAAAATATAAGAAAAAAGATTAATCAATACCAGGGTCACCGCAATTGACGACAAATCGAAAAGCGTCATTTGCCTGCTCAAAATCAACAACAAGATAGACAGAGAAAAAGTGTTGATCAGCAAAGCATGGTTTGCTTTCAACATAAAAAAAGCGGCGATCATCGTTGGGTATACCCAATACACAATCGCCGCACCTTTGAGGTAAATCGCTGCCAGCATACCGGCAGAATAGAACACCGTGACTATCAGGCTGGCATTCTGAACCCGCCCGGTTCTCCAGACAAAAACAAAGATCGCAATCATACCGGCAACAATCGCAAGATCAACCGTCGCCAGCATCCAGTTAGCCTGAAACAGGCGAATAATCCCAAACGGCAAGATGCTGGGGATACTCAGAGCACAAAGCATCAAGAGGATAATTTCTTCTTTTGACCGATTCCGTTTCGTAACAGACAGATCAAAATGATGAGCGTCACTCGCGCGAGTTCTTTGCATCGTTCCAGCCTATTAAAAGGTCAGTCAGGCAACTCCGCAGATTTGCCGACCAGATTCACATCTCTGAGGTCGGGAGGAGTTCTGTTAGTTTGATTATGGATGAAATTACCAGCCAATGCATCAATGCAATACGCTCATTGAGACAACAACTCGATAATTTCACAACGCAGTAACAATAACTTACATTGCCGCATGTCAATACCAACAGTGAATAAACCGTATAATGGTACAAATTAGTATAAATCACGGTCATTTGTACTGATTTTTTTCTACCTGAAACTTCACAAAGTTAAGATAACTTATTGTCAAAATTGAGAAACAAACCGTCATCGATTGATATATGGCGAACTATCTTGCCACACTGACTCACTACCATTCAGGCACACAGGTACAACCTGAGGAAGCACGTCTTTATGTTTGTAGTTAAAAGGATCTATCGCTTCTGTCTGCTCCTATCGCTCACATTGCTTGCGAGTCCATCTAGTGCCGCCACGCTTCCGCTGCTAGTAGCAGAGACCAGAGATGAATACGGTGAAATGGCACCGATCCGACCAGAAAATCAAAAGCTTATCGACTACTTTGAGAAAGCACTTGAACTTCAGTTTGAGATACGGCGCTATCCGCTTCCACGTCTGGTGGAAAGCGTAAAAACGGGAGAAGGTATTGCCTTTGGTCTATCCAAAAATAAAGACCGCCTTAGCTCAATGCGTTTTTCTGATGCTGTCTTTACAGACTTTGTGTGGGTAGTAGCACGTAGCGACTCCAATATTCAATTTAACTCTCTACAAGATTTACAAGGTAAATCTGTCGGCATCGTCAGGGGAATCCGTTACGGAGACGAAATTGACAGCAAACGAGGCAATTTTTTTAAAGTAGAAGAAGATCAGCCGCAAACCAGTTCACGACTACGTAAATTACTTTCAGGTCGCATGGACGTTCTGCTGTTTAATTCGCGTACCGCCAATGCGAAAGAATTAGAAGCTGAGTTAAACCAATATATCAAAGACAAAAAAATCCGTAGTCCAGGCCAAATCAATTACACAGTCAAAGTATTGAGTAAGCCTTTTTTAGCTGACGATATTCATTTCGTATCTAGCCTGCAAAGTAATCTGGATGTGATTGAGAAGATTAATAGCGCCATTATTAGAGGACGCAAATCGGGCGAGCTTCCAGCACTATTTAGACCGACACGCCAGAGTCCATAAGGACTTACGACGATTCCACTATTCTAAGCAACTCACGAACCGAACGTTATAGCATGCTGGTTTAACCGGAATTTACGATTTGGCCACTATCACTTCTTGGAAGCGCAAGTGGCATAAGGCGTTTAATAGGATCGTACCATCGCGATTTAAGCATGAGCATTGCCATTGCTAGTGTGAACTTGCCGCTGTTCATATGAAAATCCGGGCTCAACTGAGAATTAAATTGAGATTAAAATTGAGAATAAGCGCAATAAAAAAACCTGAGGCAGATATCTGCATCAGGTTTTTTATCTATCTCAATTACCTCAGACAGATTATTTTTTTCGCATCGGCGGTAAATCGGTACAAACACCTTTATACACCTCAGCCGCCATACCGATCGATTCACCCAGGGTAGGATGTGGATGGATGGTCTTGCCGATATCGACTGCATCAGCACCCATCTCAATCGCCAGGGCGATCTCACCTATCATGTCACCCGCATGCGTACCGACGATGCCGCCGCCGACGATGCGCTTGGTTTCTGCATCGAACAGCAACTTGGTGAAGCCTTCGTCACGGCCATTTGCCACTGCACGGCCAGACGCTGCCCATGGGAAATGACCTTTTTCAAGCTTGACGCCTTTGGCCTTAGCTTCATCTTCTGTCATACCTACCCATGCAACTTCAGGGTCGGTGTAGGCAACGGATGGAATCACGCTGGCATCGAAGTAGGCTTTTTCACCGGAAGCTGCTTCGGCTGCCACATGGGCTTCATGCACAGCCTTGTGTGCCAGCATGGGTTGGCCAACCAAGTCGCCAATCGCAAAGATATGCGGCACGTTAGTGCGCATTTGCTTGTCGACATTGATGAAGCCACGGTCAGTCACTGCCACGCCTGCCTTGTCGGCAGCAATTTTCTTGCCATTGGGGCTGCGGCCTACTGCCACCAGTACCAGGTCATAGACTTGGGGTGCTGGTGCTGTTGCGCCAGCTTCGGCGGCTTCGAATGTGACCTTGATACCTTCAGGCAGGGCTTCAACAGCAACCGTTTTGGTTTTCAACATGATGTTATCAAAACGTTTTTCATTGAATTTTTGCCAGACCTTGACCATGTCACGGTCTGCGCCCTGCATCAGGCCATCCAGCATTTCAACGACATCAATGCGTGAACCCAGGGTGGAATACACGGTCGCCATTTCCAGGCCGATGATGCCGCCACCGATGACCAGCATGCGTTTTGGTATCTGACGCAGTTCCAGCGCACCGGTGCTGTCAACAATGCGCAGGTCAGTCGGTACGAAAGGCAGGTTCACGACAGAAGAGCCAGCGGCAATAATCGCCTGTTTGAACTGTACGGTTTTCTTGCTGCCATCCGCCGCTGTGACTTCGATATGGTTAGGGCTGAGGAATTGGCCCACACCCTGCACCACATTGACCTTGCGGGCTTTTGCCATGCCATTCAGGCCAGTCGTCATTTTCTTGATGACGCCTTCCTTGTAGCCGCGCAGTTTATCGATATCAATTTCTGGCTTGGCAAAGGTCACGCCATGTGCTGCCATGGATGCAGTTTCATCAATCACTGCTGCCACATGCAGCAGCGCTTTGGATGGGATACAGCCAACATTGAGGCAAACGCCACCAAGCGTGGAATAACGTTCGACCAGCACCGTATTCATGCCCAGATCGGCAGAACGGAAGGCAGCAGAATAACCGCCAGGGCCAGCACCCAAGACCATCATGTCGCATTCAACATCGACCTTGCCGGTGTAACCGGAAGCGACTGGTGCGGGTGCGGCAGGGGCGGCCTGAGCAGCTGGAGCAGAAGCAGTTGCGGCAGCAGGAGCAGATGCTGCCTGGCCTGCGGCTTCAACCAGTAACAACAAGCTGCCTTCGGCAACCTTGTCACCAACCTTGACTTTGATTTCTTTTACAGTACCAGCATGGCTGGATGGAATTTCCATACTGGCTTTGTCAGATTCGACTGTGATCAGCGATTGATCAACCTTGATGCTGTCGCCAACCTTGACTATGACTTCGATGACTTCAACTTCCTTGAAATCACCAATATCAGGGACTTTGACTTCGACGATGCCGACTGGCCCGGCAGGTGCGGCTACAACGGGTGCCACAGGAGCAGCAACTGGTGCTGGGGCAGACGCAACGGCGGGGGCGGCCTGAGCCGCAGGCGCTGCACTTGCCGCAGCCCCCTCAGCTTCTATGACCAACAACAAACTGCCTTCAGCAATCTTGTCACCGAGCTTGACTTTCAATTCCTTGATGACACCGGCGTGGCTGGACGGGATTTCCATGCTGGCCTTGTCGGACTCCACCGTTACCAGCGATTGATCAACCTTGATGGTGTCACCCACCTTGACCAGCAATTCGATGACTTCAACTTCCTTGAAATCACCGATATCGGGTACTTTGACTTCGATAGTGCTCATAGTCTGGTCTCCGTTCACAGCAAGGTTTTACGCAAATCAGCCAGTACATCAGCCAGATAAGCGGTGAACTTGGCAGCCATGGCACCATCAATGACGCGATGGTCATATGACAGCGACAGCGGCAGCATCAGGCGTGGCTGGAATTGCTTGCCATCCCAGACTGGTTTGATACTGGATTTGGACAAGCCCAGGATCGCCACTTCAGGCGCATTGATGATAGGCGTGAACGCCGTGCCACCGATGCCGCCGAGTGAAGAGATCGTGAAAGTTGCGCCCTGCATGTCAGCAGGTTTCAACTTGCCATCGCGTGCCTGGGCAGACAACTCACCCATTTCAACGGCGATTTGCGACAGGGTCTTCTGGTCTGCGTTTTTAACGACAGGCACGACCAGGCCATTAGGCGTATCTGCTGCAAAGCCGACGTTGTAATACTGCTTCAGGATCAGGTTTTCACCGGTCGCATCGAGAGAAGAATTAAATGCCGGGAATTTCTTCAATGCTGCAACGCTGGCCTTGATGACAAAAGCCAGCATCGTCAGTTTGACACCGGATTTAACCAGGGCTTCGTTCGATGACTTACGGAATTCTTCAAGATCGCTGATATCCGCTTCATCAAATTGCGTAACATGCGGGATCATCACCCAGTTGCGGTGCAGGTTAGGGCCGCTGAGTTTTTTGATGCGTGACAAAGGCGAAGTCGTGGTCGCGCCAAACTTGCTGAAATCCAGCGACGGCCATGGCAATACATCGAGGCCAACGCCACTGCCATTTTTTGCCGGAGCAGAAACCGCAGCAACGGCAGTGCTGCCCGCCATGATGCCCTTGACGAAGTTTTGTACGTCTTCTTGCGTGATACGGCCTTTTTGGCCGGAACCAGCAACGCGACTCAGGTCCACACCCAGTTCACGCGCAAACTTGCGTATGGATGGTGAAGCGTGCGCTTTGCCTGCGCTGGCTGTTGCTACAGGTGCAGGTGCAGCCGGTGCTGCTGCCACTGCAACTGGGGCAGGAGCTGCGACTGGCGCTATTGCCGCTGGTGCAGGCGTAGCAGCTACTGGCGCTGCAGGAGCAGCCGCTGGCGCTGCTGCACTTGCCGCAGCATCAACCACGACCAGCAAAGAACCTTCAGCAACCTTGTCGCCAACCTTGACTTTAATTTCTGTGACCACACCGGCATGGCTGGATGGAATCTCCATGCTGGCTTTATCTGATTCTACGGTGATCAGTGACTGATCCACCTTGATGGTGTCGCCGACTTTGACCATCAGCTCAATGACTTCAACTTCCTTGAAATCACCAATATCCGGTACTTTGACTTCTACGCTACTCATAGTTTTCTCCATTGTCGCCCTGCGCTATCGCAGGGCGGTTGGGGTGAAGCCAGGTTTCATCACCTGTCTTCACGCTCATCCTGTCTCTCCCTAAAAATGAAAGAGACAGGAAATGTTAGTGGGTGTCAGACGTAAAATTACACAGTAACCGGATTAGGTTTATCTGCATTGATACCGTATTTGGCAATTGCCTGCGCCACCACGGATGCAGACAAGGCACCTTCATCAGCCAGTGTTTTCAACGCAGCGATGACGACGAAGTAACGGTTGACTTCAAAGAACTCACGCAGTTTGGCGCGGGAATCAGAACGGCCAAAACCATCTGTACCCAAGACCTTGTAGCTACGGTTCTTCGGTATGAAGGCACGTACCTGCTCAGCAAAGGTGCGCATATAGTCGGTTGCGACGACGATAGGGCCAGCCGTGTCTTTCAGGCATTGCGCAATGTAAGGCACGCGTGGTTCTGCAGTCGGGTGCAGCATGTTCCAGCGTTCAGCATCCTGGCCATCACGGGCCAGCAGAGTGAAGGATGGTGCAGACCAGACATCGGCAGCAATACCCCAGTCGTTTTGCAGCAACTCAGCACCTGCAATCACTTCACGCAGAATAGTGCCTGATCCCATCAGTTGTACGCGGTGCTTGGTGGTTTGCTCTGATTTTTGCAACTGGTACAGACCCTTGATGATACCCTCTTCCTGACCGGCTTTCAAACCTGGATGGCTATAGTTTTCATTCATCAGGGTGATGTAGTAAAACACATCTTCCTGATCAGTCACCATGCGACGCAGACCATCATGCATGATGACTGCCACTTCATGGGCAAAGGTCGGGTCGTAAGGAATACAGTTAGGAATGGTGGATGCCAATACATGGCTGTGACCATCTTCATGCTGCAAGCCTTCACCATTCAGCGTCGTGCGACCGGCAGTACCGCCGAGCAGGAAACCACGTGCGCGCATGTCGCCAGCAGCCCATGCCAGGTCACCAATACGCTGCAGACCGAACATCGAGTAATAGGTATAGAACGGGATCATGACGCGGTTATTGGTCGAGTAGGAAGTCGCCGCAGCGATCCATGAACTCATACCACCGGCTTCATTGATACCCTCTTGCAAAATCTGACCGGCCTTGTCTTCGCGGTAGTACATGACCTGGTCTTTATCGACAGGCTCATACAACTGACCGACCTGGCTGAAAATACCGATCTGGCGGAACAGTCCTTCCATACCAAAGGTACGCGATTCATCGACCATGATAGGCACCACGCGCTGGCCCAGGCTGGCATCGCGCAGCAAGGCTGTCAGGATACGCACATATGCGGCTGTCGTGGAAATTTCACGGCCTTCTGCCGTTGGTTCCAGCATCGCCTGGAAGGCTGTCAGTTCTGGCACCACCAAAGCCTCGTCGGCTTTTTGACGGCGTTGTGGCAGGTAGCCACCCAGTTCTTTACGGCGCGCATGCAGGTATTGCATTTCTGGCGTGTCGTCAGCCGGTTTAAAGAATGGAATTGCTGGCAATTCAGAGTCAGCAATCGGCAACTGGAAGCGGTCACGCATGGCCTTGATGGCTTCATCGTCAAGCTTCTTGGTATTGTGCGCGGTGTTGCGCGCTTCACCGGATTTGCCAAAGCCAAAGCCCTTGATACTCTTCGCCAAAATAACAGTAGGCTGGCCCTTGTTTTCCTGGGCGACTTTGAATGCTGCATAAATCTTGTGTGGGTCGTGGCCACCACGGGTCAGACGCCAGATGTCGTCATCCGACATTTTGCTGACCATTTCCAGCAATTTTGGATGCTTGCCAAAGAAGTTGGCGCGTACATAGGCACCATCCTTGGCTTTATAGTTCTGGTATTCGCCATCAACGGTTTCCATCATCACTTTTTGCAGAATGCCGTCTTTGTCTTTCGCCAGCAATTCATCCCAGCCACTGCCCCAGATAACTTTGACGACATTCCAGCCGGCGCCACGGAAATCAGATTCCAGTTCCTGAATGATCTTGCCATTGCCACGTACCGGGCCGTCCAGGCGTTGCAGGTTACAGTTGACGACAATCACCAGATTGTCCAGTTGTTCGCGCCCGGCCATGCCGATTGCGCCCATAGATTCTGGTTCGTCCATCTCACCATCGCCACAGAATGCCCAGACTTTACGTTTTTCAGTATCTGCAATACCACGAGCATGCAAATACTTCAGGAAGCGTGCCTGGTAAATCGCCATCAATGGGCCCAGCCCCATGGACACGGTAGGGAATTGCCAGAAGTCTGGCATCAGTTTTGGATGCGGGTAAGAAGACAGGCCCTTGCCATCAACTTCGCGACGGAAATGCAGCAATTGCTCTTCAGTCAGGCGGCCTTCAAGGAAGGCGCGTGCATAGATACCAGGAGAAGAATGGCCCTGAATATAGAGCAGATCACCACCGTGATCTTCAGTCGGCGCATGCCAGAAATGATTGAAGCCTATGCCCAGCATGTTTGCCAGCGAGGCAAAACTGGACAGGTGACCACCAAGGTCGCCATCAACGCGGTTAGCCTTGACCACCATGGCCATGGCGTTCCAGCGCATCATGGAACGCAGTTTTTCTTCAATTTCGAGATTACCCGGGCAATGTTCCCCCATATCCGCAGGGATCGTATTCACATAAGCGGTATTGCTGGAAAACGGAATATGGGCACCGCGACGACGCGCCAGATCTACCATGCGCTCCATCAGATAATGGGCACGTTCCGGCCCTTCGTTTTCGATCACCGATTCGAGGGCATCCAGCCACTCGTTAGTTTCCATCACATCGGGATCATTGACGGCTTGCGCCAGAACTTGGTCTATCTGGGGTGACATAACACGGTCTCCTGTTAATGCGCTTTCGAAGCGAAGCGCGGTGGCGAATCGACAAATTAGTGCTTGTATCTACATCATATTAATTGTGTGCGAAAGCATTCTAACAGGACTTTTTTATTTTTCAAATAGCGATACATGATTTCATAATATGATATTTTGTGTGCAGCGCAACATTTCAATATCAAACAGACTCAACATGAAGATCGCCTTCACTCATAGAAGCGCACGGCACAATACGTCAGGGGGAGTGAGCGAAAGTCTATCAGCGGGATTACTCTGGAAAAGTAACGCAGAGATACTGAAGTAACGCAGAGATACTGAAAAGTTCATTAGACTCATCGAGCATCATGCGCTCATGGAATTAAGAGCATATTGGATCAGCACGGAGCCAAGAAAAAATAAAGCCAGCGCACTGCATACAAAAAAAACTCCAGTGAAGCTAATTCACAATTAGCTTCACTGGAGTTTTTAAGGAGTTTTTTAAATATGATTCTACAAAACTAAAGGACTCATCTCACTTTGCCTTCTTCGCCTTTAAAAACACTGGCCCCCAGATGGGATGTCCGATTTCGCTAGGCAATAAATCAAAATTGGGATCTAGTTTCAATGCACGCTCAAATTGCTGACGGCATAGTTGAGCCCGCGACGTGACACAATATGAGAAAGCCATCGTTTTTAAGGCGCTTAACTGGATGGCTTTATTATGCCCGCTCCATATCTCCGTGCCGCTCAACTTCTTAATCGCGCCGTTGTAATCGCCGTCGTTATACAAACTTAAGCCCTCTTTTAAAGCAATGACGTCGTAATTGCTGACGGGCGGAGTCACGACAGGAGCCTCCGCCGCCGCCACTGGTTGCGGTGTAGCTTTGACTTCTTTTTGCTTAATGGCTGGTTTGAGTGATGGATCTGATATTTTTTGCAGATTCTCACACCCGGAAATCATGACGATAACCAAAAATAGACAAAGCCGACTGAATTTAAAAATACTGTTCATGTAGATAAAGCTTATTTGTTGACGAACTCATGGTCGATATTACCGGCGACATCCTTCTTGACATCAACATCGGTAACAAAATCAGGGAAACCCGGATTCGTTACGCGTATTTTATGCTTTCCCAAGGAGAGATTTAAATGTTTTAAAGGCGGACTGGCTCCCGCTTGTACACCGTCGACAAAAACCGTACCCCAAGGCTTGATCGCAAGTTTGATATTAGCTTTACGGATCGTTTTTTCTTCGGATGGGATGGCAAGCGGCTTCGACTGCGCAGCGGCCTTGTTTAATTCAGCCAGCTTGATTCTGGCGGCGTCAGCAAATTGTCCATCTGGATATTGCTGTAAAAATGCGGCGATCGTTTTTGGCGCAAGTTCGGTATCGCTCTCTAATTTTGACCATGCGATTTGCTCCCGACTCAACTCCGGCACACTGACTGCCAGCGCCGGCAGAGATGCTGTATTGACGGAACCAATGCTTGCTGGAGAAGTTTGTAGCTGCTTTACCGGCAAAGGCGGTATCGATTTAGCGGAATCAGAGCGCATAGAAAAATAACCGCCCAAACCAGCGAGAATGAGCACTCCAAATGCAATAGCCAAGCCTTGTGATGTCAGCACAAAACGATTTTTGATGTTCGTTGCGATGTCCATTTCATGCGGAGTCACTTGCACTGCTGGCGCCATCACTGTAGCTGCAGGAGGAGCTACAGAAGTATATGGCGCATTTTTAATACGGGCTATTCTCGCTACCTCATCCTTCACGTCAACACCGGAGCGCCCTGCGTACGCATTGCGGGTGATATCAAGTTCACCAATACCAAGCGAGTGACGAAATACCTCTACACTCTGAGGGCGGTCTTGAGGCTGTATCGCCAGACTACGATCAACCGATATCAGAAATTGCTCCGTAAATCCTGATGAAATTCGTCCGTGTAGTGGCGTCAGAGTATCCTTGACGACACGTGCAACCGAGATCGGCGGCGCGCTTTTGACAATCGTAAAATAAATGACTGCGGCTAGAGCATAGATGTCGGTCCAGGGACCCTGCGTCATTTCGGAATCATCAGAATATTGTTCTACCGGCGCATAACCGGGTTTTAAAATCACTGTAATTCCCTGTGTCATATCGCCGATAATCTGGCGAGCAGAGCCAAAATCGAGCAACACAGCATCACCATTTTTTTGCACAATGATGTTGTCTGGCGAGATATCTCTATGCAGAATTTTGGCATGATATAAGGTATCGAGCGCTTCCAGAATCTGCTTAATAATCGTTTTAAGCCAGTCTTCGGTAACAATTTCCGGTCTGGTATTGACGATATCTTTGAGCGTCTGTCCATCGTAATACCGCATGACCATGTAAGCTGTTTTATTTTCCTCCCAAAATCGATACACATGTACCAAGGAAGGATGATCGAACTGCGCCAGCAAACGGGCCTCGTTGATAAAACTTTTCAAACCGGCGTCGAAAGTCTTTTTATGTCGCTCGGCGCGCACCGCGACGCTGGCATCTGTGCCGCGTCCGGCCAGTGCACCCGGCATGTACTCTTTGATTGCGACAGTGCGCTGCAGGGAATGGTCGAATGCCAGATAAACGATACCAAAACCTCCCTCCCCCAAAACACCGGTGATCTCAAAATCATTCAGCCGCGTGCCAATGGCAAGGCAACTCTCCCCAGGAGCGTGTACCGATGCTGAAGTAGATGTTCCGTCCGGGAGTATTTTTTCTGTATTCAAGACGTATCCGAAAGAATTCTAGGTTTTACTTTGTGTTTTACTGTGCTGACTCATGGTGTACAGAGTGCTCAGCCACATCCACTGCACTCGCCGCGCTCCCATCCTGAACAAGGATGGCAAACGCAGAAAAGTTATCTCTGCCAACATTACCCGCCTTGTTGTGTCGCTCGGCAATCAGTATCATCTCATTCAGCCATGCATCTGCGTTACATGCCCACCCCAGCACTTGCTCCATCTCATTTTCGAACACCCATTCCCAAAGGCCGTCACTACACAGCAAAAAAGCGTCACCATCCTGCAACGCAGTCGCCTCCAGAGTGACCTCAGGACTGCTATCGCCCTCGGCACCAATCGCTGCAAATAATACGCTACGCTGAGGATGCTGGCGCAAGAGATCATATTCAGCATATCCGGCATCAACCATCCGCTGTGCCTGACTATGATCCTTGGATACCCCAATGATTTTACTGTTTCTGAACAAGTAGATACGTGAATCGCCAAGATGCCCCCATAAAGCACAACGATTGCTTTGATCAATGAGCAATGTGGCAACAGTAGCACTCATTTGCTGTTGCTGAATGTTGCCTAATTTGCGCTGTGCTACCTGGTGTATTGCCCAGTCTACGTAAGAGCGTAACGCTCTTGTGCTAAACGAGGCCTCTTGCAAAAATTTTCCAATGATACTGTCAGTGACCAGATGCGCAGCCAGTTCACCTCCCTCGTGACCGCCAGTGCCATCAGCCAGCACGAAGCAAGCGAGGTCGTCCTCGATGGCACTCGCAAGTGCATCCTGATTAGTCTGCCTGTCACCGATACCGGTAATTTGAGCAATGTCGAGGCGCATCAGAGGTCGTTGAATTAGATCAGATTGCTTTTAAATCCTGCCTGGCACGCTCGACTTCATTTTCATAAGCGAGCAGAAAGTCCTTACCAAACAGAGACTGAAATTCGTCCTTTGATTCTAGCGAAATCGTGTCGAACACGTCAGAAAAATGATCCCACATAAGAGCTTTGCGACGAGCCGGGTTGATTGCGTCAAAAAATCCAGGCACACCGGCACGCTGCTCAAAACCACCGGGTTCGAGTTTATGTATCAAGGCATCCATCACTGCCTTCATACCCGCCACAACGCCGAGCTGATGCGCATGTAAATCTAGATAGGCATCTTCCATCGCCTCGTCCGGCGCCATAAAACCTGGCATCTTTTTACGTAACATCTGGGTCAATACGGTGTCGCTGTCGGGGAAAAATTTGAGCGGATTATTTTTTCGCAATACCACCATCGTGAGTTCAGCCTTGACTTCACGTTTGACAAGGGCTCGCTGGGAAATCAAACCCATCGTGCCCTTTACCGAGGTTGCCATCAACTTTCCCATGGTTTCCATCAATTCGGGCGTCAGTCCAGACGACAGGTTCAGATCAGGAAGGCCAGCACCTTTTAAAAATGCCTGAAGCAAGCCACTGGTGTCAACAGACGCTCTGGATGCATCGGCAATTTTCCCCGCTGCCTGTAATTCAGCTACTGCCGTCACTGCAGGCATCGACGGTTTTACAATCATGGTAGAAGCTACCGCCTGGTAGGAGGGCGCGGGAATGCCTGAAGTCGCCGTATTTTGCTGACTACTGATTTCCGGACGCAATAAAAATTGTGGCGGCTGAGCCGTTGGTTTAATGCCAGCGGCGATAGATTTCGGCATCGAGAGATTGGTTGCAGGACGCGACGGTATTTTTTGATCCGATCCAGGAATCATTTTACCGGCACTGACAGTCTGCTCCTTTACCGGCAACGGTGCATAGCTCACGTGATCGGCGGCATCCTCCGCACAAACGCTTAGCAAGTACAAGCCAATATGAATCTGATCGCCTGCGTGGATATCATAGGCACACTCAGCATCAATTTCTTTGCCGTTAATCTGGATAGGATTGGCGAGACTGAGGTTCATCAGTTGATGTCGCGAACCATCACTCCAGACTTTCGCCTGGTTACGGGAGACGAAATGCCGGGGATCGGGTAATACAAAAAAATTATCGTCGCTACGTCCTATAGTAGCCGGATCCGCACCAAATGTAGCAGACAGTGGCTGGTCGGAAATTTCATCATTGTAAGAAACGACGGCAATTTTAATCATTGTTTTATCCAAAAACGACGCAGGGGCAACAGCAAATCAAATCACGGCCATCATCAAAACTGGCGGCACATCATCTCTTTACCGGTGCGGCTAAATTATCTCTCTATTTCCTCAGTCAAAACAGATATACACATCATTAGCGATTACCCGGCTTGCAGCAAACAGAGATGTGTTTCCTTATGGCATCAATCATCCGTGCCCCCCTCCACTACAATATTGCCTGAGAGTACCGCAGCTTACCTGATTCTTAGCAAATCAGCGACAGGCTTAAAGCAACGATTGGGCATCAGGCGTTGGTTTTACGACAGTTCTGATGCGTCAGAAGAAACACCATAACAAGATACGCAAAAATTAAACTCTCTCAAAATAGAGATAAAGAGAAAGGAAGAAGTGAGCACGCTGTTGTTTTGCGTAAGTCTTGATTTAGAAGCATATGACGTCGTTGCAAGTCGCTGACAGGACAGCACTACGGCAGACTAGCTACTAAGTCAGACTCAATCGCGCTCCTAATTTAAATAATTAACAAACCCTGTAACAAACTACGACTTAAAGAACCTGCGCTATGATGATATAGTGGGACCGTGTTTTATTAAAATGTCATCTTTATTGTGAGGATTGGATGAGTGATCCAATATCAGGCGAGCCGGTATCATTTGAACCGACCGGTAGTTTTCAATATCAGGAGCTGATCGAATCCCGCCTGGGGCAACCGATCGCAGCCGAATTGTCCGCTGCTGATGCAGAAAGATTAGCTAAGTCACCGGGTGCCAGGCTGATCGCTGGCAGAAACGTACTAGGCTTGACTGTAGAACAGGTCGCATCACAGCTAAGACTGGCGCCTCGTCAGATACGCGCACTTGAGACTGACGACTATGCCAGTTTGCCCGAGCCGGCCATCATCAAAGGCTTTGTCCGCGCTTACGCTAAATTGCTCAAACTCGACCCGACGCCAGTGCTTGCCTTGCTGACGGCAGATCTCGCCCAAAACGCCATCAGCACATCAAACCCTCGTAGCACAACATCTCGGCGCTCGTCCGCCTCATCTGACGAGAGCAAACCGCCGTCAACATCATTGAAAGTTCTGCTATTCGTATCCGCCTGCGGATTACTGGCTCTTGCCTGGTTTGCGTTTAAGCAATACAAGCACTGAATCGGGAGCAGAATGGATGTGGCCGCCGGGCACTTTATCTGGCGGAGACAACGGCAATAATGCCTTAGATAGCTATACTCCCCTGATAGCCATATAAAACATGGCCTATCCCGCATGTTTTATATGGGCGATAAAAATATACTCATCCCCAGTATTTAATTATTTACATCTACTGTCTGCATCTATTCAACCACCAATGAGGTACAAATAAGCTGTGAGGCTACTAACAATCAAACATTACATCGCTGACAATACAGTTCCCGCGCGATCATAGCGTCAAGTCAATCTATCTCCGTCCCCACTTAATCAAGTAATGTTCCGCCGCGACACATCGCATAATTTATAATCTCGCCTTGATCTTCTTTTGCAAAGCCCATCATGACAGCCCACATCATCAGCGGAACCCAGCTCTCCCAACAAATTCGTACCGAAGTCACACAACGCGCAGCCGCATTGACCGCACAAGGTAAACAACCCGGTCTGGCAGTGATTCTGGTCGGAGAAAATCCGGCGTCCCAGGTGTATGTGCGCAATAAAGTGAAGGCGTGTGAGGATTGCGGATTCTATTCCGTGCTGGAAAAATACGATGCCGATTTGAGTGAACTGGCTTTACTCGCGCACATCGACCGTCTGAATAAAGATAGCAAGATCAACGGGATTTTGGTACAGCTCCCCCTGCCGGCGCATATTGATGCGAATAAAGTCATCGAAGCCATCGCCGCTGACAAAGACGTCGACGGCTTTCATATCAGCAATGCCGGTTTGCTGATGACCGGACAGCCATTGTTCCGCCCTTGCACACCGTATGGCGTCATGAAAATGCTGGAGTCCATCGATTATCCTGTACGCGGCGCGAATGCCGTCGTGGTCGGCGCATCGAATATTGTTGGCAAGCCACAAGCGATGCTGCTCTTGCAAGCAGGCGCTACCGTCACCATCTGCAACTCCAAGACCCGTGATCTGGGCGCACATACACGTAATGCGGATATCCTCGTGGTGGCAACCGGCAAACGTAATATTGTGACAGCCGACATGGTCAAGCCAGGTGCTGTCGTACTCGACGTCGGTATGAACCGCGATGATGAAGGCAAATTATGCGGTGACGTCGATTATGCCAACGTCAAAGAAGTGGCAGGCTACATCACACCGGTGCCGGGCGGCGTCGGTCCGATGACGATCACGATGTTACTGGTTAATACGATCGAAGCAGCCGAACGTATTTGATTGTACTGACTCGTATTTAATCGCACTCAACCGACGGCAATCTCCAGACCCGTTTGATTTTATGAAGGTAAACAGATGACTCAACAAAATCCCCTGCTCGACTTTAGCGATTTACCGCAATTTGCAGCGATCAGACCAGAGCATGTCAGCCCCGCAATTGCCAGTTTGCTAGAAGAGAACCGTGCGGTCATCGCTACTCTGGAAGCTCCTGTCGCGCAGGTCACCTGGGAAAATTTTGTTGAACCACTCGAAAACGCGACCGAAAAACTCGGACGCGCATGGGGTATTGTCGGTCATTTGAATGCTGTCGTCGACACGCCGGAATTACGCGCGGTCTACAATGAAAATCAACCCTTGCTGACCGAATTCTGGACATCTCTCGGCCAGAATCTTGCGCTGTTCGATAAGTACAAAGCGTTGCAAGCCAGTCCTGCGTTCAACCAGTTTTCACAAGCCAGAAAAACCATCATCAATAATGCCATCCGCGATTTTCGCCTGGGTGGTGCAGAGCTACCTGAAGACAAGAAAATCCGCTACGCCGAGATACAGGAAAAACAAGCGGCCTTATCCACCAGATTTTCTGAAAACGTACTCGATGCGACCAATGATTACGGATTGTTCATTGATGACATCGACGAATTAAAAGGCTTGCCAGAAGACGTCTTGCAAGCGGCCAGATCAGCGGCAGAAAAAGACGGCAAGACAGGATATAAATTTACGCTGCACTTCCCCTCGTATTTCCCGGTACTGCAATATGCGGATAACCGTGAATTGCGTGAAAAAATCTATCATGCAAATGCGACAAAAGCGTCGGAATTAGGCGGCAATCCTGAATGGGATAACACCGCCATCATCGCCGAATTATTAGCACTGCGTCAGGAAGAAGCCAGCCTGCTCGGTTACCAGAATTTTGCTGAAGTATCGCTGGTGGCCAAGATGGCGGACACACCGGCACAAGTCAGCGCCTTCCTGCTTGATCTGGCGAACCGCGCCCGTCCGTTTGCCGAAAAAGATCTGGCAGAACTGCGCCTGTTTGCCAGTGAACAGTTGGGCATCACCGATCTGCAAGCCTGGGATACCACTTATGCTTCAGAAAAACTGCGTGAACAGCGTTATGCATTTTCTGAACAAGAGTTAAAGCAGTATTTTGCCGAGCCGCAGGTCATCGCAGGCTTATTCAATGTGATCCAGACTTTGTTCGCCGTCAGCATCAAGGCAGACAGCGCACCGGTCTGGCATCCGGATGCCAAGTTTTATCGCATAGAAAAAGATGGCAAGCTGGTAGGTCAATTCTATCTCGATCTGTATGCCCGCAATGGCAAACGCGGTGGAGCATGGATGGATGATGTACGTGGTCGCCGCCGCACGGCATATGGCATCCAGACTCCCGTTGCCTATCTGACCTGTAATTTCAATGAGCCAGTGACTGTAGACGGTATCACCAAACCCGCCTTGTTCACGCATGATGATGTGATTACCTTGTTCCATGAATTTGGTCATGGCTTACATCATTTATTGACGCAGGTAGATGAATTATCGGTCTCCGGTATCTCTGGCGTCGAATGGGATGCGGTCGAATTGCCATCGCAATTTATGGAGAATTTTTGCTGGGAATGGGATGTGTTGCAAGGCATGACTGCGCATGCCGAGACTGGCGCGCCGCTGCCACGCGATCTGTACGATAAAATGATCTCCGCCAAGAATTTCCAGTCAGGTATGCAAACCCTGCGTCAGGTTGAGTTTTCTCTGTTTGACATGCGCCTGCATGATGAGGTCGGCACAGACAGTAAACATGACGTACAGGCGATTCTGAATACAGTACGGGAACAGGTATCCGTATTTACACCACCGGATTTCAGCCGTGTTCAGCATTCTTTCGGCCATATCTTTGCCGGTGGTTATGCGGCGGGTTATTTCAGCTATAAATGGGCTGAGGTGTTGTCGGCCGATGCTTATGCTGCGTTTGAAGAGGCAAGCAAGGCAGAAGGCAGTACACTGTCGCGTAGCATAGGACAAAAATTCCAGGCAGAGGTATTGGCAGTCGGTGGCTCACGCCCGGCACTGGAATCCTTCAAGGCCTTCCGTGGCCGCGAACCTACGGTAGATGCTTTATTACGCCATCACGGCATGGCAGTCTGATTTTTTGGAGAAACAGATGAATCGTCAATCAACAAATATTTCACTGAGAGTCAGTTTTGTTTTCATCAGTCTGCTGATGACAGCGAGCGCACAGGCGCAATTATATAAATGGGTAGGTCCTGACGGCAAAATCACCTACAGCGACGTTCCACCGCCCGCCTCCGTAAAACAAGTTCAATCCAAGTCCTATGATGGCGGCAGTCCTGCGAACAATTTACCGCCAGAGCTGGCGGCAGCCGTCGCAAAAAATCCGGTCATTTTATACACCGCCGCCAATTGCACGCCCTGTAATGAGGGACGGGTATTCCTGAAAGGTAACGGCATTCCCTTTTCAGAGAAAACTGTCAAGACGCCAGAAGATGCTGATAAATTGCAACAAGTCAGCGGTGACACGCAACTGCCCTTACTCGTGATCAGTAATGTCAAATTCCGCGGCCTGGATACCAGCGAATGGCGCGCCGCATTAAGCAAGGCAGGCTATCCTGAGACTGATCAGTTGCCTAAAGATTATCGCTATGCTGCTGCAGAATCTGCGGCGCCCGCACCGGCAACTGCGGCAAAGAACGACACCACCGATGACAATGCAACGCCCAACAGAAAAAAACGTAAAGCACCGCCACCACCGCCTGCCAGTGCTGAATCTGGTTTCCGGTTCTGATCAGTTCGCTTCATACTGAATGATGTTTTTCAGTCATACGGAAAACAATATAACGAGCACTATCGCTTTAGTCTGGAACTGATGTTCGATCCGCTCAATCATGTTCAATGAAAACCCATGAGACCCAATGACACGCATCGACTTTCATAGCAATGTGCCGGACAAGCTCAATTACACCTGCCGCCTGATCCGCAAGGCCAGAGCGGCACAATGTAAGATTGTGGTGTTTGACAACAACAAGGCACAGCTTGAGGCATTAAATAATGCACTCTGGACGTTTTCAGAAGCCGATTTTTTGCCTCATGTCATGGCTGGTGACCGCCTGGCTGAGCAGACCCCGGTTATCCTCACATACGACGATACCGTACCGCTACCGCATCACGATATTTTAATTAATCTGACAGATGTGTCACCTGCACATTTTGATCAATTTGAGCGCATGATAGAAATCATCGCCATCGACGAAAACGCGAAACTGGCAGGCCGGGAACGCTATCGCTTTTATCAGCAGCAGGGACATACCTTGTCTCACACTACCGCCAAAACTACGTAAATCATCCTCATCATGAGCAATCAAATCGATGCAAGCATCCCCGTCCTTACTGAAATTATTCAACCGGGCAATGAGTTTGATCTGACACACAACAGCGCTGCAGTGATCGCGACGCCAGCATCTGGTCAGATGTCGCAGCAAAGTGTCAGTGAAGACGAATGGCAAAAACTGGAACAAACCTTACGGGAAAACGTACTGCGTCAGGTGTTAGCGCGCGTGGACTTCGTCCTGGAACACCGCGTCAGAGATAGCCTGGCCGATGTTTTGCAAACCGCTGTTGAAGGTCTTGCACTGGACATCCGCGGTGGCTTGCATAAAACCATAGAGGAAGTCATTACCCGTGCAGTCACGCAAGAAATCACCAAAGCAAAAATTTCGAAATAAGTCATCAATTCTTATAATTTTTTGTTTTAACAACACGTCTTAAATATTTTCTTCTAAAAATAAAAATATTCCACTAGTTATTGAATACATTAACATTCAATAACTTTCTACAATCTCGCTATCACACAATAGGAGATTCGCCCCATGAAGGTTATCGTTTTAGGCGCAGGTATCATCGGCACCGCATCCGCCTGGTTTTTAAAAAAAGAAGGTCATGAGGTCACCGTGATCGAACGTCAGCCTGGCGCTGCGCAAGAAACGAGCTTCGCCAACGGGTGTCAGATATCCGTATCACATGCCGAACCCTGGGCGAACCCATCGGCTCCGCTGAAGGTACTAAAATGGCTAGGCAAAGAAGACGCGCCCTTATTATTTCGTCCGCGTGCTGAATGGCTGCAATGGATTTGGGGACTGAGTTTTTTGCGTGAATGCACACCAGCACGCACGGCAGACAATATCCGTCAGATCGTTGCCATTTCAGAATACAGTCGCCAGACCTTGCAGGCCGTGCGTAAAGAAACAGGCATCGATTACGATTGCCTGACCAAAGGTATTCTGCATTTTTATACTGAGCAAAAAGAGTTCGACGACTCTCTTCCCGCCGCCAAGCTCATGCGCGACCTTGGCTGCCCGCGCGACTCCATCAGTGCTGACGAAGTTGTCCGTATCGAACCGGCATTAGTACGCATCCGCGACAAAATCGTCGGCGGCGACTATACCGAAACAGATGAATCCGGCGACGTATATAAATTTACCAGCGGCTTAGCCACCAAGGCAGCGGAGTCCGGGGTCGACTTTCAATACAATACCAGCGTCACACGATTGCTGACTGAAGGTAGCGGCGCCGGTGCCAAGGTCATCGGAGTCGAGGTCATTGATGCCGCCGGTCGCCACAAGGTATTGCGGGCAGATGCCTTCGTCATGGCGATGGGCAGTTTTTCCCAGCCCTTACTCAAACCACTAGGTATCAATCTGATGATTTATCCGGGCAAAGGCTACTCAGCGACCTATGCGATTACTAATCCCGACGAGGCTCCCACGATCTCCCTCACTGACGATGGCTACAAGCTGGTGGTTTCTCGCCTGGGTGACCGCCTGCGCGTAGCAGGGACCTGTGAGGTCAACGGCTATGGACGTGATTTAAATACGGCGCGTTGTGAAGCAATCACCCGTCGCACCCGCGAACTATTTCCAAACGCCTGCGACTACGACAACCCGACCTATTGGACAGGCTTGCGTCCGTTGACACCATCCAACGTACCTTATATTGGCAAAACCAAATTCAATAATTTATTTCTGAATACCGGTCACGGCACTCTTGGCTGGACTATGGGAGCAGGTTCGGGACGCGCGATTGCCGATATCGTCTCGGGCAAGGTTCCTGACGTTGAATTCGCATTCACTGGCATGGACAGACGTCATCCCGGTGGCGTGTTGGTACCTGCCTGAATAAGGGAAAAATTTTAAAATAACTTCGTTGAAAAACTCATCTCAATTCAATTTTTCAGATACCAGATATGAACTCCTAGTCTGAATGCGGCTTGCAGCAGGTTTTCTTCTGCAAGCCCGCATCAAAACAGCGGGTTCTGTTTGGTCAACATCTAAAGAACGACACTTAATCGCATCACGTCGTTTCATTACTCATTTTGAAGTCTCACTATAGCGAGTAGCAATATGTTGCTACGTCAGGAATCGCACGATCCTGTCTTGCACTGGATCTCATCGACAGGTTTCACAAAAACTATCTTTCCTCTTGCTGCGCCGAAACACCAACACATCCTCACGGCGGCCTCACGCCCAACTCAATGAAGTGATTTCTTTGATCCCTGTCATCCGGCTGTATAGCACTTGCGTTATCTACACACAAAGGGACTGGGGCTAAGAGCCCCGGCAGTAGCAATCACTGACGCAGTTCCGAAACCGCTTATTTAGCAATCCGAACCGGCAGCTCGGCCGCTTTTTCATCAAACACAATGCGTGTCGCAAATTTAGCGCGCTTCATCGGGAAGCGAGAATGGAAATGACGGACATTGCCAGAACCGGAAATGACGCGTCGCACAAATTGATAATAGGCATCCATATCAATCACATGTACCACCAAAAAATAATCGTATTCGCCAGACACAAAATAGCACTGCATCACCTCGGCTTCTTTGTTCATGCCTGCTTCAAATGCGTGCATATGCTCATCAGACTGATTCGTCAGCGACACCTCGAGAAAAGCCAGCATGCCATATCCCAGTGCAAACGGATCGACCATAGCGACCTCTGCACTAATGATGCCCGCTTCGCGCAAATCTTTGATGCGTCGCAAACAAGTAGGCTGTGAAATGTGCAGCTTGTCGGCAAGCACTCTGGTGGGGGTCTGATTATCCTTTTGCAGCAAGTTCAAAAGCTTGCGATCTACCTTGTCAAGTGCTCGATATTGGGGCATATAAAAATCGTCGTATTTACCAAAAAAACAAACAAAATAGCTTTGCGAATTAATTTTTCTGTTGTACCTTCTGGCTATTCAGTTATCTGAATAAGTCAGAGATGCAGTAATGTTGTCCTACTTTTTTTAAACCTTAGGAGTATGTTCATGTCGTTCAAAACTAAAATGATTCCACTGGCTGGCGCAATTGCTTTCGCTTTCGCTGGTGCTGCGGCTGCTCAAGAACAAGTTGTTAAAATCGGTCACGTAGGTCCAATTTCCGGCGCGATTGCCCATCTGGGTAAAGACAACGAAAACGGTGCCAAAATGGCGATCGAAGAACTGAACGCTAAAGGCGTGATGATCGGCGGTAAAAAAGTAAAATTCGAACTGTTGACCGAAGATGACGGCGCAGATCCAAAACAAGGTACAACCGTAGCACAGAAACTGGTTGATGCGAAAGTAAACGGCGTAATCGGTCACTTGAATTCTGGTACAACAATTCCAGCTTCAAAAATCTACAACGACGCTGGCATCCCTCAAATTTCCCCATCTGCAACAAATCCAAAATACACACAACAAGGCTACAAAGGCGCGTTCCGCGTAGTAGCGAATGACGGCCAATTGGGTGGCACTTTGGGTCGCTATGCTGTGCAAATCAACAAAGCGAAAAAAGTCGCTGTGATTGATGACAAAACAGCGTACGGCGAAGGTGTTGCTGCTGAATTTATCAAAGGTGCAAAATCCAAAGGTGCTGAAGTTGTCGTAACTGAGCACACAACAGACAAATCTACTGATTTCAGCGCGATCCTGACCACAATCAAAGCAAAAAATCCAGACGTGATTTTCTTCGGCGGTATGGATGCGGTTGCTGGTCCTATGCTGCGTCAGATGAAAGCTCTGGGCATTACTGCTAAATTTATGGGCGGTGATGGCATCTGCTCCACTGATCTGGTCAAGCTGGCTGGTGATGGCATTGGTGAAGGCCAAGTAGTTTGTGCTGAAGCTGGTGGTGTGTTGGAAGCGCAGAAAAAAGTTAGCGATGACTGGAAAGCTGCTTACAAGAAAAAATTTGGTATCGAAGTACAAATCTACGCACCGTATGTTTACGATGCTGTGATGACGATGGCCGACGCAATGGTTCAGGCAAAATCTGCAGAACCAGCTAAGTACCTGCCATTCCTGGCGAAGATCAAACATAAAGGTATCACTGGCGACATCGAATTCGATGCTAAAGGCGACATCAAAGACGGTACTCTGACTTTGTACACATACAAAGGCGGCAAACGTGAGATCGTTCAAGTTGTGAAGTAATTCCAGATAGGCTGCTTATCCAGCCTTCTTTAAAAAACGCGACTGTCTTTGACTCGTCGCGTTTTTTTATTATTTACCCGACATCACCAATATCTTCAGCAATATTCCCTTATGTTTTTATATTTGGTCACAAACAATAAAAGCCCGGCTCGCCGGGCTTTTATGCTATCACTGAGGTGATCGTGTCAAATCATAGTCAAATGCTTGAGCTTGATATGGATCTGCGTCATTTCTTTCGCTAGTTCGGCTAACACGCATTACTTAGAAGCCAACACCCATTTCACCAGAGTACGTGCTTCAGCTTCTGTCACCTGAGGATTTGCTGGCATCGGGATAGCACCCCAAACGCCCGTACCGCCAGCCATTACCTTTTTAACTAGCTTATCTTCTGCTGTTTTATCGCCCGCATATTTTTTTGCTACATCTTTATACGCAGGGCCAACTACTTTATTAGCAACTGCGTGGCATGCCATACAGTTTTTTGCCTTCGCCAAATCTGCGTTTGCCATTGCAGAACCAGATGCAGCGAATGCCAGCACGGCGCTTATCAACAAAGAATATTTCATTGCTTTCTCTCCAGGTTAAAACTACATATCGCATTTTACTGCGTTTTGTTTCTTCAATAGCAAACGATCTCAAGCAACATGCGGTTGACCATGGCGCAAATTACTTCTACTATTTATCCAAAGGAATTATTATGCCCATCATTATCGTCATTGCCCTGCTGTCACTGCTTAAATATTTGGAGGTCAGCTTCCTGGATAATTTATCCTGGTGGTGGATTGTTGGACTCGCCTTCGCTGCGTTTTTATGGTTTGAATTTTTTGAACGCATGCTGGGTCTCGACAAACGAAATGATCATGCACATTTTGAGAAAATCAAAAACGAACGCGTCAAACGCGCATTCGACAATAAAAAAAATGGTAAGCGATAAACGCTCATTACAATAGCTAATGACGTTGCTGAAACTAAGTTCCGTTTTCAACACAGTTATCCCAGCCTGGCTTTTCATCATCGATAATTTGTCTTGCTCTCTACCCTGAGCAAAATATATGAATCACCCATCATTGAGACGCGGTGAATATGAATCTCGAATTACGACAATTGCGTTATTTCCTGGCCGTGGCGGATGAAATGCATTTTGGCCGTGCAGCAGCCAGGCTACATATGACGCAACCCCCGCTCTCACAGGCGATACAGGCACTTGAAGCAAGTCTGGGTGCTGCATTGTTTACCCGCAGCACCAGGAGCATCGTACTGACAGCGGCAGGACATGCTCTGCTGCCGGAAGCAAGGCGTATCGTCTTACAGTCCCAAAACTTAGCCCAGTTGGTGCAGCGTGCAGCGAATGGTGCCAGTGGTCATTTGTCATTGGCTTTCGTCTCGATAGCCGACTACAGCGTGCTGCCACCTTATCTGAGGGAGTTCCGCCACGCTCACCCTGCTGTCGCGATTGAGTTGCGCGAAGCTACCAGTGATGTGCAGTTCTCGGCTTTGGAGCGAGGAGAGATTGATGCTGGCTTGATGATTCCTCCGGTACCAGATTATCTGACAAGTACATTGGACTATCAAAAAGTACTATCAGAGCCCCTGATCCTGGCAATACCAGACTCTTTAAGCCGACATAAAAAATCTGCCTCGCTACAAGACTATAAGCAACACCCGCTCATCATTTTTCCCAGAAAAATTGCACCGGCTTTGCATGACCTGATCCTTGGGTGCTTTCGCGAAGCAAGCCTTACACCGGAAATTGGCCAGGAAGCCATACAAATGCAAACGATTATCGGCCTGGTCTCGGCTGGCATGGGAATCGCGCTTGTGCCACAATCTGTCTCGAATTTAAAACGAGCGGGTGTCACTTACCTGAATCTCCCCGAATTAAGCGTCGCAGTAGAAATCGGTGTAGCGTGGCGCAAGGATAATGCGTCGCCGGTATTACGCGCGTTTCTGGACCTATTACGAATGAAAGATACGACATGCTGATACACCCGAATCCTGACCCGGTAGCATTTACATTAGGCCCTTTATCCGTGCATTGGTACGGGCTGATGTATCTGGTCGCCTTTGTCCAGTTTGTGATACTGGGACGCTTGCGCATACGCTTGCCCCATGTCGCGGTACTAGGATGGAAAAAAGAAGATATTGACGACATGTTGTTTTACGGTGTCTTAGGTGTCATTCTTGGCGGCAGAATAGGTGAATTTATTTTTTATCGCCCCGCTGAATTATTCAGCAATCCATTAGAACTCTTCATGGTGTGGCACGGTGGGATGTCTTTTCATGGCGGCTTTATTGGCGTCTTGATCGCGATGTACTTATGGTCGCGCCGCAGCGGTCGCCATTTAGCAGATGTGTATGACTTTATTGCCCCCTTGGTTCCACTGGGTTATGCAGCAGGCCGTATAGGTAACTTCATCAACCATGAGCTGCCCGGACGAATCGCCTCTGCCGACTTGCCTTGGGCCATGATGTGGCCGGGGCTGGAACAACCCGTCCATCCCTCGCCGATTTATCAGGCGCTGGTTGATGGCGTCTTGCTGTTTATCGTGTTATGGTGGTTTGCCAGCAAACCGCGGCCCCGTCTGGCCGTCGGCTCCATGTTTGTGCTGTTATATGGGTGTACCCGCTTCTTCACCGAGTATTTCAGAACACCCGACTACCTGGTCAGCGCATTCGGCGTGACGATTTCAGCGGGCCAGATGTTATCGGCACCAATGATTGCCGGCGGTGTCATCCTATTGTGGATCGCCTATAAAAAACCGTCCGCAACACCCAGATAATCGATCCCGCCATTGATCAGAGTGTGAAGTAGCGAAAGGACTGTCAGGCAAGCAGTTCCTGAATAAGGATCCACTCTGAGCTGGTCACAGGGGTAATCGATAATCGGCTACCTTTCTGTAACACCACCATATTCGACAACGCCTCGTTTTTTCGCAATTCGGCAAGACTGAGTAAGCGCGTTTTTCGCTTTGCGCAGATGTCGACCATCATCCAGCGCGGCGCCTCGGGTGTTGCTTTGGGATCGTAGTATTTACTGTCAGGATCAAATTGCGTATGGTCAGGATAAGGCGTACTGGCAACTTCGGCGATACCGGCAATACCGAGCTTAGCGCAACTTGAATGATAGAACAAAACGCCATCACCAACCTTCATCACGTCTCGCATGAAATTACGTGCCTGATAATTCCTTACGCCGAACCAGGGGATCGTCGACGCGCTTAACGCGTCATCAATATTGATCTCATCAGGTTCCGACTTCATCAGCCAATAAGCCATAAGTAACTCTCAATTTAGTGAACGTGGTAAAAGCGTATCAGCATACGTTTCAGCAGGTGCAAAATCAACGTTCTGAATGAAAAAAGCACTGACAACTTTCGTTATCAGTGCCTCAGAATAAGTCCCCACCAATGCCGCTATGCCGGCATCCTGAACCTGGCGGTTCAAGTTGGCTACAGTCAGTTCAATTTCGGGTTCATCGGACTAGCGACGCTCACACCCATCGAACAATTTCTACAGCCTATGCACATAAATGGTTCAAGGAATATATGACATTGGCGAACACGGTAGGGAATTGAAGTTTACTCCTATCCGGGATTTCGTACAGCTTTTTTTAAGTTTTTTTGATTGATTAAACCAATACAAGCACGGTTCAAAATAGATTTTCTTGGGGTGTCAGCGCTTTGTCCAAAACCTCATGCATATTGTGAATTTTTTGCTTCACTTCTGCAATGGAGAGTCCGGATAAAGGACCTTCCGGTGACTTGGTCGACAACAGCTCAGCCGTTACACCCAGGGCAGCCATTACAGCGATCCTGTCATTTCCCTTGATCTTGCCTGCGTCGCGAATCGCAGACATTTTATCGTTGAGATAAGCCACGGCAATCAGCAAGGCTTTATCTTCGCCTTCCTTACAACTCAGTTTATACGCCTGCCCCATGATATTGACGTCAAGTTGTATCACCGTAGTTTCCTTCATGCTGCTTCCTTGTCTGAATCGTCCTCTGCGGGCAAATGTGCGAGCAAGGCAGTCACGCGAACATGCGCTTCATCCATGCGCTGATGCATTTCACCGTTCTCTTCAGTCAGCGCGACGATATCACGTCGCAGCTCCGCATTTTCGCGACGTAAAAAATCCGTCAGCTCTGCCAGCCGTGCGACTTTTTCAGCAAGTAATTCAAATTCAGAATTCATCTCATCACTTTGGTTAGACCAGACTTTAGGTTTTAAATTATAAATGGAAATCAGACCCTAAAGCATTTCTATCAAGTCACCATCGCTTAAAATCAGGGCGGCCTTGATTCTTTTAGTACCTACCAACCCCTGTAAGGCATCAGCATAACCCTGTAACTGCGCCCGGTAGCCTTCGCGCTCACTACTGAGCAAAGCACGTTTATAGTCAAGTATCCAGATTTCATGCTCAAAAAATACGACTCTGTCCAGACGCAAAGTCTGTTGTTGAAACAGAACATCCATCTCGTTGCGAGCATACAAATAGCACTCTGGTCTGAAATATTTCTCCAGCCCGGGTTGAGACAAAATTGCCTGAGCCTGCTGCCGTATCGTTGAGGCAACGCTGCCAGGACAAGGCAGCCACGAGGCAATTGCATCAGTGTCAGGGATCGTAAGTGGCCATGCCTGCACCCGGTTTGTCAGCCGCTCCATCAAAGCGTGCAAGGCAATTCCTTCAATCTGCGCCTCTGTCGGCACCGGAGTGATCTCAACATCAGCCAAAGCTAGATCCGGCGGATTAAACAAGGCTACATCGAATTCATCATGCACTTGCGACAGTAAGCTCTCCGATTGCTGCAACTCGGTTGGCGCGACCTGACTCAGCTTCTCATACCAACTACCTTGAATCAGGCCAGGAATACCTGTATTGGACTCGTCGGAACTGGCATCTGGCCCAAGATTTTTTTTAGCAGTCTTATTTTTTTTGCCCTTCTCACTGGCGATACCGCTGAGTATCAGCAGATTCTTAGCCCGGGTTGCTGCCACATAGAGCAAATTCCAGTTCTCTTGCTCTGCCTGCGCTTCCTCCTGTGCGAACAAAGCGTCCCTTGCAGCACCGCGCTGATCTTTGCGGCCGAAAACAGAAAAATGCCGCGCCTCTCCTTGCTGTAAAGGCCATTGACACAATATGCCAGTCTGATCCTTCGCAGATTCACTATGATTCGCGTCGACCATCACTACAACCGAGGCCTCCAGTCCCTTGGCGCTGTGGATAGTCAGGATGCGGACCGCGTCGGCGGCGCCATCAATCGACGATTCATCAGGTGCGTCGTCTTCACCACCCTTCTGAAATACAGCCAGTGCTGCAATAAACTTTGGCAAGCTAGGATAACGTCCTGCATCCATATTCAGCGCAAGCTCGATGAACGCCTCGATATTGCCAATAATCTGGCTTCGCTCAGCCGGATTGGCATACTGGGCGTAGCGCGCCAGTAATGCACCTTCGTGTAAAATTTTATCCAGCAGATCATGCACGGGAAGATCGTGTGCGGCCCGCATCCAGTCGCTCAACATAACATAGGCACGGACAAAGATCGTCGCACCGCCTTCGCTATGCAAGGCTTGCAAGCGCTTCCACCAGGACGTCTCCGGACGCTGTGCAAGCATAATCAAATCATCGTCGCCTGCAGAAAAAATCGGCGATTTAAGGATATGCGCTAAAGCACGGTTATCGCCAGGCGTCATCAAGAATCCCAGTAATGCCAGTAAATCAGCGACCTCCAAGGCATCCAGCAAGCCTCCACGACGGCTGGATACAAAGGGAATCCCCGCTGCACGCAAGGCATTTTCATACGATGATAAATGCGTACGACGCCGCACCAGCAACATCACTTGCGACCAGGCTAGATCGCTTATCTGACGGCGCGCCATTAGCAAAGCTTGTGCGATCTGATGCCCTTCTTCCAGACGACGGCGATCTTCATCTTCGACCAATGCCGTGGTAAAAGGATTGCGTAATGTGTGTAACGTATGTGACATAGGTGACATAGGTGACACACCTGAGGTTTCATGTGAATTCTCTTCAGAATTCACATCATTGCCGGCCACTTCAGAATCAATCTCAATCAAAGGCAAGCGCCACACCTCGCCATGTGACGTCGAGGCACTGGTCTGCGGAACATAAATCGGATTTTCACGCATGCTATCGTTCAATATAGCGACGATTTCCGGTGCATTCCTGCGGGTTTGATTTGTCCGTAAAAGTAAGGCTCCTTGTTGCGCCAGCAATTGACGTGCAGCAGAAAATACACGTGGCTCCGCACGGCGGAAGCGATAAATAGATTGCTTGGGATCGCCCACAATAAATACCGTCGGCCGTTCGGCATCATTGCCGTACGCATCCAGCCATGCCTGTACGATATTCCATTGCAAAGGATTGGTATCCTGAAATTCATCGAGCAAAATATGCTTGTAGCGCGCATCCAGTCTGCTGTGCAGATAAGCCGCATATTCTTCATTACTAATCAGGCGGTAGGCTTGCCATTCAAGGTCGGCAAAATCGAATATCCTCTGATCCGCTTTCAGCGTTTGATACTGTTCCAGATAAGCAGCGCCGACTTGAAAAAGTGCTTCATTGATTGTCAGTACCATTTTTTCAGCACTGCGTCGTTTCAATAATTTCAGCGTATCTGCGATGACGATACATTCATCATCAAAACTCGCCACACTGTCTGGCCCTAACCATTTTTCAATCGCCAGCAACAAATTTTTGGTTTTCAGATTTGATCTGTTTTTACCATCTGCGCCAAAAAATTCATTATATAAGGCATCAAAGTTGTCGATACTGGCAGCACCGGAGAGCGCCGTCTCCATAGCAGTTGCACGTTTCTGATTAGTTGCGGTGCCTTGCCCCAGGCAAACAGCAATGGCGCTGATGCGCTGACATAATTCCAGATCATTCCATAAGGCTAGCCGTGGGTCGTACTCTGCGTCGTTACCACACATATCACGCAACCAATCGAGCGGGCTGCCATCGAGATCACCCTGATTCGAGGCCCACCATTCTGCCCGCTTATCGAGGAAAGCATCGAGCATCTTCCTGGTATTAAAATCACCTAACTCTTCATACAGCAAAAGCAGCGCAACACGTGTCTGCTGATGCTCGGCATCTTTTAAGGATTGCATTAATTGCGCATAAGCTTTGCGTTGCACATCCGCGGTCGCCTCTAGCAAACTAAAGCCATGCGGCACACCCGATGCCAGCGGTGCGAGCTGTATCAGCCGTCCGAACCAGCTGTGAAATGTATCCATCGCCAAGGACTGTGGACTAGACAAGACCTTTTCATACAAGCGGCGAGCGACGGACAAATTTTTCATCACATCTGCTTGTGCTACACCGCGCTCCAGCAATAAAGCCGTCGCCTCAGGTTCTTCTGCCAGCGCGAGTTGGCGTAACAAATCTACCAGGCGCTCACGCATCTCCTGAGCTGCTTTACGGGTAAACGTAATTGCCAGCAGCTCGCCGGGTTCTGCACCCGCCAGTAATAAACGCAACATACGTGCGACCAGTAGCCAGGTCTTACCGCTACCGGCACAGGCTTCGACAACGACAGACGATTGTGGCTGACAGGCGGCAGAAGTAAAGCTCAGTGCATCAGTTGCCTGACCATTAATTTCATACGCTTGCGCGCTATGCGTGGTCATCACCATACCCCTTTGCGACAGAGTCCGCGCATTTCACAATACTGGCACACCGACTCTGTTCCTTGTGCGGTGAGTGCAGCTCCGTTTCTGATCGCCTGCATATTGTCCTTAATTGCGTTCTCCAGCAACTTCGTCCAGTGGCGAAAATCCTGGCTGGCAGCATCACCAATTTTGCCTCGTTCTAATTCAAGCCCGACATAACTGGCCGCCGCCACATCCTGATTGGCTAACAGTCCATAAAATGGCAATTGCTGATCCTCACCCTCTTTCAAGCGTATGTTTAAAGAAGATAAGGCTTTTGTTTTGTAATCGAGTACCGCACGTTCGCCTTCGGTATTGATATCAATCCGGTCGATGCGTCCACGTAACAGTACGCTTTCTTCCTGGCCATTTACGTCCCAGCTCAAGCTATGCTCTCGCCACTCTTCACCAAGTTCAAAGCGCCATCCATCGGCTTCGCGCTGGTCTTCCCATGCGACATATGAGGGAATGACTTTGCTCCATCGCACGCTATAACCCAGCGCAGCGGGGCTATGCAGCAAAATCTGAGCAAACCGCTCAGTTGAAATATCACTAAGTAACTGCACCCGGTCAGTCACATTCTCTGCAGCGAGGCGATCATGGTAGGTTTTTAAAATCGCATGCAGCCAATCGCCATAATCTCGTTTTTCCGGCATATCGGATAATTCATCAATCGCATCCAATTTCAACATACGGCGCGCAAAAAATTGATATGGACAGGCAATCAGACTGCTATATGCGCTTGATGATAAGGTCGCCGGCGCCAGCACTGCAGCAGCAGGTGCTGGCTGCAATACCTTCAGCGCATTCAGCGTCTGCAACGGCAAAACCGGATGATGTACACCAAGCCTTGCCTGTCCAGTTCGCTCCAGTGCTAGGTCGAGTTGCGCCAACCAAGGACTGACGGGATTATGTTCACCTTGTAATTGCCCCTGCCAGGACAACACGATCTCAGAATTCGATAACAGCAGCTCGGTAAAATCGCGCAACTGCTGTTGCTGCCTTTGCTCTCGGGTAATCAGACCACATTCACGCCGTACCCCATTGGTAAAAAACAAAACCTCCTGGGCTTGCGAAGGCAAATGTGCAGCATCTGCACCGACCAGCAACACCGCGTCGAACTGGCGTAAGCGTGCACCGTTCAGTGGCAGCATAAAAACACGCTTATCGTTCCGGCGATGGAGGTAAGGTGCATTCTCAAATTGCAAATTGACGAAAGCCCGCCATTCAGAAAAAGAAAATGGGGCAGCCATATGCTTACAATCTTCGACTAAGGCTTGTAACAAGCTAATGATTTGCGCGCCGGCAGCGTCAACTGCCAGATTCGCATGAATACCAAGCTCATATAGCATCTGCAGCGTGCCCTTACTCCATTCGGATAAATTTTTTCGCCCGCTAAATTGATTTGCCTGACGAGCCAGAATCGCAATCCACTGGCGCGCATCTGGCTTAGATTCAAGTAAGGATAACATCGAGTCCCAGCCGCCCAAAACATTCGCCCGGCGCAAACTCAGCTCAATTTGCATGACCAGATCAGACTTGTCGATGGCACTGTCGAGAGAAACCGGAATTGGCAGATAAGGAGATTTCAGTAAGTCGATTAAGGCCATCGTATCGGCCTTAGTCACAACGACTTCAAACCAGGCCGCCATCGCCGCAGCGGCACGGGTCGTCGATAACTTCCATCCGGTTTCATCGGCAACGAATACTTTTGCGCGCTCCAGCAATGCTCTGATACGACGAGCAACCGCTCTGTCCTGCGCGATGACAGCAATACTCTGATGTCCGGCGAGCAGCCAGTCCACGATGGTCTGTGCGCCTTGTTGCGCCTCGTCCTCGAGCGAGGCGGCCTCGCATAAACGAATATGCGACATTGCCGCTGGTTCTAATAAAAATTGCTGCTGCCCCTGATGGGTTTCGTCCAATAAATTCGGCCAGGCAGTAGCGTAAATTGCTGGCAAACTAACAGAGCGCCAGTCCAGCAACATCGTCATGAGTTTTTTCTTTTTTGCATAAGCATCCAAAAATGCCTTTTCCATCGCATTCGGTGCGGTTGGACTAATCCATACCAACGGCTCTTGCGCCTGCTGTGCGATGCGCATCCACTGCTGATGTCCGTGCACGATCGCATCGCGCTCATCGAGCTGACTCTGCCAGATTGTCCATACCAGCTGGGCTTCTTCAGACAGGATTTTTTGACTGGGTTGCGGTAGCTGTGCCAACGCCGTATGCCAGCGCTGCATCGTGCTGTCTTTATCTGATTGCACCGTAGGCAGCAAAGCCTGTGTCAATTCATCAGAAAGATGAAGTAAAGTTTGCGCCAATGGCAGCAAATCCGTATTACGCCGGGCGGTAAATAATTTTTTCAGCCAGGCGTGCTGTCGCAACTCGGCATACAAACCCATCAAACGCTCACTCGACGCACTGACTTTGGGTGTTTCTTGCGGAGGCAGCATTTCGACCCAGGCGAACATGGTATTGATGCGAGGCGGAATAAAATTAGTATGCAATTCCTGACTCAGCGCTTTCAAAAATAACTGCGCATGTTCAAAGGTCGGCACCACAACCCGTACCGATGAAAAATCAAGCGGCGATACAATCGCCCAATCCGGTGAGCGCAACTCTTGCAAGAACCTAGTAGCAGCCTGCTGCCAGAAGTCAGCTGATGCGGGAATCAATTCGTGGATATTACGCATAGCACCAAGGCTGAGGTTGAGAGTAAGGCATTGAACATGGATTAAAAGAGCACAATGAGAGATGCATGTGTTGTCAGAAAATTTGCCTGATGGACAAGCATTTTATGCGAGAGCGAATACAATTTGAGGGCTAGATGACACTTTTCTAAAAAATAGGTTATTATTTGACGCATAGTTTGCCGCTAGACACCACTGAATTCATTGCTGCATCATTCAAAACGATGAGCACCATTGAATTTGCACGGATCGCCTCCAGATTCACATTGTTATACCGGATGCGTCATCGTCGCAATGTAGATCACCTGTCCTACAAACCGATTTCAGATTAAACTCCTGTGGCGCTGTACCCCCTTAATTTTTCCCTCGAATGAGGATTCCATGAGCGAAAACATCAAATATGTAAGCGATGCTTCCTTTGAAGCAGACGTACTGAATTCCGACAAACCAGTCCTGGTTGACTTCTGGGCAGAGTGGTGTGGTCCTTGCAAAATGATCGCCCCGATACTGGAAGAAGTAGCGAAAGAATATGACGGCAAGATCGTGATTGCAAAGATGGACGTCGATGCGAACCAGGCTATTCCTGCCAAATTCGGCATCCGTGGCATTCCTACACTGATTCTGTTCAAAAACGGCGCGGCAGCGGCACAAAAAGTCGGCGCGCTGGCAAAAGGTCAACTTATCTCTTTTATTGATAGCAATATCTAATATATTCAAGGTAGAATACGGCGAATTAAGGGCGGTGCTACAGCATCGCCCAATTAGCAAGATTGGCCGCATTGAATTGAACTGCTGTTATATATGCAGTTAGCAATCTAAAAAAATTAAAATTTGACTCTGCATATCAGCAAAAACATCCAACATATCATCCTGTAGTTCACCTCTGTTCACTCCCCCACCTACCTATCCCATCCCGGGACACTCAACATGCACTTATCAGAATTAAAGGCGTTACACGTCTCAGCCTTGCTAGAAATGGCCATTGGTCTAGACATTGACAACGCAGCACGGATGCGCAAACAAGAACTCATGTTCGCCATTCTTAAAAAACGCGCCAAATCCGGCGAACAAATTTTTGGCGATGGCGCCCTCGAAGTATTGCCTGACGGCTTTGGCTTCCTGCGCTCGCCCGACGCCAGTTATATGGCGTCCACTGACGATATCTATATCTCACCTTCGCAAATCCGTCGCTTCAACCTGCATACAGGTGATTCGATCGAAGGTGAAGTCCGCACACCCAAAGACGGCGAACGCTATTTCGCCCTGGTGAAAGTCGACAAGGTCAATGGCGAATCGCCAGAAGCATCGAAGCATCGAATTCTGTTTGAAAACTTAACACCGCTGCACCCGAACAAGCCTCTACAGCTTGAGCGCGAGATGCGCGGTGAAGAAAATACGACTGGCCGCATCATTGATATGATCGCACCAATCGGTAAAGGCCAGCGTGGCTTATTAGTCGCCTCGCCAAAATCCGGTAAGTCAGTGATGCTGCAACATATCGCTCATGCGATTACCACCAATCATCCCGATATCACCCTGATCGTTTTGCTGATCGACGAACGTCCTGAAGAAGTCACCGAAATGCAACGCAGTGTGCGTGGTGAAGTTGTCGCCTCCACCTTTGACGAACCTGCAACGCGTCACGTGCAGGTCGCCGAGATGGTGCTGGAAAAAGCAAAACGCCTGGTCGAAATGAAAAAAGACGTGGTCATTTTGCTCGACTCGATCACCCGTCTGGCGCGCGCCTACAACACAGTTATCCCAGCCTCCGGCAAGGTATTAACCGGTGGTGTTGATGCAAATGCGCTGCAACGTCCAAAACGCTTCTTCGGTGCCGCACGTAACGTAGAAGAAGGTGGGTCCCTGACGATTATCGCTACTGCGCTGATCGAAACCGGCAGCCGCATGGACGATGTGATCTATGAAGAATTTAAAGGTACGGGCAACATGGAAGTCCATCTCGAGCGCCGTCTGGCCGAGAAACGCACCTACCCAGCAATCAATCTGAACAAATCCGGTACACGCCGCGAAGAGTTGCTGATCAAGCCAGATCAATTGCAAAAAATCTGGATCCTGCGCAAGCTGCTGTATAGCATGGACGAAATTGAAGCGATGGAATTCATTCTCGATAAAATGAAGGCAACCAAAAACAACGCAGAGTTTTTTGAAATGATGCGTCGTGGCGGTTAAAACAGCGTAACTGCTGCGAGGTGGATGAGCGAGACAAAGTCACTCTTTATCGCTGCCACTAGCCTGATGAGCCATCTGCAGAGATGGCTCTTTTTATTTGTGTCGTGATTATTTCTACCGTAATTATTTTTGTCGCTATTATTTGTCGTGATTTTATGCCGATGGCAAATGACGACATAGCTGTTCAAACCAGCCCACCTGCTCAGCCCGCCGGATCCACCAGTTCAGCGCCGCGCCCGACTCACCACTGCGCCAGGCAAGATAAATCGTTTCCTCTGCTTTTGGTTCCTCGACTTGCTTCTCAATCAAGCGACCTGCCTGAATCGCCTCACGGGCGCAAAATTCCGGTAAAAATCCAAAGCCTATCCCCGCCAACTGAAAATCCAGTTTGGCACGCATGGTAGGCACGGTAATCGCGTCCTGACCAAACAATACACCGACCGTCCGCGCAGGTAATAAATGGGCAGAATCTGCGACGGTCACCGCACGATATTGCTGGAGATCTGACTTGCTTAATACCGACGCCTTATCCGCAAATGGATGATCAGGCGACACCGCAAACACAAACGGAATTTTACCAATCGCCTTAGCAGAATAACCACCACCCGACGGCCCCTCGCCAGCGGCACCCAGCAGAATATCGACGCGACCATCCAGCAAGGCCTCCCAGGTTCCGGACAACGCCTCTTGCACGATGCGCAGACGCGTTTGATTCGCGACGCCACAGAATGCCAGGATGTCATCCTTCAGGACAATGGGAGAAAACAACGAGTCCATACCAATCGTTAATTCGGTCTCCCAGCCAGTTGCAACACGCTGCACTCTGCGCTCCAGATCACTGGCCGCCTTGAGCAAATATCGCCCTTCTTTCAGCAATTCTTTCCCTGCCAGAGTCAGCGTGACTTTAGGCCCAAGCCGCTGAAACATCTGCACACCCAACTCCTCCTCCAGCTTAGCAACGGTATAGGAAATCGTCGATGGCACGCGAAACATCTCCTTGCCTGCCGCTGCGAACGACCCCCGGCGGTCAATCGCATCCATGATTTGTAAGGCATCCAGACTGATTTTTAACATGAGCACTCCTTGTTACGAATCTGGTTCATCATTATCTTTGCATAAAATTTAATCATCGATTTTTTCGATTGTACGAATGTAAATTTTCCGTTTTTCATTTAAATAGTACAACACTATACTGCAAGACATCGAAGGAAATCAGTAAAAAAAGACGTTTCTTAACTTCGATTAAATCGACCATACAATTAAACCAAGGAACTATCATGTTAACTATTCGTAAAAGTGTTGATCGCGGCGATGCCAACCACGGCTGGTTAAAATCCAAACACTCATTTTCGTTTGCTGAGTATTTTGATGAGCAACACATGGGGTTCGGACCATTGCGCGTCATTAATGAAGATCGCGTCGAGGCTGGCCGTGGTTTTGGCACACATGGCCATCGTGATATGGAAATCATCTCGTACGTTCTTGATGGCGAACTCGCTCACAAAGACAGCATGGGTACCGGCTCGGTGATCCGTTATGGCGATGTACAACGTATGAGTGCCGGCAGCGGCGTGCGCCATAGCGAGTTCAATCATTCGCCATCGAACCCGGTTCATTTTTTACAAATCTGGATAGAACCGAACGTAAAAGGTATCGCTCCAAGTTATGAAGAAAAACATTTTGACACCGCATCAAAGCAAGGCGCATTACGCTTAATCGCCTCGCCCGATGGCCGCGACAACTCTGTTTTAATTCATCAGGATGCCTCTATTTTTGCGGTGATTCTCCATGGCGATGACCAGGTCACACAGCCGCTGGCAGCAGGGCGACTTGGCTACGTGTACGTGGCAAAAGGTCAGTTGCTGGTGAATGGTTTATTGCTGGAAACCGGTGATGCCTTAAAAATCAGCGATGAGACTGCCATCACATTGAGTCAGGCAACACAGGCAGAAGTGCTGGTATTTGATCTGCCCGTGCATTAAGTCTTAGCGCCATCCTTCCCCTCAATCTAAATCAAGGAAGGATGGTGAACTTAACGGAGCTGCGTCTGGATTGTTGTGCCTTGTCGAACAGTTTTGGTGACCGGTGTTTTTTCGCAGATCTCAGCTAGGCGAGTACGTTGTTCCGGGGAGAGTACCTCTCCAAAAGCGACGGTGCGTTCTATGGTTTCTACGCCTTGGTCATCGCGGGAAAAGCGGGCATCGACTTGAATGCTGCCGAGTTGCCATCCCTTTTTGTCTGCATACATACGCAGGGTCAGCGAAGTACAGGATGCCAGCGCGGCTAGCAGCAGCTCATAGGGTGCTGGGCCGGTGTCCTTACCGCCGTTATTCTCAGGTTCATCCGATGTCAGCCGGTGAGTGCGCGCGCGTATCTCTTGAGCGTAACCGGATGTGCTGTGTAGATGGACGGTTGCCATATTCTCTCCATGAAGTTGATATGTGTTGCCTGATACAGACTGTTGATAGATTGTAGAAAGATTCGCCAGCGCTCACAAGTATTCGCTGTCAGCAGACGGGAGAACTTCATCCGCCTTACGCGTGCAACTCATTAACAGAAACTGTCGTCGCAATTAAAAAATATTTACAAAAAAAAGAAGAGCGAAACTGGCATGCAGATTCGTTCTTCATCTTTGTTAATGCGCGACGCTGGCATTTCTAGAGTCGCATGTCGCTTTCATCACTCATACTTACCATAGTATATTTTAGTACCTCATATAAACAGTGCGCATTTATGTCAATTTAAGGACATACTCCCCTATTTTTCCAATTTACTTCGTCGCCGGGCTCTGCGGTTTATCCCAGCCACCACCAACTGCTTTGTAAATACTGACGACGGCGGCCAGATGGGCGCGTTTGGTATCGATCAGGCCAGATTCAGCTTGCAACAGATCCCGCTGCGCACTCAGTACGTCGAGATAGCCGCTGTACCCGTTCTTATAACGCAACTCCGCGAGACGCAATGAATCTTTTAAGGCGACGACGCGGCGGTTGCCTGCGGCGTACATTTGCTCATTGGCGCTGGTATTAATCAAGGCATCATGCACATCGCGGAACGCCCCTTGAACGCTTTGGACATACTGCGCCAAGGCTTGCGTTTTGCGGGCTTCTGCGCCCGAGACAACTGCACCGATGGCACCAGCACGGAAGATCGGTTGCGCTAAGTTTGCACCGAGATTCCACAGCAAAGATGCCGGATTGAACAGGTCCTGAAATACCTTGGACTCGTCTCCGTAAGTCGTAGTCAATTTCAGGCTAGGGAAATACTGCGCCTTCGCCTGACCGATATCGGCATTTGCCGCAACCAAGGTCTGTTCCGCTGCAATAATGTCGGGCCGACGGTTCAGCAAGTCCGACGGCAAATCGGCGGGAACGCTGAGTTGCTGGTAAATACGGTCAATGCTATTGCCGCGCGGGATGTCCGGATTGGCAATCGCTGCCGGTGAACGACCGAGCAACACGGCAATCGCGGATTCCGTATTCGCCAGTGCCTGTTTTGCTTGTGCCAGAGTGATCTCGGTTGCTGCTGCTTCGGCTTCTGCCTGATGCAAGTCCAGTTCACCAATGGATCCGGCAGAAAACCGCTTCTGTTGCAGGCGCAGATTTTCCTGACGCGTTTTTAATGCGGAGTCCGCCAAGGCAACCTGCGCATCGTAGGCACGCAATGCAAAATAGCTTTGCGCCAGGTTTGAATACAAGCTGCTGATCACGATACCGCGATTCGCTTCCTGGGACAGCAATCTGGCGCGTGCCGCCTCATCAGCGCGACTGAGCTTACCCCAGAAATCGAGCTCATAAGACGCGCTTAAGCTGGCCTGATAATCCTTGGCAATCAACGGTGAGCCTGCCGGTATTTTGCCGGAATTCTGGCTCGTACGAGATTTGGTAGCAACCAGATTGGCGTCGACGGTCGGATAGCGGCTGGAGTTGGCGGCGGTTGCCGTAGCACGCGCCTCTTCAACACGTCCGGCTGCCAATACCAGATCCTGATTATGTGCGACGGCCTCGTCCAGCAAACTGTTCAGAACCGGATCCTGAAATGATTTCCACCAGGACAACCATTCGGCTGCTGCAACGGATTTGGAGATATTCGCCGCCGTGGTCAAGGTCGCCGGGGTGTCAAATGCAGGACGCTGATAGTCGGGCCCGACTGCGCCGCAACCCGCCAGGAGCAAGCCTGCGGCAATCGCAGTCAGCACCAGCCTGGATGTAGAGATGTTTGTAGTCATCGATGTAGTCATTACTTATTCCTTCACTTCTGCAACTGGCGCATTGTGCAAAATATGCACAGGATGCTCAAAGTCTGCTTCAGTAGTTTTAAACCGCTTATCGTTAATCAGTTTAAAGAACAGGGGGACGAAGAAAATCGCAAGGAAAGTTGCTGCCAGCATGCCGCCCAGAACACCCGTACCGAGCGACATCCGTGCCGCAGCGCCAGCACCGTGCGAGAACGCCAGCGGAACCACGCCCAGGATAAACGCAAGCGAGGTCATCAGAATCGGGCGGAAACGCAAGCGTGCCGACTCCAATACCGCCGCCACCGGCGCATAACCTTCATGCACTTTCATTACCGCAAATTCCACGATCAAAATCGCATTTTTCGCAGACAAACCAAGCAGGGTCACAAGGCCAATCTGGAAGTACACGTCATTATTAAAGTGACGCAAATACACCGCCAGCAGAGCACCAAAAATACCGAAAGGCATCGCCAGCAAAACGGAGAACGGTAAAGACCATTTCTCATACTGTGCAGCCAGAATCAGGAAGATCATCAGAACACCGGCGCCGATGGCGATACCTGCGGCATTGCTGGTACGTTTTTCCTGGAATGATGCACCACCCCAGTCGTAGCCCATATCCGTCGGTAACACATTCTTCGCAGCACGTTCCATCGCCGCAATTGCCTGACCTGAGCTGTAACCTGGTTTAGCACCACCCAGAATTTTGATCGATGGCAAGGCGTTGAAATGCTGGACAGAATCCGGACCAGTGATAAAGCGGATCGTTGTGAAAGCACGTACCGGTATCATCTGACCCGATGCGGAGCGCACATACATGCCACCGATGTCATCTGGCTTGGCGCGGAACTGCCCCTCTGCCTGCAACTGCACGGTATAGATGCGACCGTTTTTGTTGAAGTCATTCACATAGTAGCTACCCATGGTCGCTGCCAGCGTATTGTAAATATCGGACAAGGCCACACCCATGGCTCGCGCTTTATCGTTATCAACATCGACATACAACTGCGGTGAGTTCGCTTGCCACAAAGTCTGCACACCTGCCAGTTCCGGTTGTTTATTCGCTTCTGCCAGCAATGCAGGCAACAACTCAGCTAAGCGTTTTACGCCGCCCTCACCTTTGTTTTGCAAATAGAATTCAAAACCACCAGTTTGTCCCAGCCCCTGAATCGCAGGAGGTGCGAAGAACAGTGGCAGACCTTCTTTGATACGACCGGTTTTCATATACGCTTCGCCAACCATTTGTTGTGCTGACTGAGTGCGCTCTTCCCAAGGTTTGAGCGGGAAGAACATGGTCGCTGCGGAGGATTTCAATCCACCACCGCCCAGAAAATCGAGACCAACTAACGCGAACGTTGTATCAATGTCCTTGTTGGTTTTCATGATTTCTTCGACCTGCTTGACCATCGCATCGGTACGAGCCAATGACGTGCCTTCTGGCATGATGGCGGCACCAATAAAGTAACCCTGATCTTCATCCGGTACCAAACCACCTGGTACCGTTTTCCACAACACGCCAGTGACGACAAGCATGCCGCCGAACACCAGCACGCCCAAGACTGCACGGCGCAGGAAGAAGGTCACGCCATTTGTGTAATGCTTGGTCAGACGCAAGAATGCGCCGTTGAACCAAGTGAAGAAACGATTGTGCTGCTCCGCACCTGGTTTGAGCAAAATTGCGCACAGTGCCGGTGTCAAGGTCAAGGCAACGATACCGGACAGAACGACCGCGATCGAAATCGTCACGGAGAACTGACGATACAACTCACCCGCCAAACCACCGAGGAAAGCAATCGGACCAAACGCAGCAACCAACACCAGGACAATCGCAATAACCGGACCAGTCACTTCATGCATCGCCTCAATCGCCGCATCTTTTGGCGTCATGCCTTCTTCATTCATCAGGCGTTCGACGTTTTCTAATACGACAATCGCATCATCGACCACGATACCGATCGCCAGCACCATACCGAACAAGGTCAGTGTATTAATGCTGTAACCCAGCAAATGCAAACCAGCCATCGTACCGATCAGAGAAACGGGGACAGCGAGCGTCGGGATAATAGTTGCGCGCCAGCTTTGCAGGAACAAATACACCACGATGAACACCAACACCATCGCCTCGCCCAGAGTTTTTAATACCTCGGCAATCGACTCGGTCACGAACGGCGTCGTATCGTACGGCGTCGCGTATTCCATACCTTCTGGGAATTTGGCTTTCAGATCCTGCAAAGTTTTTTCTACGGCTTTGCGGGTATCCAGTGCATTCGCGCCAGTCTGCAAGAAGACACCGATATTCGCTGATGGATGACCATTCACACGACCATTCAGATTGTAGTCTTTAGAACCAAGCTCGATACGGGCAACATCTTTGACACGGATAGTGGCACCGCTCTTGTCGGTTTTTACGATGATATTGGCAAACTCAGATGGTTCCAGCAAACGACCTTTGGCAGTGACAGTCATCGTCAGCTCTTCGGTATTGTTTGGCGGTGCGCCTACTTTACCTGCCGCGTACTGGGCATTCTGTTCGGTAATCGCATTGGAAATATCGGCGACGGTAATACCCAGCTGCGCCATACGATCAGGACGCATCCAGATACGCATTGCGTAATCTTTCGCACCGAAAATCTGAATGTTGGTCGTACCGGGAATACGTTTTAAGGCATCCAGTACGTTTTGCGTTGCATAGTTAGACAGGTATAAGGAGTCGTAACGGTTATCCGGCGAATACAGCGCAGCCACCACCAGGAAGTTCGATGAACTCTTGGCGACGGTCACACCCTGACGGCGGACTTCCTGCGGCAACTTGGCATCCGCCTGACGCACGCGGTTATTGACGTTGACGGCAGCGATGTCGAGGTCAGTACCGACTTCAAAGGTAACGTTGATCGATACACGACCGTCGGCAGATGAGGTCGAATCCATGTACAACATGTGTTCGACACCATTGATCTGCTCTTCAATCGGTGCGGCAACAGTACGCTCGACCACTTCGGCAGAAGCGCCCGGATAAACTGCAGTGACATTGACGACCGGCGGAGAAATCTCCGGGTAGCGCGAAATTGGCAAGATCCGCAAAGCGGCCAAGCCAGCCAGCACGATAATCAACGACAAGACTGTCGCGAAAATCGGCCGGTTAATAAAGAATTTTGAAAACATGAATAGTCCTTGTGCCTCGTATTACGTATTGTTTGGGTACTAAATGGGGCGAATGGGCGCTTAGTTTTGTATTTATTTACTTGCAGCGGAAGCAGCTTTAGCACCCGCAGATTCTGCGACTGGCTTTGCACCCGGCGCAGCCTGAGGCATCGCTGGCGCTGGTGTCACGGCAGCCTGTGCAGTTAATGCAACGGGTGTAACGGTCATGCCAGGATCATGGGCCTTGATGAAGCCATCGACCAGTACACGATCACCCGCTTGCAGGCCTTTGGTCACAATCCATTCACCATTCGACCAGCCATCCAACTCAACAGGACGCGGTGCCAGCTTATTATCAGGCGATACGGTGAAGACGATTTTTCCCATCGGACTGTCGATAATTGCACGTTGTGGCACTGCGATTGCAGCACTGCGGGTTGCGCCATTCATGATCACACGAACGAATTGACCAGGACGCAAATTGCCCTCTGGATTAGGAATTTGTGCACGCGCATCAAAACCGCCGGTTGCCGGATTGATCTTTTCGCTGGCAAAATTCATCTTGCCCGTCGTTGGATAAATACTGCCGTCAGCCAGCTTCAGTTTGATATCAAATGCCAGACTACCGTTCGTTGCACGCTTGCCCGGCAAAGCAATTTTGCCACTATTCACGTCCTTGCTGAGTTTGAGGTAATCCGCTTCGGTAACGCTGAAGTTCACATAAATCGGATCGGTCTGCACGATTGTCGTCAATAAACTGTCGCTCTGCGTTACCAGGCTGCCGTTTGACTTATTCGCCACACCAGTGACACCGCTGATCGGTGCAACTACTTTGGTGTAGCCAAGATTCAATTTGGCTTCATTGACTTGTGCACGGGATTGCTTGTAAGTTGCTTCGGCAGTTTCCAGACTTGATTTTGCATCGTCAAATTCTTTTTGACTAATCGCTTTTTCAGCCGCTAACGGTGTCAGGCGGGCAAACTCACGTTTTGCCTGGTTCAACTTGGCTTCTGTCACGCCAGCCGCTGCTTCTGCCGACGCCAGTTGGGTCTGATATGTCCCCGGGTCGATCTGGAACAATACGGCACCGGCTTTGACGCGCGATCCTTCTTCATACACGCGATTTTCCAAAATACCGGAAATACGTGCGCGCACTTCTGTCTCACGTGAGCCGGCAGTCTGACCGACGTATTCAAAATCCATCGCCAGATTTCTTGGCTGGACGGTGACGACATTGACTTCTGGTGGCGGCATGCCGCCATGCCCTGCGGCGCTGGCATCTTGTTTTCCACAGGCTGACAATGTCAGTAACGGCAGGCTCAGCGCGACAATGTGCCAGAGGCGGATGGAAGAATTAGCTTGCATAGAAGTAACTGAATCTGCGGGAGTTGGGAACATTTTTTGGATCGCTTTAGAGAGGGCGGAATTAGGTGGACTCATGAAATTTTCTCTTTCGATAGGGAGCTCGGTGTGCTATTATATACATTCACGAATGTTTGTAAATGTATGAAACAAAAAATATTCTTGGCATCACAAGATAATAAAAAATACAAGAACAGGTGCAAGACCACCTGAATCTGCGTCGTCAGGAGAGATATTATGGTTAGAAAAACTAAAGAAGAAGCTCAGGAAACCTATAGCGCGCTGCTAGATGCGGCTGAAAAAGTATTTGCCGAAAAAGGCGTAACCAGTACGACATTAAATGACGTGGCCAGCGCAGCAGGAATGACGCGCGGCGCTATCTACTGGCACTTTAAGGATAAAAGCGCGCTCTTTCAAGCCATGTGCGATCGCGCCTTCTTGCCGATGGAAGCCTTGCTCAATGAAATTGTCTCCACACCGAGCAAAGATCCGCTGGCAAGCATCAAGCAGCTATATCTGCATTTTTTAAGACAAGTCACCGGTGACGAGCGCCAGCGCAAAGTGTTCGATATTATTTTTCATCGATGCGAAAAAAACAGCGATCTGGTTTTTTTCGACGCCGAAGACGAAAAGCGTGTTGAATGCCTTCACAAAGTTCAGGCCATCGTTAATCAGGCTGTTAATCAGGGCAATCTCCCGGCAGATACCGATACCTGGATCGTCATGCAAGCCATACATGCTTATGCCATGGGCATCGTTCATGAATGGCTGGAAGACACTTCAGCGTACTGCCTGATACAACACTCAGAGGCGATGATTGATATGTTTATGGCAGGACTGGTGGCTCGCCCTCCTCTGAAAATAAGCAACTGAGTAATTTAGTCCAACAGGTAGATCAGACTAGCCTGGCAGTTTCCAGTCAAAACGAACTGCCAGCAGTCGCATTGCCGACGTCAGAACAATCCCCGAAAATACCGACACACTCTCCGACGCACCAAACAAATTCAGTAAAAGATAAGCCCAGCAGCCGGCAAATGAACAGGTCGCATACAGCTGACCGCGCCGGAACACCATGGGGATTTCATTGCAAATCATATCCCGCAATACCCCGCCAAAGATGCCAGTAATGACACCCATCATGACGCAGACGAAAATAGGCATTTGCGCCTCTTGCGCCAGAGATGCGCCGACTACGCTAAACAACCCCAAACCCAGCGCATCAGCGTACAAAATCATTTTTTCCGTCACGACATGACGTAAATGACGGAGAAACGGCGTGGTAACCAGCGCAAGAACAAAGATCATCAAGGGATATTCCTGGTGCTCAACCCAAAATAAAGGCCGCCTGTCCAATAACAGATCACGCAAAGTGCCGCCGCCAAACGCAGTAATAAAAGCGACCGTAAATACGCCGACCAGATCCATCTTCTTACGCCGCGCTTCGATAAAACCAGAACTGGCAAAAGCGATAATACCCGCCACTTCGACCGCATGAATCAGTGTGCTCATGCCTAAATGTATTGATGCCGCCACCTTATCTCCTATCGTTCTCAGGCTTTTGTCTTTATGCAGAATAGCGCAAACCCATGATTTTATTGTATAATCGTGGGCTGGCAATTCTGCCAAGAGCATATTTTTAAATCCGGCAAGTGATCGACAATCGGGTCAAGAAGCAAGGCGACCGACGAAGTGATGATTGGCTACCAAAACTTTTTGAGGCAAGCATGAAAGACGGCATCCACCCAAATTATCGTGAAGTTTTGTTCCACGATGTTTCTAATGATTTCAAATTCGTTACACGCTCTACTATCCAGACACGTGACAAAATGGAATTTGAAGGCAAAGAATACCCATTGGTAAAGATTGAGGTTTCTGCAGAATCCCATCCTTTCTACACTGGTAAACACAAAATTGTTGATACCGCTGGCCGTGTTGATAAATTCCGTAAAAAATTCGGTACTGTTGGTTCCAAAACTTCTGTTGCAAACTAAGATTCTTCTTCAAGTTTGTAAAGAATGTGTTGAACAAAAAAAGGCAGCTCAAGCTGCCTTTTTTTATAAATACGCTGAAAATGATCTGGCTTAATCAGGTCTGCACCAAACTACCGGATGTTACTTCAAGCCAAATTTGCAACAATCTGCAAGTACCCGCAGAGAATAGTGTTAATGACTCTTCTGGCGCTGCACTACAATCTGGACTGCAATTCGCTTGGCACTGAAGATAGGATTCGATCCTTTCAGTCAGCATAAGTCTGATTACACTCCGTTATTTTTCGTCATAGCTCATTTTATAGAGACATATGAAGCCTGTACGCCTTCCTGCCGCTGCCACTATCGCCCTGCCACGCTGGGGTATTTTAGCTTTATGTCTGCTCTATATTTTGCCAGGGCTGATCGGTCGCGACCCGTGGAAAGGGGATGACGCCGCCAGTTTTGGCGTGATGTGGACCATGGCACACGGCACACTGAATGATTGGCTATGGCCGCACATTGTCGGCCTGCCCATGCCGGAAGAAGGACCGCTGGCCTTCTGGCTGGGCGCGATTTGCATTAAATTATTTGGCTGGTTGGTAGGTGATGCAATGGCCGCGCGGCTTGTAACCGGTATGTTCTTTATGCTGGGATCAGTGTCCGTCTGGTACACCACGTACTTACTCGGTCGTCGTACCGAAGCGCAGCCATTGAAACTAGCGTTTGGCGGACAACCTGATGCCAAAGATTTCGGACGAACCCTGGCTGATGGCGCTTTATTGATTTACCTGGGCTGCCTGGGTCTGTTGGTGCGCAGTCATGAAACCAGTGCCGAAGCTCTGCAAATATCTCTGGTCGCCTATGCCTTATATGGCTGCGCCAGATTACTCGATACCAGTAGCAAAATCAGCGCACTGAAGCTAGGCTTGACCCTGGGACTGCTGGTTCTGACGCGTGGCTGGGTGCTGCCAGCGACATTAAGCGTATGTTTAATCGGATTATGTTTTTATCGTCAGCAAACTCAGTACCAATTACTGCTGAAGCTGACAATTCCCACAGCGCTGATTGTTGCAGGATCATGGCTAATGGCGATTGCGATGGTGAACCCTTTTGACAGCTCACCCTATCCAGCCTGGATGCTGTGGAACACGCGTCAGATCGACTTTCCTTCATTCGCCAGCATTACTTATTTTCTCAAATACGGCATCTGGTTTGCCTGGCCGGCATGGCCATTTGCCGCATGGGCAATTTATGCCTGGCGCAAGCAAGAGAAAGCGCTGCACATTTCCTTACCTGTCACATTTTTAGCCTGCTTCATCCTGCTCGCGCTGATTAATCCGTATTCAGAAGAAGGTATCTTGCTACCCATCTTGCCACCGCTCGCGATTTTGGCAGCCTTTGGCTTGCCGACCATGAAGCGCAGCGCGATCAATGCAGTTGACTGGTTCGCAGTCATGGTACTGACTGGCGTTGCCGCTCTGTTTTGGCTGTGTTGGATTGCCTTACAAACCGGCTGGCCTGTCAGTGCCGCGAAGACCGTCACACGCTGGGCACCTGGTTATGAGGCGCACTTTAACCTCTTTACCTTTCTGATTGCCTTGATTGCGACAATCGCCTGGTTTGCCCTGGTGTATTGGCGTATTTCACGGCAGCCATCCGTACTGTGGCGCGCCGTCGTCTTATCTAGCGGCGGCGTCATTCTTTGCTGGCTGTTGCTGCTTACGCTGGCATTGCCACTGATTAATCACCGCATCAGCTATGCTGCCCTGACCGTGGAATTACAAACAAAAATACCTCAGACTTACCGCTGTATCGATAGCAACATCGGCCCTTCACAACGTGCCTCGTTTGCGTATTTTGGTCACCTGCATTTTGCAGGTTTTAATGAGCGTTCATGCGATGTGCTGCTTTTGCAATCGAGCCAGAGACTGCACCAGACCAGCGAGGTAGATGCCAATGCTTATCCGGGCAAATGGGAACGGGTGTGGGACGGTCATCGCACCGCCGACAAGGATGAGCTTTTTTCTTTGTACTTAAAAAAATAATCCACAACCAGCAGTATTTCTGTCGTCAGGGAATGCGCTTGCCGAGCGCTTCCACCTTAATTAAGTTTAATGAATTTGCAAGTCACAGCACGCTTCCTGAATGTCAAAGCAGTTCCAGCAGCACTCCTCACTGCCCTGGTCTGTATTTCCGTCACTACGGGTTTATGCTGGCTATCGTTACAGGTATCAAAAGAGAACCTAAAAAGGCGTTTGCAAGAAACCGTCTATCAACACCATGCCAGCCTGCAAAACGAACTTGAGCATGAAGAATCACGACTGGAATCCTTTGTCAGCCTGTATTACATCTCGCCAAACTTCAATCGCTATGCATTTCACTCCTTTGCCAAAGTAGAAAATCAACCTTGGCTCGTCGCAAAATTATTTTCTAAACGAGTCAGTCCTGACAAATTTAATCACTTTGAACAAGCGGTCAAAGTCGACACCAGTGTTGATACTCAGGGTTATCCTGATTTTTACATTATCGATAAAGTGGCACATCAAGACGCGCTGGTTGCACTGTACATGGAGCCGAGACAAGAGCTACGCGATACACTTGGTCTGAATCTGGAAAAATGGTTTCCCTCAGGGAGTAAGCGCATGCGAGAGAGTGCGCAGCCTCTGTCCTTCATGCTAAATAATAAGCATCCAATTTTAAAAGGAAATAACATCGTTATTTCTATACCAGTGTACGATACTAGCTTGCCGCTGACCAATCAGGCACAAAGAAAAACTGCATTTCAAGGTGCATTTTCTACCGTTATCTCTATTGATAAGTTAATTCATCATCTGTTTGATTCTGCCAATCTGAAGATGAATAGCGTCACGCTCTCAGGTACCGGGATTGATGATGAAAAAATTCAGATTAGACTACCATCAGGACCAAGAACCGACATTAGGCATAAACCATATATAGAGGAATTTAATTTCCAGCTGCCCCTATCCGTACCTGGAAAAAAATGGTCGGTCAATTACGACATACAAACCTATGACGGTTTAGCAGAAACCAATATCCTGTGGCTAATCACACTAATCGGGACTCTGTTCACGGCATTTGCTACTGGCTTTATTTATCTGACAGTCAGAACCGGTAAAATCGCTCACCGGCTTGCTTACGATATGACCAGCGCTTTACAGATCAGTGAAGAATCTCTATTGGAAACGCAGCGTCTGGCTAAAATGGGAAGTTTCCAACTCAGCCCATCACATCAGCTCAGCGCACAAACGGGCAATCTGCATGATTTATTTTATCTCGATCCAGAGATCCGGATTGATTATTTGCTGCAGCTACTTCTGCATATGGATGCTGAAGATGCACTCAAATTCACGCAAGTAATCAGCACGGCACTCACTACGGTGCTGCACACGCATCAGGTCGTCCGCATAGAGAGTGAAACACCTGGCTGGCTCAATCTCATCGTAGATTCCAGCGAGACACAGACGGGATTCACACTGCGCGTGATCGCCATGGATGTCACGGATAAATATCAATCCGAGCAAAAAATTAAACAGTTAGCATATCAGGATGCTCTGACAGGATTAGCAAATCGCACCAGCTTACGTCATGCGACTGAGAGAGCACTGCGGCACTCACATATCTATCACAGCAAACTTGCCGTGTTCTTCCTCGATCTGGATCGCTTTAAATTTATCAATGACTCAGTGGGTCATGATATCGGCGATCAGGTCTTAATCGAAATCGCCCGTCGCCTGAAAAATTCAGTCAAAGAACATGATTTTGTTGCTCGTCTGGGCGGAGATGAATTCGTTATTCTGGTAGAACATCTACCCAAAGACAACGACGTTCACACCATAGCAGACCACATACTCGCACTGATCTGCGCACCAATGAACATTGGCAAACACACTTATTATCTGACCACCAGTATTGGCATTGCCATCGCCAGCAATGGTGCGCCAGATGTGGATGAACTGATGAAGCAAGCCGATATGGCAATGTATCAAAGCAAGGAAAAAGGCAAAAACAAATATACGATCTTCTCTATCGATATTGCACAGGCTCTGGAACAAAGAACGAATCTGGAACTCGAAATGCGCGTTGCAATGAAAGAAAAGCGATTCTTACCTTATTTCCAACCGCAATTCGATGTGCGCACTCATCAGATGACTGGTGTCGAAACATTGCTGCGCTGGCGCCATGACAAACGCGGCATGATTGCAGCCAAAGATTTTATCGCTATCGCAGAAGAGTCCGGACTCATTATTGATATTGGCAATCAAATTCTGGTCGAAGTCTGCCAGTTAATACCGACCTGGAACTTGCCAGAAAAATTCGTGGTTGGCGTAAATGTGTCCAGCCTGCAATTCTTCCAGGCAGGCTTTGTCGATTTTGTGATCAAGTCGATTAACGATGCTGGCATCCCTCCCTCACGCATAGAAATCGAGGTCACTGAGACCATGATTATGCAAGACATCAATATCGCCAAAACCTGCCTGGAACAATTACATGCTTTCGGCGTCGGCGTGAGTATTGACGACTTTGGTACCGGTTATGCATCCCTCACTTACTTAAGAGAATTTCCCGTGCAACGCATCAAAATCGACCAGCGTTTCGTAAAGGGGCACACTAAAAATCATAAGGACATGGCAATCGTCAAAGCTATTGCCACATTAGGCCATGACTTCGGCATGGAAGTAATCGCGGAAGGTGTCGAGACCGAATTGCAACTCATTTCGCTTGAAAATATAGGCTGCGATTTATATCAAGGCTGGTTGCGCTCAACCGCTTTGCCCGCACAAGCCATCCAAAGCCTGCTCCCCCCAATTGAATGTGATATACGGGCAAGCCCTCTGGCATAGAGGACTTCGTCTTCAACGACGTGTTCGTAGTCGAGGCGGGCCGTCGCCGCGGCATCGCCAAGGGGCTGATTGAGACCGCAACCCCTATGCCAGCTCGCTCGGAGCCAAGGCTTTGAGCCTGTCGGCCGCGAAAACCAATGAAAGTGCGCAAGCCCTGTATCGCGCCACCGAATGGGAGCGTGAAGAAACCTACGTCGAATACAATCTGATGTTGGACCGCTAGGGTCGTGCCATGGAAAAACTGCCTCCATTGGCGGGGCCGTGCAGCGAATAAACTAAGGATTGAGAAATGAAATTGCAGTTGGAATTGGTCGCCAGAACAGACCGCCGGGTGGCTGAAACTTGAATTTCCAAAACGACCAGATAGTTACTGGTCAAAATGCACCGACGTAATTTTCTGCCAGCGCCGTTGCCATTGCGCGTGAGCTGACGACGCATTCAAGTTCTGCTCGCTGCATTTCACGCTGGAACGGGCTAGCGTCATTGAAGTTATGCAGCAGGCTGGTCATCCACCACGAAAAGTACTCGGCGCGCCAGATGCGCTTCAAGGCTGCTGCCGTGTAGCCATAAAGCCGGTCTTCTTGCCCTTGGTGGTAAAACTGTTCCAGCCCCTGTGTCAGCAAATACACATCTGACACCGCCAAGTTCATGCCCTTGGCACCGGTGGGCGGCACGATGTGTGCGGCGTCACCAGCCAGGAACAGCCTGCCTGACTGCATGGGGGTAGACACGAAGCTGCGCATGCCGATGATGTTTTTTTGAAAGATACGTCCTTCATTGACCCGCCAGCCATCGTTATTTTCCAGGCGTGCATGTAATTCAGCCCAGATGCGGTCGTCCGACCAGTTATCGACGTGATCAGCAGGATCGCACTGGAAGTACAGGCGCTGCACAGTCGGTGTACGCGTGCTTACCAGGGCGAAACCACGCTGGTGCTGCGCATAGATCAGCTCATTGGACGATGGTGCTGACTCCACCAGAATGCCGAACCAGCCGAAGCCATAGTTACGCTGGTAATCCTGGCGGTCTTGTGATGGCATCGCTGGCCGCGTGACGCCGTGGTAGCCGTCACAGCCGATGACAAAATCGGCTTCGATGTGTGCTGCCCCGCCATGATGAGTGAAGCTGACCAATGGCGTGACAGTGTCGATGCCATGCAATTCTACCCCGCTAACTTCGAACAGCAACTGTCCCTGTGCTGCCTGCCGGGCAGCCACCAGGTCTTTGATCACTTCGTGTTGCGGATAGACGGTGATGGCTTTGCCGGTAAGCTCGGTCAGGTCAATGCGATGGCGTTGGCCGTCGAAGGCCAGTTCTATTCCGTGGTGCAGCGCGCCTTCAGCCTGCATGCGCGCACCAACGCCGGCATTCTTCAGGATGTCCATGGTGCCTTGTTCCAGCACGCCAGCGCGTATCGTTGCTTCAATCTCGGCCTGACTGCGTGACTCCAGCACGATGGATTCGATGCCGTTCAAATGCAGCAGATGGGATAGCAACAAGCCTGCAGGGCCAGCACCAATGATGGCTACTTGAGTACGCATGATGTCTCCGATATGGTTTTAATGTGTAGTCATCGTAGCGTCGGATCTGTCAAAAAAAAATGGATGAAACAGTTTAAAACTTGTACTATTTCGACATTCAGTCATTTTTTACCAATACGATTATTCATGGCCCGCAACGCAAAACCGGCTCCACCTGACATTCCACAGTTTGGCCTGTATGGTGAGTATATACAGGGAGAAAATGCCGAATTTGTACACGTTGAGCTAATCGAAACCCGCAGCCGGGTGCACCACTGGCATATCGAAAAGCATACTCACAGCGGTTTGTTTCAGGTACTTTTTCTCTTTGGCGGAGAAGTCCGCGCCAGCGTCAATGGCGCTGTCTGGGAATGCAACGCGCCGACCGTCATCACCATCCATCCGTCTGTGGTACATGGCTTCGATTTTTCGGCGGAGGCGCATGGCTACGTGCTGACGGTGGACCAGAACGTGGTCTTCGCAGTGGCGGAAAATCATGGTGACTTGTACTCATCATTGTTTGTAGAACCACTGGCGATCAATCTTTCGGGCCATCCTGAGCTACGCGCGCGACTGGAATCGCTGTTGCAAAACTTGCTGGCAGAAGCAACCTGGCCGCAGTACGGCCACACGCTGATGCTGGAATGGTTGGCGCGCAGCACCTTGTTGCTACTGGTGCGGCTGAACGAGGAGCGGCGCTTTGTCGATCAGTCGGGGCGCCGCGACTTTGAATTATTTAGCCATTTCCGCGCCGAGGTAGAAAAGCATTACAGGGATCAATGGCAGCTTAGCCAGTATGCTACCGTGCTGCGTACCTCGCCAGTCAGCCTGAACCGGCTGTGTCTCAAACTATCCGGCAAATCGGCATTTGATATCACGCAGGATCGGCTGATACTGGAAGCCTGTCGCAAGCTGACTTATTTACCCGCCAGCATTGCCAGTATTGCCTATGAACTGGGGTTCCAGGACCCGGCCTACTTCAGCCGCCTGTTCAAAAAACGCATGGGTTTGACACCCAAGGAATTCCGCAGTAATTGAGGCGCAGTTAAGGTGTAGTGCGAAGGTCACCCATGGGTAGCAGTATTACAGCAAGGCATTCAACTCGACCTGGATCTTGATCAGTGCAGGCAGGCAGCGCTCCACCATTTGTTCGCGTGGCATGCGACCGGCATGTACGCTGATGTTCATTGCAGCCACCACCTCACTACGGAAGTTCTTTAGCGGAACGGCGATGGTGCGCAGCCCCAATTCCAGTTCCTGATCCACCATCGCATAACCTTGTGCGCGAGCATGCACGATTTCCAGTGCCAGGCGCTCTATGTTGAGGATGGTGTATTCGGTGATTTGCTCTGGCTGGGCGCGCTCCAGAAAATTGTCGACCTGCGCCTGCGGCAGATGGGCCAGCAGTATCCGTCCGTTTGCAGTACAGTAAGCAGGTACCCGGGTACCCGGCTGCAATGTGACTGACACCAGTTGCCCGGCGCTGGCAGCAGCTACACACACCAGTTGATCGTGATCTAGCACACCGACCGATGCCGCTTCCCCCAGTGAATAAGCGAGCCGGTACAACAAGGGTTGCGCAATGCGCGGCAAGCGCGCCGAATGCAGATAGGACTGTCCCAGGCGCAGGACCATAGGCGTCAACGCGAACAGTTTGTTTTCATGTCGCATGTAGCCAAGATGAGTCAGCGTGATCAAATAGCGGCGCGCCGCCGCCCGCGTCAAACCGGTGAGTTCGGCCACTTCAGCGATGGTCAGTCGGCTACGCTCCTGGTCGAAGGCGGCAATCACCTGCAAGCCTTTTTCCAGGCCTGCCACGAGGTCGCGTTGGGCAGGAAGTTCTTGTTCTGGCACCATAAGACAGGAAATGAAAGGATTTTATAAATTTGTGCGATTGTCGCACATTTTGTGCGTATAGCGAATACCACTAGCATCTGATGTATTGTGATGCCAGGGCAGATTTCATACCATTCATCTCACACATAGTCTTAATAACAGGAGACCTGCCTTGAAATTCGATGCTATCGCGTCCGGCGTCTATCCGGAACTGATCTACCCACCTTACAAGTCCACGCTGAAGCGTGGCCCCACCCAGCCGCTGTTACGTATCCAGGCGGACCAGCCGGTGCTTGATAACCTGCTACCCTCGCCACGTATTCTGCTGCCAAACGACACCGACCTGACTGGGCATGGTGTGAGCGAGCCGCTTGGCGAAAAGATCGTCGTCACCGGCCGGGTAATCGACGAGGATGGCAAACCGGTGCGCAATTCGCTGATCGAAGTCTGGCAATGCAATTCCGCTGGCCGTTATTGGCACAAACGTGACCAGCACCAGGCACCACTTGATCCAAATTTCTACGGCTTCGGCAAGATGATGACTGACGGCGACGGCCGCTATCGCTTCATCACCATCAAGCCTGGTCCTTACCCATGGGGTAATCACAACAAGGCATGGCGTCCGGCGCACATCCACTTTTCCCTGTTCGGCAATGTCTATGCGCAACGCCTGGTCACCCAGATGTATTTTCCCAGTGATCCGCTGTTCGACTATGACCCCATCTTCCAGAGCATCCCGGACCTGGCTGCACGCCAGCGCCTGATTTCGCGCTATAGTCTGGAGCACACTGACAGCGACAAGATGCTGGGTTATGAATTCGATATCGTACTGCGTGGCCGTGACGCTACGCCCATGGGCATTTAACGGAGACCCGCATGAGCAATATCACGACATCTCAAACCATTGGCCCCTTTTCGCATGAAGCCTGGCAATGGGCCGTGGATGCAACAGCCGCCACTGCCGTCGCGCTACTGGAAACCACCGTAACTACCGTCACCATCAGCGGCGCCATTTATGACGGTGATGGTCAACCTATCAATGATGCCCAGATCGAAGCCTGGCAACCAGCCGCGGCTGACGCGGAAGCCGCACAAGTTCTGCCGGGTTTTCGTCGGGTGCCAAGTGACGATGCGGGCCGCTTCAGCTTGTGCCTTTCGCAAATTGAGTTACCCACCATGGGCATGCCGGCTACCTTCATCACCGTGTTCGCGCGTGGCCTTGTCAAACACCAGTTCACCGCTATTTTTCTGGATGACGACAGCGGCCTGGCGCAATCTGCGATACTGCAGCAGGTGCCAGAAAACCGCCGCCCTACCCTGGTCGCGCGCAAGACCGCGCCAGGCACCTATCACTGGGACATCTGGATGCAGACCGATAAGGAAACTGCATTTTTCGACTATGTGTGACCTTGTAGCGGGGTTCTCTTGAGTGTATCCATTTTCGACAGTTTCCTTACCACGCCGGACATGATCGCGGTCTTTGACGATGCCGCGATCGTGCAGGCCATGTTGCACTTTGAAGCAGCACTGGCACAAGCCCAGTCTGAGGAAGGTTTGCTGTCACCTGCGACGGCGCGTGCCATAGCTGGTGTTTGCAATGCGCAGTTGTATGATATTCCTGCCATCGTCAATGTTGGTCGCCGCGCTGGCAGTCTGGCTATCCCGCTGGTGCATGAGCTGATACGCACCGTGGCATTGTACGATGCAGAGGCGGCAACGCGCGTCCATTGGGGTAGCACCAGCCAGGACGTGATCGATACTGCCATGGTGCTGGCAACACGTGACGCGCTGCAGTTGCTGGACGATGGTTTGCATGACCTGACCGGACGGCTGCTGCAGTTGGCAGACCTGCATATCGCGACACCGGTGCTGGCACGCACGCTGATGCAGCCGGCGCAAGTCAGCAGTTTTGGTTTTAAGGTGGCTGGCTGGCTGGCACCGCTGGTGCGCACTCGCGCACGTCTGCGCGAGTGCGCGGCACGGTCATTGCAACTGCAGTTGGGCGGCGCAGTCGGGACCTTGGCCGTAATGGGTGAGCAAGGCGCTGCCGTGGCGGCGCGCGTTGCTATCGCTCTGGGCCTGAAGGTGGCGGATGCCGCGTGGCACACGCAGCGCGACGAATGGGTGCGACTGGGGCTGGAAGTGGCTGTGCTGACAGGCAGTCTGGGCAAAATTGCCACCGATGTCAGCCTGATGGCGCAAGGCGAAATCGCTGAACTGGCGGAACCGTCTGGCTCAGGACGAGGAGGTTCTTCCGCCATGCCACACAAACGCAATCCAGTATCGTCCATGATCACGCTGGCCGCCGCCATCCGTACACCGCAGCACGCAGCGGTGCTACTGGCCAGCATGGGACAGCAACACGAGCGCGGACTGGGCAACTGGCAGGCCGAACTTGCCGAGTGGCCCGGCCTGTTTCTGAGCGCGCACGGCGCTCTACAGGCACTGAACGACGCCTTTGCAGGTCTGCAGGTTGATACCAGTCGCATGCTGCGCAATATCGACGCTTTGCAAGGGCTGATATTTGCCGAAGCAGCATCGGCAGCATTGGCAGCCAGCGTCGGTCGGCCGGAAGCTCATCGGTTGCTGGAGAAAATGAGCACAGAAGCACTGGCCAGCCGGCGTCATTTGGCCGAGGTGCTGGCTGATGCCGTACAAGCCGACGCCAGCTTGCGCCAACAGGTTGATCAGTCTGCCCTGGCCGCCCTATTCGATCCAGTCGCTGCTACCGCACCAGCACAGCGCCTGGCACGACAGCAGCTAGACTACTTGCGCAGTGACATTGCAGCACAAAATGCCATTCACTTTTATCACAGGACTACCGCATGAGCTTCGATCCTATCGACCACGACTTCGAGCGTGGGTTGCACAATCGCCGCGCCATCCTTGGTGATGCCTGGGTGGAGCGCTCGCTGGCCGGTGCCAACAGTTTCAACGCCGAATTCCAGAACCTGATCACACGTTTTGCGTGGAATGAAATCTGGGGACGGCCAGGCCTGGAGCAGCAGACCCGGCGCGCCATAGTCCTTGCCATCACGATTGCGCTGGGCCGCTGGGAAGAATTCGATCTGCATGTGCGGGCCGCATTGTTGGGTAGCGACACAAACCGCCTGACACCGGATCAGTTGAAAGAGGTCTTGATACAGTCAGCCATCTATGCCGGCGTGCCCGCTGCCAATACCGCGTTTACCCATGCACAAGTGATCTTACGCGAAGTGGAACCGCAGATCGGCTATGAGCTTGCACCATTGACACCGTACGCTACCTGCCACCCTGGCATCGGCCATGCCGCCCGTAGTGCTGGCCAACCCGCGCTGCACTACACTATCCGGGCACCCCGCAACGGCAAGGTGCCACGCCATACAGTGGTACTGAGCCATGCACTGGGTTGCGACCTGACCATGTGGGATAATCTGGCTAACCTGCTGGCTGAAGACTGCCGGGTGATTGCTTACGACCATCGTGGTCATGGCAGTTCCGAAGCGCCAGCGGGCATGTACAGCATGGCCGACCTGGCCAACGATGCCGCCGCCCTGCTGCGTGAGCTGGATACCGGGCCGGTGGTGTGGATAGGCTTGTCACTGGGTGGTATGGTGGGTCAGGAACTGGCGCTGCGCCATCCGTCACTGATACAGGCACTGGTGCTGGCCCATACGACTTCAGGCTACACAGAAACCGCTAGAGAGGCCTGGCGCCAGCGCATCGCTACCGTGCGCGAGGGTGGCGTTGAAGCGATCGCCGACGCTGTAATGGGGCGTTATTTTCATGAGCAGTTTCGCATTGAACATGCAGCCATCGTCGCCCGCTTTCGCCGCCGCGTTGTCAGCACAGATGCCGCAGGCTATATTGCTTGCTGCCACGCGGTCGGCGCAGTCGATACAACTGCCCGGCTGGGTGCCATCACTGTGCCGACGCTGGTGATTGCCGGGGAGCTGGACCAGGGCACGCCGGTAGAGATGTCGCGTACGCTAATGGCCAACATCCCTGGTGCACAGTTAAAAATTCTGGCTCAAACTTCTCACCTGGGCTATGTAGAACAACCGCAAGCCTTCACGCTCGCTGTTCGGGATTTTATCGGCGCACTGTGAAGCGATGCTGGCCATCAGATGATTGTCCTTACGGATGATCAAGATGGTCAGCCAATTATAAATCCAGCAGCAAAGTAGCGGTTTTCGACCGTGAACAGCAAGGAGTAAACTGATCATTGGCAGCCTGCTCCGACTCGTCCAGATACAGGTCGCGGTGGTCGGGCACACCATCCAGCACGCGCGTCAGGCAGGTGCCGCACACGCCTTGCTCGCAGGAAGCAGGAATGAATACGCCGGCAGCGCTCAGTACGCGTAGCACTGTGCTATCGGGTGGAATGACATACACTTTGCCGCTCGAAGCCAACTGTACTTCAAACGCCTGATTGCCAGCTTCGGCTGGAGCAGCAGCGGCACCGAAGTACTCCAGGTGCACCTGGTCTTGCGGCCAGTCGTGCGCTTTGGCTGTGGCCTTTACATGATCGATGAAACCGGCCGGACCGCACAGGTAAATGTGGGTCTGGCGGTCCAGTTGTCTCAGCAGCGTAGGTAGATCCAGTTTTTGCTCGGCATCGCCAGTGTCGTAATGAAAATGCACTTGCGCTGCAAATCGCGATACTGCGATGCGCTGACTGAATGCGGTACGCTCGGGCGAACGCGTGCAATAGTGCATCTCGAATGCATCCCCCTGTGCCGACAGGGATTCAGCCATGGCAAGAATCGGCGTGACGCCAATACCACCCGCCAGCAGCAAGCTATGTTTGGCTTTGGTTAAGGGAAAATGGTTCTTCGGTACGCTGATCTGCAAGGTATCGCCAGCTTTGATAGCTTCATGCATGGCTTGCGATCCACCGCGTGAGGCCGGGTCGCGTAGCACGCCTATCAGATAGCGGTGACGTTCACTGGGTGGATTGCACAGCGAGTATTGTCGCACCAGGCCAGTGCTGATATGCACGTCGATATGTGAGCCTGCAGTAAACGGGGGTAACTGTGCACCGTCTGCGCTGACCAATTCGTAGCTGCAGATATCCTCCGCTTCGACGTGCTTGCGTTCTATCCGTACTTGTAGCAAACCGGCGCTCATATCGGCTGCTCCCGCTCCAGCCACTGATCCAGCACGCGACGTGACTGCACTCCACCGGCATCGATATTCAACATCAGCAATTTGCGTTCAGGATGACGCAGGATATTGGCTTGCTGCCGTTCCAGCATCTCACGGTCCTCGCCGAATATTTTGCCCTGGCCTTCACGAATGGTGGCAGTCAGTTCCTTGTCGTCTGGCCTGAAATTGCGCGCCATGCCCCAAAAGTACCAATGCGAGGTTTCCGTTTCTGGCGTAATGAAATCAACCACAATGCTCGACGCCTTGTGCTGCAGATCGGCGTCATAGCCACCCTTGCCTGCGTGGGCGACGCCGACCTCGATCATGACGTGACTGGGTGGCGTAAAGCGGCAGATTTGCCAACGGTCCACCGGCACGTCATCTGCCAGGCCGTTACCACGCAGGGCAGCGCGCCAGAACGGTGGAGCCATGATATTTTCCATAAAGCGACTGGTGATGACTTCTTCGCCCTCGACGCGGGTGTGGACAGGTGCCTCGTCAATCTCTTTCTGACCAATGCTGGACGCATGCACATAGGTTTCGTGCGTCAGGTCCATCAGGTTATCGATCATCAACCGGTATTCGCAGTTGATGTGATACAGCCCGCCACCATATGCCCATTCTGGATTGACTGCCCATTCCAGGTGGTGGATTTTGGCCGGATCGGCCAGTTCACGCTCCCCTGTCCAGACCCAGATAAAACCATAGCGCTCCTCCACCGGGTAGCTGCGGATACAGGGGAAACCACGCACACGCTGCCCCGGCATGCTGATTACTTTGCCGTCGCAACCAATCTCCAGCCCATGGTAGCCGCACACCAACTGGCCATCTCGCACAAAGCCCAGTGATAGTGGCGCACCGCGATGCGGGCAAAAATCCTCCACTGCCGCAACCTTACCTTCCGGCCCGCGATAGAACACTATCTGCTCACCGCAAATTTTACGGCCTAGTGGCTTGGCTTCGATTTCGTCCGGTGTACAAGCTACATACCAGGTATTTTTGGGGAACATCACGGTCTCCTTTTTTAATTTTGAATTAATATTCAGTGTACTGAATGTAGTAGAGTATAGACTTAAATTTGGCGATGTAAACGTCGCACGTGAATTTTTTTACCTAGCGCGGCACCAGTTGAGAAAGCACTATGCAAAAAACAGAAAGCAAGCTGATTGACTTGTATGAACATCCGGGCCATTTGTTGCGCCGTGCGCAACAAATATCAGTGTCGATTTTTTACGACGAAATGGGTGACGAGCTAACACCAGTGCAGTACGCAATGCTGCGTAACCTTGAAAATCATGAAGGCATAGACCAGGTGTCGCTGTCTGCCATCAGTGGCATTGACACCTCGACCGGTGCCACCGTCTGCGCACGACTGGAGGAAAAGGGACTACTGGAACGCCGGGTCATTCCTACCAATCGCCGCCAGCGCGCACTGACCATCACCAGCGCTGGCGAGCAACTGCTGAACGATCTGGTTCCCGGTTCGCAACGGTTGCGGCGTCGTTTGCTGGCACCGCTCACTGAGGTGGAGCAGCAGCAATTCATGAAGCTGTTAAGCAAACTTGTGCAGGAAAACAACGAGCAAAGCCGTGCCCCACTCGCCGATAGCGCGCCAGCCGCGCGCGAGGTAGACTAATATAAAAAATATCAGGTTCATCACATCAGGAGACATCATGAAACGTTACGCCATCACCAGCTTGACCACCCTGCTGCTTGCTCCCTCATTACCCGTCCTTGCGCAGACCGCCAGTAAGGCCGACGCCATCGCTCTGGTTGACAAGGCGGTGGCGAATATCCAGAAAAAGGGTATCGATGTAGCCTGCAAAGATTTCTCTGATACCAAGGGAGGCTTTATCCAGGGCGACCTGTATGTGTTTGTCCAGGATGCACAGATGATGATGGTCTGTCACGCCGTTACGCCCAAGATGAACGGCAAAGACATGTCACAGTTGAAGGATGCCAACGGGAAACGGTTTGTGCAGGAAATGCGGGATGTTGCCCAGTCGAAGAAGCCTGGTTGGGTAGACTATGTCTGGGTCAACCCCGTCACCAAGACACTAGAAGACAAGACATCCTACATCCGTTTGGCGGAGGGCAAGTACACGGTCGGCGCAGGGATCTATAAACCAAAATAGTTGCTGCCAGGATATCAGGTGATGGCGACGAGGCGGTCCAGCTTGTCGCCATCGGCTAACAAGCTGGCACTGTCCGAGTCGTGCACGATGCACCCGCGATCAAGTACGATGGCGCGCTGGGTGAGTGATAGCGCCAAACGCGCATGCTGCTCAACCACAATCACCGACATGCCCTCATCCTGCACCAGTTTGCGTACCACACGCAGCAGTTCCTGCACGATGATGGGTGCCAGGCCTTCCATAGGCTCATCCAACAGCAGAATGCGTGGGTTGGTCATCAGCGCACGTGCAATTGCCACCATCTGCTGCTCGCCTCCGGACAACTGGTTACCCATATTGGTACGGCGCTCGAACAGGCGCGGGAAAATCTGATAAACCTTTTGCAGATTCCATGGACCGGGACGTTCTACCACCGTCAGATGTTCTTCCACCGTCAATGAGGGAAACATATGCCGTTCCTGCGGTACCCAGCCCAGGCCCGCACGTGCGCGCTGATGCGTGGACATGCGCCCGATGTCGTGCCCCGCCCAGCGTAAGACGCCTTTGTGCAGTCGCGTCAATCCCATCAGCGTCATCAATAGACTGGTTTTGCCAACGCCGTTGCGACCGAGTAAGGCCAGACTGTCGCCTTCTTGCAGTACGAGCGACACGTCTTCCAGTACCACTGATTCTCCATAACCTGCGCAGACTTTATCAAGTGCCAACAACTCACGCATATTCTGCCTCGCCCAGATAGACTTCCCTGACACGCGGATCCGCCGCGATTTCGGCCGGTGTGCCCTCGGTCAGCACCTTGCCAGCGACCAGGACTGTGATGCGGTCGGCGAAACGGAATACCAACCCCATATCATGCTCAATAAATAGCACCGTGACATCGTGCGGCAACTGGGACAGCACCTCAAACAGCTCCTTGCTTTCCGCCTGAGGGATGCCTGCTGCCGGTTCGTCCAATAGCAGGATGCGCGGCTTGGTGGCCAGTGCCAGCGCAATTTCTACTAACCGCTGTTTGCCATATGCCATGTTGCGTGTGATGCTATTGGCCTGGTCACTTAAATGAAGTGTCGCCAGCAGAGCCATCGCCTCGTCGACGACATCTGCTTGCCTGGCTACAGTCTGATGCCAGACCGACTGCAGCCCGCGCCGCTCGCAAATTGCCAGTACCACAGACTCTATTACCGTCATACCAGCGAACAGGGTGCTGAGCTGGAAGGTGCGTGTCATGCCACGTTGCACACGACGGTGCTGTGGCAGATGCGTGATGTCTTCGCTGCCCAGATACACCTTGCCGCTGCTGGGCATGAGACCGCCAGTCAACAGATTGATGAAGGTGGTCTTGCCAGCACCGTTGGGGCCGATCAGCGCATGGCGTGCGCCGGGGGCGAAGCTCAGGTTGATATCGCTATTAGCGACAAATGCGCCCCATTGTTTACTCAAGCCTTCGGTGCGCAATGTGATGTCTGCATTGTTGTTACTGACATGCTTCATGCTTGCTCCTTGCGCAGCCATGATTTAAGACGGCAGGCTAGTACTTCCAATCCGCCCAAAATACCACCACGTGCAAACAGTACGATCACTACTAGTAGCAGGCCGATATAAAATTGCCAGTAAGCCGGATTCAGGCCGGACAGATAGTCTTGTGCCAGCATGAACACCGCCGCACCGATCAGTGCACCGTAGAGACGACCAGTACCGCCCAGCACCAGTATGATCAGCAACTCGGCTGAACGCGGAAAACCCAGCGAGTCCAGCCCGACAAACTGTGTGGTTTGTGCCAGCAACGCACCCGCCAGACCAGCCACTGTCGCAGCGACCGTGAACACGGCTACCAGGCGGCGATTGACATTGACACCCAGTGCAGGCATGCGACGCACGCCCTCGCGAATGCCAATCAGACTCAGGCCGAACGGCGACTTTACCAGCCGGCGCAGCAACAAAAATACGATGAATAACACGGCCAGGCTGTAGCAATAAGCGACATTGCCATTCAGATCGAACTCGAAGACATCGAACAATTTGCCGACCACCATACCAGACAAACCATCCACACCACCAGTGAGGAAAGAGGCCTTGTTGGCCGCTTCAAACAGCATCAGGCCAATACCCAGCGTGACCATCAGGCGCGTCAGATCCTGGCCTCGTACCACGAGCCAGGATGTTACGAAGCCAAACAGTCCAGCCACTGCAGCACCGGCCAGCAGACCGCTGAACGGTTCGCTCCAGCCGTGTACGGACAACAGGCCAGCCGTATAGGCACCCAGGCCAAAAAAAGCGGCGTGCCCCAGTGAGACGATGCCGGCATAACCCAGCATCAGGTCGAGCGACAGTGCGAACAGGCCGGTGATCATGATCTGGCTGATCAGCACCAGATAACCAGGAAAAGAAAAATACGCAACTACCGGCAGCAGCCAGAAAGCGATTTCCAGTGGCTTCCAGCGGTCATGCGGCAAACGTGGTATCGGCGCGATCTGAGCTTGGTTGATGGTTGTAGTTGAGACGGCATCTGCAGCCTGGATGGCTGTTTCGGTGACAGCGTTCATGCCTTCCTCCGCATCAGGCCAGCCGGAAACAATATCAGCAACAGTACCATCAGGCCGTAGATGACAAAAGCACCTACTTGAGGCACATAGTATTTTCCAGCGACGTCGAACACACCCAGGATCAGCGCTGCCAGCAGCGGCCCCTTGATCGTCCCGGCACCACCCACAGCAACCACCAACAGGAAATAAACCATATACTTGATCGGAAAAGTCGGATCCAGCCCCAGCACGTCAATACCCAAACCACCACCCAAACCAGCCAGGCCCGAACCCAGCGCGAAGGTCAGGCTAAACACCAGGTTGACATTGATGCCCAGGCCAGCAGCGGCAGTCTGGTTATCGACAGATGCACGGATCTGTGCACCGAAACGGGTACGTTCGATCAGCAATCCCAGGGCCAGGGTAACCAGCACCACCACTCCAATCAGGAACAGACGGTAAACACCCACATCCAAGCCCAGCAGCGATACCTGGCCACGCAACCAGTCCGGCAACGTGACAGGCTGTTGTGTCGGGCCGAACAACCAGGTAGCACCAGCCACTGACATAAAGGTCAGACCAATAGAGAACAGCACCTGGTCCAGGTGGCTAGCCTGGTAGAGACGACGATACAGCAGTCGCTCCAGCACCAGTCCGGTGAAGGCGGATGCCAGGAAGGCCAGCGGCAGTGATGCCAGAAACGGCACCCCCAGGCGCGACAGCAGTGTGACGCTGACATATCCACCCAGCATGGCGAAAGCGCCATGCGCCAGATTAATGAAGTTCATCATGCCCATTGTTACCGACAGGCCTACGCTGATCAGAAACAAGAGGCTGCCATAGGCGATGCCATCGAACAGCACACCGGCGAAATTGGTCAGCACAGCCGTCTCTCGTTTTGATTTTGTTTGTTCATTTTTGTCTCCGCTGCTTGTCTACATGCACTGAATTATATTTTCGGTCACATTCTTTTTTACAATCTCTTCTTCACACTCTCTCAATGATCATTGCAATGCCCTGCCCCACGCCTATGCACATGGTACACAAGGCGTAACGCCCACCGCTGCGATGCAACTGGTAGCTTGCTGTCGTAACCAGGCGTGCGCCGCTCATGCCCAGCGGATGACCAAGCGCGATGGCACCACCGTTCGGGTTGACGCGTGGGTCGTCATCACGCAGACCTAACTGGCGCAACACTGCCAGGCCCTGTGCGGCAAAGGCTTCGTTCAGTTCTATTACGTCCATCTGCTCCAATGTCAGAGCGGTCTGGCGCAACAGTTTTTGCACTGCCGGTACCGGGCCGATACCCATTACACGTGGTGCCACGCCAGCAGTTGCCATACCTACGACGCGGGCCAAGGGCTTTAGCCCATGCTGGCGTGCCGCGTCCGCACTAGCGATCAATAGCGCGCAGGCACCGTCATTGATGCCAGATGCGTTGCCAGCGGTAACGCTACCGTCTACTCTGACCACACCTTTTAGTTTTGCCAACGCTTCCAGCGTGGTGGCGCGCGGATGCTCATCCTGATTGACGATGACAGGATCACCTTTCTTCTGCGGCAGCGATACCGGAACAATTTCACGCGTAAAAAAACCTTCGGCGATGGCGATAGCAGCCTTGTTCTGGCTTGCCAGCGCAAACGCATCCTGGTCGGCGCGACTGATGCCATAATCCTGGGCCACGTTTTCTGCCGTTTCCGGCATGGTCTCGACGCCATAAGCTTCTTTCAACGTCTTGTTGATGAAGCGCCAGCCCATGGTGGTGTCTTGCAGAGATGCATTGCGCGCAAATGCCGAATCGGTCTTACCCATAACAAAAGGTGCACGTGTCATTGACTCGACACCACCGGCGATCAACAGACTGGCATCGCCAGCCTGGATGGCGCGTGCTGCCGTACCGATAGCATCCATTCCCGAGCCACACAGCCGGTTGATGGTGGAGCCAGGCACTTCCTGCGGCAAGCCAGCCAGTAGTGCCGACATGCGCGCCACATTGCGATTGTCTTCACCGGCCTGGTTGGCGCAGCCGTAGAACACATCATCAATCATCGTCCAGTCCACACCCTGATTGCGGCGCATCAGTTCACGCATAGGCAGTGCGCCAAGGTCGTCCGCACGCACATCCTTTAACGCACCGCCGTAGCGCCCTATCGGCGTCCGCACTGCATCACAGATATAAGCTTCGTTCATGTCATTCTCTCTTATTTCAACGGTAACAGTGGTGCGTCGGTGACGGCTTGCAGTTCTTCAAAACTCAGGCCTGGGGCCATCTCGCGTACTGCCAATCCTTGCAGTGTCACGTCCAGCACGGCTAGGTCGGTATAGATACGGTTGACACAGGTCATGCCAGTCAAGGGATAGCTGCATTGCGTGACGATCTTGCTTTCACCTGTCTTGGTCTGGTGGTCCATCATCACAAATACCTGCTTGGCACCGATCGCCAGGTCCATTGCTCCGCCCACGGCCGGTATGGCATCAGGCGCACCGGTGTGCCAGTTGGCCAGGTCGCCATTGGATGCTACCTGGAAAGCACCGAGCACGCAGATGTCCAGATGACCACCGCGCATCATTGCGAACGAATCACCATGGTGGAAGTAAGCACCGCCCGTCAGCAGCGTAACAGGCTGTTTACCGGCGTTGATCAGGTCTTCATCCTCCTGGCCTGTCGCTGGTGCAGGCCCCATGCCCAGCAGACCATTTTCGCTGTGCAAAAACACTTCGCGATCGGCGGGCAGATGGTCGGCCACCTTAGTTGGCAGGCCGATGCCCAGGTTGACATAGGCACCTTCAGGAATATCCTGGGCCACGCGGGCCGCAATCTGGTCGCGCGTATATTTGTTCGTCATGCTGTCTCCTTCACTACACGCTGGACAAAGATACCTGGCGTAACGATCACTTCAGGATCGAGTTCCCCCAGCGCCACCACCTGCTGCACCTGTGCAATGGTGGTCTTGGCTGCCATCGCCATGATGGGCCCAAAATTGCGGGCTGTCTTGCGATACACAAGATTACCCCAACGGTCACCATGCAACGCCTTGATCAGTGCAAAATCGGCATGAATAGGCGTTTCCAGCACATAGTGGCGGCCGTTGATAAAGCGTGTCTCTTTGCCCTCCGCCAACTGCGTGCCGTAGCCGGTTGGCGAAAAGAAGCCACCGATGCCGGCACCGGCAGCACGTATGCGTTCAGCCAGATTGCCTTGCGGGGTCAGTTCCAGTTCAATTTCGCCAGCGCGGTATAGTGCATCGAAATGATGGGAGTCGGTCTGGCGCGGGAAGGAACAGATGATCTTGCGCACCCGCTTCATCTTGAGCAGCGCGGCCAACCCGGTTTCACCGTTGCCTGCGTTGTTGTTGACAATGGTGAGGTCGCAAGCACCCTGTGCGATCAGTGCGTCGATCAGCGCGGACGGCATGCCTGCATTGCCGAAGCCTCCAATCATGACCGTTGCGCCGTCATGAATATCAGTCACGGCGCGCTCCAGCGATTCATAAATCTTATCAATCATATGTCTGCCCTTGTGATTCACTTTACTATTCATTTGTTCGATAATCGAACAAATGATTGTTTATCGCACATATAGTGTAACAACGTCGTATCCTCAAGGTCAACAAATAAAACTATCGAACTTAACGACTGCATTAAAATCACGCCATGACCAAGACCACTAAAGCCACCAAGACTAAAGCCACCGCTGCTGAAGCCGGACAAGATCACGAACCAAGCATCTCGGAGCAGATCGATGCGATGACTGATCCCAGTTTCATGACCTCACTGGCACGTGGCCTGGCGGTAGTGCGCGCCTTCAGCGATTCTCGCAAGCCACAGACCATCGCCAATATCAGCCAGAAAACCGGGATTCCGCGTGCTGCAGTGCGGCGCTGCCTGCATACCTTGCGTGAGCTGGGTTATGTGGATGCAGAGTTGAACAATTTTTCTCTGCGCCCCAAGGTGCTGACGCTGGGATATTCCTACCTGTCATCAACACCGTTAACAGTGTCAGCCCAGCCTTACCTGAATAACATCAGCCGCAGCCTGAACGAATCGAGTTCACTGGCAGTGCTGGATGACGATGAAGTGTTGTATGTTGCACGCGCTGCCACCTCGCGTGTGATGTCGGTGGCGCTGAACACCGGTAGCCGCCTGCCCGCCTACTGCACCTCACTCGGCCGCGTGATGCTGGCACACCTGTCGCCAGATGAACTGGATAAGTACCTTGGGCGCACAAGGCTACGGCCAATGACGGAAAACACGATAGTTAATCAGAAACGCCTGCGCGAAGTCCTGGTCGGCGTACGCCAGGCTGGCTATGCCATCAATGATGAGGAGCTGGAACAGGGTCTACGTTCTATTGCAGTGCCAGTGCGGGGTGCATCTGGTACGGTACTGGCAGCATTGAACGTTGGCGCACAAGCCTCCCGTGTCAGCGTAAAGCAACTGGAAAATGAATTTTTGCCGGTACTGTTGCGCGGCGCGCAAGAACTTTCGATATTGCTGCCCTAACAGCATGTTGCAGCAAGTATTCGGGCAGAATTCTGGCTGCATCCTTCATTCTGCCTCACTTTTGTTTTCATGATGAGCAATTTTAAAGTGTGCGATTAACGAACAATGGATTGTTAATCGCACATTCATTGGATACTATGCATGAAGTAATGAGTATCAACGAAAGCTACGTAGCAGAATTGATGTCTGTCGTTGCAGGCAAGCTCACCGCTAGCTTTATAAAGAACACAGAACGTATAGAACAATATAGGAGACCAGCATGACGATAAAAAGATTTGTATCAATGGCGACACTGGCAGCTGTTACATTGTTTGCGCCACCACTGTCGTGGGCCGAGGACACTATCAAGATCGGCCTGATCGCCGCCTTTTCAGGCCCCTTCGCTGATTACGGCAAACAGATGGAGGCTGGCATCAAGACGTGGATGGCGCAAAATGGCAGCACAGTGGCGGGCAAAAAAATCGAGATCATCGTTAAGGACACCACCGGCCCTTCGCCTGAAATCGCGAAGCGGCTGGCGCAGGAACTGGTGGTACGCGACAAGGTAGATTTCCTGGCTGGCTTCAGCCTGACACCGGAAGCGCTGGCTGTCGCTCCCATCGCGGAGCAAGCGAAGAAGCCGATGATTATCATGAACGCAGCCACCTCTGCGATCACTGCCAAGTCCAATTACATCGTGCGGTTTTCGATGACACTAGCGCAGATTTCTGCACCCATGGCAACCTGGGCGGCGAAAAACAACATCAAGAAGGTAGTGACGCTGGTGGCGGATTATGGACCCGGCATCGATGCCGAGACGGCGTTCAAGAATGAGTTTATCAAAGGTGGTGGCATGATCACTGAAACGATCCGTGTTCCGCTACGCAATCCTGAATTCGCACCCTATATTCAACGCGTCAAGGACGCCAAACCTGATGCCGTGTTCATTTTCGTGCCAGCTGGCGAGCAAGGAGTGGCTTTCATGAAAGGCTACCGTGAGCGCGGCCTGGCTGCGGCGGGTATCAAGGTTATCGCCACCGGTGACCTGACCGATGACCACGTATTGCCTGCCATGGGCGATATCACATCAGGTGTGATCACCACCTTCCACTACTCGGCAGCACACAAGTCACCGGAGAATCTGGCTTTCCTGAAGAATTTTGCTGCAGCCAATCCAGGTGTGGGTCGTCCCAGCTTCATGGCAGTGGCGGCATATGACGGCATGGCAGCGATCTATGAAGTAATACGCAAATTGAACGGCAAGATTGACGGTGACCAGGCCATGGACATCCTGAAGAACATCCAGATCAACAGCCCACGCGGCCCTATCGCCATCGATCCACAAACCCGCGATATCGTGCAGACGGTTTATGTACGCAAGGTTGAAAAGGTCGGTGATGAATTCTATAACGTTGAATTCGACCAGTTCACCAACCAGAAAGACCCCGGTAAATAATCGTACTCCCCCATCTGGTCTCACTTCTACTTGCAACTAAAACTGGCAGCATCCTCGACGTTACCGCTGCCATTGTACCTCGCCACCTGCGGGTAGGCGCACAGCGGCCGGGTGCGCGTCGCCGACCATAATGCAGGCACATCGGCATTGACTCCACCAGCGTTCCCCACACCGCGGGCGCTGGCCACCACACGCTCTGGCGTCTGCCCTCTTTCTACCCAGTTGACCAAAGGGGATAGCATGTCAAACTGGTCCGTTGCCGGTCCTCCAGAACAATGGTTCATGCCGGGCACCCGGAAGAAACGCGCGAAGCCAGAGGCATCGCCACCGTTCTCGTTACGCAGATTGTCGTACCACGCCGTAGTGTCGTCGCTGGAAAATATTGGATCGCTGGTGCCGTGGTAAAGGATCATCTTGGCGCCGCGGTTCTTCACCGTGCTGTAGTCGGTCAAATGCGGCGGCAGCATGAACGACATCGCGCTTTCTATGTAGGTGGCGTCGGTCGCGGTCACCTGCGCTAGCAGCGTATCAATATTGGCGCTAAGCGCAAAGCTGGCGCCGTTGAAGGTGGTCGGATTTACTGGTGGCACCTTCCAGATCATCGCCAACGCACCCGAATCCAGTTGCAGAGGGCTGAAAAACTTCCAGAACGCCCAGTTGCTTGTGCCTAGACCCGCGTCATACGGGAAGCTCGAATAGAACTTTGTCTTGGTGCTGGTGACCGCACCTGTGAACAGTTGTCCGATTGACGTCTTCTGAGCTGCGCTCAGACAAGTGCCGTTGCGGCCTTGCACACCGCATGCCAGTACGTCGCGGTCCAAGCTGAATGTGGCTTGGCAGGCAGTTATGTCCTGCACTAGACCATCCGTGACGCCATCAAGCGCGTCGCACTTGTCCAGAACCGCCCTCGACACCATTGCACGCTCGGCCCCGGTAAAGGCTGTCGACAGGTCACCTGGTGTGGTTGCCAGCGACGCGTAGGACTGTCCACCGGCAATGTTGGCAATCGCCGCCAGCGGCAGCCGGAAACCGGGATCGCCGACCAGATAACCGTCGAACTGCTCGCCATAGCGCGCCGCGGCCACCATCGTATGGCGCCCTCCATTGGAGCAACCGCCGAAATAGGACCGATCCGGCCCTTTGCCGTAGGCAGTCTGGATGACACTCTTAGCCATTGGTGTCAGCTTGCCTGAGGCTTGGTAGCCGTAGTCTAGCCGGGCTTGCGGGTCAAGCCCGAACAACGGCGTCGCCACACTATGACCGGCGTCGGAACTGATCACGGCAAAACCTTGGTTCAACGCATTGTCCAACGGCCCGCCGCCGCCGACATCGCCGATAGCAGTGAGAACGGCACCATCAAGACCACCATTGGCCTAGTAAAAGAAGCGCCCATTCCAATCCACTGGCAGCCGCATCTCGAAGCTTATCGCGTAGTTTTGCCCGTCTACCGGACTTACGCGTGGGTACATCGATCCCTTTATCAGACAATGCGCTGGCACCGGCTTGCCGGCAACCGTCAGCACGCCGACGGCAATCGAGGTCGCACTGGCAATCGTCGTATTGGGGTAGGTGATTCGGCTTGCCAGATCAGTGCAGGCGGAGAGCTTGCCGCCGCTGGCCGCGGCTAGTTGCGGCAGCACCGTAATACCGCTTCCATTTCCTCCGCAGGCATTCAAGACAACAGCCAACAGGCAAAGCGTCACCAGCGGCGCGCCTTTCAAGACACGTCGTTTGAACATAATACTTCTCCTTAGTTGGGGCTTACATCTCGCAGCACGGCAATAGGCTCGTTCACCAGTTTGCCATTGACCTTTTTCACCTCGCGGATGTACATGTTCTGTACGATGTCACGCGTGACCGGATCAATACTGATCGGTCCGCGCGGACTATCACGCTTCATTCCAGCCAGCACTTGCATCGACTTGTCGCCAGTGACGTTACCATCAAGCTTGCGGATGGTTTCATAGATCATGCCCATGGTGTCATAGGCTGCTACCGTGACGAAGGTAGCTGGGGGACGCCCCGGATTAGCTACCGCATAGGCTTTTAAGAAGGCTTTATTAGCGTCATTGTCTAGCGAGGGAGCGTAGTTCAGTACCGTCACTGCACCCAACGCACGGTCACCTAGCGCCTCCAGCGTTGGCATTTCGCTAGTCATGTCGCCCACGCCGAGGAACTTGATGCCAGCCTTGTCCAGACCCTTGTCACTAAAGGCTTTCAGCAGACCGATACCGTCTTCCACACCGGGGGCAAAGAAAAATAGCGCGTCCGGCTTCTCATCCTTGATACGTTGGATGAATGGAGAGTAGTCAGGATTGGCTAGCGGCACACGCGCTGAACCGATCACCTTGCCACCGCCTGCGCTGAATTCCTTGCTAAAACGCGCCTCGGCATCCAGCCCGGTACTGTAGTCGCTGACTAGTGTATAGACTTTGCCAATTTTATTTTTTGCTGTCCAAGTGCCAAATGGTCCGGTCATCTGTTGCATCGTCATACTAGTGCGTAACATGTATGGTGACTTGGAGGTGATGCCGTTAGTAACCGCGTTCATCACGATCATCGGCATCTTGGCCTGGGTGGCAATCGGTGCTACCGCCATGGCGCTTGGCGTCAGCGAGAAGCCAACTAAGAAACTAACATGTTCCCGCGTGATGAGTTCCTGCGCCGCCCGTTTGGACTGGTCGACATTGGTGCCGCCATCGTCGCGGTAGATGATCTCGATCTTTCGGCCGGCCACCGTGTCGCCATATTGTTGCAAATAGGTCTTGATACCGTCCTCGAACGGCTTACCGGTATTGGCAAACGGCCCGGTAAGTGCGGCAATTACCCCAATGCGGATGGATTCCTGGGCGTAAGCCTGGCTATTTCCAAAATGCAAGCCAGTCGCCAGTATTGCGATCAGTACGTTGCGTTTCATCGTGTCTCCTCGATGGTGATTTCAGGTTTTTGTTATAATTTATAACTATTATAGATTATATGTATTTTTACTGAATTGCAAGCAGCAGGATAGCTGAGGCGCAGCTTCTTTGCTAAAATCGAGTGATGACCATACAGACCAAGAACACGAAACTTAAATTAATCGACGCCGTTCAAGACGTTGCGGAGCAGTCGCTAAACCAGAGCATGCTACTAAGCCTGGTCGGCTACAACTGTCGCCGGGCCTTCATCAATATCATGCCGCTGTTCGAAAAACGTATGGCGAGATATCAGTTGAGGCCAGTGGATTTTAGTATCTTGAGCTTGCTTAAGGCCAATCCCAACATCAACCAAAAACGGCTATCGGATGCAGTGAATGTGTCGCCACCTAATCTTGCAATCCTGCTGGACAAATTGCAGGAACGCGGGCTGCTGCTCCGCCAACGTAATCCGCTGGATCGACGCTCGCAGACGCTTGTGCTGACGGCCACTGGTATGAATATGTGCATCAGGGCAGAAAAGACCGTCAGCGAGTTGGAGATTGAGGCCACCGCCGCACTGACCAATACCGAACGAGCGCAACTTATCAAGCTATTGCAGAAAATCTACTTGGAATAAGACGGTATTTCAAAGTGCATATAGTTAGGTGTGGCGATGAAGGTAGTCGTCTGCGTGGCAATAACTCTCAACGACACCGCCGTCATTTTGAAACGCCGTTCTAAACGGAAATCAGCCTTGCTGCAGTTTTTTCATGCGGTATGACAACTGTGGCCGCGTCAGACCCAGCATGCGTGCTGCCGCCGACAAATTACCGTCGGCCCGCTCCACCGCCGCCAGTATCAAGGTGCTTTCCAGATGGTCCAGCGACCAGCCCTGGTTCTGTTCCGATGCTTGTTGCAGCATGGCAGGCAGCACATCGAGCAGCGCACCGCTGGGCGGCGCTTCCGCTGCGGCGGCACCGTGGCCTGTCAGGCGGCCTGTCTGTGCCAGCGAGAAATACGAGGTTTGCGATTCTTCGCCGCTGGTGAACAGATGGGGCAGATCGATAGGGCCATCTTCGTTGGCAAAGATAACGCCGCGCTCGACCAGGTTTTGCAGCTCGCGGATATTGCCCGGGAAGTGGTAGTTGAGCAAGGCATCAACCGCACGCGCCGTAAAGCCGATCACGCGGCGCTGATGCTTTTGCCCATAGTGGCGCATGAAGTAACCCATCAACAGCGGGATGTCGTCGCGCCGGTCCCGCAGTGGCGGCAAGTGGATGGGGAACACATTCAGGCGGAAGAACAAGTCTTCGCGAAAGCGCCCCTGTTGTATCTCTTCGCGCAGATTGACATTGGTTGCTGCCACCAGCCGCACATCCACCTTCACGCTGCGCACGCCCCCTACCCGCTCAATCTCGCCCTCTTGTAACGCCCGTAGCAATTTGCCCTGCGCGACCAGGCTGAGCGTTCCTATCTCGTCCAGAAACAAGGTGCCGCCCGAGGCGCGCTCGAAGCGGCCTGGTCGTGACTGGCTGGCACCCGTGTAGGCACCACGTTCGACACCAAACAATTCAGATTCGATGAGCGTCTCGGGGATCGCTGCGCAATTGACCGCCACAAACGGCTGTGCCTTACGGGCGCTGATTTGGTGCAGCATGTGGGCGAACAACTCTTTACCGACGCCGGATTCGCCGGTGAACAGCACCGTGGCAACCGTCGGCGCAACGCGTTTAAGCATATGACAAGCCGCGTTGAAGGCCGACGATACGCCTACCATTTCCTTCTCTCCGTAAGACCGTTCGTCATCGCCCGGCAGCACTGCGGCCTGCTGATGTTGCCCGGGGCCGCCGTAAGCAGTGGTGCTGACAAAGGATTCCGCGTTCAGAAAACGCAAGTCTTCTTCGACATTTTCCCATTCATCAGCGGGCTTGCCAATCAGGCGGCAATGCTTGTGGCCCATGGACGTGCATTCGACCTCGCGGTAGATGATCAACCGTCCTATCATCGCGCTGGTGTAGCCCATGGCGTAGCCAGTCTGCATCCAGCACGCTGGCTCGGTACCAATACCGAAATCGGCAGTGTGTACCTCGTCTTCACTGGAGTGATGCCACAAGAACTCACCGTGATAGGTGCCGCGTTCGACATCAAATTCAAAATGCAGCGGCTCGACCTTGACGGCTCCTTCCAATGAGTGCATGCGCGGTCCGGCGGCAAACAACGTGCTGGCATCGGCATCCGGCCAGCGCTCGCGCAGCAGTTGGGCGTCACGCGCACCGGCAGAATAACCGACCCGCGTCAGCAAGCCACGCGTGCGTTCCGATCCTATGCTCTCCAGCAGTTCACGTCGCAGCGCGCCAAGGGAAGTGGTATGCAACAACTGCATACGCTGGCCGTTGAGCCAGATGCGCCCGTCGCCGGGCGAAAAGTGCAGACTTTGCGTGAGATCTTCCAGCGTTGGCGCTGCGCCTGCATCAAGTTGCACGCTATCGCCGTGGTTCAGCATCTTGCCTGTGGCACGCGATACGTCAGACAGCGATACGCGATGGGGTTTGCTCATGTCTCCACTTTCATCGTCTTTTATCAAATCATACATCGGCAAATCTCCAGTTTGATCATTTCATCAATCGCCAGCGCGATATCTTTTTTGCTGCGGCGCGCCACTTCAGGTCCATCAGCATCGCAGCAACAAAGTGCAGCAAGCACTTGGTGCGCCGCAATAACATCGCCACACAAGGAGCTGGCACATAACTTGTAATAGCTAAGACAAAAGCGGCAAGCAGACTTTCATGCAACAAACATGCAAGCAGACTGACTTTCCCACCATCCCTTAATTAACAGGAGACAACATGACTGACGCTAACGCATTTCTGCGCCCCGCGATCTGGCAAGACCGCATCTTCAATGGTGACTGGATCACTGCCAAAGGCGGCAAGCACACTTTTACCGAACCCGCTACTGGCGAGCAATTGGGCCGCATCGGTCTGGCGAATGCCGACGATGTAGCACTGGCCGCTGCACAAGCACGCGCTGCACAAACGGCGTGGGCCAGCAGCGACTACAAGGAACGCGCAGCCATCTTCCGCAAGGCGGCGGCGCTGATAACCGAACATCACGACGAGCTAGCCATATGGATAGTGCGTGAGACCGGCGCAATTCGTCCCAAAGCCGACCTGGAGCTGCGTGAAGCAGGTGCGCATCTGCAGGAAGCCGCAGCAATGCTGACCCAGCCCAAGGGGCAACTACTAGCTTCAGGCAGCGGCCAGATGAGTATCGCGCGCCGTGTACCACATGGCGTGGTCGGTGTGATCTCGCCTTTCAACTTTCCTCTTATCTTGTCGATCCGCTCGATCGCACCGGCACTCGCTACCGGCAATGCGGTAGTGCACAAGCCAGACCTGCAAACGCCGGTCAGTGGTGGTGTGTTGATCGCCCGTATCTTCGAAGCAGCCGGTTTGCCGAAAGGCGTGCTGCATGTGCTGCCTGGTGCCGCTGAAGCTGGCCAGGCCATGTGCAGCCATCCCGACATTGCCATGATCGCCTTCACCGGTTCGACTGCGGTGGGTCGCAGCATAGGCGAAGTAGCCGGCCGCAACCTGAAAAAGATGTCACTGGAACTGGGAGGTAAAAACTCGCTGATTATCCTCGACGACGCCGACCCCGACATTGCCGCCGCCAACGTGGCCTGGGGTGCTTACTTGCATCAGGGGCAGATCTGCATGGCCTCTGGCCGCATCCTGCTCCAGCGCGGCATCGCCGACGCCGTCATAGAACGGGTGGTTACCAAGGCACGCCATCTGCCGGTGGGCGATCCGATGAAGGGCCAGGTTGCACTGGGGCCGTTGATCAATGCACGCCAGGTGCAGCGCCTGCACGGCATCGTCGAAGACAGTGTAGCTGCCGGTGCCACCCTGCTGGCTGGCGGCAGCTACGACCGGCAGTTCTACCAACCTACTGTATTGACCGGTGTCCGGCCCGGCATGCGTTGTTTCGAAGAAGAGCTGTTTGGCCCGGTCGCATCGATCACCGTGTTCGACACCGACCAGGAAGCGATAGCCCTGGCTTCGGCCACCAGTGGCTGTCTGGCACTGGGCGTGATTACGCCGACGCTGGCACGCGGCATGTACATCGTGGATCGGGTGCCAGCCGGCCACGTCCACATCAATGACCAGACCGTGCTGGCCGAAGCGCACGCGCCATTCGGCGGCGGTGGCAGCTCTGGTAACGGTGGCCGCCACGGCGGGACTGTTGACTGGGACGAATTCACCCAATGGCAGTGGCTGACGATGAAAACCGAGGCGCCACGCTATCCATTCTGACTCAATCACACAACAACACAACATCAACAAAGGAGACCACATGAAATTACGTAACAAGACCATCGTCGTCACCGGTGCCGCCTCCGGCATCGGTGCCGAGGTAGCACGTCTGGCACGCTTTGAAGGTGCCACCGTGATCGGCATGGACCGCAATGAACCGGGGCTGACACTGGATGGTTTCGTCGCCGTCGACATGGGGCAGACAGCCAGCATCGATGCGGCTATCGCCAAACTGCCGCAACGTGTGGATGCGCTGTGCAACATCGCTGGTGTGCCCGGCACTGCTGACCCGGCGTTGCTGGCGCGTGTCAATTACCTGGGCCTGCGTCACTTGACCGAAGGTGTATTGCCGCGCATGCCGGCTGGCGGCTCGATTGTCAACATCGCCTCCATCCTGGGGGCGGAATGGCCAGAGCGCACTGCCCTGCACAAGGAACTGGCAGCCACAAATAGCTTCGCCGCTGGCCTGGCCTGGCTGGAAGCCCACCCGGTCCCGGCTGATACCTGCTACCAGTACTTCAAGGAAGCCTTGATCGTCTGGACCTATGCGCAATCGCAGCCCTGGTTCCTGGCGCATTCTGTACGCATGAATTGCGTCGCACCCGGCCCGGTTTTCACACCTATCCTGGGCGACTTCATATCCATGCTGGGCGAAGAACGCGTGCAGCGTGATGCCCACCGCATGAAGCGCCCGGCCTACGCAGACGAAGTGGCCGCTGCCATCAGTTTCCTGTGCAGTGACGACGCGCGCTGGATCAGCGGTGTCAACCTGCCTGTCGACGGAGGACTGGTTTCAACTTTTATCTGATGCATCCCATCCGTCCGGCTGCACGTCAGCGGCCACACAACTATAATGAGGAGACTGTACATGCAAGCGAATAAACGCCTGAGTCCAACCCTGTTGGCACTGGCTGTGGCAGCCGTACTACCGACCACCCACGCCTATGCCTACGAGTTCGAGACCGACAACCCTGATCTCAAGATCAGCTGGAACAATACCTTTAAATACAGCACCGCGTATCGCCTGAAGGATGCCGATACGCGCCTGCTGGCTGGCGGCTATCCATCCGCCGGCCCTGGCGATTTCACCGGCTATAACCTCGACGACGGTAACCAGAACTTCCGTAACAAGGGTATCGTCTCAAACCGCATCGACTGGCTGTCCGAGTTCGATGCCGGTACCCGCAACCTGGGCATGCGTATTAGCGCTGCAGCGTGGTACGACACCGTCTACAACCGTAGCAACGACAATGCTTCCTATGGAAGTAACGCCGCAACCTTGCTCGGTAACGCCGGCAACAGCTTTACTGAAGGCACCCGTACGCTGCATGGCCGCAATGCGGAACTGCTGGATGCCTTCGTCTTCGCCAAGGGCACACTGGGCGAATTGCCGGGTACCGTGCGCGTTGGCCGCCACACGCTGCAATATGGTGAGAGTCTGTTCTTCGGTGCCAACGGTATCGCCAATGCACAAGGGCCGGTGGATCTGGTCAAACTGCTTAGCGTACCGGGCGCGCAGTTCAAGGAAATCCTGCGTCCGGTCAACCAGATATCCGGCCAACTGCAGGTGCTGCCCAATGTGTCGATTGGTGGCTACTACCAGTTGGAATGGCGTCCAACGCAGATTCCTGGTGTCGGCAGCTATCTGAGTTCCTACGATGCGGCAGGTGCCGGTAGCAGTGCTTTCCTGGTGGCCCCGACCAATAGTGGCGCGCCAGCCTTCTATACCGTTGCAGATATGAAGGCGAAAAATTCAGGCCAGGGTGGCCTGCAGGTGAAGTTCACGCCTGCCGGCTCGGACGTTGAATATGGCCTGTACGCCGCGCGCTACCATGACAAGACACCCTACTTCTATCTCCGGTTCTCACCCAGCTTTCCACCTGGCGCACCATCCGCCGTGCAAGCGGTGTATGCGGAAGGCATCCGCACTTTCGGTGTCAGCGCCAGTACAGTACTGCTGGGCGCAAACGTGGCAGCCGAAATCTCGGTGCGTCGCAACACGCCCTTGGTCAGTGATCCTACACCCAACTTTTTATCCAAAGCCGGCACCGGCGTTTTTGCTGACAATAGCGGCAACCCGGCCTATGCGGTCGGTAACACGGCCCACGTCAACCTGTCGGCGATTTATGTAATGCCGACCACTGCGTTGTTCCAGGGCGCGTCACTGCTCGGCGAATTGGCATGGAATCGCGCTACCAGTGTTACCTGGCAGGGCTCGCTCGATCCCAACACCACACGCGACGCCACTTCGGCGCGCATGATCTTCGAACCGTCGTATTACCAGGTGATCAATGGACTCGATCTGTCGGTCCCGATCGGACTCGGCTACAACATCGATGGCCGCTCGCGTGCCATATTTAACTTCAACGGCGGCAGCTCGCACGGCGGTGATTTTAATATCGGCATTAACGCCACCTATCGCCAGGACTGGAAGATCGGCATCAACTACGTGCGCTTCCTCGGCGCGGCAGGCACCTTCCTGAAGAATAATCCGGCCACCAAGACACCAATACTGAGCTACGCCCAGTCGCTGGCAGACCGCGACTACCTCTCCTTCACTATCAAACGTGCATTCTAAGGACAAAACCAAAATGAAGACGACTATCAAATTCGCTGCCGCCGCCCTGACCCTGGCTTTCGCCCTGCCAGGTGCCGGCGCAGCCGTGACCGCCGATGAAGCGGCCAAACTGCACACCACCCTGACACCGCTGGGTGCTGAAAAAGCAGGTAACAAGGAAGGCAGCATCCCGGCCTGGGATGGTGTCTACACCAAGGTGCAACCCGGCTTCAAGCCCGGCGACTTTCGCGTTGATCCCTTTGCCAGCGAGAAGCCGGCGCTTGCCATTACCGGCAAGAATGTCGACCAGTACGCGGCCAAGCTGTCGGCTGCTACTGTGGCGCTGCTAAAAAAATATCCGACCTACCGGCTCGATGTCTTCCCGACCCACCGCACCGGTGGCGCGCCATCCTGGGTGTACGACAACACGTTCAAGAACGCCACCCGCGCCAAGTCGATTGACGGCGGTTTCGGCGTGGAAGGCGCGTACGGCGGTATTCCCTTCCCGATCCCGAAAACCGGCTACGAAGCAATCATGAACCACCGTTTGGCCTGGACCGGCGAAACGATACAGTTGCCGATCCGTACCATCATCGTCACGCCGGACGGCAAACGCGCCATGGCCACCGAAGCCGAACAGACGCTGATGCGCCCTTACTATTTCAAGGAAGGCAGTCTGGAAAAATTCGATGGCATCACTCAGTATGGGCGTCTGATCACCCGGGCGCCGGCGTCCAAGGCAGGCGAAGGCATTCTGGCTTATGACGGCATCGACGAAGCCCACCCTCGCGCCATCTGGCAATACCTGGTTGGTCAGCGTCGTGTACGCCGTGCGCCATCGGTGTCCTACGATACACCGGACTCGGTCACGTCGGGTATTGGCCTGTTCGACGAAGCCTTCATGCTCTTCGGCCCCATAGATCATCACGAACTGAAGCTGATAGGTAAAAAGGAGATGTACATCCCCTACAACAATAACCGGGCTGGTGCCGCCAAGATCGCCGATCTGGTCGGTCCACAGTTCCTCAATCCAGACCTGGTGCGCTGGGAATTGCACCGTGTATGGGAAGTGGAAGCGAATCTGATTCCCGGCAAACGTCACGTAGTGGCCAAGCGTCGCTACTACCTGGATGAGGATACCTGGCAGATCGTCATGATCGACGGCTACGATGCCCAAGGCCAGATCTGGCGCGGCAACTACACCTTGACGTTGTTGGCACCAGACTTGCCAGCCGTGCTGGGTAACATCATGTGGGGTACCTACAACGTGCAGACCGGTGCTTATCTGCTGAATGAGGCTTCGAACGATATGTCGTCCCAGGTTAAAGCCATCCCTCGTCTTCCGAGCAGCTATTTCGGACCGGAAGAGCTGGCCAACCAAGGCTCGCGCTAAGTGAAGGAGCGAACGATGGCCAGATTGAATCCCGGCGCACTGTCTGTAATGTTCGGCGCTTGTGCCACACTGGTGCTGGCGACGACCACTGTGGCGGAGGGCGTCACTCCTGCTGCAGTACCAGTCGCGCTGAACCAGTCCGCCCTGGTCACGCCCAAGGCCTTGGGCGCAGCCATGCTGGCTGTGACCAGCGCCGGCAAGCGACTGGTAGCGGCTGGTGAACGCGGCACCATCTTGTATTCGGACGATGCGGGCCGTAACTGGCAGCAAGCCAGGGTACCTGTCAGCGTCAGTCTGACGGCACTGAAGTTTGTCGATGACAGACAGGGTTGGGCCGTCGGCCATCAGGGCGTGGTGTTGCACAGTACCGACGGCGGTGTCACCTGGAGCAAGCAGCTGGACGGCATTCACGTGGCGGCGCTGGCAGTACGCGCCGCTGCTGCGATGACTGGCCCGGAACAGCAGCGTGCCCAGGCCGATGCCCAGCGGCTGGTAGATGATGGTCCGGACAAACCCTTTCTCGATCTGTACTTCGAGAATGCAAACAGCGGCTATGTGTTGGGTGCGTATAACCTGATGCTCAGGACCACAGATAGCGGCGCAACCTGGCAGCCTTGGCAAAGCCATGTCGCTAACCCCAAAGGCTTGCACCTGTATGGCATGCACGGCACTGGCAATGCCTTATATCTGGCTGGTGAACAGGGCTTGTTACTACGTTCTACCGACCAGGGAGTCAGTTTTGTCACGCTGGCTACACCTTACAAGGGCAGCTATTTCGGCCTGCTGGCTGCGCGTAATGGCGCATTGCTGGCCTATGGTTTACGTGGCAATGCATGGTGGTCCGGCGACCAGGGCGTCAGTTGGAGCAAGGTTGATACCGGCATTCAGGCCTCGCTGGCTGGTGGTACCGAATTGGCCGACGGCACGCTGGTGCTGGTCAGTCAGGGGGGAGACATACTGCTCAGTCATGACCAGGGCCGTAGCTTCGTTGCACAGACCGGTGGCGACTTACCTCCAGCTTTGCCTCTGAGTGCGATAGCACAAGCCAGCGATGGTGCGCTGGTGGTGGCTGGCTTGCGCGGCCTGCGCCGCGTAGTGATCGCGACATCATCGGCACGGCAGTAATAAAACCGCCTCTTCCTCATATGAATACCGTTGGAACATCATGAATACAGACCAAGATTTGGAACAACAGCCGGTAGTACGGCGGCTGCAGGATTTCGATACCGGCTCCGGCAATCTGGGCGAGCGTGCACTGTTCAACTACAGGCCCCTGGTAATATTGCTGTGCCTGCTGGCGACCATCGTGCTGGGCTACCAGGCGACGCGCATCAAGCTCAATGCCAGCTTTGAAAAGATGATTCCCAGCGCCCATCCCTATGTGCTTAACTACCTGGCCAACAAGACCGACTTGAATGGCCTGGGCAATTCGGTGCGGATTGCGGTTGAAGCAAAGGACGGAACGATCTATGACCGTGCCTATCTCGACACCCTGCAGCGCATGAACGATGAACTGTTCCTGTTGCCGGGTGTGGACCGTCCTTTCATGAAATCCCTGTGGACGCCCAGCACGCGATGGGCCTCAGTCACCGAGGACGGTCTGGACGGTGGGACCGTGATTCCGGATGGCTACGATGGCACGGCCTCCAGTCTGGCGCAGTTGCGTGCCAACGTGGCACGTTCTGGCGAGATCGGTCAGTTGGTTGCCGCCGACTTCAAGTCCAGCATCATCTTCGTACCGTTGCTGGAACAGAATCCACAGACCGGTCAGTCGCTCGATTATGGAGCCCTGTCTGAACGTCTGGAGCAAATCCGCAGCAAGTATGAGAAGGAAGGTGTGCGTATTCATATCACGGGTTTCGCCAAGATCGTCGGTGATCTGATCGAAGGGCTGCAACAGGTGCTGTTGTTCTTCGTGTTGGCCATCGGCATTGCAGGTTCTGTTCTGTTCTGGTACACACGCTGCTGGCGCAGCACCACACTGGTGGTGGTGTGCTCGCTGGTAGCGGTGCTGTGGCAATGCGGTTTGCTGGCCACGCTGCATTACGAACTTGATCCCTACTCCATTCTGGTACCTTTCCTGGTATTCGCCATCGGCATGAGTCACGGTGCGCAGAAAATGAACGGCATCATGCAGGATGTTGGCCGTGGTACGCACCGCGTGGTGGCCGCACGTTATACCTTCCGCCGCCTGTTCGCCGCTGGCCTGACGGCGCTGCTATGCGACGCTGTTGGCTTTGCCGTACTGGTCAGTATTCGCATCAAGGTGATCCAGGATCTGGCCATTATCGCTAGTATCGGCGTGGCAGTGCTGATCTTCACCAACCTGGTGTTACTACCAGTGTTGCTGTCCTACACTGGTGTCAGTGCCAGGGCGGCTGTGCGCAGCCTGCAGGATGACAGCGCCACCCAACCATGGCTATGGACTTTCCTTGACCGTTTCACTCAGCGCCGCTGGGCTACTGTCACGGTCATCGCCAGCCTGCTGCTGGGTGGCCTGGGCTTTCTCTACAGCCTGAACCTGAAGGTGGGTGATCTTGATCCTGGCGCGCCAGAACTACGGGCCGATTCGCGTTACAATCGCGACAACGGCTTCATGGTCACCAATTACGCGGCCAGCTCTGACATCCTGGTAGTTATGGTCAAGACGCCGCCCGACCAGTGTACGCAATATGGCACGCTGGCCAGTGTAGACGCGCTGGCCTGGCAACTGGAGCAACTTCCTGGTGTTGACTCAAGCAACTCGATGGCAGCACTCAGCAAGCTGGCCACCATCGGCTACAACGAAGGTAATTTCAAATGGTACGATCTGATACCAAATGCCGGCGCACTGGGTGCCGTACAGACGCGCGCACCACGTGAACTGTTCAACCAGAGTTGCTCCTTGTTGTCATTGTATGTCTACCTGAAAGATCACAAGGCTGCCACACTGACCCGTGTAGTGGATGCAGTTGAGGCTTTCGCCGCAGTGCATAACACGCCGGATGTACAGTTCCAACTGGCCGCTGGCAGCGCTGGCATTGAAGCTGCTACCAACATCGTCGTCAAGCAGGCCATGCATGACATGCTGTTCTGGGTGTATGGTGCAGTGATCCTGTTGTGCTATGCAACTTTCCGCAACTGGCGCGCAGTGGTGGTGGCGATCTTGCCGCTGGTGCTGACCTCTATTCTGTGTGAAGTGTTGATGGTGGTACTAGGCATGGGTGTGAAAGTCGCGACCCTGCCCGTCATCGCACTCGGAGTAGGCATTGGCGTCGATTATGCACTGTATGTGTTGAGTGTGATGCTAAGCCGTATGCGTGCAGGTGCCAACCTGTCCGAGGCTTATATGCATGCATTGCAATTTACTGGCCGGGTAGTGATATTGACTGGCGTGACGCTGGCAGTGGCGGTTGCCACCTGGCTCTTCTCGTCAATCAAGTTCCAGGCTGATATGGGCATACTACTGGCTTTCATGTTCCTGTGGAATATGATTGGTGCGCTGGTACTGGTGCCGGCACTGGCGCATTTCCTGATGCCGCAGGCGGCGCAACAAGACGTATTGCCAGTACCCGCGATTGGATCAGGCCATATCCACCTGCGCGAGAATGTGCTGTGAACCTGCTGAACTTGCTCTTCTCATTTTGCTTGTTGATCAGTATTGCCAGCGGTGCCCACGCCGAAGCGCTTATCAATGATGGCACCGTGAATCTTGGCATGTCGTTGCCGTTGAGTGGGCCGCAAGCAATTAACGGCCTGGCGCTTAAGGGCGGCGTGGAATCCTATCTTCACTACTTCAATCAGAACGGGGGCATCTCTGGTCGCAAGATACAGCTGGTGGCACTTGATGATGCGGGGGATGTGGCGCGCACCGTGGAGAACACGAAAAAACTCCTAGAAGAATTCAGGGTACTGGCCCTGCTTGGCTATCATGGTACGGCAGCAGCAGAGGCAGTACTGCCTCTGCTGCCAGTTGCCGGCGCACCCCTGATCGGCCCGACCAGTGGTGCTGAATCCCTGCATGAACCGTTCAACCGCCACGTGTTCAACCTGTTCGCCAGTTACAAGGAAGAAACGGAAACCATCCTCAATCAACTTGATTTCCAAACCTTGATTGAGGTCGCCGTGCTATATCAAAAAGATCGCTTCGGCCAAACGGGGTTGAAGGAAGCTGAAGCAGTGATGCTGAAGCTTTCGCTCAGAAAAAATTCGGTCGGCGCTGTAGCGGTCAATTCCGGCGATGTCACGCAGGCTGTCAAAACCATCGCTGATGGCAAGCCGCAAGCAGTGCTCCTGATTTGCCCGGCCCACCCAGCTGCGGAATTCATTAAACAGATACACAAGGCTGGCCTGTTTCCGCAATTCATTGCGGCATCCTATATGGATGTAGGTGCACTATTCAAGGAGTTGGGACCAGAGGCGCGTGGAGTTGCCATTTCTCAGGTTGTGCCGATTCCTTGGAGCAGCGATTTAACGCTGCTCAGACAATACCAGGCAATAGCAAAACAACAGCTGATTTCAGTGTACGGCTTGCAGGGTTTCATGGCAGCCAAACTGACGGTAGAAGCGATGCAAAAAATTGGTAGAAACCTCTCGAGGGAAAAGTTAATCAGTGCACTGGAAACTGACTATGACCTGGGTGGCTACCGGCTTCGTTTCAAGCGCGACAATCACAGTGGTTCGAAGTACACCGAAATGACCGTGATTACGCGCGACGGTAAGCTGAGCCGCTAAGAATTTAAATTGTGCAAGTCCTGGTTACTTATAATAAAACAAGGAGATAAACATGTACTACTGGCTCATCATCCTAGCTGTCGTGGTCATCGCCACAGCGATCTTGCTTTCTAAACGCAGCCGCAATACGCCATTGCCACCACAGAAAACCACAGACCCTGCGTCATTACGCCATACAGCGCTCGGTACCGTCGTCGGATCTACCGACAAACACAACACCCACGCCTGGCTTGGACTTCCGTATGCACAACCACCAGTCGGTGCCTTACGCTGGAAAGCACCGCGCCCGCCGCAGCCGTGGCATGGCGTGCGCGAGGCACTGGCTTGCGGTCATCCATCGGTCCAACTGGGCGGTGTTACGCTGGAACTACCGCCAGAGCAATGGGGCAAGCTGGCAGGATCAGAAGACTGCCTCACACTGAATATCTATGCGCCCCAAATGCAGCCGGACGACATACCGGCAACCGCCTTGCCAGTGATGTTCTGGATACACGGCGGTGCCAACACTGCAGGTACGTCTGCCACCTACACGACTTTGCGCAACCTGGCGGGGCAGGATAACGTGATCATGGTTTCGGTCAATTATCGTCTCGGCATTCTCGGCTGGTTCAGCCTGGAAGAGTTAAAGCAGGATGATGATACTGTAGCCGACCGTTCCGGCAATTTCGGTACACTGGACTTGATCGCTGCGTTGCAGTGGGTGCGGCAACACATCGCCAGTTTTGGCGGTGATCCGGAGAATGTCACCGTGTTTGGCGAATCAGCGGGCGGCCTGAATACCTATACACTGCTGGCCAGTCCGCTGGCCAAGGGGCTGTTTCATCGTGCCATCCTGCAGTCACCACTGATGGCTAGTTACAGCATGGCGCAGGCACGCAACTACGTGGACAACGCACAGCCTGGTCATGCTGTCAGCTCGCGCGAACTACTATGCCACTGGTTGCAGCGCGATGGCCGCGCCGCCGACCGCGCCGCAGCACAGGCATTGATCGCATCCATGCCGCCCGCTGACATAGCCAGCTTTGTACGCAGCCTGACACCAGAGGCGCTGCTGGCACCTATCACGCCGGGCGCACTGAGTTTCTATGATGCGCCTTGCGTGTTACAGGACGGCCATGTGCTGCCAGCGATGCCGCTGCTACAGGTCTTTGCAGACCGCAGTCTTTACAATGCGGTACCGGTCATCATCGGCACCAACCGCGATGAATACCGGCTGTTCATGTCCAATAATCCGGCCTACGTACGCATGTTGTTTGGCAGCATTCCGTTGATGCGCGACCGCAGCCGCTACTTGCGCCACGCTGCCTACATGTCTTCATTGTGGCAGGTCTCAAGTGCACTGGAGCCGGCCAGCGCGATGGTGGCTTCCGGTCATCACGACGTCTGGGTCTACCGCTTCGATTGGGATGAACAGCCGGCTGTGCCACTGATCCAGCCAAGGCTGTTGCTGGGTGCCGCCCATGTACTGGATGTGGCCTTCGTGTTCCGCGATCTGGATGGTGAATTTGATCCATTTCGCTCCTTCACGGCGGCCAATTTACCGGGGCGTAAAGAAGTGTCAGACGCCATGGCGGGCTATTGGACCTACTTCGCCCATAAGGGCCAGCCGAGCAGTGGTTTGGGTGGATATCTGCCTGAATGGACGCGCTGGAGCACTGAAGTCAGTCAACCGCGCCTGATGGTGTTTGACACTAGCGCTGATGGCGGCACCCGTATGGTGACGCACGACAGCAGCATAGCTAAACTCAAGGCAACGCTGGCGCAAGACCCAACATTGAAGCACGACCCACGTGAGCGTGCCGAACTGTATGGTCGTATGTTCTTGTGGTCAATCTTCGGCGGGCAAGAAGCACCGCACGCGTTGGCAGCTTTCGCCCAGATGCAAGGCTATAACGGCAACACCGACGAACTACGACCCAACTATTGGCCGTAACGATATGTGTTAACCTGATTTTTCGCGATTATATCGACACGGCACTCTTGGTGGACATCGAATTGAATCTCAATTGGATCACTGTATTCAGTACTACAGTCGCCTTAAGCTAAGCATGCTGATTGTGCTCTTTCTGAGTCATTCGTTTGCATCATCCTGCTCAGGAAAATCAGGATTGGCAGCGATCAAAGCACGATGGCGCTAAGTGACCGCAACAGCAGGCGCAGTTGTGCGTGCAGCTCACCGCGCTGGTCAGAATCCAACTCGGACAACATAGCACGCTCCAACTGTGCCACTGCGGCATCCCCTTGGCGCAATAAGACACTGCCCTCGACGGTAAGGCGCAAATGGATGATGCGGCCATGATTGGTATCTGGCTGACGGGCGATCAAACCACGCACTTCCATCGCTTTTACCATTTCATTTGCAGATTGTGGCGAAATCATCGAGCGTTCTGCCAATTGCGCGTTGGATAATTGTTGCTGAGTGTCCAGCACTGATAGCGCCGTGTACTGAGCTGCAGTCAACCCCAGCAGGCTGAGACTGTCTCGTAGACGGCGGCTCAATACGTGGTCGAGCCGTCCGATCAGGTAGGCGATGCCACTGGGTTTGTCATGCGCAATGGCGGGCTGGTGTTTTTTCATCGTGATCCATAAGTTTAAAAATCGTTCAAAAAGTACTTGCATTACGTTTCAAACAGGATATATTATAAGTAATATATCAGGCAACCTGATATTAACCTAACATAAAATGAGGCCAAAATGAGTCAATATGAAAACCGTTGGAATACTGTAAAAGTTGAAGTTACCGGCGGCATCGCCTGGGTAACGTTGAACCGGCCAGAAAAGCGCAATGCCATGAGCCCAACGCTGAACCGCGAAATGATAGACGTACTGGAAACCGTGGAGCTGGATGCTGAAGCACAGGTATTGGTGCTGACCGGTGCTGGCGACAGCTGGACGGCAGGTATGGACCTGAAAGAGTACTTCCGCGAAACTGATGGCCAGCCCGAGATCGTGCAGGAACGCATGCGCCGTGATTGCTCGCAATGGCAATGGAAGCTGTTGCGCATGTACAGCAAGCCGACCATTGCCATGGTCAACGGCTGGTGCTTTGGTGGCGCGTTCTCGCCATTGGTGGCCTGCGATCTGGCAATTGCTGCCGACGAAGCGGTGTTCGGCTTGTCCGAAATCAACTGGGGCATTCCACCTGGCAATCTGGTCAGTAAGGCCGTGGCAGACACCATGGGCCACCGCGCTGCACTGCACTACATCATGACGGGTGACACTTTTACTGGTCAGCAGGCTGCTGAAATGGGCCTGGTGAACAAGAGTGTGCCACGCGCCGAACTGCACGCCGCAGTGCTTGAGCTGGCCGACAAGCTGTTGGCCAAGGCACCAGTAGTATTGCGCATCGCGAAGAATGGCTTCAAACGTTGCCGCGAGTTGAATTGGGACCAGAACGAAGACTACCTGTACGCCAAGGTCGACCAATCCAATTACCGCGATCCGGAAAAAGGCCGCGCCCAGGGGCTCAAACAATTCCTGGACGACAAAACGATCAAGCCCGGCCTACAAACTTACAAGCGCGCATAAGACGCGCCCCACCGCCCAATAACACAGGAGATACGTCATGTCTGAAACCCGCATTGAAACTCGTTTATTGATTGGAGGCCTGGATCAGGCCGCGTCCACAGGCGCCACTTACCAGCGCCTCAACCCCGCCACTGGCGACACTGCTTCAGTTGCTGCCGCCGCCACCCTGACTGATGCTAATGCCGCTGTAGCAGCGGCACAGGCGGCCTTTCCCACTTGGTCCGCCACGGCACCGGGCGAACGCCGCCGTCTGCTGCTGAAAGCAGCTGATTGCCTGGAAGCACGCGCGCCCGAATTCATCGCCGCTGGTGTGGCCGAAGCTGGTGGTGTACCGGGGTGGTATGGTTTCAACGTGATGTTAGCAGCAGGTATGCTGCGCGAAGCGGCTTCCATGACTACCCAGATCGCTGGCGAAGTCATCCCATCAGACGTACCTGGCCTGATGGCAATGGGAGTGCGCCAGGCCTGTGGTGTGGTGTTGGGTATTGCGCCCTGGAATGCGCCGGTGATTCTAGGCATGCGCGCCATCGCCACTCCGCTGGCCTGTGGCAACACCGTAGTGCTAAAGTCGTCAGAAATATGCCCTGCCCTGCACCGCCTGATCGGTAAAGTGTTCGAGGATGCCGGTTTTCCGGCTGGGGTGGTCAACGTCATCAGCAATGCGCCGCAGGACGCCGCCAGCATCGTGGGTCATTTGATCGCCAATCCGGCCGTCAAGCGTGTCAACTTCACTGGCTCTACCAAGGTGGGGCGCATCATTGCGAAGCAAGCGGCACAATATCTGAAACCCGTGGTACTGGAACTGGGTGGCAAGAATCCATTGCTGGTGCTGGACGACGCTGACCTGGATGAGGCGGTACAGGCTGCCGCCTTCGGGGCCTTCTTTAACCAGGGGCAGATTTGCATGTCAACTGACCGTATCATCGTCGACAGCAAGGTGGCGGACCAGTTCGTCGAAAAGCTGAAAGTAAAAACTGCCAGTCTGCGCGCTGGCAAACCGGGCCAGCAAGGTGCAGTACTGGGTGGCATGGTCGATGGCGCTGCCGCCAGCCGCGTTGCTGCCATGATCGACGACGCGCGCGCCAAAGGTGCCACACTGGTTTGTGGTAGCACCGAAACCGATGGCAATGTGCTGCAACCGGCCATTATCGACTACATCACATCTGCCATGGCGGTTTATCAGGAGGAATCCTTTGGCCCCATCGTCGCCATTATCCGTGTCGATGGTGACGAGGCAGCGCTGGCTGAAGCCAATGCCGGCGAGTATGGCTTGTCGGCGGCAGTCTTCAGTCGCGACATCTCACGTGCACTGGCGCTGGCGCGCCGCATCGAATCAGGCATTTGCCATATCAATAGCTCCACCGTGGCGGACGAGGCTCAAATGCCGTTTGGCGGTGTCAAAGCCAGTGGCTACGGGCGCTTCGGTGGCAAGGCCGGCGTCGCCGAATTCACCGACCTGCGCTGGATCACCATCCAGAGTGGCCATCGTCACTATCCTGTGTGATGGAGTTGGCACCATGACGCAACTCCCCTCCACTGCCGTCGGCACGCTGGATCTGTCGCGCTACCGTCCGGTGCGCGTCGGCAGCGCGCCGGTGCGGATAGACACCGACGCACAGGGACGCTGGCACCTGGCATCGCTGGAATCACTGGGTGCCTACCCGGATCGCATCACCGATTGCCTGGTACGAGGCGCTGAACAGCACCCTGGGCGTACGCTGGTCGCGCAACGTGGCCCTGATGGCGCATGGCAGCACATCAGCTACCGGGAAATGCTGGAGCAGGCGCGCGCCATCGGCCAGGCACTTCTGGACCGTGGCCTGTCTGCCGAGCGTCCACTGATGATTTTGTCCGGTAACGACCTGCAACATCTGCAGATGGCAATGGGGGCGCTGTATGCTGGCATCCCCTACTGTCCAGTGTCGCCTGCAGCCTCCATCATTACCACTGACTACACCAAGCTGTCACACTTCGTGCGCCACCTGACGCCGGGTATGATCTATGCCACCGACGGTGGCACCTGTGCGGCAGCACTGGCAACTGCGGTGTCAACCGAAGTGGAAATCGTGATCAGCCGTGGTGATGCAGGGCGCACCAGCACACAGTTGGCCGATTTGCTGGCAACGGTACCAGACACGGTAGACGCAGCCAACGCAGCCAGCGGTCCCGACACTATTGCCAAATTTCTGTTCACGTCTGGTTCAACCAAGCTGCCAAAAGCAGTGATCACCACTCAGCGTATGCTATGCGCCAACCAGCAGATGCTGTTGCAAAGCTTGCCTAGTTTCGGTGAAAAGCCACCAGTACTACTGGACTGGTTGCCATGGAGCCACACATTCGGCGGTAGTCATAATGTCGGTGTCGCGCTATACAACGGTGGCAGCTACTACATTGACGATGGCAAGCCAACGGCGCGTGACTTCGCTATCACAGTGCGGAATCTGAAAGAGATCGCGCCGACTGTATTCTTCAACGTACCCAAGGGTTGGGAGCTACTTACTACCGCATTGCAGGACGACCCGGCCCTGTGCCAGAAATTCTTTTCCCAGATGGAACTGTTCTTCTTCGCTGGTGCTGGTTTGTCGCAAGCTGCCTGGGATGCGCTTGAACAGGTCAGCGAAAACCAGTGTGGTCAACGGATCCGCATCATGGCTGGCCTGGGCATGACGGAAACAGCGCCATCCTGCACCTTCACCACCGGTCCGGTAATGATGGCAGGCTATGTCGGCTTGCCAGCACCTGCCTGCGAGGTCAAGCTAGTACAGATAGATGGCAAGTATGAGGCACGTTTCCGGGGCCCACACGTTATGCCGGGTTATTGGCGTGCGCCGGAAGCCACCGCCACTGCCTTTGATGAAGAAGGCTATTACTGCAGCGGCGACGCGGTGCGATTTGTCGATCCGGCACGACCTGAACTGGGATTGATGTTCGATGGCCGTATCGCCGAGGATTTCAAGCTCAGTAGCGGCACCTTCGTCAGTGTGGGTCCATTGCGGGCACGGGTGATCAGTACCTGTGCGCCTTACGTCCAGGATGTAGTGGTGGCTGGTCTCAATCGCGACACCTTAGGCTTGCTAGTATTCCCTCGTCTGGATCAATGCCAGTTATTGTCCGGATTGGGAGCCGATGCCGATGCCGCAGCTATTCTGTCTAGCGCGCCTGTACGCCACCATTTCCAGCAGCTGTTGTCGCAATTAAACAGCAAGGCAACCGGATCGGCGTCACGCATCGAACGCATGCTGTTGCTGGACGAGGCTCCGTCTTTGGTAGCAGGCGAGCAAACCGACAAAGGCTCAATCAATCAGCGAGTGGTATTGACGCGACGCGCAGAGCTGGTCGAAGCGATGTATGGCGACGGAGCGGGAATTGACGGATGTCTGATCGTAGAATCAAGCAAATAAACAGCTTCAATCGAGCCGGGACGTTTAGCTTGAATGGTATTCGATGTACTACTATTTGTCTTGCACTACGGGCAAACACGCAAAGAGATGCGTTCACACATTTTCGAAAAGGCCAATCATTTTCGCTGAAGACGACTGCACCAATGTGACTGCGTGGACATAGATAGGAGATGAAATCATTATTGCCATATCTTCATGGTTTCAGATTTTCTGAGAAAAGCAGTGGCTATATCAGAAAGCACTAATCGCCTGAAACCATTTCTAGAGCGGTTCTAGCTGGATTCAGCATCCGCCGGGTTATGTGTAACCTCGCGAAGCGGTTAACGCTGCCGATGTAGTGCATGGCACTTTGAGTATTTCTCCAGAACACGTACTTCATCATCGACTTGATGTTCCAGCTATCCACGGCCACCCAATTCTCAAAACTTCAACGCAGCGAGTAGTCTTACTTTGACCTGCTATTTTCACATTTACATGGCATACTTGCCGCACCATAAGGGAGGCTATTTTTTCAGGAGGAGTTTCATGATGTGATTGCGGAAGAAACCCGGCGCTTGTGGAAAGTGAGATGAGTATATCAAGTTGCAAGGCTTAAAGTTGACAGCTAGTTTTAAGGTTAACTGCTAACAGACAGGAGCACTCACTTTTATATAGAAGCCAGCGATGTCATCGATTATTCCTTGCGGATCCGCACTCGCCAGATTGATCAACGTGACAAGGGCAAGATCATGATCGGAATATACATAAAACGGCGAGCGGGGCCCGCTCACACCGGCGACCGCAGCATAGTCCCCTGCCGTACCACTGGCCAGCCCAGCGCGCAGGCGATCGGTTTCCATTATTGAATGGTGCCTGGCGTGCGAAGTTACTTCAAACCGCAGCAGAAATCAGCTTGCCCTGTTTCAGAGCGATGAACCAGTTGGCTAACCCCTCAGCACTGCTATTCATGTCGGCACCAAGGAAAAACCTCGACGAAATGCTTCAAGCGTTTGCCCGAGTCTTCATACCTGTACGATACTGTCTTGTGCGGAATGACATCACGCGAGTCACAAAACCAACGTTACGCATACTGGTCACGGCAAACTGACACTTCTGGAAAAAAATCCTACAAATGGCAGGCCGCTCAGGCGATCGCTCATCTTGCCCAATAAATATAATTGGTCTGGTTGTGGCGACAATGCCCTCCCATCTTGAATTCCATAGGCCAGGGTTGAATCGCAGCCCACGCAGCATCTACCTCTTACGGCGTAGCTACCGAGGGTAGCTTGCGCTGATGTCAGGATACCCGACGTATGAGTGAGCAACTGTTTCACAATCACCACCTGCCATGTGACCGGCAAGCCTTCAAGATAACGTGATACCGGTGCCACAAATCCAGTCTGCCCTCTCCCACCAACTGCATTCGAAATCTCTGCCGGGCCATATGACTTCAACAGAACAATCTTACCACCCTTGACTACCTCCAATTGTATGCCCGGAATGCGCCGCTCTTGAATTTCATTTGTTACATAGCCGTTGATTTTCTGCTTGATCTCAATGTCAGAGGGCAGGGATTTTGCCGGGATGTCGCTGGCATTTGCGGTATGCATAGCGGCGATGACTCCTATAAAACCACAACATTAATTACCTCCAGCAAAGCTGAGGGTTTATTGCTGGATGCCGCTAAGGCGCTGGGTAACCCGTGATTCGCATGCAGGCAGCTATAGTCCCAATTTTATTTGATCGTAACGATCATCTTCTTGCCCTTGATTTCGGATGTAAGCCCGAACCATTTCTTCATCCAATCCAACAGCAGATACAAAGTAACCTAGTTCCCTAAATACCTTGCCAGTAAAATTTCGTTGTCGGCCTCCAAAATGTCGTGCTATCGACATCACACTCTCACTGTTAATATAGCCAATCACATTTGATATCTCATATTTGGGGGACACACTCAAACGGATGTGAACTAGATCCATCATCAAATGCTTTTCTACAACGTTGCATTCTCTCTGCCGTGCAAGCTCATGAAAGATCTATCCAAGCTGCTTACGTAGCGCTCCGTAAATTAATATCTTGCAGCGCTTAGGTATAAAAACTACGTGGTAGTTACAATCTCACCTCGTATGACTAAAACTTTGATAATTTTTTATTCTGCAATTCGTTCTTTTGATAGAGATAGAAGTTTCAAAGCGACCGGCGTATTAGTCAAGCATTGGCGAGTCCACCGGCAAAGCCAGGGGGTACCTTATTAAATTACACGAAGCGAGGCAATCAATTCTGTCATTTAAATCTGCGTTCAAAAGGAAATTCAACTAGACCAGTGTTGGATCGGCTCTGCTATCAAAGAGTCTCATTTTTCTTCAACAAATTCCGGCATAGCTGAAGAATGATGATTAATGATTCTCCAATCGCCTTTGATTTTTTCATATACATAGGTATATCGTGCTCGCACTTTTGCAGGCTTGCCATTCTTCACGATATCGAAGGTATAGGCACCGCTGTCGAGAGCCGTGTTTTCACCGAAAAGACGGATTTGGCGGTAATTGATAGTACCCTTAGGTTTAAGCAACAGGAAGTGCTCAAAGTATTCTTCAATTTCTTCCGGTGTCGCACGGATTTTATTCGACACGGTAGGCTGCAGGATGCCGTTAGGCGCATACAGTTTCACGACTTCTGCAGGTTTGCCAGTTGCAAGTGCGGCATTCCAGCGGTCAAACAAGCCGGCAATTTCTTTTTCTGCAGCGCTGGCAGGTGCGGCAGCTACCTGATCGTATTTCTTGGGAGGTGCTTCTGCAAAAGCAGTACCACTGGCGAGCAAGGCCACTACAAAGAACAGATTTTTCATTTCATATTTCCCATGGTTAGAATAGATGTTCGCCTCTTTCTGCGAGGTTGGACTTATCATGAACCAGGGCTCAAGTCTTGCCATCAGCCAGGTGGCCTAGCATTCCATATGCCAGATGGCATATACTAGCCAAATGAATACCCTGCCCTCAGACACCACTCATTCTTTACGCGAACAATATCGCGACAACCAGGCCAATCTTGCCCGTTTGCGTCTGTTGCACGATGTTGGCCGGGTGTTGGCCGAAGGGGAAGAATCTGCCATCGCGGCAGTGCTGGCCTATGCTATGGAGTTTTCGGCTTTTGAAGCTTGTGCAGTGCTGGTGGAAGACACCGGTGCCTTGCGCGTGCATGCGTCGAAAGGGCCGGTCTTGCCGCATGGCACGCGGTTTCCAGTGCAGGGTATCTTGTCAGCCATGCTGGAGCAGGATGCAAAAGTAATGGTCAGGCAAAAAAGTGTCAGTCGCTTGTTGTTGCCAGCGGGCGGTGTGGCAGGGCTGGAATTGTTGCTTCCATTAATGAAGCAAGGCCGTCCTCAAGGAATATTGGTGCTGGTTAACCGCAAGCAGTTGGCGGAACCTTCACTTGCCGACATGCTCACATTAAGTACCCTGGCCAACATCCTCGCGCTGGCATTGCGTGAATCGGCCACAAACACCAGCCCGCAAATGAATGAGCGCATCAAACAGATATCAGCCCTGCTCACAGCCCGCGAACGGGAAGTCCTGTCATGGCTGCCGCATGGCCTGACCAACGCTGATATAGGCGACAGGTTAGGCATCGCCAGGGGTACGGTAAAAATTCATGTGGAGCGCATCATACATAAACTGGGACTGCAGGACAGGACACAGGTGGCCGCCCTGGCAGTTGAACTGGGCCTGGGTACATCTGGCACATCTCCTACCAGGACATCATGACAAAATTCTTCAAGCTGGCAATGCGCTGGTGGTCAGACCGTCCCTTGAGGATCAAGGGGCTGATCGTAATCGCCGTGCCTATCATGGTCTTGCTTGGCACCCTGATATCCGGTTACCTGATGGGTGTACAGGCCAAACGTGCACAAGAAAACGTGCAACGCACGATACAGATACAGCGCGATATCCAGGAAGTGCATACCCTGCTGGCGGAAGCAGCGACCGGTGTACGCGGCTATTTGCTGACCGGATACAAGAATTTTTTGACGCCCTACCAGATCAGCGAAACTGAATTACCAAAGACCTTGCAACGCCTCAAAGGGCAAATCCGCGACAGGCAGCAAACCGAGCTTTTGAATGAACTGTCGGCTCTGGCCGTCAAAAAAAGCGATGGCCTGGTTGAACTGATCAATATCGGGCCTGGATCATCACCTGAAAAATTGACGCAGGCCCTGGTTCGGAACAAGAAAGTGCTAGACGATTTACGTGCCCATATCGACACCATGCTGGTACGGGAAGAAAAGCTCAGGCAAGAAAGCGTCAACCAGGCCAATCGGGTATACGATCTCACCATGATCGTTACCGCCGCAGCAGCCATTGCAGGGGTGCTCGGCGCATTATTGACGAGCCTGTTATTTTCTGCCGGTATTGTGCGGCGGGTACACCAATTGACGGGCAATGCAGGCCGCCTGGAACACGGCCAGGCACTGACTCCACTGGAAGCAGCGAATGACGAGTTGGGGCAACTCTCTGACCGTATGGTGCGTACCAGCCATTTGCTGGCTGCCCGTACAGAAGAAGTGCAAAAAGAGCGACAAGAAGCCGAGCGCGCCAACCAGTCCAAGACTGAATTCCTGTCCCGCACCAGCCACGAATTACGCACACCGCTGAATGCCATACTCGGTTTTGCGCAATTGCTGCAACTCGATATCCATGCCAAAGACGCCCGGCAAAGCCTGGACCATATACTGAAAGGCGGCCATCATCTGCTGGCCCTGATTGATGAAGTACTGGATATCGCCCGCATAGAAACTGGCCATCTGCAATTATCACTCCAGCCAATTGAAGCTGGCGGGATCTTGCGCGAAGCATTGTCGCTGATTGCACCGCTGGCACATACCAGGAATATCACCCTGGCAGGGCCGGAGAAAACCAGTGATATCTACCTGCAGGCCGACCGCAAACGCCTGCTGCAAGTGATACTCAATCTCTTGTCCAACGCCGTCAAATACAATAAGGAAAACGGCACAGTCACAGTAAGCGTGCATGCCACAGCAATGCAAGTGCAGTTGCTAGTGGTGGATAGTGGCATAGGCATCGCCACAGATATGCAAAAGCGCTTGTTCACTCCCTTTGACCGATTAGGTGCAGAACACAAGCCAGTAGAAGGCAATGGCCTGGGCCTGGTAGTATCCATGCAATTGGCGCGAGCCATGGGTGGGGAGATTGGTATGTCCAGCGTAGAGGGACAAGGCAGTCAGTTCTGGATCAACTTGCCCGTCGCACAAGCAACGCAATCGCAAGAAGGACATAGGCCAGCGACCAGCGAACTGGCAATTTTGCATCGCCCTTGCAGCATACTGTATATCGAAGATAATTCATCGAACCTGGTATTGATAGAAATACTGCTTGCACGCAGCAAGCATGTAGAGCTTTTCAGCGCAAAAAAAGGGGCTGAGGGTTTGCACATGGCGCAACAACAGCGGCCAGACCTGATACTACTGGACCTGCAATTGCCTGATATGTCCGGGGAAGAAGTCTTGCAAGAGCTACGTGCATCAGCCAGCCTGAAAGACATACCCGTGGTTATACTGAGTGCGGATGCACTGGCGACTACCATCCATAGACTGAAGGCTGGTGGTGCCAATGACTACCTGACCAAGCCACTGGATGTCACATTATTCTTTTCCACTTTGAATCGTCTTTTGCCATGAATGCCACAGACATACTTGCCATGCGAATTCTGATTGTCGATGACGAAATAGACAATGTGCAGTTACTCGAAAAAATATTGACGCGTGAAGGCTTCAACAACATCGTCAGCACCACTGACCCGACCCGTACACTCGATCTGGTTATTGCATTCGACCCTGACCTTGTCTTACTGGATTTAATGATGCCAGAGTTTGATGGTTATGCCGTGCTGGAACAACTGGCCAGATGCACGCCGAAAAATGATTTCCGTCCCGTCATGGTACTCACTGCTGACGCCATGTCTGAAGCAAAACACCGGGCGCTGGCACTGGGAGCAAAAGATTTTCTGACCAAGCCTTTCGACTTTGTCGAATCGATATTGAGAATCTCCAACTTGCTGGAAACCCGCTTGCTGTACAAGCGCCTGCATGCACTGATCCCCAACGAGACGCCTGTACCACCCTGGCATCTGAAGCTAAATTAGCTATCTTTCTCTCTGCTAAAAATGACGTGTCACAGATCAACTAAATCCACGTCAAGTTCAACAAATAACACAAATCAATCCTTGTTTTAATTTGTGAATTCGAGATTTCCCCTTGGGGAAACCCGATTGCGACCGCTATTTTTTGCTACGTATAAAGCTTTGTCTGCGGCGTTCACCAGATCCAGTGGTTGATCCTGAGAGCGTACAGGTATGATAGCTTCCACACCAGCACTCACGGTGACGACACCCTCAGGACTACCCTTATGAGCAATATTGAGTTGATAAATTGCCAAGCGAATTTTTTCAGCAACAATCATCGCTCCACCGACATCCGTACCAGGGAGCAAAACCGATAGCTCCTCTCCCCCATAGCGAGCAGCCAAATCACCCGATCTGTTCTGACTAGCACTCACGATCCGGCTAATTTTCCTAAGACAATCATCACCTACCGTATGTCCATAAATATCGTTGTACTGCTTAAAACAATCTACATCAATCATAATTAATGCCAGTGAACTGGCATTGCGCATTGCCCGGCTAAATTCCTCATCTAGTGCCATATCAAAATGGCGACGATTTGCGAGTTCTGTAAGCCCATCCTGCAACGATAATCTCTCCAATGTCTGGTTAAGTGTCACTAACGCATCTCGCGCTTTAATAACCTCCGCTTCCGCATCAAAACGCCTCTGAATTTGACTGACGAGAGGAAATCCGAGCGATCCCAATATGACAATCAAGATTAGAACACCCGCTGAATGAAGATAAGTATCAGCTAACCAATCCGAAAGTATTTCCTCCTCTGATAAGGCCACGGAAGTAAATAGCGGATATTTATCCATACGACGAAAACTGTTTTGTCTCTTTACCCCATCTTGGGCAGACTTGACTGTAAATGTCCCAAACGGTCTTTTAGATGCATTATCACGATAGACTGGCGTGTTAAGCATACTCTTGCCAATAGAGTCCGCCAATAATGGCCGACGAGTTAACATCACCCCTCGATTCAATACCAGAACGATCGCACCAGCTTTGCCAATATTAAAACTGTCATAAAATTTATTAAAATAATCAATATTAATTGTTGCCAATACGACTCCAGCAAAGCTGCCATCCGCATGGTTAACTCTGCGAGATACCGTAATAATCCATACTCCCGTAGAGCGACTTCGGATAGGAGGACCAATATATGCGCTATCGTCTTGGTGGGTACGGTGATAAATGAAGTAATCCCGATCAGAATTATTGGCATTTGCCGGTATTGAAGGTTGTGAATTAACCAGCCAGCGTCCTTGTTCGTCATAAACAAATAAGCCGTTAAGTTGCGGCAATTCCGTTACTCGCCGAACTAACAGCGTATGCAGTCGATCCAGCGCAGCGCTATTAACACCATCGGTTTGTATTCTTTCCACAAGTCCAATCAATGCCGTATCCGCCGCTTTAATCGTATCATCGGCATGTTGAGCGATCGCACGAGCCATATTAGAGGTGGAAATTTCCATTTCCATTAATTGCTTTTCTCTTGCCGCCCAACTGCGCCATCCATCAATTACAACAAGTGATATACAGACCAAGACGACAAATCCAAACGCTAACCATGTTATTGGGATACGTTTTATTTTAAGACTGCCTGAGTAAGTCAACTGACTCATAAGTTAAATGAAATTAGGTGATATGTACTGAAAAAAAACAGTGAATTCTAAAAAGAACCGACATTGACATGATATTTGCGGACATTAATAAGCGAAAAATATTAGCGCAATGGAGTTCAAGACGTTCCTCATTCCTTGTTTCATAATGATGCTCGCTTAGTCTATCGTATCGTACTCGTGGTAGAGTGCACCATTAACCTTTGGCTCAGTCCAGCAAGATAGTCTGCGCGGAACCGGCGCAAAACGTAGTCTTTATAGTCATTAGTTCTTAATGCCTCCCAAGCTTTCTTTTTTGCAGTTGCTGAGTTTTCTCTTGCCTGTATTATGGTGGCATCAGATATGTCGGCGTTTGCTTCAGTCATTAATTCATAGCCATATAATTTCATGAGATCTTTGGCCAAGGTCTCAATTATTTCTATCTCCCCAATTTCCAATTGCTGTTTAAATTTGTCGATGTTAGTCATGACAGGAGGAAAATAATTGTTTTCCCATAAAGCTGAAAGTTGAGAAATTTTTTGTGCCTCATTCGATTGTGTGATATCCAGCATATCAGGCAAAAATGTAATCCCCAAAAAATGGCAAATATTCCTTAAAACAGATTCCTGGTCAGACAAAAAATCTTCGTAACGTATCGTTAGCACTTTCTCGGGATGACGTGCTATTAATAATCGGGTAACTTGATGAGCATCAACCCAACTGAGTGCATTTAAAACAGATTCATAGTCATGAATAATGGCCCGATTCATTGATGATACTTGAGCTCTCGGATCGCGGACAACATTCAATAAAAGCATGTCGGGAAACAACTCAAATAACTCCTCCGAATAATGCACACTATCCAAAGATTTATCCATGACAACTGTCGCCTGATGTTGCGTACCTGCACGTAATAATAATTCCCACAAAATTTTATGCACACTACGTTTTTGCTCTTGAAGTACCTCAAAAATCTCTACCGGATCGAACACAATATCTTTCCACTTCACCATACTGGCTGATTGCAAACCAATTACATCGACTATTAATTGAAAATAAGATTGGTCATCGGATAAATCGCCATACATGGGTAACAATGGGATGAAATCAACAATATGCAACGGATAAGGTGAATAAAATTCTTTACTGTTATTTAACCGCAATCGTAAAGCGTGACTACCACAGCGACGCAAAGGAATCATTAATACCGGCTTGGGTCTGGATAGCTTATTCATTAGTTTTCCAAAATTTTCGGATGAAGGGTCGTTAGAAATATGAAAAAAATCGTACTATAAATACTGATAGCTCTGATGCCAGAAGGCTGTTCACTCCGGCGGCTGAACGTCGCCCGCCCCCCACTGGGAAAGCATGCACAAAATTCGCTGGCGTGCTTGTATCTTGGATTAGCAGAACGTACGCTAACAAAAAATGACCCGTCGGATTTTTCGGTTAGTACCGCAAAAGAGATGTTATGATTTTGAGTAATTAATTTATTTGCCAAAAGTCCAGACAGACGCTTTGCCCAGATATGATTTGGTAATAAATAAATTGCGCCATTACTTTGTTCCCATGAGGGTTGCAAAGATTGAAGCAAGGACATATCTTGGGCATAAGAATGTTGGAGTAGTGAAAAACAAAATGACTTTGCAATGAACTCGAAAGGGTCTGTATAGTTGTGTAGCTTTTGATAAAGCTCAACTGGAAAAATAGGCAAATCCTCAAGTTTTTCACCATAGGAATGGTAGTTAAGCAAGGTACCAAGCTCGGATAACAGAAGCTCTTGTGTAAAAGTGAGTCCGTTCTGTATTGCCATGTGATGTGCTACTGCCATCAAGTTATCGCCGAAGGCCGCTACGATCGCCCATAGCACATATTTTTCGCTTAAATAACGATTCACCAAAATGCTGGCACATACATTGGGTGCATCGTCCCAATACAAAGTTAACAATGGATGAGAAAATCTTTGTTCGGCGCTGTGATGATCAAAATAGATAACACCGGCTCCATTCGCCAGATGCTGTTTCAGGGCGTCGGTATTAGTATCAAGGGAAATATCTAAGACGGTAATACGATCGCCATCTGTTGAGCGAATTTGTTGTAATAATTGAGTATCACGCTTTACACCCGTCACCAAGGTTGATTCTATTGGCATGGCAAGCCGTAACTGATGAAGTGCGCAAATGCCGTCTGCGTCACCATTAAAAACGTCGAATGTACTGACGTTCGATTTATTGTGTAACGACATACACGTTTTCAAATGAAATGGTGATGAATCAAATATTCATAGAGAATTTGTGTTGCTGACTCTATGCTCAAAAATTCCGCGTTAAGCTCCAATTCTGGTATTAAGGGTATTTCATATGGAGAAGAAATACCGGTAAATTCTGGAATTTCCCCATTTCTGGCTTTTTTATATAGGCCTTTGGGATCACGCTGTTCGCAGACCGTCGTTGAGGTACTGACATGAACCTCAATAAATCGAGGATGTCCGATTATTTCTCTGGCCATTAAACGATCCTCTTGGAACGGAGAGATAAATGCAGTGATGACAATTAAGCCTGCCTCATTCATCAGATGTGCAACCTCTGCAGCACGCCGGATATTCTCTCGTCTATTTGCAGGGGAAAAACCAAGATCGCTATTTAAGTGGTGACGCAAGTTATCACCGTCAAGTGCAAAACAAGAATGCCCGCTCTCTAAAAGAAATTTTTCAAGAGAAAAAGCAATCGTTGATTTTCCTGATCCACTTAAACCTGTCAGCCACAACGTAGCTGCATGTTGACACAATAATTTTTGCCTGACCTCCAAAGATACATCACCGTCATGCCAGACTACATCCGCACCTCGTGCCTGAGGAGCTACTGCATATCGCCCAAACTGTTTCTTTATGTCAGTCTGATCAGAATTTTCATTATTGAATTGGCCTGAAATTAAGTTAGTCCGCATGGTAACTCCAACGAAAAAAAATCAATCGGCCACACTAAAACCCTAAGAGGTAATGCAACGGGACAGAAGATCTGGTATCTGTCATCCTTTGTCTAAGTTGGCAATGCGTTTAATTTCACTTGATATCAAAGGGTTAATTGCCTTAACCATTTTTCTTGACATCGCTATTACATTTTCCTTTCCCTTAAGAGAAAGCGAAAGCTGCTCTGAACTCAACACATTTTTCTCGTCCAGAGTAAACGTACTGACAACACTCTCTAAATCATCTGCCTGATGTTGTAGCGATCCTGCCGCCGCTGCCGCTTCTTCTACTAAAGCTGCATTCTGTTGCGTTACATCATCCATATGCATAATGGCCTCATTGATTTGCTCAATTCCTGATGTTTGCTCCTGACTAGCCAGCATGATCTCACCCATAATATCGGTCACGCGCTTGATACTCGTCACAATATCCTCCATCGTATGGCCAGCTTGATCTACCAGTTTTGTTCCCTTATCGACGTTTTGAACTGAATCATCAATCAGTTTCTTTATCTCTTTCGCGGCATCTGCCGATCTTTGTGCCAGGCTACGCACTTCACTCGCAACGACAGCAAATCCCCTGCCCTGCTCACCTGCCCGGGCAGCTTCTACCGCGGCATTCAATGCAAGAATATTGGTTTGAAAGGCAATCCCATCTATGACAGCAATGATGTCAACGATTTTGCGTGAAGATGTATTGATTGAGCCCATAGTCTGTACAACTTCAGATACCACAACGCCACCTTTAATCGCGACATCAGAGGCCGACACTGCCAGTTGATTGGCCTGTCTGGCATTGTCGGCATTTTGTTTTACCGTTGATGTTAACTCTTCCATGGAGGATGCTGTTTCCTCTAATGATCCAGCTTGCATCTCTGTACGCGAAGATAAATCCATATTGCCTGCAGCGATTTGTCGGGACGCTGCTGCAATGGTCGCGGTTCCAGAACGTACTTGTCCAACGATATTGGCAAGGCTCTGCTGCATTTTCCCCATTTCATGCAAAAGGCTAGACTGATCATTTCCAGCCAGTTCAACAGGAACAGTCAGATCTCCACCCGCGATTTTTTTTGCGATTTGTGCCGCATATTGTGGTTCCCCTCCGAGTTGCAAAAGCAAGCTTCGGACAATTAAATACGCAGCGACCACCCCTACGACCAATGCAGTGCCGCCAAAAACAAACATCAGTAGTCGTGCGTTCTCGTAGGATTTTTCGGCATCAACAATTGCCTGAGTAGTTTGTTTTTCTTTTTCGCTGATAAATTCATTTAGCATTTCCCACCACTTTTTTTGAACAGGTCTAAACTCAAATCGCAGTAATTTATAAGCATCATCCCCAAGTTTTTGTAAGCCAAGCTGAGTCCCCTTTGTAATAAAAGGTTCGGACAATTTTGATTGTTCCTTAATTTTGTTTAGTAATGCCAATTGATCGGGGGGATTATTTGGATCATTAGCAATCATGCTTTCAAGTTTATCTTCCGCTTCAGCATATTTTTTTGCTTGTGTTTTGATGCGATTTACTTCAATTTGAATTTCAGCTTCATCACTTAAGAGTATGAGATTACGTAAAGCTAATGCCCGCTCCGTAATTGTTAAATACATAGTAGATGCCAATTTTGACTCAATATTATTGATATTGGCAATGTCTTCCATCCGATTTTGCATTTGTGCCATGCGACTGACACCAAGTAATAAAACCGTTAAAAGCAAAGAGAGAACCAATCCAAAACCAACAGATAATCGTGTTGAAACTGTCATATTTCCAAAATTCATGATTACCCCTTTGATGAGCAACACAGATATTTCAATATGGGACATTATTTCCACTCGGCAATTATATTACATAATTGCAATTCCAGATTGTAGATCTGAAATTTCAAGAATTCACAATGTCAATTAGTTTTCTTGTATTTAACTAAAGTTAACAATAGAGTATTTCTCAATGATGTCAATAGTGAATGTTATTGAATTGAGGAAATTTATTTTTGCATTTGGTATCTTGGTTGACTATGTAATTGAGAGTCGAACTCATATTCACTGTGATCAGCACATGGGATCTCGAAAGTTAAACCTCCCCTCTTGTTTAAATAGCAAAATTACTGGCAGCGGCTATCGGGCGTGGAAGCGTGGCGGCACACCTGAAAGCAAACGATTGACGGATACGCAGATGCTTGCTGTAATCCGCGCCATTCATGCCGAGCTCAAAGGTGCTTACGGCGGCCCGCGCATGGCGCGTGAACTGCGGCTGCGAGGTTTTACTGCTAGCAAGGAGCGCGTTGAAAGGCTCATGCGTGAAAGTGGACAGGGTGTTAAAACTGCATATATTGAAGTCAATGGTGACTGTTAGCTTCTGACGTATCTGGACATATTCGTCCATGTTGGTCTACTTAGATCACTATCTGCTAAAACAACATATTACGCGATCAACAGACCTGATTCCCGAATTGGATTTGGTGCAAATTTCGCTGCATAGAAACTGCAATTTGCATGGAATATTACGGGGGGAAATAGCAGCAGAAACTCAAATTACGGCAATCAATCCCAGAGCAATTTTGTGATTAATGTAAATTATTTATTTTAAATGGATTATCACAATCCAATCAGATGAATGTAGATGTTATTAAAATAAATTATCCCCAATAAATGATGGCTTTTCTTTGCTAATCTAATCGTAATTTGACGATTAATACTGGTGTTTTAAATGATAAGTTGTAGTTCTGTAGTGGTCGAAATGTACTTGTAATTATTAATTAAATTCATATTGATCTGTACCTGGAACCCTTTCCTTGATTGGTGAAAAGTCAGTTCTCTCGCTCAGGACTACTCTTTTCAAGACTGGCATATTCAATCCGGTTGCGCCCCTGTTCTTTCGAACGATATAAAGCTAAGTCTGCCTGAGCAATCATCTCAGATGAGGTTTGAGGAAATACTGGATTAAATACGATAACCCCAAAGCTAGCTGTAACAGTGATCGCTGTTTGCTCCCCGATCGGTATGACTTCTGATTGTATTATCTGATGAAGAACCTCAACACGATTTTTTCCTTTGCTCAGATCTAGCCCTGGTAGTAGAACCAGGAATTCCTCACCACCATAACGCCCCACGGAATCATACGGTCGCACGACGCCTTCCAAACGTCGCACTACTTCTTGCAACACAGCATCACCGGCTGGATGCCCATAGGTGTCGTTGATACGTTTAAAGTGATCTAGATCCAACATGATCAATAGTAATGACGTTTGTTGTCTCGTTGCTTTTGACAATTCCTTATCAAGAATTTCGATTAATGCTGAACGATTCCACGCTTTGGTCAAACCGTCCCTTAGAGCGCGTGCACGTAATTCTTCTCGGGAAAGTTCGAGTTCACGCGTACGCTCACTTACTAGCACCTCCATTTCCAACTGTCGTGTAGTCAATTTACGCAGTCTGTAACGATATAGAGTGCGCAGAAAAAAGATCATCACAAAACTACATAAAAAATAAAATGGGACAGTTCGCCACCAAGGAGGTTGAATTAACAATGCCTGCGTCATCAATGGGGATGCCGTTTGCGATTCTATATTTTTTACAAAATATTCTAACTGGTAACGACCTGGTGGCAGCGCGGTATAGCGTATATCCGCCGAAAACGACTCTGACCAGTTTTTTTCTAGTCCAGCTAAACGGTAATGAAACTTGAGTGCCGCGCGGTTCTGAAAGCTGAGGCTGGCCAGCGTCAGTTGCAGCGGCTCCCGGGACCATGCCAAATGCAATGGCTGATTTGTGGAGTACGACTTGCCGTCCTGGCTGGCATTTTCTATCAGCACATTCAATTGTTGCGACAGAAACAATCGCTCTGGTTGACGCAGGTGTGACATGCCATTGCTTGTTGCAATCCACATTGAGCCATCCGTATCCTCATAAAACGCGTGACCGTTGATATCATTCCATACTAGGCCATGATTTTGGTTGAAGGTACGCCATTGCTTTTTATTCCATACTGCGATGCCTGCATCAGTCCCTATCCATAACCAGCCACGACGGTCTTCATGCATAGAGAGCAAAATTTTACCGTGTAACAGTGGCACATCCTGTTGAGTGATCTGAATACCATTTTTGCTGGGCACAACTTGCCACAGGTTTTGGTCACTCCCCAACCACAAGGTTCCATCACTAGCACAATTGATGATTCCCATTGCCGCGCCATCTCCTTCCACGCCGATAAGAAAACTATTCCAATGAACTCCATCGAAGCGCAACAAGCGATGTTCAGAAAGGAACCAGATATCGCCGCTAGTATTTTGGCAAAGATCAAGAAACTGTTCACTCTTAGAACCCAGTACCGTTTTGAGTGCGGCAGATTGCCGTGCGGCTTTGTCATGTGAGTGTGTGTCAACAGTAAATATACCTTTCGCTGTCGCCAGCCAAAGCAGACCATTACGGTCAGCGAGCATAGCCGAAATCAAAGACAGTGTTGTCACCTTCATATTTTTGCCAGTTGCAGCATCATATCGCATCAACAAGCCCGAATAAGTCGAGCTCCATACTGCTCCGTCATTATCCAATACCATTCTTGCCCATTGATGACTATTGTGGACATGCTCACTCTTGCCCAATACAAATCGCCCTTCGTCTTGCTTCATGCGTGCTGGTCCAGAACGTGTGCCGACATGAAATGTGCCAGTCTGATCCCGCAAGAAGGATAGAACGACATCATCTGGCATGCCTTCCGCCTTGGTCCAATTTTCCCAGTTTCCGTATCCTAGCCAATTGATCAGACCATGCCCACGCACCCCCATCCACATACCACCATCTCTGTCAAATAATAAGGCATTGAGACCGCCTCCTGTTCTCAAACCATTCCGCGCATCAAACACTTCCCAGCGTTCTTTGCTCCAGCGAATTAAGCCTTGGTCGGAACTGCTGAGAACACGGTTTTCTGCGTCAATCGTTAATGGCGTCAACAATACAATTTTCTGGAGAATATTGCCGGGTGGAGTGCGGTCAATGAAGCGAATCGCCTGCGATGGCAACGAAACTATGTGATGACTTCCACGCACCCATAACTGTCCCCTATTGTCACTGATAATACTATTCCACTGGTCATCTGGCACTCCTTGCGTACTGCCCCAGACTTTAAGTCCTTGCGCCCCTAACTCACAAAGTGACTGGCGACACCCCATCCACAACGTCCCATTCGCATCAGCATGGATGCTGAGAATGTCTCCCAATGCCGGCTGTTGTCGAACCTGTTCATCAGAAAAGAAAGGATGGGCCTGCGGATTGCCATCAAGCAGTGTGAGCGAATACAGATGTCGGTCACCGACAACTAGAAGCCTTTCATCAGGTAAGGTCGCAAAATTTTGTCCCGGCCATATATTTATTTTGTTTCGTGCATTTAAGACTGGAACGAAACGTTCACCTGATTTAAGGTATAAATTATCGTAACTTCCAACCCATAGTCGGTCTTGCCTATCAATATAGACAGCTGTCACGAAAGGCTCTGTTATTCCTGATTCTTTTGAAAAATGCTGGAAGCCTGCACCATTGAAGCGAAATAACCCATTTTCAGTACCTGTCCAAAGATAACCCGTCTTATCAAAAGCCATTGCGCTAATCGATAGATTATTCAGACCATCCTGTTGGCTAAAATATCGGAGCGGCATTTGCTGCGCCCAAGCCAGCCAAGGCCATAAGATTAGATTGGCAACAAAGATGCGGGGGCAGACAAACATATGAAAAACCTTATCAGAAAAGTTGCTCAAATCAACAAAATCTTAATTCAGCTTTCCACTAATTTTACCCGTGTTATATACCAAAATCTGGAACTGATTTTAGGGCGGGTCCTCATTTCAATTTAATCCAGGTAAAAGTACATGCGATAAAAAATATAGCTTTGAAATTAAGCATCAATTTTTCAAAACAAGTAGCGATGCTACGCAAATGCTTCAATCTACAAAAGGGTTTTCAACCAAGTGGCGTTGTCTGCATAAATGCGAATTAAATTCCGGATTGATTTTATTGCTATTGGATTTTTTGTAAATAACTGGACTGGCACCCGCCTGCCAATAGCCCACTCTTCTCCAGTCCGAGCTCCGCTCGCATGCTGGTGAGCTCGAACGAAATTTCGCCACAGCCCTCTGTACGTCCGGCGATTGAAGCGGTTATACACCGTCTTCAATCGCTCCCAAATAGCATCCTTAATACGCGTCTTAAACTTCCCTGTGCTATCCAGTGCTCGCAAAAAAAACTAGTCTTCTTTATCAGCCATTAATTTAACCGCAATCAAGAGCAAATTACTTTTTTACATGATGATACTGAGGCGAGGTCACATTAGATAAAAACCAGTACAAGAATCTTGGTAGCATTCGTATCACATACTATAGGTTGTTATAAAAACTAAGGATCATCGACGTAAGCCAGTGATTGTTAGGTAGGTTGGTGTTTAAAAATTACATAGATTTTGTGCAGAGTGTTCGCGCTCCCGATTAAAGAGTGTTGTATCAGTTGCAAATAACGACTACTTAGTAACGGCACCAAGCTGTCGCAATAAATCAAGCAGATCTGGTTGCCCACGTTCCTCGACAATCTGCCCATCAGAGAACCGATAGATATTCAATGCTTGTACTGCAATCTTCTTGCCAGATGCTGGTACACCGAAGAAAGTCCCCAGGTGGGTACCACGCATGGTGAAGCGGGCTACCACTTTGTCGCCTTCAGCAACGGTCTCCTCCAGTGTCCATTGAATATCGGGGAAACCAGAGCGCATCATGTGAATGATGTCCAGATAACCTGCAGGGCCACTCACAGGTTCTGCACGGCCAGGCACATAAAATATTGCTTTGGGCGAAACCAGTTCAGAGGCCAGCTTCACATCTGCGGTATTAATAAATTTCACAAAGCTTTGCATGCACAGGCGATTTGCCTGTGCTTCTGCAATGACGTCAGCATTGAGTTTTAACTGCTGAGCAGATAATTTTGTTGTCGTCGCGGGTTCTGCTGCCATTGCTATGAGTGGCACAGTAAAAGCCATCAGTACTGTAGATTTAATACGGGAAGTAATCATCATTAATCCAGTCGTGTCGAAAAAAGTTGGAAATTTGCAGCAGCCGTGGTAACCGACATCGCTAAGCGTGTGGTGTGAGAAATGCGTTAGCTCTGCCCAAGCCTGATCCACGTTGGTGCTGCCGTGGGGCCCCAGCCAAGGAAGTACCCGAAATGGATATTCATTTCTCCAATTGGTTCGATAAACCGGCTATTACTCAGCGGCCCGGCATCAATTGCTTCGAAACCGACCTGACTGACCAGTTGTGATACTGCGTCTTTGGCGATGGCATCGTCGCTCGCCACAAACACCTGCAAGACATTTTGCTTGCGCGCTTCAACAGGCAGCAATTGAGCAAAAATTGTGTTGAATGCTTTAACGACCTTGGCCGTTGGTGCCAGCGCCTGGATTTCTTCTGCAGCGGATGTCGTGTGACCAATCAACAGGCTTTTGAAATCAGCGCTGATGGGATTGGTGATATCGACGATCACCTTTCCTGACAGGTCGCCTGCCGCTTGCAACACGTCTGCCACCGCCCCAAAAGGCAAGGCCAAAAACACGATATCAGCCAGCCTGCATGCTGCCTCAATGCCACCAGCTTGCACGTGGGCACCCAACTTGGCAGCCAATGCCGCCGCGTTGGCAGGTTCGCGATGCCCAATGACCACGTCAAGATTCACCTCAGAAAACAGGCTGGCAAGAGCAGCTCCCATGTTGCCGGTACCAATAACAGCGATTTTCATTTTGATTTCTCCAAAAGTATTTATGAGGAGTTCACTATAAAATGAAAACAATTCGTGATAAATGTCTATAATATTTAATCACTAAAAACAAGGTGTTTATAATGGACAGGCTCACCAGCATGCACATCTTCGTCAAAGCCATAGAGCTGGGGTCTTTTTCGGCTGCAGCCGATGAACTGAAGATTTCGCCACAGCTAGTCGGGAAAAACGTCATGGTGCTGGAACAAAACCTGGGGGTACGATTACTGAACCGCACAACCAGACGCCATAGCCTGACCGAAATTGGCAAGCTCTTTTATGAACGCGCCAAAATTATCCTGGCCGAGGTTGAGGCTGCAGAGTCGCTTGTGGAGGAAACTCGCGCTGTACCGCGTGGGCGTATCCGGGTCAATGCGCCAGTCACTTTCGGCATTCACGCTCTGGCACCTAAACTGCATGAATACCTGAAAAAATTTCCTGATGTCACGGTCGAACTCACCTTGTCCAATCGCATGGTTGACCTCATTGACGAAGGTTATGATGCCATCTTTCGGATAGGTGAATTATCAGACAGCGGCTTGATGGCCAGATCACTGGCACCCTATCGCCTGATGATGTGTGCTGCCCCCTCTTACCTCGCGTCTGGCCCACCGCTCACAACGCCAATGGATCTTCAGCAACATGAATGCCTGATGTTTTCACATACCACTCTGCGGACCCACTGGTTATTTGATAGTGCGGATGGTCGTATTTCAGTGCCCATATCAGGACGCTTGATGGTGGACAGTGGCGAAGCATTGCTAGCCGCCGCCATTTCCGGGCTTGGAATCATGCTGCAGCCGATAGAGCTGGTGCAGGCCGAACTGGACTCAGGTCGCCTGGTACCTGTGTTACAGGATTATGAGGTGCCAACCAGACCTTTGCACATTCTCTATGCGCCGGACCGGCGAATGACTCCCAAGCTGAGAAGTTTTCTGGATTTTGCAGTGAGCACTTTTGGGTCCCGACTGATTTAATGCCTGTATTAATGCCTGCCTATGCCAAGGCGAACGATGACATCCAGGGTGATTGACTCAAGTATCCGTCAATGGATGGCGTATGGCATTGTGCTATGGCTTGTCTATAGATAAGCCCGGGGCCAAATCAATTCACGCAATGCCTTTCACGGTCAAATGGTGCAAGGCGCAGTGTTTGTAGTCTGATGCTGCTGGCTTTCATACATCGTCTTGCCAAGCACGACGGGCGTGCTTGCTGGCTGCGGTATGCCATTCTTCAGCGCCACAATTTCTGCCATAATGGACAGTGCAATTTCTGCTGGGGTCTTGCTGCCTATGTACAGGCCTGCTGGCCCATGCAGGGTTTTCAGGGCGGCTTCGGGGATGTCAAAATGGGTGTGCAGGCGTTCGCGCCTTTGCTGGCTGTTGCGGCGTGAACCGATTGCGCCGACGTAGAAGGCATTTGATTGCAGGGCATCGATGAGGGCCAGGTCATCAAGCTTTGGGTCATGCGTCAGGGCGATGATGGCGGTACGGCTATCTGGTTGCAGGCGCAGTATCAGGTCGTCCGGCATTTCATCACTGACGACGACACCTGGCAATTGCCAACTGGCGCGGTATTCTTCACGCGGGTCGCAGACGATGACGGCAAAACCCAGGCTCAGTGCAAACTGGCACAGGTAACGCGAGAGGTCACTGGCACCGATGACGATGATGCGGGCTTGAGGGCCGAGGTAAGTGACAAGCTTGTGATCATCCAGCCTTGGCAAACCATCATACTGGCCTGCTTGCAGGGCTGCATGGCCGGTTAGCAAATCCAGTGTGCGCTCAACGCTGCGACGCTGTTCGCAAGCCTGCAATAATTCATCCAGACGGCTATGTGCCGAGACAGGTTCCAGCACCAGCTCTACCGTGCCGCCGCAGGGCAGGCCAAAGCGGTGCGCCTGGTCGGCAGAGATGCCATAGCGCAGCACCAGCGGCAGGTTGCCTGCACAGACAGCCTGCACACCTTCTTCCCGGATGCGGTGGATGAGATCATCTTCTATGCAACCACCCGATACCGAGCCCACGGTTTCACCGCGCCCATTGATCGCCATCAGCGACCCTGGTGGGCGTGGTGAAGAACCCCAGGTGCGCGCCACCGTGACGAGGATGACTTGCAAGTCTTGCGCATGCCAGCTCAGCGCAGTGCGCAAGACCAGGGTGTCGATGTCTTCCATGGTGTGGGTACTCAATTCACGGGTGGAATTAAACCTTGGGTCAGCACGATCGAACCTTCGGTTGATGCAATACGCAGCTTCTTTACCTCAGTGTACTCAGGCGAAAAGTAAAAGCTCTCGACATCGGCCAGACTGGGGAACTCGACGACGACCGTTACCATTTGTGGATTACCTTCGACCTTTCTTGCATCCGGATTGAAGACGATAGCCTTGCCTTTGTATTTCAGCGAGATAGGGCGAACGGCGTCACGGTACTTCTGGAACATCGCCTGATCATGGATCGTAAAGTTGGCGATCAGGTAGCCTGGCACCGTCTTGCCAGCCGGGATAGGCGCGTCCGTAGACGGTGTCGCTTCCTGCGCATGTCCTGTGGCCGTGACAAGTGCGATGGCAAGCCCAAGGGTGAGTCTGGGGGCGATGCGTGTAATAAGTTTGCTCATATTGGTCACTGAATCGGGTTATGGATAGACTACGCCAAGTTGAACGGCAACTGGCGCACAGGTTTGCCAGTCAGCTTGGCTATCGCATTGGCAAAGGCCGGTGCCAGTGGTGGCAAGCCGGGTTCACCCATGCCGGTTGGTGGTTCGGCGCTGGGTACCACATGCACCTCGATGGCGGGCATGTCGGTCATGCGTGCCACTGTATAGTCACCAAAATTGCTTTGCTCGACCACACCATCCTTGAGCGTGATGGCTGCGCCCGGCAAACACATGCTCAGCCCCATTACCGCAGCACCTTGCACTTGTGCTTCGATAGTGCGTGGGTTGACTGCCAGGTTGCAATGCACGCCTGCCGTCACTTTTTTGAGTACCGGGCGGCCTTGCTGCATGGTCGCCTCGACCACATAGGCCACCACGGTAGAGAATGATTCATGCACGGCCACACCCCAGGCACGACCGGCTGGCAGGCGCTTCTTGCCATAGCCGCTTTTATCCACGGCCAGTTGCAGGGCTGCGCGGTGGCGCGGGTGCTTGTCGCCAAACAGGCTCATGCGATAAGCCACCGGGTCTTGTTTGGTAGCGCGGGCTATGTCGTCCAGCAGGGTTTCCATGACAAAGGCGGTGTGGGTAGAACCCACGCTGCGCCACCACAACACTGGCACATTCAGTTTTGGGTGATGCACAGTCAGGCGCATGGGGAAAGGGTAGGGGTCACGCATGCCTTCAGTCGCTGTGCCATCAATTCCATTCTTGACCTGGAATTGCTCAAACACGGTGCCAGCGGTGATCGACTGGCCAACAATTACATGGTCCCATGCCAATACCTTGCCCTTGTCATCAAAACCTATGCGGGCGCGGTGCAAGTGCATGGGGCGATAATAGCCGCCGCGCATGTCGTCTTCACGGCTCCAGACGGTGCGCACCGGCACATTCAAGCCTGCAGCGCGGGTGGCCTTGGCGATTTCGCAGGCTTCGACCACAAAGTCGCTGCTGCTGGCAAAGCGGCGGCCAAAGCCACCACCTGCCATTTGCACATGCATGGCCACTTGCTCAGGCTTGATGCCCAGCGTGCGTGCCACGGCTGCTGCATCCAGGCCGGGGCTTTGTGAGCCTGTGTAGATGTCCGCAGCGCCATCCTTCAGGGCAACCGTGCAGTTCAGCGGTTCCATCGCGGCATGCGCGAGGTAGGGGAAAATGATTTCCGCTTCCAGGTGTCTGGGCGCAGTGTCCAGTGCTACCATGTCGGCATCAAAGCGGCGCGCGCCGGGCTCATTGGCCAGCTTGCGGTAATCAGCCAGTTGTTTTGTGCTGTCAACCTTTTCGACACTGGCGGTGTCCCATTCCAGCTTCAAGGCATCGCGCCCCTGTTTGGCGGCCCAATAGCCATCGGCCACTACGGCGACGCCTTCGGCACCACGATCCAGCGGCAGGCGGAAAACAGCCTTCACACCCTTGATGGCGCGCGCTGCGCTGTCATCGACAGTGTTCAGTTTTGCGCCAAATACTAGTGGGCGTGCTACCACGGCGGTCAACTGGCCGGGCAAGTGCATGTCGATACCATAATCCTGTTTGCCGCTGCTTTTAGCGCGGGCATCCAGGCGGCTGGTTGGCTGGCCGATGAGGCGAAAGTCCTTGGGGTTTTTGAGTTCGACTTTTTCAGGTACGGGCAATGCCATCGCAGCTTCGGCCAGTTCGCCATAGCCCAGCTTGCGGCCATCGGCGGCAATCACATTACCTGCCTGCGTGCGCAGCGTGGCCAAATCGACATTCCAGTGCGCTGCCGCCGCAGCCAGCAACATGGCGCGGGCGCGTGCACCCAGTTCACGATATTGCAAGAAACTGTTCTTGACGGAATTGGAACCGCCGGTCAGATGGATGCCAAAGAAGGGGTCGTGATAGGCCGCATCACTGCTGCCATGGCGACTGCGCACCAGATTCCAGTCTGCATCCAGTTCTTCTGCCAGTATCATCGGCAAGGCAGTCTGCACACCCTGGCCAAATTCCAGCCGGTTGATGATGACCGTGACCTCACCGTTTGTAGCGATTTGCACGAAAGCAGATGGCTGCTGAGTCGGTTTCAAGGCAGTAGCCGCCTGTGCCAGCGCAAGGTGGGGAAAGGCTCCCAGAGCCAGGCCACCTATACCGGCAAATTTGAGAAAGCTGCGACGGTTGAGAGGGAGAATTTTAGCGGACTGATCGCGCTCCAGCATGTGTTGCAAGGCACGCGGCATTTCGCTGTAATCGATATTCGGCAACATAGTGTTTCCTTTAGATAATGGCTTTGGCTGCATCGGCGACGGCTGCGCGGATGCGGGCGTAAGTACCGCAGCGACAGATATTGCCCGCCATGGCGCTGTCGATTTCAGCAGCAGTCGGTTGTTTGCCGCGTGGCAGGGATTTCAGGAAAGCAGTGGCACTCATGATTTGCCCGCTTTGGCAATAACCACATTGCGCCACATCATGCTTGATCCAGGCCGCGCTGACGGCATTACCCACTTTGTCGTTACCACCCGTTGCTGCTTCTATGGTGGTGAGCTTCTTGCCTTGCACGGCAGAAGCTGGCGTGACGCAAGAGCGTATCGCCTGGCCATCCAGATGCACGGTGCAGGCACCGCACAAGGCGGCACCGCAACCAAACTTGGTGCCTGTCAGTTGCAGCGCATCGCGCAGCATCCACAGCACGGGTGTGTCGGGTGTGACATCGACGCTGGTATTCTTGCCATTAATGGTAGTGTTGATCATGAAAACCTCCGGTATGGGTAAGAGCCTTGGTATTTATTCAGATGGCATTTGCCAGGTGGGCGCGCAGCCTTGCGATGTCATTCTCAATATCAGGCTGTTTCAGCACGTCATGGCAAGAGAAAGCGGGTAAGACATCCATTCCACAGAATTTGTAATTGGCTGTATTGGCAACAAAGACATCGTCAACCGTCTTGCCTTCAAATAAAGATTGCGCGGTGTCGCCAAAGGCTTCTGCAGGTGCATTCCAGGTCAGTGACAACATATATTTCTTGCCATGTAACTTGCCACCGCTGCCATATTGCTTGCTGGGGTCTTCACGCGTGCGGCCATCGCCATCCAGGAAGCCTTGCTGCATCATGCCTGCCGTGAAAACTTCATCAACATACTTCTTGTATATCCACGGCATGCCAAACCAGTACACGGGTGACTGCAAAATGATGAGGTCAGCCCACAAGTGATTCTGCACTTCGGCATTGATGTCATAGCCTTGCTCGATCTGGGTTTGCCTGACCTGGTAGTCGCGGTTTTGCAGCTCGGTCTTGATGATGTCGGCCATGCTATGGTTAAGCTTGCCAGTGGAAATGCCTTCATAAAACTGGTGTGCGTTGATGATCAGTGCGTGTTTCATTGATAAGTCCTGTTGATTTACCGGAATACTTTTATTGACGGCTATTGTGTGCCAGGTGTCATAAAAGCCGTTTGCCTGATCCGATGCATTTCTTGCCCAATTTGATGATTCATCAGCAGAAATGCGAAACATGGCATTGAAAATGGTAGGCTATGACTATTCAAGAATTCACTGGCGACACCATGCAAACCGGACATCAAACCCTCACTGTGAATGGCCAGGCATTGGCCGCACTGGTCAGCAATATTGCCCAAACCGATGGCGACTATACGACCCATATTCCTGGCTTGTTAATGTACAGGCGCAGTAAAACGACCGATCCCATGCCCTGCATCTATGGCCTGAGCCTGGGTGTAACCGTGCAGGGTGGTAAGCGCGTCTTGCTGGGGGAAGAGATTTTTGACTACGCACCCGGGCAATCGCTGGTGACTTCGCTGGACTTGCCGGTGGTGTCTTACGTGACGCGTGCCAGCAGCGCGCAACCATTTCTGGGAATGGGCCTGGCACTGGATGCCCGTGTCATTACCCAGTGCGCTGCCGAAATGAATTTCTCTGCACCGCTGAAAGCATCAACATCACTGGCAATGTCAGTCGTGACCGTGGACGATGGTTTGCTCGATGCCATTACCCGGCTGGTGCGCCTGCAACATGAACCGCAACTGATACCTCTGGTCGCACCGCTGATACAGCAAGAGATCATCGTGCGCCTGCTCAATGGTGAACATGGCCCGGCATTGCGCCATTTGATGACGGCAGGTTCACCGGGCCAGCAAATCGCCAAGCTCATCACCTGGTTGAAACTGCACTACACCGAAGATATCGCCATGGATGAGCTGGCAGACAAAGCCCACATGAGCCCATCCACCTTCCGCCAGCATTTTCGTGCAGTCACCGGAATGAGTCCCTTGCAATACCTGAAGCATTTGCGGCTGCAAGATGCACGGCAACTGATGCTCAATGAAGACATCGACGCCAGCAGCGCCGCTTTGCGGGTAGGCTATGAAAGCGCGTCACAGTTCAGTCGTGAATACACCCGCTTGTTTGGGGCTCCGCCTTTGAGGGATCTAAAGCGGGTGCGTTTAACTTTATGAGTATGAAACTCTTCGACGAACCACCTTGCCTCTTCTAGAGATATGCCCCCCAATCCCTGTTAGCACCACACCCTTATACGCTCACTCGCCAGTGAAGATGCAGACCTCAATCTGAAGTAATAAATTATTGATTTGCAGCTTACACGATTCCGTATGACCATGAATTGACAACGCAACCGGGCATATCGTGCACTTCTGTGCGCGAATAAACTAATTGAGGTAAAAAGACACCGGCCACACAGTGTTGGAAATCAGCGGGCTGGCAGCTATCGTACTAGGTGAATAGTATATTCTTTTATAGTCCCACGCTGGAGGTAACTAGAACCTTGTTCGCAAATGAGCCCTGTGGCATACGATTTACCTGAATGGCATTGGTATCGAAGGGCTGTTCGCTATACACTACCGTTGAATCACACCATTTTTCCCCACAACGGTTAACTCAACAAATTTTGAGCCCTCATGTGAATTTGGCGTATATGTCACTTTCACTCCTCCAAGATCAAAATTACGCATGCTATTAAATGCCGCCATCAATTTTTCTCTATTGACGGACGGCCCAGCGCGCCGTAAGCCTTCTGTCAATAATTTTGCCGCGACAAAACCCTCTAATGTCGCGTAGGAGATCGGTGGTGGATTATCCATTCCCTTTAAGACATGCTGAAATTCTCTGACTACTAATACACCAATATCTTTCGGATAAGGCATAACCTGCATAATGCCGACACCTCGACCGTCATCGCCAAGTGACTTAAAAAAACTATCGGAACTGACATTAGATAACATTAAGAATCTAGGATAAAAATTCCTCGTGTGAACTTGCTTCACAAAGTCCGCACATACTGATGGAGTGCATGCCATTAGTACGGCTTGTGGGTTCGCAGAGGCGATCAGATTCACTGCGTTGTCTATTTTTAAGTCTTTTCTGTCGTAACTTGCCTCAACTAAGGCTTTAACACGATTTAAAGCTAAACTCTGTTTAAAGCCGACCAATCCATCTTTTCCAAACGAATCGTCCTGATACAAAATAGCAATCCGGCTTATTCCTAGAGGCATCAAAGTCTCTACCATTTTTTTGGTTTCGTCCTGATAACTGGCACGCAAATGAAAGAGGTAAGGATTAAGCGGTTGATGCAATACCTGAGCGCCAGAAAACGGCGCGATCATGGGAATTTTTTCAGATATGAGTAATGGTAATGCAGCCTCCACCGTAGGTGTACTACGGTAACCAAACAAAGCTAATGCGTGATCTTCTTTAATTAATTTTTCTGTATTTGTTCTTGTAATATCTGGTTTTCGCTTGTCATCGTAAGTCTTTAGTTCAATTTGACGCCCATAAACACCTCCTTGAGAATTAACCCATTTGAAGTAAGCTTGAGCACCTTCCATATTTTCTTTTCCTGTTGCCTCTCCTGATAATTCGACAGACTGACCAATTACAATTTTTTCTAGAGTTGTTTTATCGACGGCTTGTGCTGAATTGAAGAAAACAGCTAAAGCAAGAACTAATATTGTTTTCATTATTATTGTCTCCTGATATTTATAAGTTAATTTTTTACTGCTTTGCACCATCAAAAATGAAATGAATGCATACAAAAAAATGCCCGCGAAAGCGGGCAAAAGACAAATTTACAATTTCATAAAATAAATCACATACCTTGTTCAACAAATTGTGCCGGGCGCCATTTCAATAATTTATTTTCTATGGCAGTCAGCAAATATTCAGCAGCGAGGGCCACAATAGCTAGTACGATCATTGCGGCAAATACGCCCGCAGCATTAAACGTACCTTGAGCCGTTGCAATTAACAAACCAATGCCATGCCTGGCGCCAAGAAACTCTCCAACAACCGCACCGACTAAAGCAAAACCAAAACTAACGTGTAAGCTTGCCAGAATCCAAGTTAATGCTGATGGAAATACGACAGAGAATGTTACCTGCCTCTTACTCGCACCAAGAATATAAGCATTGGCAATAAGATTTTTATCTGCTTCACGAACACCTTGAAACGCATTACCGAAAACAACAAAAAAAACCATGACTACGGCAAGAGCAACTTTGGATCCCATTCCCAATCCAAACATAATAATAAATATCGATCCCAAGACGACCCTAGGAATTGCATTCGCGACTTTAATGTAAATACTAAATACATCGGCTGCCAGTTTGTTACGTCCAAGTGCAATGCCAAAAAATATTCCGAGTAAACTCCCAATTAAAAATCCAAGAACCGTCTCTTCCATTGTTACCATTAATTCACGCCATAAGGGCCCCTGAGCAGTGCCTTCAGTCAGCCAAATGACTAATTGTTCGTAAATTGCCGATGGTTTTGAAAAGAAAAATACATCCATCAATCCCCAATTAACTGCTAATTCCCATCCGGTTAACGTGGCAACAGCTAGAGCAATACGTAGAAATATGACTAGCCGTCTATGATTGGTTGCTCGAGCAATAGCTTTTCTCTCCTCGTCGCCATTGGCAGACTGATTCAAAGTTTGTTTGATAGTTGAAGTGTTCATAGTCATTGATTCCATTTTAGATTTGCACTTCATCTTTTAAATCGGACCAAATCTGCTTGGAGAGATGAATAAATTCATTGGTATAGCGAGCCTCAGAGACATCTCGTGGACGTGCTAACGGAATTTCATAACTACTCTTCACGGATCCAGGACCCTTAGACAAAACAATCACACGATCTGCCAATGCAATCGCCTCTTCTATGTCATGAGTCACAAACACAACAGATGCTTTTTTCTCAGACCAAAGCCCAAGTAGCTCCTCCTGCATCAGTGCGCGCGTCTGCACATCTAAGGCTGAAAAAGGCTCGTCCATTAGCAATATCTTGGGTTCATTAATAAAAGTTTGAGCCAGCGCAACTCGCTTTCGCATACCACCGGATAGTTGATGTGGATAATGATGTTCAAACCCAGATAACCCGACTCGACGAACCCATTCTGCCGCCATACCTTGAGCAGTTTGCTTATCGACTCCACGATAAATAGGACCAATTGCTACGTTATCGATCACACTTTTCCATGGAAATACCGCATCGGCCTGAAAAACAAATCCGATGTTGGGATCGATACCCATAACAGGTTTACCGAAGACCCTGACACTCCCAGATGAAGGAGGGTTAAGACCCGTAATCATGCCTAGCGTCGTTGATTTTCCGCATCCTGTTGGACCAACAATGGCGCAAAAATCTCCCTCATTAACAGTCAAACTAAAATCTTTTAAGGCCAGCGTTACTTTTCCAGATGGACTGATAAATTTTCTACTGACATTGGTCAACTCTATTGCAACGTTTTTCATTATTTTGCAGCTTTCACAAAATCAGAGGTAAAAGTATTCGCCAGATTGATTGTTTTTCCTTGAACAGCCTTATCAAAACCGTTTAGTACTTTCAATACAGTTGCGGGGCCGTTTTCTGGCATCACGCCATCCGGTGTGAACATCAGTTTGCTAGCCTCTAGTGCATCGATATACATTTGTTTATTTGAGGCGTAATAATCAGCGGGCATTTTTTCCGCAATTTCTTTTGCCGTATGCGTTTTGATGTACTTTAAGGTTTTAACGAACGCATTTACAATTTTCTGGACCTGATCTTTATGCGTACTGACCCAAGCAGTTGGCATATACAAACATGCAGCAGGATAGGTTCCGCCTAACGCTGCCTCGGTTTCTTTGACCGTACGAAGATCGACCAAAATAGTTGCTGCTCCTGTCGATACCAGGCGAGATATTGTCGGCTCAGTCGTCATACCTGCATCAATTTTGTTTTGCGCCATTGCGGCGATAAACGTAGATCCCGCACCTACCGGCAAAGTAGTGAATTCGCTGTTTTTAATACCCGCTTTAGCAGCAAGATATTGCGTCAGGAAATTTGTAGAGGATCCTAATCCTGTAACGCCTAACGTCTTTCCTTTAAAATCAGCAGGAGATTTAATATCTTTAGCTGCAGCCTTAGAAACTAAAATGACCTCACCAGGAGCTTGACTGAACTGCACAACTGATTGCACCAATTTTCCACGTGCTTGCAAATCAATGGTGTGATCATAAAATCCGACCACTCCTTGAGCTGCACCGGATAACATTTCTGTCTCTGCATTCACGCCAGCAGGCTCACTCAGGAGCTCGATATCAAGACCGGTTTCCTTAAGATAGCCCAGCTGCTCTGCTAGTTTGGCAGGAAGATATATTTGTTTTTCTATGCCGCCTACCATTATGGTGATTTTTTCTGCGGCAATTGAGTTCAGGCTGGCTGTTAGCAAAATTGCTAACGCCAAAGGCTTCAATGTTAATTTCATGGTTGTCTCCGTTTTTATATTGACTGCTACTTTATTGTGGCTTATTGATTCCTTCATTTAGCTTTCACTAAACAATAATTCTGCATAGCACCTATAAATAGCTTACGAACTCTAACTATTTTTGATCTCGTTATTAGAATTAGTTAGCTAAACGTAGAGGGCACCCTACATTGCCCTCTACTGATGTCAATTCGAATAATTAAGCAGATTAAAATTTGAACCGCATACCAACGGCATATTCATTTTGGGAATTAAATCCATTAGCTTGAGAGGCTAAATAAGTGCCGTCAGTGTTAAGACGATCTAAAGCAAAGTAAAGCTCTGTGCGTTTGTCAAAATGATAGAACGCTGAACCATACCAAGTCTTACGCTTCCCTGTTGCGGTCTTCGTTGCATTTCCTGTATTCGCATAGGCATTCAGGACATAACCACTGCCGTTGACAGCGGCATTTTCTGCGTTCATTGTTTGCCAGCCTAATTCATAGTCGAAGTTGCCAGCAGGTGTGAATTTAGCGGACAGTGTGTAGGCTTTGTCGCTACGATTGCCAATGGCTAGAGGTTGATCCGCTTTATAACTGATATAGCCAGCATTGAGGCGCATCATGCCAAATTGGTAATTTCCGCCGATGGAATAGGATGAATGCGTATAGCCATTGACGTTAGCTGAGTTATAGAATCCTGAAACATTGACGTCGCCACCGTTATAAGCCAATCCCAAAGACTTGGTTGTCCCAGTTGTCGTGTCTCCAGGAATACCACCAACCTGATAACCGACACCGGCAACAATATTACCGAATTCTTTTTTCCAAACTATACCCTTATCATAGCGGGTGCCCGTTGCACTACCTGAATAGAAAATTAATTGCTTGAAATCGTTATTATTGGAATACCCGCCTTCATCCAGAGTGACTGCTGCCGTTCCATATGGGTCGCCATAAATTTTTGAAAATTCACGTGCGAGTGTATTCTGACGCCCAAAAGTCAACTTACCCAGGCTATCACTTTGTACACCAAGCCAAGCATCTCGATTAAACAAAACACCAGGGGTATCCATGCTCCCAGTAGGCAACTCATACTCGCTTTCCAGTTTAAAAATAGCTTTTAAGCCGCCCGTATCTTTTAAAGCATGCTCGCCCTCAATCCCCCAACGATTGCCGCTAAACCAAGCGACGGACATATCCTTCTGGCTGTTACCGGCTTTATCTGCGTTACTTTTATTACTGAGGCTCAAATCAATCAAGCCATATAAGCGAACCGTATCGCCACCACTTTTATAAACAAGTCCTTCTCCTGCTGGCTGGCTGACGGTTGCGGATTTTTTGCTTACCTCTGCCGCCTCTTTGGCAGCAACTGTGGCCTGCTGGATTTGTGCTAAGGCATCTTGCGCCTGTTGAGCTGCTTTTTGTGCATCAGCGGCCGCTTTTTGTGCTTGAGCCAATGCTTGCTGTAAATCCTGAACTGATTGCGCTTGAACTGAGCTCGCCAGTACACCTAAAATGGCCATAGCCATTAACTTTTTTTTCATTTGAATGTCTCCTGATTAATGAAGTCGTATCTCACATACCTATTAGTTGGTTGCGTGAGCCTACGGAGACCAATGTAGTTGTATGAAGCCTTCTATCAGCCTTCAATAGGTATCGTGTGGATAAAATGAAACGGGGAGGACTGTTTCATTTATTGAGGCATCAAAATGATTTAGTCTAGTAACTATGAAATTACTCTTAGTCGATGACAATCGTGAACTATCGTCTTGGCTCACGCGTCTGCTAACTCAATCAGGTTATGCAGTCGAGCAAGCTTTTACTGGCGAAGAAGCATTGCATTTTTTAATAACGCAAAATTTTGATGCAATTCTTTTAGATTTAACACTTCCGGGAGTGAAGGGTCAGACTGTATTAAGGGATCTCAGAAATAAAAATAATGATGTTCCCGTCTTGATCATTAGTGCTCTGGATTCTTTAGGTGACATCATAGAAAATTTGAACTTAGGCGCCGACGATTATCTAGCCAAACCCTTCGATATTCAGGAGTTAGAAGCACGCCTGCGATCCTTGTTGAGGAGGTCTAGTGGGAAAGCAAATCCCATAATTCAGTGCGGATTTTTAACCTATAACAGCAATACTAAGATTTTTAGTAATACTGGAGAGAATATCAATTTGACGCCAAGAGAGCATGCTGTGCTAGAGGCATTAGTTCGCAAATGTGGGAAGACCGTCTCAAAAAAAGAATTGGCTGATGGTTTATTTACGCTCAATGACACCGTTTCGCCGAAGGCGCTAGAAATCTATATCGTACGGTTGAGAAAAAAAATAGAAAATTCTGGCGCGCAAATTATTACTTTGCGTGGCTTGGGATACATGTTGACTTATGTTGCTACACCTTAAAAGTTTAAAAAGTAGATTAGCTTTGTGGGTATTTCTGCCCACATTACTGATCTCTACGATCGACTTATTTGTCACTTACAAAAGTACCGATAATATTGCCACTTTAGTTCAGGAGCAATTATTAAAAGGTTCTGCAAAAATCATTTCTGAGCAACTCATTACAATTGATGGAGGATACGAAATAAGTATTCCTCCAGCGGCATTTGAACTATTCGCCAGTAAATATCAAGATCGTGTTTTTTATTCTGTGCGTAGTAAAGATGGTCATCTGATTTCAGGAGATGAGGAGCTGAGTACTTATTCAAGCACCTTGCAGATCGAACAGGAGAAGTATTTCCTGACACATATTCGCGGAGAGCCGGTACGAGTAATTGCGTATGCTCACGCACTTCCCAGTACATCCAGCAATGACTATGCAGTTACTCAAATAGCACAGACATTACGCAGTCATGACGCCTTCAAAAAAGAACTTTTTCTATTAACGATGAGAGAGCATTTTATTCTCTTATCCTTAGTTTTATTTGGACTTGTTATTGCATTTCGATGGACTTTAAGTCCATTAATTCTTTTTGGTGAAAAATTATTGCAACGTCAACCTGGGTCATTAGAAAAACTAGATGAAGACAATGCACCTGACGAGTTAAGACCAGTCATATTTGCCATGAATGATTATGTTGCTAGATTAGATAAAACCCTAACGTCTTATGAACAATTTGTCGCTAATACCGCACATCAATTAAGGACGTCATTTGCCATTATTACCTCTCAAATTAATTTTGGAAATAGAAATACCCATTTGGATCAATCTCAAAAAGATATTTTTAGTGCGATTCAAAAAACGATAGTGAACGGCACTAAGGTCATTAATCAATTACTCGTTCTCGCATCGATAGAACAAAATCGTCACAACAAAAATACACAAGTTGTCACCCAGTTTTCTGAAGTCGTACAATCCGTTATAGAAGAACTTGCCCCTCTAGCACAACAAAAAAATATCGATCTAGGGATCGATGCACTTGATGAAAATTGCATGGTGAATGCATCGAGGTATTTGCTGCGTGAATTAGTTTCCAATTTAGTTGGAAATGCTATCCAACACCTGCAAACAGAGGGCATGGTGACTATATCCCTTAAGAATTTAGGCAGTTCAATATTATTACAAGTTTCTGACAACGGACCTGGCATTCCAATTGAGCAGCATAGTAAAGTATTCGAACGCTTTTACCGCTTAAACGAAGATAAACCGAACAGCTCTGGATTAGGTTTATCTATCGTCAAAGAAATCTGCGATATGCTAAATGCAACGATCAAGCTCACTGCTCCAGACAACGAAACGGGACTAGTTGTTTCTATCAATTTCAATATTTTATAAAAGCTGAATTTCAACAAATAACTATATGCGATGGTTGTCGCACTTCTGCTGCGTAGTTTGTATCCTAACTTCACCTACTTCGTATGCAGCGGAAGCACCACAATAAATTTATACGATGTCTCCTATTTTTGATTCACAATTCCTAGCATTCCTAGCGTATATTTCTTAAACGCCCACAGGTGCCTAATTGGCACAACATATAATTCACAAATAGGGAGACGTTATGACATTACTGCATTTATGGATACCGATTCTGGCGGCAGCGATTGCTGTATTTGTTGCCAGCAGTTTTATTCACATGGTTTTCAAATGGCACAATTCTGAATATCGTGCTTTGCCAAATGATGATGAGGTGCGCCGTGTTTTGGGAAGCGCCAAGTTAAGTGCTGGTTTGTATGTCACGCCGCACTGCCCTGACATGAAGGAAATGCAATCGGAAGTGATACAGCAAAAATTCCGTGATGGTCCGGTCGCGCTGATTACCATGCGTGCGCCAGGCGCTCCCGCCATGGGCAAATATCTGTTGCAGTGGTTTGCGCTTAATATCGCAGTTGCGGCACTAGGTGCTATGCTGGCTTTGCATGCTTTTGGTAGCCCGGGCAATGCTCATCAAGCAGGTCATTTTATCGGCATTTTTACCTTGATCGCTTATGGTACAGGTAGTGTGCAAGAGTCCATCTGGATGGGACGTCCATGGTCGGCAACGCTGAAGAATCTGCTGGATGCGCTCATTTACGGTACTGTCAGTGCTCTGATTTTTTGGCAGCTCTGGCCGTAAGTAAGCGGAAATAGAAACGCAAAGAAAAGAAAAAACTAAAGGTTCGGATATAGGAAAACAGTGGGAATAGTTGAGCTATTTCCACCTTTTTGCTTTATTAATTTAGCTCTTACTTAGAACAAACCTTACCATGATCCGCGTGCGCGCCTTTTGTTTTTGCATCGGCCTCACTCATATATTCACCTACTTTTGTTTTGCCATAGGATTTGGTACCAAAGCAATGGTATACATTTGACTTGGTATTCAGCCAAACTTTGTCTGATGCACCGCCAGCTGCGGCTACCTTTACTTTAGCTGATGCCGTTGTTGCAGAAGAGGACGCAGCGACCGTGGCATTCGGTTTGATCGGATTCACTGTGTTGGATGCACTTTGTGCTGTTTGTGCAAAACTACTTGCAGCACTTAGTATGCTTGTTCCCAATATAAATGACGATATGAGTAATTTCATTGTTGTACTTTCAAGATTAAATTGAAAAAATTAGACCCCTCTATTTTGAGGGCGATTAACTATTTTTAGTTGCCAAGTGATAAATCCCTAGCAACAAGATTGCACCGACAACTGCACCAATGAAACCTGCTGATTCTCCAGCATGATACCAACCAATAAAATGTCCTAAATAGGTTGCGGCGACGGAACCTGCGATACCCAACAACACCGTCATAATAAACCCTCCAGGATTTTTCCCTGGAAGAATCATTTTAGCGATCGCACCAGCAACCAAACCAATCAAGATGGTCCAAATGATGTGCACAAGGTTCTCCTATATAAAATTAGAACTTAAAAAGGATACATAATTTATTTTTTACCAACTATTGAGTATTGTTAATTCATTAGGTTTTAAAATCAATTGATTTAACACACCTTGCTAAAGCCGACGTGTAACATTAAGGAATGCTTTAAGTACTACGATCACCTAAGCAACATCTGTCTAGATACTATGTCTGAGCTAAGTATCTTAGGGTAGGCTGAAATAGCACAATTTTGTGCTGTCTATGACGGAGTAAATATGAATATCGGTAATGTTACTCATTCGCCAGTAGCTCAACCATTGGCACAACCAATAACAAAGCAAAATCAAACCGTACAACAAACACGTTCTAGTGAAGAGGCAAAGGAATCTCCACAAGTACGCGCTCAAGAAGATGGCAAAGGAACCTCCATTAATACCTTCGCATGATAGGCAACAATAAAGAATGTCCAAAAAGCCAGCGTAAATCAATCGCTGGCTTTTTTATTGCTGTTGACCCTCAGATTAATCGAAGTCCTCAGTGTTAGCTAAGTCTGGGACATTACTCTTTTCACTACGCAAATATCTGCGGATTTCTTCAAGGAGATTCATCATGTTTCGTTTTACTAAAATTGCAATCGCTATCACGAGTTTAACAACGGTTAGTTTAGGTGCGTTTGCTTATGCAAACAAAGGAACGGAGAACGACGCAATAGCAGTAGCGAGTGCGAAAGTAACGATGGTACAGGCTGTCACGACCGCAGAACAGCATGCCAATGGAAAAGCATCTCGTGTTGAATACGAACAAAGTAAAGCTGGCTGGGTATATGACGTAGAGGTTGTTAGTGGAGCGAAAGTCTTTGACGTCAGAGTGGATGCTGAAAAAGGTAGCATCATTTCTTCTGTTGAAGACAAAGCGGATCGCGACGATGATCACGACAAACCAGACTAATTTATGATTAATAAATTGCCTCTAAATTTTAGAGGCAATTCTTGATTTAACCCTATGGAACAACTAAACCAAAATCTATTCCTTTGGCTCAATGCCTCAGCACATCCAATCCAGATCGTCGTTAGCTTAGCTATTTTTTTCGCAGAATATTGTATTTATTTGATTCCTATCTTCCTGATCATTACCTGGCTACGTGGTGATGAGTCCACACGAAAATTCCTATTAGAAGCCGTCTGTGCTGGACTAGTTGGATTGCTACTCAACCAGAGTATCAGCGCACTTTGGCAGCATCCTAGGCCATTCATGATGGGACTGGGTCGAACCTTGATTCCTCATGTAGCCGACTCATCATTTCCAAGCGATCATTTAACTTTGCTCTGGTCTGTATCGTTCAGCTTTTTAAGCTATCAACCTTTTCGATCAATAGGTGCTGCATTTACGTTACTTGGTTTACCTATGGCTTGGGCAAGAATTTATCTGGGTATTCATTTTCCACTCGACATGTTGGGTGCAATCTTGGTTGCCGTTTTAAGTGCTTGGTCAGGCTATATTCTATCGAGCTTGTATCTAGCTTTTACCTACAAAATCACTATCAGCATACATCACCTTCTTTTTAAAAAACTCATCCGAATCGGATGGGTAAAAAAATGACGCGTAGTTTGAGCTCCTATGGATAGCCTAAGTTTGAGGCTTCAAACTAGCACCAAGACGAACCAATTATATAAAAAAATTAACTCATGAATATGCTAACAACGCCACAACGATCACAGTTATTCAATAAAGTCCCCGAAGTGACACTCTCTTTCTGGATTATCAAAATCATGTCCACAACAGTGGGAGAAACTGGAGCCGATTTTCTTGCGGTCAACGCAGGTTTGGGCCAAGGAATAACGCGCGCAGTCATGGGGGCACTGTTAGTCGTAGCTCTGTTAATCCAATTACGTACACGCCGTTATACACCTTGGATTTATTGGTATACCGTGGTTCTGGTCAGCGTAGTGGGTACCTTAATTACAGATTTGCTCACCGATGGATTGGGTGTGAGCCTGTATATCAGTACGGCGGCGTTCGCCTTGCTATTGGGATTCATTTTTTTGATCTGGTATTGGGAAGAGCACAGTTTATCTATCCATCAGATTGTTACGCACAGCCGAGAATTATTTTACTGGTCGGCGATTCTCTGCACTTTTGCTTTAGGTACTGCAGCAGGAGATCTCGCTACGGAAGCCATTGGACTTGGCTTTGTATGGGGAACAATATTATTCGGCACGCTGATCGCTACTACCTATGCTATCTGGCGATTCGGTGGAAATGCTGTACTTACGTTCTGGATAAGTTACATCCTGACACGTCCGTTTGGTGCTGCGCTAGGCGATATGCTCACACAGGCAAAAACCTATGGCGGACTTGGTATGGGTGCGATGTGGACAAGTGCCTTATTCTTATCCGTAATCATCATCCTAGTAGTCTTCGCTCAATGTAGTGCGAACAGTGATCAGCAAGCACAACTCTCAAAATAACATCAAATCACCATCAATTAAGGAATTATCGTGACTCACCTGTATTCACTTACTCGCGTCCTTGCTACGATTTCAGTAGCAACTTCTTTGGTCTTTGTTTCTGGATGCTCAAAACCTGAGACCGGTACTGCCGCAGTCACCAGTACATCGATAACAAGTCCAAGCTCCTCGACGGCAGCTCAATTACCCAATAAGACCGCTTCTAAATTAGGCGACTTATCTACATTTCGTGTGATCGCAGCTGACGTTTCTACCATCGTGGACAAGGATAATCTTACTGTCGCTAAAACTAGAATCAAGGATTTAGAAATCGCATGGGACGCCGCAGAGGCAGGTTTAAAACCTCGTGCTGCAAGTGATTGGCATGCCTTAGACAAGGCTATTGATCATGCCCTTAATGCACTTCGCGCAGACCCAGCAAATCAAGTTGACTGTAAAACTGCTATGTCTGAGTTGTTAAAAACCTTTGATACTCTTCAAGAGCCTCATTGAGACTACGATATGTCCATAAAAACTCTAATATGAATTTTCAGTCTGCATTGAACATTCCAAATTTTTTGGTCTATATTCCTTATTTAAATTCAGTGCGATTTCCGTTCAGTGCGATTTCCGCTTAGTATCAAATCGATTATGCTTAATTACAAAGCAAATCGATATTCATGACACTGATTAGGCAAAAAAAATGAGAATATTTCTTATTGAAGATGATCAGATGATTGGAGATGCTATCCAAGGTGCGTTAAAAGACGCCGCGTTTGCTGTGGATTGGATACGTCACGGGCAAGATGCTCTGTCTACGCTTCAAGCGCAACAATATGATCTCGTATTACTAGATTTAGGCCTACCCAAAAAAGATGGTTTTGACGTTCTGAGATCAATACGAGAGGACAATAATCCTATTCCCTTAATCGTCATTACGGCCAGAGATTCCCTAGACGACCGTCTGCGAGGCCTGGATAGTGGCGCTGACGATTATTTAGTAAAGCCATTTGAAATGGCAGAATTGTTCGCCCGTATGCGCGCGGTAATTCGGCGTAAAGGAGGAATAGCCGCTCCGTTAATGAGTAACGGTGACTTAACCTTAGATCCCGCCACACATGAAGCTAATTTTGAAGATGTGCGTGTTCGCCTATCAGCAAGAGAATTTGCGCTGCTCCAAGCGCTGTTGATACGTCCTGGTGCGATTTTATCTCGCACAGACCTTGAGGATCGTATCTATGGCTGGAACCAAGAGGTAGAAAGTAATGCGGTTGAATTTTTAATTCACTCTATTCGTAAAAAATTGGGCAATGCTGCGATAAAAAATGTTCGGGGGGTAGGATGGATGGTTTCAAAAGGAAATTGAAGCATTCATTGCAGTTTAAGTTATCTGTATGGTTGTGCGTGTCCATTATTATGGTCGCCATTGCAGCTGGAATATTCTCATTTGCCTCTGCATTTCAAGAGGCAAATGAACTACAGGATGATCAACTAAAGCAAATAGCGTCAATGTTAAGTCGCTATCGGCTTTCTACAGCGCAAACTAATAGCCAGGACAGCCTTACCAATATTGATCCCGACTCACGTGTAGTAGTTCAAGTATTACCCAATGACCCAAACGAACTATCAGCCGATTTAGATCATGGACTTGCTTTATCTTATAAGTTGCCTTTAGGCATACAGACAATCATCGTTGATGGTGAGTCATGGCGATTTTTTGTCAAGTCACTATCATCTGGCTCACGAATTGCTGTTGGTCAGCAGACTGCGGTTCGTGATGAGGTCGCTCGAGACAGTGCGTTTAGAACCTTGATGCCATTCTTAGTATTGATTCCACTTCTCTTGGTATTGATTCGAAATTTGATTCGCCAAATGTTTAGGCCGGTGAGACAATTAGCGTCTGATTTATTCGTTCGCTCCGAACATGATTTGAATGAAGTCAGTGACGATTACGTACCCTATGAAATTATCCCTTTTGTCACATCGATCAATCATTTGCTCTCTCGTGTCCGGCACACTATCGCGTTACAAAGACGGTTTGTTACCGATGCCGCACATGAGCTTAGATCTCCGTTAACTGCTTTATCCTTACAAGCAGAAAGATTATCTAATGCGGATATGTCCGATTCGGCAAGAGAGCGCCTGGTCACACTACAAAGGGGATTAAATCGCTCACGATTGTTGTTAGATCAATTGCTCATGCTAGCCCGGATGCAGGAACCCTCAAAAGGTAATCTAATAGAAATCTCAATTGGATTGGTGTTACGTCGTCTTTTAGAAGACCTAATGCCGCTAGCAGAAGAAAAAAATATTGATTTGGGCGTTGTCGGCAGAACAGATATTCACATATCAACAAATGAGTTTGATCTAACAATTTTACTCAAGAACATCGTAGAAAATGCAATTCGCTACACACCAAAGGGAGGACGTGTTGATATCTCGATTCACTCGAATGAATCAATCGTAATCATTCAAATTGTTGACTCGGGTCCTGGCATTCCAGACAACGAGTTGCAGAGAGTATTTGATCCTTTTTATCGAGTGCTAGGTAGTGACGAAATTGGTTCTGGGCTTGGGCTGTCTATCGTGCAATCCGTTGCTTTACGAATTGGTGCTGATGTTCAAATAGAAAATATCCGGTCAGAAGAGGGATTAATAGGATTAAGTGTAAAAGCAATATTTAACTTAAAATCTCATTAATCTAGTTAGATAAGATGCATTATCATGCGGCAAAAAAGAGTTGAAACGGCTATTTTTTGACTTAATTACTTCAACCGACAAAGCAAAATTCAAAAATATAACGAAAAGTTGATTTAAACAATTTCATCTACTGATGACTACTTAGATTGTTTCTTAATTTTTTGTGAATTATGAATCAGGAAAATTTTCAAAAATTACTAAATTTAACCATAAAAAGCATTAGTATTCATATTCGTTTCAAATCTTAAATTTAATTTTCACAGGAAAGTTCTATCAATGCGTTATCAATTAATTTGCCAAAATGAAGCACAAGAAATTACAAAAACAGTAGAAGCTGGTGATGATTTTTTGAATTCATTTAACAAAGCTGCCGTACTTCGTCATGAGCTAAATGCTCCATATCAAATAGATGTTGTTTCTGTGAGCCATGATGGTCAAGAACATAAACTAGCTCAGCTTGGTGGATTTTCTTAATTCATTTCACGATATAAATTTTCAGACATTACTTTCGCTGAGCATATTTTTTGAATATCTTTTGGTGGGCTGATGTTTACCCATAAAAAGATTTTTCAATAATGCTATGTATTGAAAAATCAAATTAATATGACAGACGCCTGCGAACTTATTAAAAATTTCAATACAGGTCGAGAGCAAGAGCGTTTAGTATTGAAATACAAAAAAATGCGAAGCGATGCTTTCGTATTTTTACGAGGCACATGTCATTTATTTTATGACCGGCTTCCAAAAGAAAATATCTTTAATGACGCACCTCTTGTTTGGTGTTGTGGTGATTTACATTTAGAAAATTTTGGAAGCTATAAGGGTAATAATCGTCTTACCTATTTTGATATCAATGATTTTGATGAGGCTGCGCTCGCCCCCTTAACTTGGGACCTGGTGAGACTTCTTACTAGTATTCTGATTGGCTCGGTCAGCCTTGGAATTAAGAAAAAAGATGCGCAGTTATTAGGCGATGTTTTTTTAACGTCCTATCGATCAACGCTCTCATCAGGCAAAAGCTACTGGGTGGAGAGAGAAACTGCTGATGGAAAAATCCGCCTGTTACTTGACAATCTCAGAGAACGTAAACGATCTGCATTCTTAAATAAAAGAACGGATACACTAAAAGGCAAACGTAAATTAAAGGTTGATGGGCAAAGAGCGCTCCCGGCGTCATTACGCCAGTTTGATTTAATTGCTGAGTTCATGAGTGGATACGCTAAAACTCAGGCTGATCCCAATTTTTTTCGTCCCATTGATATTGCTAGACGTGTGGCCGGCACTGGTAGTCTGGGGCTCGATCGTTATATCATTTTGATCAATGGCAAGGGACATCTAGATGGTAACTACTTACTCGATCTCAAAGCATCTTCACCCTCGTCTTTAGTCTCTCATTTAAGAGTTAAGCAACCAAAATGGCAAACTGAATCACATAGAACACGTGAACTACAGTCTCGACTACAAGCAGTATCTATGTCTTTTTTAGAATCTGTCAAAATACAAAAAACAGATTACCTTTTAAGAGCACTTCAACCAGTTGAAGACAGAATTATTTTAGATCGTTCTATGAACTCCATGAGTGAGCTGGAGAACATACTTCATGCGATGGGGGAAATCGTTGCATCAGCACATATTCGTAGTACAGGAAGAGATGGCTCCACAATCACCGACGAACTTATCGAATATAGTCAAAATAATCAATGGCATACGCAAATATTAGCCTACGCTGACGATTGTGCTAGGCAAACTAATAAAGACTGGAAATCTTATATTTGTGCATTTGACGACGGTTTTTTTAATTTTTAACTATCGTTTGCCATTATTGTCCTCTAGTCGCCACTAATGTAATAGCTACACATTGTTAATAACCCACTGAGACTGTTGGCATCAGGTCTTGCCACTAATATGGCATGTACCTCGGCTATTTGTGTCTTACTCGGAATTAGCTCCGTGGGACTGTGACACATCCAGTCAATAAGAAGCTTTTTTACGCTGTCAATGTCTGCATTCGCAACTTGATCACGCGTCGGAACGTAGCAGCAGTAATTCGCATTTTTTTGATATTTTTTTGCCTTTTGTGCAGCATCCAAATTCTGTTTTGGAACACCAAAGCGTTTGTAATTTTCTGACATTTTTCAGTACACCGATGAACTGGAAATATGTTCTGGTTGGGCGTTTTTCAAAAGTACATTCGCAGCCAATTTAGCCATCTCGTCGACACTAAGATCACTAATCTTAACCCAACTATTTTTTTGAATCCCAGCTTCTATCAAAACTTTTTGTACTGGAAATTTCAAGCGAGAGAAAAAAACATATCTACGAATAACCGACATCTCATCGCAAAAATTGATGATCGCCTCTACACTGGAACTATCAAGATCAGGCGACTCTTCTAAACTAATAATAGTAATTTTTGCATCTTCTCCAGCCAAAGAAATGTAATTTTTTGCCAAACTAAAAATACGTTCAGCATTCGCAAAAAAAAGGCCTGACTCTGGCCTTAAAATCAAAATTCCGTGAATCGATTGTGCGTTTGGATATGTCGCTTTACTGACAAAGTCATGTCCACCATTTAATCGCCCTAAAATAGACAGCGCAGACTCAGATAAACGCTTCAACAGCATTATCAGACTAACTCCTATGGCGACCAGCAACCCATCTAATACGCCCAAAAACAGTACTGAAACAACTGCCGCTATGACGACAAATCGATCTCGACGTAATTTGAAGTAAGGATAAAAAGTTGAAGGTCGCAATGTATGGCTTACTGCATGAATTACTATGGCAGCTAGAACTGGCTCTGGTGTCATGGCAATTAAGGGTAACAAGGTTAATACAATCACAAATAGCGTCATCAAAGCACTTAATCCAGCGATACGTGATGTCGCGCCATTCGCTTCATTAGCAGATGTTGCAGAAAATCCAGCGCCAACAGGCATTCCATGAAACAAGCCAGAAACGATATTTGAGAAACCGATAGCTAACAAGTCGCGGTTTGGTGAGACTTGATCGTTATGTTTCATTGCGAAATTACGAATAGAACTATAAGACTCTGCATATAAGATCATCAACATAGCAATGCTCATTTCCCCTATTCGTAACCATTCCAGATAAGACATCGTTGGCAGAGAAGGTGATTCTAGACGAAGATCGATATCTCCAACGTATCGGATATCGTAATGAGAAAGATCAAACCATTTACCAAGAAGAATACTGAGAAGAATAACGATTAAGCCTCCCGGCAGTTTAGGTACTCTAGAAAATATAAATAGTGAAATTAGTGAGACGATTCCGACAACACCCGAAATCCAATTCCACGAATGTATTTGCCCAAATAGATCGTTAAAAATACGAATAATATCCGTATGATGTAAGCGAATTTGAAGGATATTGGCAGCTTGCTTGATGATGATGATAAGAGCAAGTCCAAACGCAAATCCACGCAACACGGGCTTCGCAATAAAATCGGAAATACTACCTAATTTACAAACTCCAGCCAAAATAAAAAAGACTCCTGTCAACAATACGAGCCCCACGGCAATATCCAGGCGCATCGTACTGCTTCCGGTAGACATTGCGGCGGATGCGGAAGCAAGTACTGCGGCCGATGACGAAGTTGCAGCAACAATTGCAAATCGACTATTACCTATCAATCCATAGCAAGCGAGCCCGGCAAACAATGCAACGATACCCGCCTGAGCAGGAAGATTCGCGATGCTTGAATAAGCAACTGCCTCAGGAAGTAATAACCCTGCGAGCGAAATTCCCGCAATAATATTTATACCCCAACTATTATTTTTCATTTTCATATTTGACATTCAGAAGACACTATTTTTTAACAGTCTCACTATTAACCGCCACCCATTGAATGACTTACAGTTTGTTGCAACTTGGTGAAACTATTCCGTCATCGAATTTAACATGAGCATCGTTAATGTGAACAAGACATTCAACGTCTTAATCTACTTAAAAAGGGAAGCATAATGAAGACGAAACTCATTTTTACGACATTGATGACAGTACTTTCTATATCGGCATTCGCCCAATCAACGACATCTAATGCCGTTGAGCAGGTCAAACAAGATAACAAAGAAATACATCAAGATAATAAAGATATTCACCAAGATAAGCGTGCTATCGGTAAAGATAAAAAGGAGTTATCTGAGGATCGTCAGAGACGCAATATGGACCAACGCGTGGAAGATAAAGACATTAAAAACGGTAATTTGGTTGGTGCTGAAAAAATGGAAAAGCGCCGTGAACATGAACAACATGAAATAAATCATGAGAAACATGATCTAAAAAAAGATAAAAAAGAACTTCATCACGATCGTAAAGAGCGAAATGAGGATGTAAATCAGCGGAATAAGGATGCCGCACAAATCAAGTAATTAATTCAACTCCCTCAAATTTGCAATTCATCAGATCAAGGGTAGTAGTATAGGAAACGATACTACTACCGTCAGTCCTTTATCGGCAGACGTAGGTTGTAGTTGAATGGATGCCAAATGTTTGTCTACAATATTTTTAGCAATGGATAGCCCCAATCCACTCCCCCATGCTGCCGTGTGCTCGCATCGGTAGAATCGATTGAAAACTCGAGAATATTCATAAGACGGTATCCCTGGGCCATTATCTGATACGCGAAAAATAATTTTCTCGTTCTTGTTAATTAATGCTAATTCGATGACTCCATTTATTGATGTGTATCGAATCGCATTACTTAATAGATTCGACATCAAAACCCTTACATCGTCAGAATTTCCTAAAATATCAAAAGAGGCACCCTCCCAAGAAAAGCTTAAGTCAATTTTTTTGGCTGCAGCTAACTGATAATTATCGATCACAGTTTGTTCAGCTACAGATTTCAAATTAATTGGGACTTGCGGTCTATCGTTGGATCCGGGTTCGTTACGTGCGAGAGTCAACAGTTGGTGCACCAAGTTAGTTGCTCGATCAATTCGTTCATGAACTTTAGAGATTGCCACGTCTCTTTGATCGCTATCGGTAGCCATCTCAACTAGCTGAATCTGGAGTTTTAATGCAGTCAGAGGGGATCGTAGTTCATGTGCAGCATCTGCTATAAACTCTTTTTGCAGAGACGTAGAATAATTCAACCTTTTCAATAAATCGTTAAGCGACTCACATAGAGGCACTAATTCAGGAGATATTCCAGCAGTTGACACTGGATGCAAATCGTCCGGAGAGCGACTTCTGACATTGTTTGCCAGCATATTCAGCGGCATCAGGCATTTATTAACTGCCCCCCATATTAATAATATTAAGAGCGGCATCAAAACGATAAACGGAATCAAGCAACGAAAAGCCATTTCACCGACTAATATATCGCGCTCATAGACAGGTTGTGCCGCCTGCACAATATAATCTTGAGTACGTCGTACAAAAATGCGCCAAGCTATTTTATTAAATTCAACTGTTTGAAATCCATTGATTTTATGTACCGGTATTTGAACAGAATAATTAGAGGCATAAATCAACTTACCATCTAAATCCCATACCTGGAGTGAGAAATTTTCATGAAATTTACTATTATCTCCGGCTGATGGTATTGACATCATTGACATAGGAACCGACTGAGCAATTTGCATAAGCTGATCGTCGTAAAGTTCGTTTGTTTCCGTACTAATTTGGGTAAATAACAGCACACCACCGACAAGAGCATATAAGAGTGTTCCGCCTAAAAGCCAAAGCAATAATTTCTGACGAATTGTCTTCATAACTGCAATGGAATAACGTACCCGACGCCACGAACATTTTTAATAAAACCAATACCGAATTTTTTTCTTAAATGATGGATATAGACTTCAATCGTATTACTTTCTATCTCATCTTTCCAGCTATATAGCTTTTCTTCTAGCTGAGATTTAGAGACGACCTGACCGACAGGATCCATTAACGCATAAAGTAATCCGAATTCACGTGCAGACAAGCAGATCAGGCCCCCATGTAGTTTAACCTCATGGCTTGCGGGATCGAGGAATACGCCATGACAAGATAGAATCGGCTGAGCCCTACCTAACTTTCGACGCATGACCGCTCTTATCCTGGCAAACAATTCAATAAGATCAAAGGGTTTAACTAAGTAGTCATCTGCACCGGCATCTAGTCCCAGCACTCGATCATCTGTCGTATCTCTTGCGGTAAGAATAATGACAGGTGAGTTTCCGCCGTAGCGACGATATTCCTCGAGTACCTTTAATCCGGTTTTTTTTGGCAATCCCAAGTCTAGTAATACAAAATCATATACGTTAGACGATAACGCCAAGGACGCACTGATGCCATCCTTAACCCAATCAACAGCATAGAACTGACTTTGCAACCCCTCCTCAATACTGCCACCAATCATCGGATCATCTTCAACAAGCAAAATTCGCATAACGTTGCACTCACACTATTTTCAGGCTACAAAAAATAAAGAGAGCCGTTATGGCTGCAAACGACGCTCTTCTTTTTCAAATGGCCGTTCTATTTTTTTGCGAACGTCATAATCGTAAATGTATTATTCAGAATCGCGGGTAAGTATATTTTCTTTGATTTCATATCCATCGCCATGGTTTTTGCACCTTGCGCAGTTTTAATGTTTTCAACAAGGTCATAGTTATTAACATCTCGTTGATGAATCACTGATAGCGATCCTCCAGCATCACCATTTGAGGAAAAAATAGTTGACGTTTCTTGATCGTATATAACTGCATCTGGATGCTCACCAATATCAACTGCTGCCACTTTTTTACCAGTTTTAGCGTCGGTAACAATCATTTTTTTATTTTGACATACTGAAAACAGTCGTTCTCCATTGATATCAATAGCTAATCCAGTTGGCTCCTCACACCCATCTAAGTGCCACTTTGAAATCAATTTGTTTGTGGCGACATCAATTACATGGACTTCATTCTTGTCCTCAACGTTAAAATATATTTTACCGGCCTGATTACTGACAGAAAATTCTGGGCGTCCTGTTGTTGCAATGGTAGATATTACTTTCAAAGTTTTTGCGTCTATTACTGTTACGTCTGCAGATTTTCCATTAAACACAAAAAGCTTTTGACTGGCCGTCTCATAAAGTAAGGCATCGGGATTGAGTCCACTAATTTTTATTTCTTGCTTTACCACTAAAGAGTCAAGATCAAAAACTGTTACTGAATTGCTTTTGCCATTTGAAGTAAAGCCAATTTTCAAGTTCTCCGCAAATGCAACGCCATGAACACCTAAGGTATTTGGAATTTCACCGATTTGCTTACCCGAATTCACGTCGAGTATTTGGACATGGTCGGACTTAGTTAAAAATAAACGCTGACGAACTGGGTCTATGTCCAAATAATCCCATTTTGATATTTTCCCAAGAGACCACTGTTGAGCTAAGTTGTATCCAGATTCCGATGCGCTTACAAAGGGACTGACGAAAAGAGTCCCTAGTAATAAAGTTGCCATTGATGAAGATGTGATAATTGTGAGGTTCATTTTATTCTCGCGTAATTAATAATTGATATTGAGACCTATTTGGTAGGTAGCACCATAAAATTCACGTTGAATCGTCCTATTTGACGCACCTTCTGAGAATTGAAGTGGTGTATTAGTCAGATTCTTAGCGTTAAAGTAAATCGAGGTGTAGTCGTTTATCGCATATGAGCTACCGAAATCAACTGACGTACGTGCTTCTGAAAAATTATCAGAAGCACTACTACCACCAATTGCCCATAAGTTACGTGAGACATAATATGCGCCAAGTCGTAAATTTAAGCCATTTCGATCATAAGAAAGATTAGCATTTGCTGTTTGTTTCGATGTTGACGGCATTGAGGCAAATTCACCTGGTCGGATTTCAAAACGAGAATTGACATACGTATAATTAGCGCCAAAACCAAGCCCGCTCCACAAATCAGGGAGTGTTTTAAACTTCTGTTCATAATTGAATTCAATCCCAGTAGCACGGGATTTCCCAACGTTAGTGTATGAGTACACGTGCGCGACACCAACGAACCCAGCAAATAGTCCGTTATTGGGAAAAGTCTGATTGGTTAAATTGTTTGCGATATAGTTACTTATCTCTTTGTCAAAAATACCAATAGAAACAATACCCGAGTTAGATAAATATTTTTCAACAGAGATATCAAACGAATTCGCCGTAACAGGATTTAAATCTGGATTTCCTCTAGAAACTGTATTAGCACTTGGGTCGACATTGAGCGAAGCATTTACTTGATTGAAACCTGGTCGCGCAATCGTTGAAGAATAAGCTCCGCGCACAATAAGACCTTTTTCTAACTCATACCGAGCCTGCAGACTAGGGAAGAAATTTGTATATGACTTTCCCTGTCTTACGGGTGTAACGAATACGTTGCCGTTTATGTCAACACCCTTTCCGTTAGCATCATAGGTACCGTGAGTGCTTTCAATCCTGATACCGGTCACAACACCAAGCTTGTCGATGTTCATCTGATATTGACCATAGGTTGCATAGACATCTTCCTTGTCCTTCTGGTACTGGAGAGCGGCATTTACCTTGTTATTAGTGCTAATCGTTTGGTAACCAGACAAAAGCCTCTGAAGCACATCTGGGCTTAATTGCGGACCATTCTTATACGCTCCATCATAAAAGGTCACACTGGGTCCATAAGAAGCATCTGTCATTGAAAGTGCAGGGATCCCAAGATAAGAATAGGGTTGCCCGTTAACCTCTCTTGTACGTAGTCTTGTACTGATACCAAGCTTTAAACTTTCGGAATCAAACCTACCCCACGATACTGGAAACTTAACATTGATAGCGGTTGACCACTCTTTATCAGAAATATTTTGAGTACTATTTTGGAATTTAACTAAAGAATAATTGGACGGATTCAAATAATCTGTACCGGTAACGAATGCTGGCGTATTACCTGAACCAAGGTTGTTGTAGACGATAGTTGCAGTGCCACTTGGTGTGTAATTAAAGTCTGAGTTGTAGTCGTATTTTTTATCAAAGGATCCCTTAGTCATTCCTAACCGATAATCAATTACTTTGTCATCAAATTGATTTTTTCCACCGATAACGAATACTTGATTGTTAATAGTCTCTTTTTCTTGACGCAATGTTTTATCAAATCCATTTACTCCCAAGCCATCACTTAATCCGCCAGTGATTGACAAAGGATTGCCGTCAGGAGTGATTGTGAGACGTTGACGCAAAACAGTTTCAGTATAACCAGCATCGAATGCACGTATGTAGTAACTATTTTTTGAATCGGCTTGGTAGCCAAAGTCCATCCCGACACCGTGACGTTTTCGATTATATTGATACCAACGCTGGTCCCAACCAGCGTAAGCGAGTGCCGAGTTGATACCATCGTCAACGAATGCAGGTTCGACATCGTCTATACCGCGCTTATCTTCATAATATGCGCCGGTAATTACAACAGAAAATGGATTATCGGAATAGGCTGTTGCTATCGATTTGGTAGCGCCGTCCCCACCAAAACGTCCTCCTGCAGAGAAAGAAAGATCGGTAATACTGGTACGACGAAGTTGCTCTCGCCCAGTTCCAATACGTCCCTCAAAAAAGGGCTTCCCATTGAGTGGAGCAGTTTTAGGTGTAATCTCAATTGTGCCACCTAACGCTTCCGAATCCTGCTCGGGAAGATTCGTTTTTGTGACAGTAATTGCGCCAACCAATCCCGTTGGTATAGCATCTAATGCGACAGCTCGTCCGCCCGAAAATGGTGTCGCATTATTCGATGGAGGGAGACGCAAGCCTCCAAATGTTGTGCTATTTAAGTCTGCATCTAATCCCCTAATATTAATGAAACGCCCTTCTCCTGTATCGGTTTCAAGTGAGATGCCAGGAATTCGACGTACCGATTCTGCGATATTCACATCTGGCAACTTCCTCATCTCAGTCGCAGTCAATAAATTAATCAGGTTTGGCGCCTCCTCTTGTGCCTTACGAGCTACTCCATTTGACGTTCGTTGAGCTTCAATAACCACTGTTTCAATAGCTGAATTGTTTGCGTCGCCTTCAACAGCAAAAGCCGATGTCATAAAAATTTGTGAGATCAACATTGAGATCAACGTTTTTTTCGTATCTAATTTTCGCATGATATTTTTCAATAAAAATTAATAAGTACCGCGTAAAAAATACGAGCCAGATGAAATACAAATTCAAAGTTTCGCATCATAAATACGGGATGTAAATCTGGCGACTATTTACCAGTAGAAAATATCTCTCCAAAAACGATGTTTCTATCGCTATTCAGACAGGATCGAATAGTGACGACTGGTTTTTGGAAGATATTTGTGAACGAAGCTTAGGGAGTATTTATTACGAGAAAACTACATGTAATAAGGGAAAAAATAGTCGTTGTATTTACTTAAAATTAAGGAAATTTTAAGTATTAAGAGAGGATAATTTTTTCTTTTTTTATTTGTGGAAGCAATTAAAAGCCAAATCCATTTTATTAGGCTAATGTATTTCCAAATATTTTTTTCATATTTTCAACAATAAAACATGAAATAAAATATCGTATTTCGTTCGGTGGAACGCACCATTTTTAGTTTCTAAAACTCATTGTAGTACTCGAAACACCTTCCTTTTAGACAGGCAAAGCCAATATCGCCGAGATGAATTCCAAGAGCTAACGTAAAATAAATGTGACCTATTTTCTACAATCTAATTTAATAAGGTGGCGAGTAATAGTTACTGAATTATTCAATTCCATATTAATGAGAAATAGCTAACACGGTAAGCTGCAAAGAAATGTATTGAGGCATGCCGCTACTTACGCTTTTAATTTTTTAAATTTTAACTAAGTGTATTGATTAATTAGCCTTTTTTAGCATGACATGCTAAAAGCAACTATCTAGCTAATATCTCTAGACAACTAACTAGGATTAATTGTTTCGTTCAAGCTCAATGTTTTATCACAACAGAATTTCAAAAAATTACCATATGCAATCTTTATTCAATTCAGCCATTTTCAGTTATTTGAAATTTATTTATTTATTTATTTTTACTCTCGCACCAATACTTGCAAAAGCAGACGAACTAGCAAATACGCTGCAGATTCATTCTATAAGTGAGGAGACGAAATCAATAAAAAAGCATCGTCTAAAAAAACTGATTGAACATATGAATTCAGGTCAAGAAAACTTAAAACATCAATGTCGTTTTGAATCCGAAATTAGCATCCCTCCAACTCAGAAAAAAATATATCTTACTTTCGATGATGGTCCTGAACCAGGTCAAACGGAACATATTCTTGAAGTACTCAACAAGTATCACGTTCCAGCAACTTTTTTCATGATTGGTGAAAAAGTAGAATTACATCCTTCGTTAGTAAAATTAGTGCGGCAGTCGCCGTTAGCGTCAATAGGAAACCATTCCTGGTCGCACCCAAATTTTCATGACATTCTGGAAGAGAAACAAGTACTTGAAATCGAAAAAAGTTCAGCCTTATTTTTCCAGATTACAGATCAGCTTTTATTCCGTTATCCATACGGCAATTCCTCGTGTGAATCGAATCAATTACTAAAATCAAGAAATTATAAAATTATCGGATGGCATATTGATTCTTGTGACTGGGCATTTGATCACAAAGGATCGGTAGATCTTAAAGAGGCTTTAAGCTGTGGCGTTTTGCCACAAAATCGAAATAATTTTTTCCAACATGTTATTTCTACCGTCCAAGCGCATAACGGTGGGATTATTTTAATGCATGAAATTCATCCAAACACATTAAACCAATTGGACGCGTTAGTTCAAAAATTACTTGATGATGGATTCTCGTTTGGTATTCTTGGCGAGGATGAGTCCAAAGTTTTTTTTCATTAAAAATAGTACTGTTTTATTTAGCTAATTACTTGATTAAATAAGCAAATAGAGCACCTTGCCGCAAGCAAAGGGATATTAACGCGCTCTTCAAAGCGCTAGCTTTTAATCACCCTTCTCCTCCAAAGGACCGAGAGTTGAACCCAAAGAGATTAAAATCCCAAGCAAGCAATGCAAGCGCGCTCTGTAAAACGACCTTGGCAATATTGCTTTGCTAAACTTGGTTTTTCGATTTTTTTGTACTCTGCACAATTGTCTGAAGAGAGCCCAACCTCGGGTTGCTGAAACTTCACACCTTGCTGATCGGAAATACTGAGTCTGGAACCATTGTGGTCAGACCGCAGCTCAATTGCACTTCCCTTTGTCCATAGTTTTAAGGCGCTGGCCTGGCTCTCATCTGGCCCCGCAACAAACAAAGCTACTTGGCTGTATTTAGAGTCGAGGGTCAACATCGCGTTACTTCCCTCATCCTGAGTAACATAGCCACCACGTTCGATACCTTGCTCGTCGTAAAGTATTAATCCAGAGGCTTTTGACCCCCGTTTTGCAACGCGGCCGTCCGCCATAATAGCGTCCGGTAAATCGCCTCCTAATCGTGCTCGCACGGAACCCATTGAATCCACCACGATGATTTCCTTCGCCTTGATGCTTTCGAAAACCTCTTGCTTTAAACTTCCACCTGCAATCGCTCCTCCTCCAATCGCCAGAAGAAAACTAACCAACAAGAATTTATTTTGCCAGCTAAGTTGCTTACGTAGGCGAGCATTTTCCTGCTCGCACATCTGGACGCGCTCTTCTAAACTTTTCATTAAGCTTCCTTAGTAAAAGATACCTTGAAAACGCATCACCAAGCTATCTCTACGATTGGGTACACACTTTGCTTTTCTTCTATCTGATTAAAAAATATCGAGCAAAGCTACATCTCTTTTCACAGATAACATCCCGTTGAAGAAGAATTTGAACATGACCTGGTCAGTTTTATAAATCTTAAATTATCTAAAGAAGCCTTTTGTGACACCAAATTCGTTGTCTCTACGAAGGCGCCATCGTTTAGTTTCATACTGAAAAATAAGAAATTTATGGTCCTTCATAATTGCAAACCATCTTCTACGCTGTCTCAACAAAAATCCCGACACAATATTTCCACACGAGACTTGTAACTTTGGACAAACAGTGTCTCGTAGATACGTCGAATTCCATAACGTTACCGAAGTATCGGTAATATGCAAGTAACATTTATTAAGATCTAGAGCTTTTGGTAAGTTCAACCGAAACATATACGGTATCGATGAGGCATCTTAATAACGGGCAATGATCAATTTATGCAGTGATCCATATGAATTTTGAGTTCATATTACAGTTCGATAGAGCATATTCTTTGCGCTTTTTGCCGTCTGTAGTACGCCACCCTAATCTGGTTTTTCAATTTCAATTGTCGCTGAAAGATAAGCGCTTCCCACGGCTAGTTTATTGGGCGTAACTGGATCTACTCCTGCTCGTTCGCGGCAGCGTTTGCGCGATCGCAGGTACAGCGGTACGAATTCTCGCAATTGTATATGTATCGACGTACATCCATAAATACGAAAAATTCACTTCGATTAACTAAAAAAACGTAGTCGAATTGAGGCAATAGCAAGCCCTGCCAGCAAAGCCGATTGATGCTGGCAGTCAAGCACTTAAATATTCCAGCGCCCTTTGACCCACTCCCATTCATTACTATGCCATTTCCAGTGCCCTGGTATCCAATAATGATTAGGACTTGGCGCTATTGTAATTTGCTCTACAAGCATCGCGGGCATAGGGCGTACGCTGCCTTGATACCAATGTCCTG
>NZ_JBMPPE010000005.1:0-379751 GCF_049339445.1 Undibacterium sp. RuTC16W | reverse complement strand
CCGGGATTGAACAAGTCAATCTCGCCATAACCCAGATGGACGAAATGACGCAACAAAATGCAGCTTTGGTAGAACAAGCAGCGGCAGCGGCAGAGAGCATGGAAGAGCAGGCTCAGGCTTTGGCGCAGGCAGTTAGCATATTTAAACTTGGTGGTTTGGAGGGTTTAACTGCGACTAAGACTGTAAAAATTGCCAAGGCGTCAGTGCAAGCAAGCTCAAAAATGAATAGGCCCGCTAAGCAATTGAGATTAAAAAAAGAGCCATCCTCTTCTGGATGTAATCATGCCGGCTCCCCTGGTGATGAGTGGGATGAATTTTAAATATAGTTAAGTCACTGAATTTTGTTTGTATGTTGAATAATTATTATATTTTGATGAGCGTGTAGCGAATTAAATACTGTTGATTTTTCCGGTGACTGTTGTTTTGCTGTGGCTAAGGTTGACTGACTTTGTCAGACGTATTCATATAGATGAAATCAATCCTGTTAAAAGTATTGGTTGATTAAATAAGCCTCATGTTAAGGATAGATTAATGACCAAACCTGCTGAAAAAAACAGAGCCGAAACAGCAAAGGAATTTGATTTTGATGAAAAAGATTTCAACCGGGTTAGAGGACTGATATACCAAAAAGCCGGAATTTCTTTGGCTGATAGTAAACAGGAAATGGTCTACAGCCGTTTGGCTCGCCGTTTGCGCGCAACAGGTATTAATTCGTTTTCAGTTTATTTGGATCAATTGCAAAAAGAGCCTTCCGGCGATGAGTGGGAGGCATTCACTAATGCGCTGACAACGAACTTGACTTCATTTTTTAGAGAGGAACATCATTTCCCTCTACTTGCCGAACACGTAAAAAAGAGGAAAGATCCCATCAACGTCTGGTGTTCTGCCAGTTCCACGGGAGAGGAACCATACTCGATTGCCATGACATTGTGTGAAGCATTCGGAAGCTTAAAGCCGCCAGCACACATTATCGCGACTGATATTGATACCAATGTATTGTCAACTGCTTCCAGGGGTGTTTATAACATTGATCGTCTGGATAAAATGTCCCCAGAGCGTGCAAAGAAATTTTTCCTGAAAGGGAAGGGCGCTCAAGATGGAATGGTGAGAGTGCGACAAGAACTAAGAGATCTCATCACTTTTAAACAACTGAACCTTTTAGCTGATAGTTGGCCGGTTAGTGGCGAGTTTGACGCGATTTTTTGCCGCAATGTGATGATTTATTTTGATAAGCCAACTCAGGGGAAAATTTTAAAAAAATTTGTGCCACTCATTAAGCCTGATGGTTTGCTTTTTGCCGGACATTCTGAAAATTTTCTGTATGTCTCTGACGACTTCAAATTAAGAGGTAAAACAGTTTACGAACTTGCAAGCCTGCACGAGTCGCGTCGTAAGACTGTTTTGAATCACACAAACAAAGGTTAAGTCATGAGCCAGTTAAGTGAAGAGCATTTTGCGACGAATATTTATTACGATCGTACTTTTGACTGTGATGCTGCAAAAATTTTACCCGGTGAGTTCTATTTCACAGGAAAAGATATGTTGATTGTCACTGTTCTTGGTTCTTGCGTTTCAGCATGCATCAGGGATCGGGTCTCTGGTGTCGGTGGGATGAATCATTTCATGCTACCCGACGGCGGGGCAGACACGGATAATCCTGTATCTGCATCTATGCGTTACGGTACCTACGCGATGGAAGTTTTAATTAATGAATTATTAAAAGCAGGTGCTAAGCGTGAAAACATGGAGGCCAAGGTTTTTGGTGGCGGGAATGTTTTGCGGGGATTCACAGCGATTAATGTCGGCGAGCGCAATGCAAAATTTGTACTTGATTATCTGCGTGCAGAGAGAATGCGTGTGATTGCTGAGGATTTGAATGATATTTATCCACGTAAAGTATATTTTTTTCCCAAAACTGGAAAAGTTTTAGTAAAAAAACTGAAGGTTGAGCATAACGATACATTAAGAAAACGCGAACAAGATTATGCAAGCCGCCTAAAAACGGTACCAGTCGGTGGTGATATTGATTTGTTTTAAATACGACAGGACAAAATCTAGCGTTGATATGGAATGTTTTTATGAAAATTAAAGTATTGATCGTAGATGACTCTGCACTGATTCGCAGTGTGCTGAGTGAAATCATTGGACGCCAGCCTGATATGGAAGTTGTTGGCGTCGCTCCCGATCCTTTGGTTGCCAGAGAACTGATTAAACAGACGAATCCGGATGTTTTAACACTCGATGTTGAAATGCCTAAAATGGATGGCCTGGATTTTTTAGAAAAATTGATGCGACTTAGACCGATGCCAGTCATCATGGTATCGTCTTTGACGGAGCGCGGATCAGAAATTACAATGCGAGCCCTGGAGTTAGGGGCGGTAGATTTTGTGACTAAACCCAAGTTGTCAATTCAGAGCGGTATGCTGGAATACGCGGAACTGATCGCAGATAAAGTCCGTGCTGCATCAAAGGCCCGCATTCGGCCAAGAATGATTCATTCCACGGATGCCGATAAAGCGGCATTAACAGCGCTTCCCCCAGTAAAAAACCCGCTAACAAGCAGTGAGAAATTGATTATCATTGGCGCTTCAACAGGGGGTACTGAAGCCATTAAAAATTTTTTGATTCAAATGCCCTCAGATTGCCCCGGAATTTTAATTACCCAGCACATGCCAGAAGGTTTTACCAGATCGTTTGCAAAGCGGCTTGATGGTTTATGTAAAATTGCCGTTATTGAGGCTGCAGGTGGAGAGCGTGTTTTGCCTGGACATGCCTATATTGCACCCGGCCATTCACATTTGTTATTAGCCAGAAGTGGCGCTAATTATGTGACACAACTTGATGATGGGCCTCCCGTCAATAGGCACCGCCCCTCGGTGGACGTCTTGTTTCGATCTGCGGCAACTTATGCAGGTAAAAATGCAGTTGGCGTCATTCTCACAGGGATGGGTAAAGATGGTGCAAATGGTATGCTGGAAATGAAGAATGCCGGAGCGTACAATTTTGCCCAAGATGAGGCAACTTGTGTAGTATTTGGTATGCCACGTGAAGCAATCGCAGTTGGCGCTACGCATGAGGTCGGCCCTTTAAATGAACTGCCCACAATGGTGTTGCATTACTTAGCTTCGCATGGAAGTCGCGCTTTACGTGTTTAGATCTGACAAATCAAAATTGTTATTAAGTATTAGCAGCACTTTGTATTAAACTGACCGATAATGTTATTAACTATCTTTAAAGAAACAATGGAGTAATTCATGGCCGATCAGAATCTGAAGTTTTTAGTTGTAGATGACTTTTCAACGATGCGCCGTATCGTTAGAAACTTGCTCAAGGAACTTGGCTATTCCAATGTAGACGAAGCAGAAGATGGTGCTATGGGGTTGGCTAAGCTGAAGAGTGGCGATTTTGATTTCGTGATCTCCGACTGGAATATGCCAAATATGGATGGCTTGACGATGCTTCAACATATCCGCGCCGATCCAGCGCTGGCTAAAATGCCTGTGTTAATGGTAACTGCGGAAGCAAAGAAAGAAAATATTATTGCCGCTGCGCAAGCTGGTGCGAACGGCTATGTCGTGAAACCATTTACAGCAGCAACTTTGGATGAAAAGCTGTCAAAAATTTTTGAAAAATTAGGAAAACCTGCGTAGCAAAGAACAGCCTGTCATGGAGCTACGATGAGTAATGAGATGAATGACAATGAGCAACATGATGACCTGCTCTCACGAGTAGGTCACATGACGCGGCTGTTGCACGATAGTTTGCGAGGTTTGGGTTTAGATAAATTACTCGAAAGAGCAGCAGAAGACATTCCTGATGCCCGTGATCGACTTGATTATGTCGCAAAAATGTCGGAGCAGGCGGCGCAGCGCGTTCTCAATGCAACTGATGAGGCAATTCCGCTTCAGGAGTCTCTTGATGACGGTGCCAGGAAGATCTCTGTGGATCTTGAGAGATTGGTATCTGGCTCCACAACGTTGGAGCAATATCAGCAAGCTGCACACGAAACGCTTGCCTATCTGAAGCTGGTTGCTGTTAACAGTAAAGAGACGAAATCCCATCTGATGAATATTATGATGGCACAGGATTTTCAAGACTTAACCGGGCAAGTGATAAAGAGAGTAACTGATATTGCTCAGAATCTTGAGCAACAACTTGTGCAATTGTTGATCGACTATTCTCCTGACGAAATCAAGCGAGATGTTGGAGATGGCCTGATAAATGGGCCGCAAATTAATCCTGAGGGCAATGTCGATGTGGTTTCGAATCAAGGGCAAGTAGATGATTTACTTGATAGTCTTGGTTTTTAGTTAGTCCTTTCGCCTAAATAAAGTTACTACTTATAATTTCATATGAACGAAACTAACTTCATTGTTAGAGAGCCTTTGCTTGATCCCAAGCAGCGTGTTATTGGTTTTCAATTATCATGGCAAAATTCGAGCCAAGCGGCGGAGTTCAGTGTTGATGATTTGAATTCCCTGATGGAATTTGTCGCCGAAAAGCTTAATGATGAGGATACGGGCTTTTTGTTAGGCGACAGCATTTTGTTTATGGACGCGGTACCAGAATTATTAAAAGTTCAGGGCTTAAAGTTGTTGCCGCCCAAAAATACTGTTTTAGTATTGTCAAAGCGTGATTTCACGAATCCTGAGACTCTGGAGTCAATCAAAGAGTTGCGTCAATTAGGCTACGGAATTTGTATGCGTGGCGCTGATCTGAGTACACTGGAAAGATCTTTTTTCTCGCAAATTTCCCATATAGAAGTTCAGTTAAATCCAGCTAATCTGGCATCACAGGCCAAGGTTTATGCGGCGCTCAAGCAATCTTCGGTTCGTATGGTTGCGAGAAACGTACTCAGTTGGCAGGATTTTGATGCTTGCTCCGCTTTAGGGCTTGATTCTTTTGTCGGTAAGTTACATTTAACACCGAAGCCGAGTGCTGAGAAAAAAGGTTTAAATACTGCGCAGACGACTATTCTCCAATTGATGGAAATGATCAGGAAGAACGCGGATATTCAGCAGCTTGAGGCCGTCGTAAAAAGAGATGCCACACTTGCTTATAAATTATTGCGATATATCAATTCAGCAGGTTTTGGTTTAAGAACGGAAGTGCAGTCACTGAAGCATGCAGTGCAAATCCTTGGTTATAGCCCCTTGTATCGCTGGCTGTCCCTTTTGCTGGCGACAGCAAGTACTAGTGGATACTCTCCGGTTTTATTGGAGACGGCAATTGTTCGCGGACGTTTTGCAGAACTCTTAGGGCAGCCTTATATGTCTAAAGCTGAGGCAGAAAATCTGTTTGTTGCCGGAATGTTCTCTTTGCTAGATCGCCTGCTTGGAATTTCAATGGAAGAGGTTTTGTCAACGATTCAGTTGCCAGAGGCCGTCACTGAGGCTTTAATTTCGAGAGGTGGTGCTTATGGCCCTTACCTCGCGCTTGCAGAAGCTTGTGAGTTGAATAGCATGTTGGTTGGGTCTTTATCAGAGTCGCTACGCATAAAACCGAATGAGGTTAATACAGCACATCTGTCCGCTTTAGTTTGGGCAAAAAATATTGCTGCTGCATAAGCACTGCATTTCTGTTTTACTTCTTTAAAAAAATGCGCCGTTCTGGCGCATTTTTCATTAGTTCTCCCAACTTAAATAAACGATTTTTTGCTCATTATCTTAGCGCAATTTTTAGGTTTTACTTCAAATTGCTGTTGCTCATCAGGTGTGCGTTAACACGTCTTGTGAAATGAGGGGTAATTCATCACTTATTCCTCGTATGTCACTTTTCTAATTTCGCGAATAATCCTAACTGTAGAAATGTGTTGGCATTAATTGGCTTGCATTTCAGAAAAGAATGGGAGTCGGCGATGGCCGAAGAAAGCGATCTCGAAAGAACCGAACCAGCCTCACCCAAACGTCTGGAGCAAGCCAGGGAGGAGGGTGATGTACCACGTTCAAGAGAGCTGTCGACCTGCACTATTTTATTGGCTGCAGGGAGTGCACTTTGGATCTTTGGGGGCGGTTTAATACGTCAGCTAAGTCATATGCTGATGACGGGTTTGTCGCTGGATCGTAGCCTCGCATTTGATATTAATTTGTTGTTTGCAAGTATTGCTGTCGGCCTGATGGATGTATTGATTGCATTTGCGCCGATTGCCGGATTGTTGGTTCTTGTAGCAATCGGATCCCCCTTGTTGATTGGCGGCTGGTTGTTTAGCGGGAAGGCCTTACAACCTAACTTCTCTCGCATGAATCCTTTGTCCGGTTTGGCAAATATGATTTCAACTCGGGCCGGAGTAGAACTAGTCAAGGCTATTATCAAAACGATTCTTGTTGGTAGTGTTGCCCTGATGGTTGTAATGAGTCAAAAAAGTGCAATTTTTGGCTTGGTTCTTGAGCCGCTTGCGCAAGGCAGTGCTCATATGGGTAATTTGCTTGCAGCTTGTTTTTTATCGATTGTTGGCGCGCTTGTTTTTATCGCTGCAATCGATGCGCCTTATCAAATGTGGCATTACGCTAATAAGTTGAAGATGACACATCAGGAAGTGATTCAAGAGTCGAAAGAGGCTAACGGTAATCCGCAAATCAAAGCAAAAATCAGAGCCCAGCAAAGAGAAATGGCACGTCGTCGCATGATGGCAGAGATTCCGACGGCAGATGTCGTTGTAACGAATCCTACGCATTTTGCCGTTGTCCTGAAATACACCGATGGTGGTAATGGTGCGCCTAGAGTCGTTGCTAAAGGTGCTGATGCAGTTGCCGCGAGAATTCGTGAAATTGCAGGTGAAAATAATGTCCCCTTGTTAGAGGCTCCTCCTTTAGCGCGAGCTTTATACAAGCACACAGAGTTGGGAGATGAAATCCCGGAGAAACTATATGCAGCTGTGGCCGAAGTGCTTGCTTATGTATTTCAACTGAAAACTTTTCGTCAGCATGGTGGTTTAAAGCCGATTTTGCCGACAGAAATTGATGTGCCCCCAGAGTTGGATCCTAATAACGAATTGCCACAACAGTCTCCTTTAACCGGAGCTCATGAATGAATAGTCTGAAATTGCCCGCCTGGATGAGCATATTTACTAATAAGGCGATTGCTGCACCCGTCTTGATTATTATGATGCTGGCGATGATGGTATTGCCACTGCCTGCGTTTGTTCTGGACGTATTTTTTAGCTTTAACATTGCTCTGGCAATTATCGTTTTATTGACCAGCCTGTACACGGTAAAACCGCTCGATTTCATGGTTTTTCCAACGGTTCTGTTGGTTAGTACGATGTTACGTTTATCGCTGAATGTCGCCTCTACCCGTGTGGTATTGACTGAGGGTCATACTGGTCCAGATGCGGCCGGTAAGGTCATTGAAGCATTCGGGCATTTTTTGATTGGCGGTAACTATACGGTTGGTATCGTCGTATTCGTGATTTTGACCATCATTAACTTTACCGTCGTAACAAAAGGTGCCGGTCGTATTGCCGAGGTTGGTGCCCGTTTTGCGCTGGATGCAATGCCAGGTAAGCAAATGGCGATCGATGCAGATCTGAATGCAGGATTGATTGCTGAGCAAGAGGCTCGTCGTCGCCGTACCGAAGTAGCACAGGAGGCGGAGTTTTATGGCGCGATGGACGGTGCCTCTAAATACGTTCGTGGTGACGCTGTTGCCGGCATCATGGTGACAATTATTAATATTGTCGGCGGTTTAATCGTCGGTATGGTGCAGCATGATCTGGACTTTGCAACGGCATTGAAAAACTACACTTTGCTGGCAATTGGCGACGGATTGGTTGCGCAAATTCCTTCATTAATTATCTCGACTGCTGCGGGTGTTGTCGTATCCCGTGTTGCCAGTGATCAGGACATCGGTGGCCAGTTGATTGGCCAGTTGTTTGCCAAACCTCAAGTACTCTACATCACCGGTGGCATCGTCGGTGGCATGGGAATTATTCCTGGTATGCCCCATGTAGCATTTCTTCTTCTAGCGAGTGTGCTGATTGGAGGGGGATATTTATTGACGAAAAAATCTGAAGTTGTTGCCACAGCCGAGGAGCAAGCGCCTCCGCAAGCAACCGCTCCTGAAATGGAAGAGGCGACCTGGCAAGATATTTTGCCGGTAGATACCCTAGGATTAGAAGTCGGTTATCGACTCATCCCTCTGGTCGATAAGGGGCAGGGCGGTGAGCTGCTCAGGCGTATTAAAGGCATTCGTAAAAAATTTGCTCAGGAAGTTGGCTTCCTGTCGCCCCCTGTACATATTCGTGACAATCTTGAGTTGAAACCATCAGCTTACAGAATTACTTTAAAAGGAGTCGAGGTCGGGACTGGTGAGGCTTTGACAGGACAATATCTGGCAATTAATCCTGGAATGGTAACGGGAAATTTACCCGGTGCTGTCACGACAGATCCAGCGTTTGGATTGCCTGCAGTCTGGATTGATGCAGCGATGCGCGAACAGGCGCAAGGGATGGGTTATACCGTTGTTGATGCTGGCACCGTGATCGCAACCCATTTAAATCATCTGATTACATCGCATGCTGCGGAGTTACTTGGTCGTCAGGAGGTGCAGCAGCTTATGGACCACTTGGCGAAAGAGTCGCCTAAACTTGTGGAGGAATTGGTTCCAAAGTTATTACCACTCGCGATACTGCAAAAAGTCTTACAAAACCTGCTCATCGAGGGGGTGCATATCCGTGATATGCGAACCATTATCGAAACGCTGTCAGAGCATTCTATGCATACACAAGATGCGAATGAATTGACGACCTATGTTCGTATTTCGCTTGGTCGTGCGATCGTCCAGCAAATATTCCCTTCTACGAATGAGTTGACGGTGATGACCCTGGACAATCGCCTGGAGCGGCTGCTGATGCAGGCACTGCAGACGAATGGCGCCGATGGTGCAGGGATTGAACCCGGCCTCGCTGATACTTTAGCAAGTCAGACAGAGGCAGCAGCACAGCATCAGGAACAAATGGGATTGACCCCGGTGCTACTGGTACCAGGCCCATTAAGAGCTTTATTGTCTCGCTTCCTCAGAAGAACCTTGCCTCAATTAAAAGTCTTATCGCAAGCAGAACTACCTGAAACTAAAACTATTAGAGTTACCAGCCTCGTTGGAGGGCAATTATGAACGTTAGAAAATTTTCGGCAAATACCTCACGTGAAGCGATTCGTCTGGTTCGAGATGCGTTAGGTTCGGACGCAGTGATTTTATCGAATCGTAATGTTGATGGCCGGGTAGAGATATTGGTGATGGCCGATGAGGTGGTAAGTTCATTGGTGACGCCAGAACATAAAAAAGTAATGGTGCCAGATGTTCCCCGGTTCACTCCTCGCTTCACGTCGGATGACAGTCCTCAGCAATATACCGCGAATAATATTGGTCACTTTGATAGCGAAATGGCTCCGCAGGTCAGTCCGGGTGAGATATCTGCCGTCATGAATGAGATCAGGTCGATGAGGGGAATGCTGGAAGCACAACTGGCAGAACTCTCCTGGACACATACGCAAAAGCGTCAGCCTAAGAAAGCCGAGATTTTACGGGAAATGCTGGCAACCGGATTTAGCGCTAGTTTGTCCCGTTTTCTGATCGAAAAAATGCCTGAATCAGATAACGTCGTTAGCAGTCTGGATTGGATTAAAGCGATACTGAATAAAAATCTCTCTACTATTTCAAATGAAAGCGAAATATTGGAAAAAGGCGGCGTGTATGCATTAATAGGGCCCACTGGTGTAGGTAAAACGACGACGACTGCCAAGCTGGCAGCACGTTGCGTGATGCGCCATGGCCCGGCTAAACTGGCCTTGATCACGACAGATGGTTATCGTATTGGCGGCTACGAACAATTACGTATTTACGGCAAAATTCTCGGCGTCATGGTGCATTCGGTTAAAGACGAGTCCGACTTGCGCATCGCTTTGTCTGAACTCAAGAATAAGCATACGGTGTTGATTGATACGGTCGGCGTGAGCCAGCGTGACAAAATGGTGGCAGAGCAGATTGCGATGTTGTCAGGCGCTGATAGTAATGTGAAGCGACTTTTATGTCTGAATGCGACCTCTACTGGTGAAACCTTAAGCGAAGTCGTCAGGGCTTATCAGGGTAAAGGTGATTTAGCAGGTTGTATTTTGACAAAGCTCGATGAAGCCGCAACGATTGGTGGTGTACTAGACATAGCTGTGCGCCAGAAGCTGAATGTCTATTATGTTGCCAGCGGCCAGCGTGTGCCTGAAGATCTGCATGTCGCTAACAAGCAGTATCTGGTAGATCGTGCGTTTAAATTAAAGCGCGAAACTTCGGCTTTTAGTTTGCAGGATGATGAGCTCCCGATGGTGATGGCAAATGCTGCAATGGCAAACGCGATTAATCCCGGTGCTTTGCGGGAGGTGTCTCTTGGCTAGTTTTGACCAGGCAGAAGGATTGCGCCGTATGCTTGAGGCGCCAAAACCGCGCGTATTGACGTTTTTGTCTGCTTTGCGTGACGATGAGAAGAGCAGTATGCTGGTCAATCTTGGTGTTTCGCTTGCCAGGCAAGGGCTACGAGTTTTGATGATTGATGCCCGCTGCTCAAACCATAGTATAGGATCGTGGTTGGGCAGTGATTCCGATAGCACCCTGTTGGATGTGGCACGACAACAGCGTACAATGAAGGAGGCGATTAAAATAGTTTCATCAAATTTATCGGTGTCTATGCTATCCAAATATGCGATGAATTCAACGCGGTTGCCAGCAGAAAATTCGCGAAAATTGTCACGGGTTTTTGACGTTGCGGCAAATGCTGCTGACCTAGTGATCGTCGATAGTGAAATCGATAGTAATGATGCGTTTCCTCTTGCGTCGTTTGAGGAGTCTGATGTCGTGATACAAGTATCGGCAAATCCCGTCACTATTAAAAATGCGTATGGTTTGATTAAGCGGGTTAATAGCCGTCTTGGTCGCCGTTCTTACGGTATTTTAGTCTCTGGAGCAACTGAACAATCAGCACGACTTGTATATGCCAATATGGCTCAGGCGGCGAGCCGTTACTTAGCTGTTCCATTACATTTTGTAGGTTATGTACCTGAAGACGCTCACATGAAACAAGCTGCTCATCTGGGGCGTGCCGTAATTGATGCGTTTCCGTTGGCTGGAGCATCAATTGCCTTCTCCAAATTGGCTGAACAGTTGGCAACGGCTGCTCAGTCCACATTGGGGCTGCGTGGCTTGCCTGAGTTGGGTGTGGGCGTCGGAATTTAAAAGAAATTATGTACACTGCCAGCGGAAAGTCAGATAAAAATTCTCTACTTACAGAGCATGCTCCTCTGGTAAAACGACTTGCCTATCAATTAAAGGCGCGCTTACCCCCCAGTGTTGAGGTGGACGATCTTGTGCAGGCCGGTATGATAGGTTTGCTCGATGCGGTCAACCGCTATGAAGATAATCATGGTGCTCAATTTGAGACATATGCCGTACAGCGCATACGCGGCGCGATGCTTGACGAGCTCAGGAATAGTGACTGGTTGCCACGTGGAGTCCGTCAGAACATGCGTAAGATAGAGACGGCAATGAACACGCTTCAACAAAAGTTAGGCAGGCCTCCGTTGGAAACGGAAGTTGCTAAACAATTGAAATTAAGCCTGGCTGAATATCAGGATGTTTTGAGTGAAAGTGGTGGGCACCAATTGGTCTACTACGAGGACTTTCATGACGCCGATACCAAAGAACATTTTCTGGACCATTATTGTACGGATCAGTCGGGTGACCCTCTGGAGGATTTGTTGCATGGGGATTTTCGTGATGCAGTTATCTTTGCAATTGACAGCCTTCCCGAGAGAGAGAAGCTCTTAATGGGGCTGTACTACGAACAAGAATTGAATTTAAAAGAAATTGGCGCGGTGATGGGAGTATCTGAATCGCGGGTTTCACAACTACACAGCCAGGCAGTAGCTCGATTAAGAGCATCTTTAAGGGAGAAAGCGTGGACTGGGCTAGCATAATTGGGCTTATATTAGTTATCACCGGAATTTTCTCCGGGCAGCTAATCGAAGGTGGACGCCTGTCCTCATTGGTGCAGCCAGCCGCATTCGTGATTGTCGTCATTGGCACAATTGGGGCGGTACTGTTGCAAAGCCGGATGCCTACGTTTATCCGTGGCGTCAAAATGCTGAAATGGATCGTATCCATGCCAATCGACACGAGTAAAAAAACGATACAAGAGGCGCTAATCTGGAGCGTTGTTGCTCGCCGCGAGGGGTTTCTTAGCTTAGAACGTTATATGGGCGCAAGCAAAGATCCTTTCATCAGTAAAGGTTTGCGCTTAGTCATCGACGGAATTGATCCTGTTCGTTTAAAAGAAATTTTGGATGTCGATATTTCTTTGTATGAAATTGAACAGCGTCAGGCTGTCAAAATATGGGATGCTGCTGGCGGTTACTCTCCGACTATCGGTATTCTGGGGGCAGTTCTTGGCTTGATCCATGTGATGGAAAATCTGTCCGACCCGAGTAAATTAGGTAGCGGGATTGCAGTCGCCTTTGTCGCAACGATCTACGGTGTAGGGCTGGCGAATTTATTTTTTCTGCCGGTCAGTAACAAGTTAAAGGAGATCATAAGTAGCGAAGTAACGCGACGTGAAATGTTATCCGATATTTTTTACAGCATTGCCTTGGGTGATAGCCCCCGGGTCGTGGAAGAGCGTCTTGCCAACCACAAAAAATAAACCCGCCATGACCAGGAAGAAATATCATGATGAGAGTGACAATCATGATCGCTGGCTGGTGTCGTATGCTGATTTTATTACTTTGTTATTCGCTTTTTTTGTCGTGATGTATGCGATATCTTCTTTGAATGAAGGTAAATATCGTGTCTTATCTAATTCGTTGACAGGCGCATTTGGCCAGGCGATGGTGATGCACTCTGCCAACAGCGATGTGGAGCCGGCGATCAAGCTTGATCCAATCCATCCCGTTAAACAAAAAAACCTGGAAACTTTACATAAAGAACGTGAGCAGATGACTGGTATGGCTCGCGATATTTTGAGCGTGCTTGAGCCTTTGGTGCGAGAAGGTAAAGTGAGTGTCAGTCAGACCAGCCGCGGTATCACTATTGAAATCAATGCGAGTGTTTTGTTCGCGCCGGGTGAGGCAAAATTGAACATCGATTCGTATCAGGCATTAAAAGCGATTGCGTCGGTGCTCAAGGTAGATAATCATGCAATTCAGGTTGAGGGGCATACTGATAATTTGCCCATTAAGAATTCCAGCTTTCCGTCTAATTGGGAGTTGTCTGCTGTTCGCGCAAGTACGGTAGTGCGTTTATTTACTGAAAATGGCGTCGATGAAAACAGAATGACTGCAATCGGTCAGGGACCGAAATTGCCGGTAGGATCGAATGCTACTGTGGAGGGAAGAGCAAGGAACCGGCGAGTGACAGTTACTATCCTAGCTATTTTGCCGGAACCCATCATTGATGTGCCGTTAGCGAATTCAGCTAGTACAGCAAATGCTGAGAAGAAATAAATATTTCGGTTGGACTATCAGTGAGCTGTTAGCCGATCACCAGACCGCGTCCTGTAATGTTTTGTATTTTTGCCTGTCCATTTGGGCCATACATGGCGCCTGCCGGATTGCTCTGCTGGAGAACATTGAGTGCACCTTGATTGCGCATTAGCTGGCGGTTAATCAGAATACCATTGGTGCGATTAATTTCTTTTGCTTTTTCAGCGATCGCAAGAAGCTGAGTCCAGTTATCTGCAATCTTTGTCTCGGCGGGTGCTTGCGCCAGGAATGCATTGATCCCCGCCAAATCACTTGAAAATCCCATTTCTTCAAGGTGCGTGCTGCGAATTTTTTCCAATTCTGCAACTTGGGCAATACATTGACCTTTGCGCTTAGTGAATTCATTCAGGTCATTAACATGACCTTCAATCAACGCAGCTTGCTCCAATTTCAGTATCTCAGTCAGTAATGTCATTGCGGACAATTCATTCTGCAGAGATTGATTTAATTGAGGCAATTTTGCGCTGACGAGACTCATGATTATCTTTTTCTTGCGTTTAATAAATCTTTGACAGTTTCTAATAAGCCATCTGCAACTTTTTCCGAATTTACCTGGAAGCGTCCCTCAGAAATGGCCAGCTTAATTTCTTCTACTTTCTTTGCTTCAAATACAGCGCTACTTGCTTGTGTGTTTTGTAAGGCTTGTAATTGCGTCGACAAAGGTGAAATCTGTACCTTGGCAGAGGGTGTCGACGATACTTCTGTTTTCTCTGCCTGCTGATCGGTGCGAACCTGTTGCGGCCCCGCCGGCAGGCCGGTAGTACTCTTTAGTGCATCATTAATTTTCACAGCATCACCCTCTATGTTGGGATTTTTATACATCTACATTATGTATATCGGCTGCGATATTTTAAACTTTAACTTCATTTGCGGAAATATTGTGCTGCTGAGAAATTACCTGATTAATAGGTGATTTCAATAACGCCACCTGCTTTCGCAATTCCGCTAACGACCTGTCCTGATAAAATTTTAACTTTGGCAACTTGTCCCTCGCTAGCATTGCTTAAGGCCTGCCCATCAGTTGCTACCTGAAATCCCTTGCCAGTACTGGTGACACGCACTGACTGTCCTTGTTGAATCACCATCGGACTCTTTAGACTGTCGCTCTTTATTACGGTACCCGAGGTGACAGAGATGTTAAATGACTTGCCTATTGCCTGATTTGGATTGGTGATGGCCCCAGTTGGTAGATTCGATAAATCCCCGGTAATTTTCATCAAATCATTGGCTGTGATCGTTTGTCCTTGGGCTATGTTGCCTGAAGTGACATAGTAGTCGCCTGATACTTTAATGCTGGCAGATAAGTACACGACCCATGCGACAGGGTTGCTACAACGTACACCCATCGTAATTTTGCCCCATGGTTTGCTACCTGGAGGTAAGAATGGTTCAATATTCGTGCATGCAGCCAAATGAAGTCGATTGTCGACAGCACCTACATTAATTTGCGGCTCACCACTGAATCCTGCACTTTGTTTCCTAAGGAAATCCTCAGCCGCTTGCCGAATCCGCTGCGGATCCTCCGGCTGTGCAAAAGCGACTGCCGGCATCAACTGACTTAGTGACAATAAAACAATTAGCTTTTTCATCGCAACTCAACTGAAAACGTGTCTTTGCAGTGTAGTCAATTTCTCCCTTACCTAATCGGGAAATAGAAGGCTTTTTCCTGTTCTTCTCAAATGATTGTTCTTGCTTTTGCAGAGATAAGATGCAAAACATCAAAAACCGTTTTGGTTACCGTACACGTTGTGAAGCAGGTGAGGGAGGGATGATGAGTAGCAAAGTCGATGATTATTTGCGATTCCATGAGGCGGCATTGTCCATCAGAGGACAGCGCCAGCAGATGATCGCCTCCAATATTGCCAATGCAGATACGCCAAATTATAAAGCGCGTGATATTGATTTTTCTACTGCGATGAATAACGTCTTGCAAAGAAATGCTGGTCAGACGCCATCTGAACTCGCAAAAACAGCTCCCCAGCATCTCGACACGCAAGGAGCGGTTGGTGGTAGTGCGCAACTTTACCGGACAACGGCACAGGGAAATATTGACGGTAATACTGTCGATATGGATGTGGAGCGTAATCAATTTACAGACAACGCGTTGCGATACGAGGCGAGTTTGACGATTCTTAATATGCAGATACGCAATATGCTGTCAGCAATTCAGGGGTAATAGATTATGTCTCTTTTCAATATTTTTAATGTGGCTGGTTCCGCAATGAGTGCACAAGCGCAACGGCTTAATGTTGTGTCGAGCAATCTGGCTAATGCGGATAGCGTGACTAGCTCAAATGGTCAGCCATACAAAGCCAAGCAAGTTGTTTTCAGTGCAGTGCCCGTTGCTGATTCCGTCTCCACGGCGGTGAGGGTAAAAGAGGTTGTGGAAGACAACAATCCGCCTAAACTGATATACGACCCTAAGCATCCGTTAGCGGACGAAAAGGGCTATGTAGCGATGCCAAATGTCAATGTCGTTGAGGAGATGGTAAATATGATCTCCGCATCCCGTTCTTACCAGACCAATGTCGAAACGATGAATGCTGCAAAGGCCATGTTGTTAAAAACGCTCACGCTGGGTCAATGATCTTCATCAGAAGTTAAAGGAAAATTGAAATGACTACCGTACAGACGAATACCGTTGACCCAAGCTTGCTTACCACGATGAATGGCGGCACTGCTGCAAAATCGAGTACGCAGGAGGCGCAGGATCGCTTCATGACTTTGCTGGTGACACAGATGAAAAACCAGGATCCTCTAAATCCTATGGATAACGCTCAGGTCACGAGTCAGTTAGCGCAATTGTCTACGGTAACGGGGATTGATAAGTTGAACGCAACTGTCACGTCCTTAAATGCCAATTTTCTATCCGCTCAAAATTTGCAAGCAGCCAATATGATCGGTCATGGTGTGGTTGCAGCAGGGAATAAATTAGGACTTTCTCAGAGCAAGGGTGTCTATGGTGTTGAGCTTACTCAAGGCGCAGACAAAGTTGATGTCACGATTAAAGACGCGTCTGGTGCCGTAGTGAAAAAACTGAGTCTTGGTGCGATGGAGAGTGGTATCAACGCGCTGACATGGGACGGCACGAATGATCAAGGTGGCGTCGCTGCTGATGGGCAATATCAGATTGAGGTCAGCGCCAGCGTCGCCGGTAAGGCGATTGATGCTACCGCATTAAGCTTCGGGATGGTTTCCAGTGTTACCTCGAATGCGCAAGGCGTTAAGTTGAATGTGGCAAATGTCGGCGATATCGGTCTGGCCGACGTGAAAAAAATCTACTAATTCGCAAGCAAGCTAATTAATTTCCAGTAAAAGGAGAAATATCATGGGTTTTCAACAAGGTTTAAGTGGCTTGAATGCGGCATCCAAATCATTGGACGTGATTGGTAATAATATTTCCAATGCGAGTACGGTGGGTTTTAAGCAGGCACAAGTGCAATTCGCCGACGTATTCGCGAATTCATTGAATGGTGCTGGCGGTGCTCAGGTCGGTATCGGTACTCGAGTCGCCAACATCGCGCAACAATTTTCACAGGGTAATATCACTTCAACCAATAATCCGTTGGATATCGCGATTAACGGTAACGGTTTTTTCCGGATGTCGACTAACGGTGCGGTGACCTACACAAGGAACGGCCAGTTTCAGCTAGATAAAAACGGTTATATGGTGAATGCGCAGGGTGCGCAATTAACCGGCTATGTAGCCAATGCCAGTGGTGTACTGGCTACCGGTGCCGCAACAGCTATCAATATCAATACCGCCGATATTGCACCCGCACAGACAGCTGCCGTTAATGCGGTGTTAAATCTGGACTCCAGAAATACGGTACCTGGTGGCGCTACGCCAATCGCTTTTTCTGCTACCGACCCTACCTCCTACAACAAAGCAACATCGGTTGCTGTTTTCGATAGCCTTGGTAATTCTCATGTGCTACAGACATTTTTCGTAAAAATTGACCCAGCTGTGACAGCACCTACTGCGCCGGCGACATCCGAATGGAATGTGTTCGCAACGAGCGACGGTGTACCGATCGGATATGTACCGCCTGCAGCAGCCGTACCTCTGGGCAAACTAGGATTTGATAATCTTGGCAAACTGGTGGCGGCAACACCGGCATTTGCTGTCACGGATCCTAAAGCATTGAAAGTCACAATCCCTGTGACGACTGGCGCTGTTACACCGATTTCAACCCCCTTAAGTATCAAACTGGATATGACTGGCAGCACGCAATTTGGCGCTGATTTTAGTGTCAGTTCGTTAAAGCAAGACGGTTACACCTCCGGGAAATTATCAAAATTTAATACTGCAAAAGATGGCACGATTGTCGGAAGTTATACCAACGGTAAAACAGCGGTGCTAGCGAAGGTCGTCTTGGCAAATTTTACTAATCCAAATGGTCTGCAATCCTTAGGGGATAACCAATGGACAGAGACAGCCACCTCCGGTCCAGCATTGGTTGGAGATCCCGGATCTGGTGGATTGGGGCTTTTAACATCATCTGCAGTTGAAGATTCAAATACAGATCTGACGGGTGAACTGGTCAATATGATTACAGCACAGCGTGTTTATCAGGCGAATGCACAAACGATCAAAACCCAAGATCAGGTGCTACAGACACTCGTCAATTTACGTTGATTTTCATGAGAGATTGTATGTGCACAACACTCTCTGATGTTTTGGTGTTGTACAGGAGCTGACGATGGATAGACTGATCTATACCGCAATGACAGGTGCGAAACATGTGCTCGAGCAACAGGCGACGACGACGCATAACCTGGCTAATGCGACTACGACCGGATTCCGTGCGCAGCTCGACTCGTTTCGAGCCGTCCCTGTAATTAGCGATGGTCTTCCAACCAGAACCTATGTCGTAGATGCAACAGTAGGGACGGATTACTCCACCGGATCCTTGCAAATGACGGGACGAGAATTAGATGTTGCCGTACAAGGTAAAGGATGGCTGGTTGTACAGCGAGAGGATGGCAGCGAAGCCCTGACACGTCATGGCAGCTTAAAACTCAACGAAAACGGTGTGTTGCAAACGCAGGCCGGGCTCAACGTGGTCGGTGACGGCGGAGTCATCACCATTCCGCCCGAGGTCTCGGTCGCTATTGCCAAAGACGGTACTGTCTCCACAATCCCGACTGGTACCAAGCCGAACGGGGTACAAGTTATCGGCAGGTTAAAGCTGGTCAATCCCCCGGAAGAAAATCTGGTACGTGGCGATGACGGCCTCTTCAAAACCAAGGATGGTAGTGCCGTTGATGCGGATCCCGTTGTCGGCGTCGCAGGTGGCATGCTTGAAGGGAGTAATGTCAACGTCGTGGAGTCAATGGTGACGATGATTACGCTAGCGCGTCAGTTCGACATGCATATGAAATTGCTGCAAAACGCCGAGAGTAACGCTACAAAAGCCAGTCAGATCTTGTCATTGAGTTGAGTTTGAATACGACACAATGCTGATAAGCAGGTAGATATGAAAATTGTAAGCATAATTGAAATTGCGCATTCGTTAGATCAGGGAGAAATGACATGATACGTTCACTGTGGATAGCAAAAACAGGTCTGGATGCGCAGCAAACGCAAATGGACGTAATTACCAATAACCTGGCCAATGTCAGTACGACGGGTTTTAAACGCTCCAGGGCGATATTTGAAGATTTGCTTTATCAAACAATTCGTCAGCCTGGTGCGCAAAGTTCTCAGCAGACGCAATTGCCATCGGGTTTGCAGCTGGGTGTCGGCGTGCGTCCTGTCGCTACCGAGAAAATATTCACGCAAGGTAATCTCCAGCAAACCGGGAATAGCAAAGACCTTGCAATTCAAGGGCAAGGATTTTTCCAGGTTTTGTTGCCAGATGGCTCGACCGCATACACCAGAGACGGTTCTTTTCAGGTCGATAGTCAAGGCCAGATGGTGACATCAAGCGGATTTGTCATTCAACCTGCCATTTCTATTCCGGCGAATGCACAAACGATTACGGTTGGTCGTGACGGTACGGTCTCCGTTACACAACCTGGTTCTGCTGCACCTGTGCAAGTGGGCTCAATTCAACTGGCTACCTTCATTAATCCGGCCGGACTGATGTCGATGGGTGAGAACTTGTATGTAGAGACAGCAGCTTCAGGTAATCCTGGTACCAATACCCCGGGTACGAACGGTGCAGGTCTACTAAGTCAGGCTTTTATCGAAACATCGAACGTGAATGTGGCAGAAGAACTGGTCAATATGATACAGACCCAGCGTGCATATGAGATCAACAGTAAGGCAATTACCACTGCAGACCAAATGCTGCAAAAATTAGCTCAACTGTGAGGTTAGTATGAAACTCGGTTTCTTCTCAGTGTCGATGGGTATCTTAGTGATGACAGGTTGTGCCGTCGTGCCGCCAGCGATTGTGCATCAGCCGATGAGCGCGCCCCCTGCGTCAGCGAAGCCACAAAAAGAACTGAATGGTGCAATTTATCAATCAGCTTCTTATCGTCCTTTGTTTGAAGACCAGAAGGCACGATTGTTAGGGGACATCCTGACGATCACAATTAGTGAAAAAACTAGTGCAGGTAAAACCGTTGCAAGTTCTGCTAATAAAAGTGGCAGCACGAGTTTTAATGTGCCTTCATTTTTAGGTTTATCTTCTGCCGTTACCAGCAATGCAGGTTTGTCATCAACATCGGCCAATAAATTTGATGAGAGTGGCGCCCAGACGGCCAGTAATAATTTCACAGGAACGATCTCGGTGACGGTCATTGATGTTCTTCCAAATGGCAATTTGCTGGTGAGTGGAGAGAAACAGCTTGCCTTTGATAAAGGTGCGGAATATGTACGTTTCTCCGGCGTCGTCAATCCCACAACCATTACCGCTGCGAATGTTGTTCCTTCGACGCAGGTTGCCGATGCGCGTTTTGAATATCGCTCAACCGCAAGAATCGACAGGGCAGAAGCAAACTCCTTGCTGACCAGGTTCTTCCTGAGTTTTATCCCTTTATGATGATTGATGAGTATTGGCAGGTGAGACCATGATGAAATTACATAGAATTAAATTTTGCCTGACCGTTCTGTGTCTGCTGAGTGTAATGACATCAAAAATTTGTGAAGCCGAGCGCCTCAAAGATATCGCAGGTATCCAAGGCGTTCGACAAAATCAGTTGTTGGGCTATGGTCTCGTAGTGGGTCTGGATGGCAGCGGCGACCAGACAACTCAGACACCGTTCACCGTTCAAAGCATCATCAGCATGATGCAGCAACTTGGTGTCAGTATTCCCGTGGGCACAAGTTTGCAATTAAAAAATGTAGCGGCGGTGATGGTGACCGCATCGTTGCCCCCTTTTGCCCAGCCTGGACAGACGTTAGATATCACGGTGTCTTCTATAGGTAATGCAAAAAGCTTGCGAGGGGGAACCTTGTTGATGACACCGCTAAAAGGTGCTGACAATCAGATCTATGCCATGGCACAAGGTAATGTCCTGGTGGGCGGCGTCGGTGCTGCATCGGGCGGGAGCAAGGTGCAGGTGAATCATTTAAGTGTCGGGCGCATTTCCTCAGGCGCAACCGTAGAAAAAGCCGTTGCTTCTCTATTAGGGCAAGATGGGGTAATTCATCTTGAGCTGAATACCTCGGATTTTTCCACCGCAGCCAAGGTTGTTGATGCGATTAATAAAAAATTTGGTGCGGGAACTGCCGCGGCCATGGATGGCCGCGTGATACAAGTCCGTTCTCCGCTGGGTAGCGATCAGCGCGTTGCTTTTTTGGGAAGCCTTGAAAGCATCGATGTTACACCTGCGCAGATTGCCGCCAAAGTGATCCTGAACGCCAGAACAGGTTCCATTGTCATGAATCAAGCGGTCACTCTGGATACCTGTGCAATCGCTCATGGTAATTTATCTGTCGTGATCAATAACGATACAACAGTCAGTCAGCCAAATGCACTGTCTGGAGGACAGACCGCTGTTACACAAAAATCTGATATCAGCATTACTAAAGACGCAGGCCAGTTAGTGACTTTAAAAGCGGGTACAAATTTGAGTGACGTTGTCAAAGCGCTCAACGCGATCGGTGCGACCCCACAAGATTTACTCGCTATTTTGCAGGCCATGAAAGCGTCCGGCGCCATGCGCGCTGAGCTTGAAATCATCTAGGGATTCCCCATGATAGGACGCACTGATCTCACAGACAAACTGGCTTTTGATTCTAAAAGCCTGGATGGACTCAAGCAATCCTCAAAAGATAATTCTCCAGAGGCGCTCAAAGCGGCAGCCAAACAATTCGAAGCCTTGTTTATGAATATGATGCTGAAATCGATGCGTCAGGCGGGAGGGCAGGATGGGCCATTTGATAATGAGCAAAGCAAGATGTACACATCAATGCTGGATCAGCAACTGTCACAGAATATGGCAAATCGCGGTATGGGCCTGGCTGATGCGCTGGTCAGGCAGTTGTCGAGTAATCAGGTCAATCAGATGCTGCAGAGCGATGGTACCAGTCAATCCGGTTTATCAACGCAAAGTAGTGTTCGTGGAATCGAATCTTATCTGGATAGTATGAAACTGGGGCAGCAAGCTGTTGCACAGGGAAAGACATCTGGTAGCAACGCAACGCATGTCAAAGAGTTTCAGCATAAGTTAGCCGCTCACGCTGAGCAGGCAAGTGCAGAAACGGGTATCCCTGCTAAATTCATGTTGGGGCAGGCTGCTCTTGAGAGCGGTTGGGGTAAAAAAGAGATCAAGTCTGTTGACGGTACACCTAGTCACAATATTTTCGGCATGAAAGCGACGAGCCAATGGAAAGGCAAGACGGTTGATGCTGTTACCACTGAGTACGTGAACGGTGTCGCCTACCGTAAGCTTGAAAAATTCAAAGCATATGACTCCTATAGCGAAGCTTTTAAAGACTACGCAAAACTTCTGACAAAAAATCCTCGCTATGAAAATGTGATCGCCAATGCCAAAGATGCGACCAGCTTTGCTTACGGCTTGCAAAAAGCGGGTTACGCAACGGACCCTCAATATGCGAACAAGCTGTCTAAGATTATCAATCAGACTTTGTCTACCTGAGCAAAACAGGCATTAATGAATACCAGCGGATATTACTGGTTGTTTTAGTAAGGGTGTGAAATATGACCAGCTTTACTAGTTGTTTTCAAAATAGTCTTTATAGCAACTGATTAAAGTTTTGCTGAATTTCTCCGAAAACAAGACTGACACCGCTCAAAAGAGCGGCAACCACACTTAGCAGGATCAATCATGGGTTCAAATATTTTAGGCATTGGACAAAGCGCATTAGCTGCTGCGCAACTGGGCATTGCCACTACTGGACACAATATTGCGAATGCGTCTACGGTTGGTTACAACCGGCAAGTGTTGTTTCAAAGTGCGGCTGCGCCACAAAATCTCGGAGGTAATTTTGTCGGACAGGGCACCCAAGTCAATCAAATTGCCCGTGTTTATAATGAGTTTCTTGCGCAGCAAGTGAATAATTCGCAATCCAGCAGCAATCAAGTCAGTACATATTATTCACAGATTACACAAATTAATAATCTGGTTGCAGATTCATCTGCTGGCGTATCTCCTGCCTTACAGGATTTTTTTAAATCGGTACAAAATCTCGCGACCAGTCCTAATGGAACAGCCGGATCGGCAGCCAGACAGTCTGCTTTATCATCGGCTCAGGCGCTGGTCTCGCGTTTTGCGGGTTTGCAAAACCGTATTACTGAAATCCGTAGCGGTGTAAATAATGAAATACAGACTACGGTCGGTACGATTAATAGCTATGCGACCCAAATATCTGAGCTCAATGACACGATAGAAAAAGCACAAAGCGTGTCTAATGGTGCCGGGCCAAACGATTTGCTAGATCAGCGCGATCAACTGGTGACAGACCTGAGCAAGTTGACCAAGGTCTCGGTTATTCAGCAGGGCTCCAAGTACAATATTTATATCGGTAGCGGTCAGCCTCTGGTGGTTGGTGATACCGTAAATAGTTTGTCTGCAACTCCCTCGCTTACCGATCCTTCCCGTCTGGATGTCGCTTATGTTGCGAACGGCAAATCAGTCTTGCTGTCTGAGAGCAGTCTGCCCGGCGGTAAATTGGGTGGGCTATTCGATTTCAGAAGCAATACCTTAGATGTGGCACAAAATTCATTGGGTCGTGTCGCGACTACTCTCGCGACGACGTTTAATGATCAACACAAATTGGGACAGGACCTGAATGGGCAGTTAGGTGGTAATTTTTTCAACGTGGCATCCCCGGTCAGTACTCCTAGCAGCCTGAATACGAGCACTGCCGGTATTAATGCAACGATTACCAATGCCAGTGCTTTGACTACTAGTGATTATCGTCTGCAATTTGACGGTACGAATTACAAAATCACCCGCTTGTCGGACGGTGCTGCGCAGACCTCTGCTACGTTGCCACTTGTGATCGATGGCGTTACATTTCAATTGGCTCCGCCGCCTGCCGCAGCAGTGCCTGCCGCCGGAGACGAGTTTTTAATTCAGCCTACCGTTAATGGTGCTGGCGGTTTGAGTGTGGCTATTTCAGATATCGCAAAAATAGCGGCGGCTGGGCCAGCGACAACGGCTGCACCCAGCACAAACACCGGATCAGGCAAAATTAGTGCGAGCACAGTTGATTCGACTTATACCCTCGCGAGTCTTGCAACACCAGTCAAACTATCATTTACGGGCGGCGCATTTACGGGATTTCCCGTCGGCTCGAATGTTACCGTGACCAATAACGGTGTAACGACATCGTATTCTCCCTATGTCGCCAATACACCTGTCACTTATACGAGTGGTGCGACGATCAGTTTTAGCGGAGTAAGTTTTAACGTTACAGGAACACCGCAAAATGGTGATACGTTCACCATTGCGCAAAATACGAACGGTACAGGCGATAGCAGAAATGCGGTTTCTCTTGCAGCTTTGCAAACTGCGAATACCGTCGCTGGCGGAACAACCAGCTATCAAGGCGCTTATGCCCAATTCGTCAGCCTGGTCGGTAATAAGACGCATGAACTTGAGGTAACCAAGGCGTCTGAGACCAAGTTATTAGCTCAGTCCGTACAAGCTCAGCAATCAGAATCAGGTGTCAACCTGGATGAAGAAGCTGCCAATTTATTACGTTACCAGCAGGCCTATCAGGCCGCAGGAAAACTCATGCAAATAGCGAGTCAATTGTTTGACGTCCTGTTGTCTATTAAGTAGTAAGGAAGAATCATGCGTATCAGTACCAGCACCATTTATGAAACTGGCGGCACCAGGATCAGTGATTTGCAGTCTGGCTTGAATAAAACGCAGCAACAGATTTCTGCGGGAACCCGTATTCTGACGCCCTCAGATGACCCTGTGGGCGCAGCTAGAGCTTTGGTATTGCAGCAATCAAGCGCGATTAATGATCAATATGCGGTGAATCGCCAAAACGCAAAAAATAGCCTGAGTACAGCAGAAACAACATTGCAAAGCGTCACCACGACATTGCACAATGTAAAAACTTTGATTGTTAATGCTGGCAATGGTGTTTTGTCTGATACTGACAGGGGTTATATCGCCACTGAGTTGCAAGGTAATCTTGATCAACTGCTTAGCTATGCTAATGCGACAGACGGTACCGGAAACTATCTATTTGCAGGCTTTTCAGACACGACCGCACCTTACACAAAAACTGCAGGCGGTGCAGCATATGGCGGAGATCAGGGACAACGTTATTTGCAAGTCGATACATCAAGACAATTAGCTGTTAGCGATATTGGTCCTGCAATCTTTGGCAATATTAAAACATCTAATGGTCAGTTTAACGTCGTCGCTAATCCATCAAATACCGGACAGTTAGTTGCTGCAGCGGCAATTGATCCTGCAACCGCGAATGCATTGACAGGCAATAATTACGAAGTTGTATTTGATAACACAGGCGCTAATTTCAGTATTCTCAATAAAACAACAAATACAACAGTTGTGCCATCTACCCCGTATGTCAGTCCGCAATCGGTGACTTTTGACGGTATCACGACAACACTAACCAATACACCCGGAGCTCCCGGGCCCGGAGATAAATTTTCTATCCAGCCTGGTAATCAAAATATTTTTGAGACTTTGACAGACTTAATCAATATCTTAAAAACACCAGCCAGTACCCCTGCTGCCAGACTGGATCTGACGGCAGGCCTGACCCAGGCTAACAATAATCTGGATAAGTCGCTGTCCAATGTGTTGACCTCAAGGGCGACATTGGGAACGAGTTTAAAAGAAATTGATGATCTTGACAGTGCGGGGGATAGCGTTGGTGTTGTGTATAAGCAGGCTATTTCTGAAATTACTGACCTTGATTATGCAAAAGCAATTACTGAACTGAACCAACAGCAGGTGACGCTGCAGGCGGCTCAACAATCTTTTGTCAAAACATCGACTCTCTCATTATTTAATTATATTAACTAAATCAGGTAGTTTGACTGACTCATTTAAACGCTTCTGATTTTTGCCAAAGTATTTTCAACTACCCTGGCAATCGCCAGCACTTTGCCATCGGTATTGGCAGCGCCTGCAATACTCAAGCCAACAGGTAAGCTCCCATGCTCATGACAAGGGAGTGAGATGGCGCAACCATCCAGAATGTTGATTGACCCCGTGTTCCTCAATAGCAGACCGTTAGCGTGAAAGAAAGCGTCATCCGATGCGATTAACGGAGTAATCTCAGGTGCAACGATAGGCACGGTTGGCATCAAAATCGCATCAAACGGTGCGAGAAGCGCCCGCATATGGCCAATCCACTCTGCACGTGCAGTGTGCATATCAATATAATCAGCAGCGGATACATGCGCTCCAAGCTGGATGCGTTGGGCAACTCGTGGATCATATTCTCCAAATTTTTCTGCTAACAATTGTCTGTGCCAGGCATACGCCTCAGGTGCAGAAAACATCGCCATCGACCGGTACTCGGCCAGTAACTGCATCGGTGTTTCAATAATATAGGCACCGGCAGCCGACAAACAGGTCAATGCTTTACTGAATGCACTTGATACATGCTGATCCATATCCTCCAGAAACAGAGTTTGCGGTACTGCGAGGCGTAAACCTTTCAGTGGTAATGCTGTAATGGAGAGCGAATCTTCAGCGATAATACCGTCCATCGTGATGCAGTCATCAACGGTATGTGCCAACGAACAAATCGTATCCAAGGTGAATGACAGCGGTACAGTGCCTGCTTTGGAGACCCGTGACGCGGTTGGTTTAAAACCGGTTAATCCGCAAAGAGCGGCGGGGATACGGATGGAGCCACCGGTATCTGAGCCGATTGCAGCGACACATAAGCCGGTTGCAACGGATACCGCCGCACCGGATGACGAGCCGCCGGGTATTCTGGCGATTGCCGTGTCAGCAGGGTTCGGTGCAGTGCCATAATGCGGATTAATGCCGACGCCGGAGTAGGCAAATTCCGTCATATTCGTTTTGCCTATGATCGCAGCACCTGCCTGCTTGAGTCGCGTAACCACGGGAGCGTCTTGTTTTGCTGGTTGCGCGTTACGTAACACAGTGGACCCTGCCAGCGTTGGTTCTCCTGCGACATCAAGCAAGTCTTTAATTGATACGGGTAAGCCTGCGATTGGCGAGAGTGGAGCTATTTTTTGCGCACGCAGCGTATCCGCGTAAATAGCCGCAGCGATCGCCGATTCCGGATAAAGTCGTGTGAAAATTGACCGGCTTTGCTTCGCTACTTCAAGACTTGCCTCGACATAAGCAAGACGCGATTGCAAGATTGGCGAGTTTATTGATTTGGAATTAGGGAGCTTCATGCGAAAATAAGAACTTTGCTGGAGAGATTACAATATATCACCTAGTTTATTTGATTTAACCGCATCACACCGTGTTTTAAATGTCGAGCGTATAGCGCACTGTTGCCCTTACTTCTCAGGTTATCAGGCTGAGCATCAAGCTAAGCCTTTAAATCGCAAAACTTAAACACGTAACTTATTCAATATGCCGTTTCAACAGGCCACTTAGACACGTAACTGAATGCAGCAATCCCGACCGACACCATCCCAGCAATCCGATCAAGACGCTACAGTTTTGTGCATCCCTCTATGGTTGGTCTGGATCGTGGCGCTGATCTTTGTCGGTGCGGGTTTAGGTAGCTATGCCATTCTGGATAATAACGAGGGTCTTTACGCCGAGATATCACGAGAAATGCTGCAATCTGGCGACTGGCGGCAATGGGTTATTCCTCATCTGAACGGTCTGGTGTATATGGAAAAACCGCCGTTGCTGTATTGGCTGACGGCCTTATCTTTTGGCATATTCGGAGAGTCCGAGTCGGTAGCCAGGCTAGTTCCAGCCTTATCCTCTCTATTGTGTGTGGGCTTGATACTCTGGTTCGGCGGACGCTTGCAACGCGTGCAGACGGCACGTCTGGCGGCGATCATGTTTGTCTCTGGCCTCGGCGTAACAGCCATGTCGCGAACCCTGATGTTCGACATGTTGCTCACGGCATTACTGACCGCCTCTCTGATGTGGATGTATTTTTTTGTGGTGTTGAAAGAGCGGCGCGCACTCTGCTACTCGTATGCATTTCTGGCTTTGGCTGTGTTGGCAAAAGGCTTTGTTGCCGGAGTTTTATTTTGTGCGGTAACAGGGAGTTTTGTCCTGACTCAGTCATCAACAATCAGGCAATTTTTGAGTGGCTTGTGGCAATTCTGGGATAAAAAAGCAATCAGTATATTTTTGCTCATCGCCTTACCCTGGCATATTGTCGCCAGTTTGACTGAGCCGATTTTTGCCTGGTTTTATTTCATTAATGAGCATGTATTACGGTTTCTTGGCAAGCGTGAGCCGCATGATTATTACGCGGGAGCCTGGTGGTATTACTTGCCAAGAATGGTGATTTATCTGTTTCCTTGGTCATTCTTATTGCTAGGCGCTTTTTTTGCTAAACGAATCAACAGGGTATCCTGGCCTTTGCAATGGTTCCTGAGTTTTGCCTGGATCATGCCCGTATTATTTTTTTCCAGCTCTAGTGCCAAGGCTAATTATTATCTGGTTGCCGTCATGCCACTTGCTAGTTTTCAACTGGCGATTTGGCTTGAGGACAGACAATATGGTGGCAGGTGGGGGCGGACGTTCGCGGGCCTGGTTTTGTCAATGTTGTTTGCTTTGTTGGCCTGGCTTGTCTCTACTCATCCGCAGGAGAAATTGCAGAGTTTGCAGATATTGGGTTTAGGTGCGCAGTTGTTCCTCTGTTATGCGCTATGGTGTCTGACGGCACTGGCTTTGATGGCGACGCTGTTATCCTGGCGTAAGCCAAAAATTGGCGTACTGACTTATCTGCCGTTGCCGGTAGTGACCTTGTTTATCCTGTTGAATGTGTTGCATGTCTCGACGGAATGGAGCTCGACCCGGCCGATTGCTGATGTATTGAAGCAAGAACATGCGACGCAAAAAATCCTGTTATTTCAGGTGTTTGAAGATCAGTCGTCTCTGACTTTTTATTTGAAAAAACCTGTGTATGTGGTTGAGAGTCGCAGTAATGATTTGTTTTGGGGAAATAAGCTACACAATAACAATATCGTACTTAGCGCTTCGGAGTTTGATGCCCTGGTTGCTGCACAACCCGTTGCCATCGTTGTGATGAATCGCGACATTCCGCTTTTTAAGACAAAAAGTTATGCACTGTCCATGAGGCTAAGCAGGCAATTTGCGAACGCGAGTATTTTTGTCAATTAATTTGCTGTGCGCCGATCGATCCCCCCTTAGCCAGATTAAGTCTGATCGCTGTTGTTAAGGAAATCGTCTTTTTTCTTCAGGGTTTATTAAAACGATAGTTTTTGATCACCCATCAAAGTGAAGCCGCAGGCTGGGCGCGGCTTTTAAAGACATTTCATGCCAGCAGCCTCATTCCGCTTGCGGATTGGTTTGGGGGTATATTTCTCTTAAATCTTCTCTGGTTTTTTTTTATCAGCTGTTTTTGCTTTAGATTGCCAGCGAAGCCCGCTTCTGGCTGGAGTGTGCGCGGGCATCAAGGTATAATCTCGCTTTCCGTTCCAACCTGTGATGTCGCCGCTGTCATTTCTGAACTCCAGGCGCGTTGCTTCAACTACTCTCTCGCCATGTTGATATTGCCAGGCTCTAATGCCTTGTCTGCTTTCCGTACCCAAGGTCTATTATCCAAATTGCAAGCCGCTGACCCGCATATTGTTGGTATTAGCGGTCGCTTTACCCATTTTGTTGATGCAGCACACAGTTTGTCGGATGAGGATGCTGCCCGGCTCAATGCAATGCTGACTTACGGCGACGTCTTTGCTGGCAAGGAAGAGGGCGATAGTTTCGTTGTTATCCCGCGCTTCGGTACGATCTCTCCATGGGCCAGCAAGGCAACTGACATCGCACATAATTGCGGCATGCAGCATATTAAGCGGATTGAACGCGGCATTCGCTACACGGTGCAAGTTAAATCCGGTTTGCTCGGCGGCGCAAAAAAATTAGCCGAGGAATCACGTCAGGCAGTTGCTGCTTTACTTCATGACCGCATGACAGAAATGGTGCTGGCAGATGTGCAGGAAGCCAGCGCATTATTCTCCGAACTCGAGGCGAAACCTCTGGCATCTGTTGACGTTCTCGGTGGTGGTAAACAAGCTCTGCTAGAAGCAAACAGTGAATTAGGTCTCGCCTTGTCCGATGATGAGATTGATTATCTGGTTGACGCCTTTATTGCTGCGGGTCGCAACCCGACTGACGTTGAATTAATGATGTTTGCGCAAGCCAATAGCGAACACTGCCGTCATAAAATCTTTAATGCGGACTGGACAATTGATGGCGTCTCACAGGACATTTCTCTGTTCGGCATGATCAAGAATACGCACTTGTTACAACCGAAGGGCACCATTGTTGCCTACAGCGATAATTCGTCAATCATGGAGGGAGCAACCGTTACTCGCTTCTATCCTAACGGTGCTGCGAACGGGAATGAATATACCTCCACAACAGAGCTCACTCATACCTTGATGAAGGTAGAGACGCATAATCATCCGACTGCGATTTCTCCGTTCCCCGGCGCATCGACAGGTGCTGGCGGTGAGATCCGTGATGAAGGTGCGACGGGCCGTGGTGCCAAACCGAAAGCCGGACTGACTGGCTTTACGGTATCCAACCTGATGTTGCCAGGTGCCGTGCAGCCATGGGAAAACGCCAGCGACACGATTGCCAGTCACTCTTCTGCACAAGCTTATGGCAAACCCGATCGTATCGCCTCAGCATTGCAAATCATGATTGACGGTCCTTTAGGTGGTGCCGCATTCAATAATGAATTCGGTCGTCCAAATCTGGGTGGTTATTTCCGTACCTTTGAACAAAATGTGGGCGGTACTGTGTACGGCTATCACAAGCCCATCATGATCGCCGGCGGCATCGGCAATATCTCCGATAAGCACACCAAAAAAGACGATCTGCCGGTTGGCAGTTTGTTGATACAGCTAGGTGGTCCGGGTATGCGTATCGGTATGGGTGGCAGCGCTGCATCATCGATGGCGACGGGCACCAACACCGCTGATCTGGATTTTGACTCTGTTCAGCGTGGCAATCCTGAGATGGAACGTCGTGCTCAAGAGGTGATAAATTCCTGCTGGCAGTTGGGCGACGACAATCCGATTTTATCGATTCATGACGTTGGTGCCGGTGGTTTGTCCAATGCCTTCCCGGAGATCACCAATGACGCCAAGCGCGGCGCGATCTTTGATTTGCGTAAAATACACCTTGAAGAAAGCGGCATGGCGCCGAAAGAGATCTGGAGTAACGAATCGCAAGAGCGTTATGTACTCGGGATCGCACCGGATAGCCTGGCTTTGTTCCAGTATTTTTGCGAGCGCGAGCGTTGTCCGTTTGCGGTCGTCGGTACAGCAACTGAAGAGCGTCAGCTCAAGGTAATCGACCCTGAACAGGGTAATACGCCGGTTGATATGCCAATGAACGTGCTCTTGGGCAAGCCGCCTAAGATGCATCGTGATGTAACGCATGTCACGCACACTTTCCCTGCAATCGATCTGACTGGCATGGACTTGCTAGAGGTCGCGCAACGTATTCTGAGCTTGCCTACGGTTGCTGATAAATCCTTCCTGATCACCATCGGTGACCGTACTGTGGGTGCGACATCGGTACGTGACCAGATGGTCGGCCCTTGGCAAGTGCCAGTCGCTGATTGCGCCGTGACGACCATGAGTCTTGAAGGTTACCTCGGTGAAGCCATGTCCATGGGCGAGCGTACACCGTTAGCCGTGATCAATGCGGCAGCATCTGGTCGTATGGCGATTGGTGAATCAATTACAAATATCGCTGCAGCACCGATCAACGATATTTCTGATATTAAGCTGTCCGCTAACTGGATGGCCGCCTGTGGTCAGCCTGGTCAGGACGCCGCGCTCTTTGATACAGTCAAGGCCATCGGCATGGAGCTTTGCCCCGCGCTCGGCATCAGTATTCCTGTCGGCAAAGACTCTTTGTCCATGCGCACCACCTGGAAAGACGAGGGCGAATCTAAATCCGTCACGTCACCGGTGTCACTGATCATTTCTGCGTTTGCACCGGTATTTGATGTACGCAAGTCCCTGACGCCCCAATTGCGTCTGGATGCCGGCGACACCAGCCTGATCCTGATCGATCTGGGACGCGGCAAAAATCGTCTGGGTGCATCCTGCTTTGCTCAAGTCATGCAAAAACTCGGCGATCAGACGCCGGATGTGGATAGTGCCGATGATTTGAAAGCCTTCTTCGCGGCGATTCAGCAACTGAACCGTGAAGATCATTTGCTGGCGTATCACGACCGTTCCGATGGCGGTTTGTATGCAACCCTATGTGAAATGGCATTCGCTGGCCGTACAGGTTTGTCGATCAATCTCGACATCCTGACGATGGATGAGGCGGCAGATTGGGGCGATGCGAAGAACTGGGCCGGACAGGTCGCTGAACGTCGTAATGACCTGACTTTGCGTGCTTTATTTAGCGAAGAATTGGGCGCCGTGATTCAGGTTCGTACTGAGCAGCGCACTGCGGTCATGGATGTATTGCGCGCGCATAATCTCGGCGCTTGCAGCCACATCATCGGTAAGGTGAATACCAGCAATGTGATTGAATTCACCCGTGATGCTAAACAAATCTATAGCCAGCCACGGACAGTCTTACATCAGTTATGGAGTAAAACCAGCTGGCAAATCGCTCGTCTGCGCGACAATCCAGCTTGTGCTGACGCGGAATATGCGCGCATTCTTGACCTGAACGATCCGGGCATGACACCTGCACTCAGCTTTGATCCGCAGCAAGATGTCGCCGCACCTTTCATCAATACCGGTGTACGTCCTAAGGTCGCGATCTTGCGTGAGCAAGGTGTGAATTCGCATATTGAGACCGCCTATGTCATGCATAAATCCGGCTTCACTGCGGTCGACGTGCATATGAGCGATCTGATCGCCGGCCGTGCCCGTCTGGCCGATTTTAAAGGTTTGATTGCAGTCGGTGGCTTCTCGTACGGCGATGTGCTCGGTGCTGGCGAGGGATGGGCAAAAACGATACTGTTCAATGCGATGATGGCTGAACAGTTCTCCGACTTCTTCCATCGTACAGATACGTTCGGGTTGGGTATCTGTAATGGCTGCCAGATGATGAGTAATCTGAAATCGATTATTCCGGGCGCTCAAGCCTGGCCGAAATTCACCAAGAATAAGTCGGAACAATTTGAAGGCCGTTTTGCCATGGTTGAAGTACAAGAGTCGGCATCGATTTTCTTCCAGGGAATGGCCGGCACGCAAACGCCGATCGCAGTTGCCCATGGCGAAGGGTTTGCTGATTTCTCTATTACTGGCGATATCAATGCAGCCCAAATTGCCATGCGCTTCGTGAACAATGCTGGCGTTGCCACCGAAGCCTATCCGTACAATCCGAACGGTTCGCCACAAGGTATTACGTCAGTCACCAATGCCGATGGCCGCTTCACTGTCATGATGCCGCATGCAGAGCGTGTATTCCGCTCTGTACTGCACTCATGGCACCCGGAGGGCTGGGGTGAGGATTCGCCGTGGATGCGTATGTTCCGTAATGCACGTCAGTGGGTTGCCTGATTGGGATATTGTTTTTGAGATGATTTATTGAGCGCATTCACTGCTTCATGATCTCTACGTTGAATGAAAAATGCCACAGATATCTGTGGCATTTTTTATGGAACTTCAGCAATCATGCGCTTTGTTACCCACATATACTCCCCCTATTTTTAGTGAAAATATGTCGATTCCCGCATTATTTATATAGTGGTTAAAAATATACTTAGTGGGAGTATATAGTTTCTCCTGCGCATTCGCCCGAATCATCAATATCATTGACGTCTAAAACGCATGTGCCGCATGCAGATATTCCAGGATTTCTGCTTTCACCGGTGATAGCGTCGCCTGTGCCCGATTGCGCGGCAATGGCAAGGGCAGTGCAAATGCTGCCTGCACCGGTCCGGCGCTATGGTCGAGCAGCACGACTCTGTCACTCAGATAGAGAGCCTCATCAATATCGTGCGTGACCATCACGACGGTTAACGCGTGTTCCTTCGCGATCCTTATCAGCAAGTCCTGTAGCTTCATTCTCGTGAATGCATCAACCGCGGAAAATGGTTCATCCAGTAACAACAGGCGAGGGCGGCTGAACAGACCGCGGGCAATGGCGACCCGTTGCGCCTGTCCGCCTGATAATTGTTTTGGTAGAGCCTTGCCATAGCTGTCGAGACCAACTTCCTCTAGCAATTGCTGAACTGCTATCTCATGGTCGCCAGACTGCGTTAAATCAAAGGCGATATTCTCAGCAACACTTAGCCACGGAAATAACCGTGGTTCCTGAAATATGAAACCAATCTCCTTGCTAGTACCTGTGATGTCCTTGCCAGCAAGCTGAATTTTGCCCTGATAGTCAGGGTCGAGGCCCGCGATGATGGCAAGCAGCGTGCTCTTGCCGCACCCACTGGCACCGATCAGGCTGACAATCTCGCCTTGCCTCACGTCGAGTCGCAGATGCTGCAATACCTGATGTTCGCCATATCGCTTTTCATCAATCTGTATGCTCAAGAACGTATTCATATGATCTGACTTTCTGATGTAAAGGTGTCGCGCCAGGCCAGCAGGCGTCGCTCTAGTAATTCCATGCCCCAGTCACTGACTTTGCCCAACACCGCTAACAAGACAATCGCAGCCATCACAATATCGGCGCGGCTGGTCTCGCGCCCGTCGGTTAATAAATAGCCCAATCCCTGACTAGCAGCGATCAGTTCTGCTGCGACCATAAACATCCACGCCAGACTCAAGCCATTCCGCAGGCCAGTAATGATTGCCGGTAAAGCTGCTGGAAGAAGAATCCGTCGCGCCAAAGCAAACGACGTGAGCCGATAGAGGCTGCCAACTTCAACCAATCGACGATCGACGCCACGAATACCCGATACCACTCCCATGTACACGGGAAAGAAGGTACCGATGGCAATCAAAACCAGTTTGGGCGGCTCATCAATACCTAGCCATAACAGCAGCAGTGGCACCCAGGCCAGCGAAGGGATCGCGCGCAATGCCTGAAAACTCGGATCCAGCAGAGCGTCCAGCCGTTGACTCAGCGCGACCAGCACGCCGACCATCATTGCCAGACTCGCGCCAAAGATAAAGCCCGCAGCGACTCGTGCACTGCTAATCGCGATATGACTCAACAAGTCATGTTCACCGAGAAAAGACAAGGTTTTGACAATCTCTGAAGGCGCGGGTAACTGGTGTGCGGGGATCAGCCCGGTACGTACCCCGGTCTCGGCAAACACGATCAAGGCCAGCGGCAACAGCATACCTATGACGGCGCGTGGAATGCTCCTCGCTGCTTTAACCGGGCGGGTGAGTGCGTCCAGTTTTTCGGGCTGAATTTCGGACTGAATAGCAATGCTGGGCGAGTTCATGATCGTTGAGTGTGCAGAGTGCGTGCGGTGACATACTTATTTCGGCTGTAGGTTTTCAACTACGGATTGTCAGGCACGTATGATTACTTGTTGGGCAAAACGACCATCAATCAAATCGGTAATGGCTTTTGTCAGATCAGTACCCGGTTTGACTAAACCTTCATCGAGCAATATCGGCGCCGCGACTTGCAGCGCCTGCAGGTGCTCGGTGCCGGGTAAAGGCTGACTGAAATCACTGCGCAACTTAATTTGCAATAAGGCTACTGGTAAGCTGACCTTGGCTTCCTCCGACAGAATTTTTGCAGCGTCGCTAGGGTTGCTGCGTATCCAGGCGCGTGCCCGCTCATATGACCGGATGACACGAGTCAGCACAGACGCGTGATTGTTTAAAAACTCTTCTCTGACATTTAAAAAACCATAGGTGTTGAACGCGACATTGCGGTAGATTAATTTTGAGTTCGCTTCGAGCTCACTTGCTGCCATGTGAGGATCCAGTCCTGCCCAGGCATCGACTTTGCCTTGCTCCAGCGCGATACGGCCGTCGGCATGTTGTAAGCTGACGTGCTCAATGTCGCTTCGTTTTAAGCCAGCGGTTTTTAGCGCCCTTAACAGGAACAAATAGGGATCGGTTCCTTTGGTGGCCGCAACCTTTTTACCTTTTAAGTCAGCAATGCTGCGAATCGGCGAATCTTTACGAAAGACCAAAGCCGTCCACTCAGGGCGAGAAAAAATATAAGGTGTTTTGATGGGATTACCATTTGCTTTTGACAGCAAGGCAGCGAGTCCAGCGCTGGAGCCGATATCAATACTGTTTGCATTCAGATATTCCAGCGCACGATTGCTGCCGGCACTGAGCACCCATTTAATGCTAGTGCCATCCGGCTTAAATTCGTCCTCCAGCCAGCCGAAGCGACGCAAGACTAAACTGGTGGGTGAATAATACGCATAATCCAGGCGCAATTCCTTGAGTGACGATGGCGATGTCTGCGGTGAAGATTGCAATGATGACGAAGCTGAAGCTGAGGCTGAAACTGAAGCTGCTGTTGCCAGCGTTGGCAGTGCGGCGATTGCGGCGCCTGCGGAGGCGATTTCTAAAAAATGTCGGCGTTTCATCGTGATCCTTTTATACGGAAGTACAGCGTAAAAATTACAGCGTAAGTAGTGTTTAAAAAGAGGTGAGTCAGGCAGCGGTAGCCAGTGGTGTAATGATCTCGACTTGCTGCCCCGCATGATTGGACGGCAGGTAATCTCCTTGTCCAAACAATTGCTGTCGCAGAGTGCCCGTGCTGTACTGCGTTTTATAGCGCCCGCGTTGCTGTAGCTCGGGCACCACGAGATTGACAACGTCACGCATGGTTTCATGTGCGATCGCAAAAGCAAGGTTGAAGCCATCTATCCCGGTGTCGTCCACCCAGCTCTCGAGCTGATCTGCGATCTCTGCGGGACAACCCACAAATACCGGCCCGCGGCCGCCCAGAGCGATGAAACTTGCCGCTTCCCTGACTGTCCATTGTTTGTCCGGATCTGCTGCACTGAACGAGGCCAGTGCGCTGCGACCGGCTTCTGACTCGATGTAATCGATCGTCGCATCCAGCGGAAACGCAGAAAAATCCACGCCCGTCCATCCGGATAGCAAGGTGAGCGAGGCATCAATATCGAGATAGCGCAGATAGTCCTGATATTTTTCCTGCGCTTGTTTTGTGGTGTCTGCCGTGATGATCAGCGCTTGCGCATAAATCAAAATCTGTTCTGGCTGACGACCTGCGTTGACAACCGCAGCGCGGATGTCATCAACGTAGCGTTTGACGATTTTTTTGCTTGGTCCGCTGACAAACGTACATTCCGCATGACGTGCGGCAAATGCCGTGCCGCGTGCCGATGTACCTGCTTGAAATAATAGTGGCGTTCTTTGTGGTGAGGGTTCTGATAAATGGATGCCAGGCACTTTGAAATAGCGGCCTTCATGCCTGATAGGATGCACATGGGCAGGGTCGGTATAGATGCCGCGTACTTTATCTTTGACGACGGCCTGCTTGCCCCAACTTTTTTCCCAAAGTTTGTACAGTACATCCAGATATTCATCGGCAAGGTCATAGCGTTCGTCATGACTGAGTTGCTGCTGCAAGCCCAGATTGCGTGCCGCACTATCGAGATAGCCGGTCACGATATTCCAGCCTATGCGCCCCTTGGTCAAATGATCAAGCGTCGAGATGCGACGGGCAAACGTATAGGGATGTTCATACGTAAGGGCGCAAGTCACGCCAAAGCCCAGATGTCTGGTCACGTTTGCCATTAAGGGGACCAATGCAAGAGGATCGTTGAGCGGCACTTGAACCGCATGGCGCAGGGCGGCGTCTGCATTGCCCTCATAAACATCGTAGACGCCTAGCACATCGGCCAGAAACACGGCATCGAATAAGCCGTATTCCAGCAATCGTGCCAGTTCCGTCCAGTGTTCGGCACTCGTGTATTGATCGCTGTGATCGCGCGGGTGACGCCACAAGCCTGGCGACTGATGCCCGACCGTATTCATCTGGAACGCATTAAAGCGGATGAGTTTGCTCATGATGATGATTATTTCGCAGCGACTTCGAGCGCTTGTTGATAATCTGGTTTAGCAAAACCGGCAAAGTGCTTATTGGTCACCGCTAAAAATTCGCGTGAACGATAGGCTGCTTCGAGATCTTTGACCCAAGGCTTGGTTTTATCTTCAGTTCGTATTGCCACCAGATTTTGGTAATTGGTCGAAATTTTTTCGCGTGCCAGAGCGTCGTTCAATTTCAGACCTGAGGCCAGCGCGAAATTGCCATTCACAAAGGAGTAATCCGTATCCTGGAGTGAGCGCGGCAATTGCGCAGCCTCTAGCGGGACGAGTTTAATTTTTTTAATATTGTCTGCGACGTCTTTTTCGGATGCGCGAATCGGATCAATATTCGCTTTCAGCTTGATCCAGCCTAACTGATCCAGCAAAACCAGCGCACGGGCTTGATTGGTCGGATCGTTAGGCAGCGCAACCGTGCTACCTTCTTTGACCTCGGTTAAGGAGCTGTGTTTTTTACTGTAAATCGCGATAGGCGCAGTCGGCACCTTGATGAGTTCGCTTAACGCGAGTTTATTTTCATTTGCAAACTTTGTGAGGTAAATGATGTGTTGAAATGCATTCGCATCGAGCGAGCCTTCTGCCAGCGCGAAATTCGGTTGAATATAGTCATTGAATTCAACAACTTTGACTTTATAGCCCTGTTTTTCGAGAATAGGTTTAATCCCGAGTTTGACCTGATCCGCATAAGGGCCGGCGCTGGTGCCGATCACCAGTTCTTTGGGATCTTTGGCGAGACTGATGGTCGCGGCTGTCAGTGAGAGTGCAGTAATGAGACTAAAAATGAGGCGACGGTGTAACATAAAATTTCCTTGTAAAAATGATGGTGTCTTGAGATGGAGTGCGCCAATGGCTGGTCAGTGAGTAGCAAACGAGTGACCAATCATTGATGCAAATTAAGGAGTTTTTTAACGCTTATCCAAACGTTTTGCGACATGGTTGCCGGTGAACTGAATAAGCTGGACCAGTAAAATCAGAACGGCAACGGTGAAGAACATGATGTCTGTCTGGAAGCGGTAATAGCCATAACGAATCGCCAGATCTCCGATGCCACCGCCACCCACAACGCCAGCGACGGCGGAGTAGGACAAGAAGCTGATGGCTAATACGGTCAGTGCCAGCATCAGGCCAGATCGTGCCTCGACCAGTAATACACGGAACACGATTTGCAATTCGCTCGCGCCCATCGCATGTGCGGCTTCGATGACGCCACGTGGAATTTCTTTGCAGCTTTGCTCTACCAGACGGGCGAAGTAGGGGATAGCGGCGAAAGAGAGAGGGACTGCGGCAGCGAGTGGCCCGATCGATGTGCCAACAATCCAGCGTGTAAAGGGTACCAGTGCGACCAGCAAGATAATGAAGGGAAACGAGCGCACGGTATTCACCAGCCAGCTCAGCACGAGTGAGATGGGACGGTGTTGCAATGACTGCCCATCTGCCACTAAAAAAAGAACAATACCTAATGGACCGCCGATCAATATGGCGGCCGATAATCCTATCGCCAGCATGGTAAGCGTCTGTGCGATAGCAGTGCCAAGTTCAGGCAACAGCGACATCAGATTCTCAAACATGGGCAAGATCTTTCCAATGTTCTGCGTGATTTTCTTCGTTGCCGTAATACGCAAGCTCTCTGCCCAGAGCCGTTTTGCGCACCAGACTGGTATCAGCGAGGGCAAAGACTTCGGCGACTTTGCCGTCTTCGATGACGGCAGCTTTATTGCAGATAGTGCTGAGCACAGACAGTTCGTGACTGACGATCACAATGGTGACTCCAAGTTCTTGATTGATTTCGCGTAGTGTTTCTAGCACCTCGCGCGTGGTTTCTGCATCCAGTGCCGAGGTAGGCTCATCGCAGAGTAAAACATGCGGACGACTGGCTAAGGCACGGGCAATCGCGACGCGCTGCTTTTGCCCGCCGGATAATTGCGCCGGATAGCTGCTGGTTTTATTACTGAGTCCAACAATTTTCAGGCAATCTGTGACGCGATCAGCAATCTCTTTTTTATTCAATAGGCCATGGATTTTTAATGGGAAAGCGACGTTCTCGAAGACGGTTGCGTTTTGTAGTAAATTGAATTGCTGGAAGATCATGCCGATGTTCTGACGTGCCTCACGTAACTGTTTTTTATTCAACGCAGTCAACTCTCTTTGCGCAACCGTGATGCTGCCCTCATCGGGGCGCTCTAATAAATTGATCAGACGCAGCAAGGTAGATTTGCCTGCGCCGCTTTTACCTATCAGACCAAAAATATCGCCTTCTGCAATGTCTAGGTTGACGTTTTGTAGCGCATGAAAAGTTTCGCCGCCCGGCAATGCATATGTCTTCGTTGCGGATCGTATTTGTATGATGGGTTTGCTCATGTCTATATTCGTTCTCTTAAGAATATGGCGTTGGTTCAGGCAGTCGTCCATCGAGCACATAGCGACCAAGATCACGCAATTTGTAGTCGATAGGATCATGCAGGGTATGCACGCGCGCATTACGCCAGAAGCGGTCGTAGCCGTACCGGGATGAGGTGGAGCGCGCCCCAGTTAGTTCAAACATTTGCGAACTGACTTCAATACCAGCCTGATGCGCAAGATATTTGGCTTCTGCGATAGCTATCGCGAGCTCTCCCCGATCATTGGCTGTGACTAATACGCCTTTATCGAACACCTGATCGAGAGTCGTTGCGGCCTGATCCGCTAGCGCAATTGCCGGACGCAGCAGCATCCATAGCTGACCATAACGATGTTGAATAAACGGATCCTCCGCCGAGGCATTGACGCCTGAGGCAAACCAGGCTTTTGCCTGATCGTTGGTGTAGTTGCGCGCAGCATCGAATGCGCCCAGACCGATACCAAGGTAGAGATTCACCATGACTAATTGTGCGATTTGTGATCGTAGCGTTGCCTGTGGTGTCGGGGTTTGTGCAGGGCGTTGTAGTACCCATTCGTCTGGCAAAAACACGTGAGCGAAATGAACATTGCCGCTGTCGGTTTGTTTCTGCCCAAAGGCATCCCAGTCTGCCTGCACGGTAATACCCGGCTGGTTTGTCGGGATGGCCGCGACGAGCGCGCTTTGTGTCGTCTCATCCCAGGCTGAGATCGTGAGCCAGTCTGAACCGACTGATCCCGAGGAGAAGCTTTTTACTCCATTGAGAATGTAGCCACCTTTGGCAGGGGACGCGATGGTGCGCTTGTCTAGTGGATTGAGTGCATTCCCCCAAAAAAATTCTTGTTCTGCCGATGCGGTGAGGAGGCGGCGTTGTTGCTGTGCGTTGCCATAGAGCTGAATGCCGGCGAGCTGCAAATGATGGAAGCCAAAAATATGTGCGAGTGCGCTGTCGGCTTTGGCAAGGATGCGAATCACTTGATATACCGTCGACCAGTCGGCACCCTGGCCACCAAATTCCTTGGGGATTGAGAGAGTTAGCAGGCCGGATTCTCTGATCCATTCGCGCTCTTTAGCGGCATGCCCGCCGATCTGATCGCGTTCTGCTGCGGTCGTGGCGAGTCGTTCTGCCAGATGCCGGGCGATGACGATGGCTTCATCCGATCTTGCATGTAAATCCGCTGATGCCAGTGTAGAGAACGATGCAAAAGCTGGTGTTGAAGATTGCGCCGGGTGTGGCAATCGATTGAGTACTTGAGTCATGGTCAGACCTGAAAAAAACGAATGTGAAGCGAGTATTACATTGCGTTTTTATTCCGTACACGAAGATATTTAGATGTGTTTATGCGTATTTTTCCTATGAAGAAAAATAAGTTTGCATATAACTTTTGAGCGCAGGAAGTGCTGTGATAGGCACGAGGAGATGGGCGCGAAGGGGGTATATTTTGAGAATGGCTGATACTACAAGGCTTGAACAGCTATCTTGAACGACAAAATTGATCGATAAAACTGGAGCGTCAATCGCCTCTGATAAACAGTTCGAACATAGATTTTATTTATATTTTTTAAAATTTTTAATCATTCCTCTGAATGGCAGCGGCAAAATAAAAAAGACGCCGCAGCGTCTTTTTTATTGAAACAAACCGTTAATTGGCGTCGAGTAGTTGGAGTCAACTCATCAGCGTCGATTATTGGATTATTGGATTTTTGCTTTTTTCAACAGTGACTGTTGATAAGTCTGAACTTTTTGCTGTTGCAGGTTGTTCACGATCTGTGGTTTTACTTCTTCCATCGATGGGAATTTAGAAGTACGTACATCGTCAAGCTTGATGATGTGGAAGCCGAATTCTGTTTTGACAGGTGTTTCAGTGAACTGACCTTTTTGCAATGCGACCAGAGCTTGTGAGAATGGCGCTACGTAGCTTGCTGGTGACGCCCAATCCAGATCGCCACCTTTGGCTGCTGAGCCAGGGTCTTTGGATTGTTTTGCCAGTTCATCAAATTTCGCGCCAGCTTTCAATTTCAGGATGATTGCTTTTGCTTCGTCTTCTTTTTCCACCAGGATATGGTAGGCGTGATATTCCTTGTCGCCAGCCTGGGATTTTGCTTTGTCGTATTCAGCTTTGATGTCAGCATCAGTAACCGGATTCTTTTTAACGAAATCGATCATCAGTGCACGGATCAGTATCGATTGGCGCGCTACTTCCAGTTGTGTTTTGACATCCGGGTTTGCCGCTACGGCAGCTTTGTCCGCTTCTTGCAGCAGGACTTCGCGGTTGATCAATTCTTGTTTTACCATCGCGCGCAGTTCTGGAGAATCTTTTTGGCCTTGTTCTGCCAATTGTTTGACCATAGCGTCAACGCGGCTGGACGGGATAGCTTTACCGTTAACTACGGCGAGATTTTGAGCCATTGCAGGCAAGGCAGTTGCGAGAAGTACTACCAGCAAATGAGCAGGTTTAAAGGTCATTATCTGTTCCTAAAATAACAAAGTAAGTAAAAACAAAGTGGTTAGGTCGGTATCTCTGACGGAGCCAGCGCAACAATTACAAGTGCATGAATTTCCGTGTGCATCATATCGCCAACGGCATCATACACTAGTCGATGTCGAGATATACGATTTAGCCCCTCAAATTGGTAACAAACTATTTTTACACTGAAATGACCGGCACCGGAGGCCGCACCCGCATGGCCGTGGTGCGCGGCAGAGTCGTCTTGTAACTGACAGCTGAGGGGCTGCAAAGTTTCTTGTAACCTAGCCTCAATACGGTTCAGGCGGTCGCTCATGTCGGCTCTTCCATGTATTTTGCCAAAAACAGGCTTTGAACGACAATAAATACCGGTAAGGCGCCAACGGAATAAAGTTTGAAATTGACCCAGGTCGTCGTCGGGTAAGAGAAGGCAACATATAAATTGAGGATGCCCATCAAGCTGAAATATGCGATCCATGCGAGGCTCAATTTAAACCAGACATCCTCGGGTAGCGTAATTTGCGTTCCCATTGTTGCTTTAAGTAAATTGGTTTTAAATAAAAATTGCCCCAGTAAAAACGCAATGGCATAGCACCAGTAAATGACAGTCGGCTTCCATTTAATAAAAGTTTCGCTATGAAAATAGATCGTTGCACTGCCGAAGCCAACGATGACGATGAAAGAGATCCATAGCAATGCATCAATTTTGATACGGCGGATGACAAGGTAGCTAAATTGCAGGGCGGAGCCGATGATGGCGATCGCCGTGGCCATTAATATGGGTGCCAGATCTGCTACCGGTTTGCCTCCGGAGATGAATCCGGACAGATATTGATCTACCAGGCTCTGTGCGATCTCCGGATTACGCTCTCCGAGCTTGAAGCTAATGAAGAACAGGAGTACCGGAAAAATATCAAACAAAAATTTCATAGCAACTTTTCAAAACAAGGATTTAACGAACCTGATTATGCTTTAGGCTCAAATCGCAGAGACGCGGAATTGATGCAATAACGCAATCCTGTTGGCGGCGGGCCGTCGGGAAACACATGACCTAGATGGGCGTCGCAGATATTACACAATATCTCGGTGCGCGTCATGCCGTGTGTGCGATCCACTTTTTCCAGCACGTTGGCGGGATTGAGTGCTTTGAAATAACTTGGCCAGCCACAGCCGGAATCAAATTTGGCATCGGATTCGAATAAAGGCGTGTTACAGCACACGCAGGTATAAATGCCTGCTTCGTGGTGATCCCAGAATTTGCCGGTGAACGCCCGTTCTGTCGCTGCGTGGCGGGTAACTTCATATTCCATGCCGGTGAGCATGGAGCGCCATTCTTTATCGGTTTTGGTGACTTTTGACATGGTGTTTCCTTTATTAGGATGAGCAACTGACTTCTAATTCGCGCGCCCAGTCGGGTGGAAGGGCGGCATAGTCATCATGCCCGGCTTGTTCATCAAAGGGGTTTTCTAAAATCTGTAATAAGGTCGCGACTTCGGAGTAGTCTTTTTTTTGCGCTTTTTCAATCGCAATCTGAGCGAGGTAATTGCGCAGTATATATTTAGGATTGACCTTTTGCATGGCATGTTGACGAGTCTGGTCGTCACTTTGTTCTTCCTGTAAACGCTGGCGATATTGTTCCAGCCACAGATCCAGAGCCGAACGGTCAAGGAAACCATCCCGGAGTTGCTCATCCACAGCGGATTTGTCGATGTTGATGTAGCTGAGATGCCGGAAACTATGCGTGAAATCAGCGCCGTTTTCCTGCATCAGATCGAAAAACTGATCGAATAGCTTGCCGTCAGCACTGGTGTGCCCAGGGAGAGGAGTTAGGCCAAACTTCAGGTGCAGTAAGTGATCTAGTGCTTCTTGATACGCTGGCTGATAGGCGGATAGAGCCGCTTGTGTGTCGTCCACGGTGCCGATTAATGGCAAAAGTGCCTGCGCCAGCGCATGGCAATTCCAGTGGCCGATTTTCGGTTGCATGCGGTAGGAGTAGCGACCCTGCGTATCGGTGTGGTTGCAAATGTGATTCGCATTAAATGCTTCCATAAAGCCGAACGGGCCGTAGTCAAGTGTCAAGCCCAGTATCGACATATTGTCCGTATTCATTACTCCATGCATGAAGCCAACAGCCTGCCATTGCGCCATGAGTTTTGCCGTGCGCTGTGTGACTTCTTGCAATAGCGCTTGGTATGGATTGTCTTGTTTGAGTAGTGCGGGGTAGTAATTGTTGAGTACCAAATCTGCCAGTGTTTGCAGATGCTCCGGCTGATTATTGTAGTACCAGTGCTCGAACGATCCGAAGCGAATAAAGCTGGGCGCCAGGCGGGTAACGACCGCCGCTGTTTCAGGCGTTTCGCGCATCACATACTGATCGGAACCTGTGACACTCAACGCGCGGGAAGTCGGTATGCCTAGGCCAGCCATGGCTTCTGAGCATAAAAATTCTCGAATGGATGAACGTAAGACAGCGCGGCCGTCGCCCATGCGGGAGTAGGGCGTCATACCCGCGCCTTTGAGTTGAATTTCTATCCTGCCGTTTGCCGAATCGGCTATATTTTTTGCCGCAATATCCCCCAGCAAGATCGCTCGTCCGTCACCTAGCTGACCAGCCCAGACACCAAACTGATGTCCCGAATACACGGCGGACAAGGGTTTGCTGCCGTCGATTATTTGATTGCCAGTGAACAGTTCTGTGAATAGTCCGTCGTCAAACACGGTAGACGACAAGCCAATCATGTCCGCTACTTTCGTGCTTGTGCCGACCAGATAAGGTTCAGGTAGTGGGGTTGGTTGTAATTCAGTGAAAAAAGCAGCCGGTAGCCGGGCGAATTGATTGGTAAGGCTGACCTCAGTCAGTTCTATTGCGGACTTTGTTGCGGTCATATTAGTGTGATCGGACATTGCTAAATCGCCGTGTGTGGGCGGATACATGAAAAGTGCTGCCATTTTGACAGACTAAGACGAACTTCGTTAAATTCGCACAGATTGGTACCCTTTTGCCTGGAATGTAAGCCGGTAACAGTATGTGTTTATATATACTCCATTGGAGTATATTTTCAATGCCCTCATCAAGTATGCGGGGTAAGGCATATTTTACTAATTATATGGGGGAGTATATTTTTTGTGGGGATTTGACGCTATAAGAGGATGATTTCTGACTCTTGTGATTTTCATCAGCACAAGAGTCAGGATCATTGTGATACTAGTGGTAGAGGTTGTAGCAGTTGTAGCAGTTGTAGCAGTTGAAGAAAGTGCCAGAACTTACGCGCTGAGTCTTTCTGTAACTTTGCAGCCATCAAGTAAGAAGGACAGACTGGTTACCAGAACCAGTTCGCCTTCGGCAGAGCGGGCGGTGCCAGTAATGCCGGGCGTAGAAATGCAGGTCAGTGGTTTGATCACAAGATCAGCAGTGCCGTCAACAGAATCGACTGACAGGATATAAGGACTGGGTGCAGCAATAACAATCCCCACCCGTTCTGAACTCTTTTCATAGCCCAGAATTTGCCCCAAGGAGCGCACCGGTAATGGTCTTCCCAAATCGCGTAACACCGGATGGCCGCCAACACTTTCAAAGGTCTCTGGCAACTCAACGACCCGCTGCACTGTCGCCATTGGTAATGCCAGGGACGCGCCGTCGGTGCGTACCAGCATCGTAGGTACGATCGACAGCTCAATAGGCAAACGAATCAGGAACGTGGTACCTGTACCGAGATTCGACGAAATACGGATGGCGCCGCGATGACGTTCTACGGCCGTTTTGACCACATCCATGCCGACGCCACGACCGGACACGCTGGAGGCAACTTCCTTGGTAGAGAAGCCCGGCAGGAAGACAAGCTGGAAGGCTTCGTCATCAGTCCGTGCATCATGTGCATTGATCAGGCCTTTGGAAATAGCCTTGTCGCGCAGGCGCTGTGCGTCCATGCCCTTGCCGTCATCGGTCACTTCAATCATGACGCTGCTTGCTTCTTGCCAGGCTTTCAGGGAGATCGTGGCGCGCGGTGATTTCTTCGTTGCTGTACGCTCTTCGGCCGTTTCTATACCGTGATCAAGCGCATTACGCAGCATGTGAACTAAAGGATCGTAAAGACTATCAACGACGACACGATCCACTTCCGTTTCTGCACCGGAAATATTCAGATCGACATCTTTACCAAGGTCACGTGCGAGTTCACGAATCAGGCGCGGAAATTTTTGGAATAGTCGTCCCACCGGTTGCATGCGGGTGGCCAGTGTGGCGCGCTGCAATTCGGTGGAGTAACGTGAGGCGCGGGTCAGCGTTTCTGTGAGTGCCGACATCAGTGGCGCTGCCTGGCCGTCAAATTTGAATTGGGATAATTTTTCTAGTAAAACGGCAGCTTGATTTGCCGCTTGCACAGATTCGCCCGCGACCTCCAGTAGAACATCCAGCTTCACTGCATCAATACGGATACTCTCTTCTTTGGCAGGAGCGTTTTGTTTGACTGTTTCTGCTGTAGCGAGTGAGGTTTTGACCGCCTCGTGTTCCTCACTGATCTTGGTCGGTTCCGCTACTATCGGCTCTGGTAGAGTGCCCGGCGGTGTGATTGCGCGGAAATACGCCTCCCAGTTGACGCCGTCACTACCTGGCTCTTTGCTTGCGACTGCTGTCTGCGCAACTTCGGCTACTTTTTCTGGTGCGGCTGGCGCAGCATTAGATTTTTTTCGGGAGGTGATCTTGCCCTCAATGGCATCGGTCAATACCTGTTCCAGTGATTTGGGCATGGTAGATAGCTGATCCGGATGCGTGCCGTTGGACAGGGCCGTTAACTGATCCGCCACAAACCCGCTGGCTTCTAGTGCGGCCTCAATTGCAATCGGTGTTACCGGTGCCTGGCCGGTCCTGAGCGCATCGAACAGGTTTTCTGTTAAATGGCATGCCGAGACCATGGCAGTCAGGTTCATAAATCCGGCGCCACCCTTGATCGTATGGAACGACCGGAACACCGCGTTCAAGGTGTTCATGTCGCCCGGATTCCGCTCCAGCGTCAGCAGATGCTCTTCTACGTTTGTCGCCAAGTCCAAGGCTTCGACAACAAATTCTTTCAGCATGTCATCCATTAGAAGCCCAGACTATCAAGTAGGTTGTCTACGTCGTCCTGTTCTAGTGCAGCATTTGGAACGGAAGGACCCTCCATCAATTCGATGGCTTTTTCTTTCAATTCGGTAGGTGCATTGTCAATGAGAATTTGTGCGAGTTCCCGTTCAACTGCCTGGGTAATAATCAGCACTTTTTTGATGAGCTGGCCAGTCAGATCCTGGAAATCCTGTGCCATCATGATATCTAGCAGACGAGCTTTTTCTGCGTCTGTGGAGGCGACCACGGTGTGCGTGAATTGTTTTGAATCTGTTGCGAGTGTTTTGAAATCGTCGACACTCATCGTGCCGGCAAATACGTTACTCCAGCGGCTGTCCAGATCCTTTGCACTTTTTGCTAAGGCATCTTGCTCTGGCATGCCAGCATCGGTCGCATTTAGTACTTTGTTAGCTGCTTGTTCGGTCAGAGAGGCGACGTATTCAAGTCGTCCTTGTGCATCTGAAATTTGTGAGGCAACGTCTGATAATGAACGGTCGTAGCCAAGTTCCCGCATCGAATCGTGCATCATGCGGACAAGTCCGCCTAAACGATCAAACATGGGTCTGTTGGAGTCGCCTTCTGAACTGTTATGTAAATTTAATTTGGCCGGTGGCGGTATTTCTTGTGGCGGGGCAACTGGCTCAGTGACAACTACTGCGGGCGGAACCGCTGCCTCGACACGCTGATTGGCCATCTCTTCGAATAATGCGTCCAAATCATCTGCTGAATCGGTCATAGTTCTCTATTCTCCATAATCGCTGTGATAATTTTGTGAATTTGCCCACAAACATCATGGTATTTCATACAGATTAATCTTACTAGATTGTCTCGTACTTGTGATCCTGTAATTTCACTTCATGGTAACAGGACTTGCATATTCTTAGAATAACCCCGAGAAACAAAATTTGTCATCTATTAATTTAAGACTTTGTCAGTTGATGCAGAGTTGTCACGCCAGTTACAACACTCCTTGCGCTAATTGAGTGAGCCTGAGTGTAAATTTTTCGGGAGTCTCGATTTCATACAGGCCAAGTTGACGGGTTTTTCGCGCGAGTTTTAAAAGTGCTTTATCTTTTGTGACGAGTACGTCGACCTTTGTATCTCTTGCAATCTCCAGAAATTTCTGGTCATCCTTGTCGCTGCAGACAGGTAGCTTGGTGGTCAGCTGTTCTGATGGCGTTTGCAAGTCGATCAGGCGATCAAATTCTTGAATGATATTTTCTTTTAGGTCCATTTGAACCGGCAAATGAGGATAGTTAAGAACGGCCAGCCATTCTTGCCGGCAGTCATCACGAGTGATGGCTTGAATACTTCCATCATTAAGTCCGTTCATGAGCAGAATCCAGCGCTGATCACGAAATACAAATAAATCCAGGCATACATTGGTGTCAAGTACCACACGCTTAGGTATCATGGGGCTATCATCTTTCTCGAAATTATTATGCTAATTGTATTATCGCCTGCGAAGAGTCTAAATTACGAAACACCTGCAAAAACAAAAATAGCGAGCCATCCCGAACTAATGGACGACGCAGCCAAGTTGATCAAGGTTGCAAAAACCTTGAAGGCAGATCAGTTATCGGCGCTGATGGATATTTCTCCCAGTCTTGCCGAATTGAATGTGGAACGGTTTCACACTTGGTCGCGTACACCAAAGAATGACAAGGTCAAACAGGCAGTGCTGGCATTTAATGGTGATGTATATGAGGGTCTGCAAGCGCCTTTGCTGACAGTAGCACAGTCTAATTATCTGCAAGATCATGTGCGAATTTTGTCGGGCTTATATGGTGTATTACGGCCTTACGACCTGATGCAGGCATATCGTCTGGAAATGGGAACCCGCTTGCAAACGGCTCAGGGAAATACCTTGTACTCATTTTGGGGAGATAAAGTCACAGAGATTTTGAGTCAATTATTGGCGCAGCAAAAAAATAAAATACTGGTCAATCTGGCTTCTGAAGAATATTTCAAAGTAGTGAAACCGAAGTTATTGCCCGGATCTGTGATCACGCCGATTTTTAAAGACCATAAAAACGGTCAATACAAAATCATTTCTTTTTACGCGAAACGCGCCCGTGGCCTGATGGCGCGCTATTGCGCACTGCATAAAATCAACAATCCCGAGAAATTAAAAGAATTTGATCTTGAGGGGTACGCTTATTATCCGGAAGAGTCAGATCAGCAGCGCTGGATTTTTCGTCGCAGGTTAGCGGCTTAAATGTGTCGTTGTCTTGTCGTGGTGTAAAAAAAGCCTCTGTATCAGAGGCTTTTAACTTCAACTGGTTTTAGATCAGCTAATCTGTTGCTAATCAAAACGGTTTACCAGAGTTTCCACCAGGCAGTTTTTTTGTTGCCTTTGCCGTTCAGATAAGAGCTGTTCGGGAAGTTTTTAACAAACACACGATTAGCATCGTCACGCAACTCTGTCATGCCCATTGCATCGTAAGAGCGGACCAGAATTGACATCGCTTCTTCCGTTGCCGGTGCATCCGGGTACTCGGTAATGGCGGACTGTGCCCGGTTGGCAGCAGCGAGATAAGCGCCACGACGCAGATAATAATTGCCAACGTGCACATCATATTGTGCTAGAGCATTCACCAGATACTTCATGCGGGCAATCGCATCTGGCGTATATTTGCTATCAGGGAATTGTACTGCTAATTGCTTAAAAGCATCAAATGAGTCGCGCGATGCTTTTGGATCGCGTTCGGTAATGTCCTGATTTGCCAGGAAATTCATGATGCCGAGCTGATCGTTAAAATTGATCAGGCCGCGCAGGTAGTACATGTAATCAACGCTTTCGTGATTAGGATGTAGTTTGATAAAGCGTTCAACTGCGGCCAGCGCTTGCGCCTGATCACCTTGTTTGTAGTAAGCGTAGGCAATTTCCATCTGCGCTTGCTGGGCATAAGTACCGAAAGGAAAACGTGATTCAAGACGTTCAAAATACTGAACAGCCTTTTCGTAGCCACCATTATTCAATTCATCTTTTGCTTCAGCGTATAATTTTGCAGCATTCCATGTTTTGGTTTCATCTGTCTTTTCACCGAATACTCCGCAACCTGCCAGTGACATAGCGAGGATGAGGCCAAACAATTTTATAGATTTAATTTGCATAGATTTTTGCGTGTGCATGAAAACAATTTACGGATTATAGCCGATGGCAATTAATGTGATACCAACTGAAGCAACGATTTTCTCCGATACCCAACTTGAAGGAGGCTTTGTCGAGCTTGAAGATGGTGAAGAAACTGACGATTTATCGTCCCAAATCGAAACAATCGCCTTGAAACTAAGTCCCGCGGATTGTGGCGAGCGGTTGGACAAGACTTTGTCTAAACTGGTTCCGCAATACTCAAGAAGCCGGATTCAGCAATGGATAGAGGCGGGTTTTGTGAGCATGGATGGTCAGATTGTACGAGGTAAGACTACCGTGCTCGGCGACGAGGATATCATCATCCAGCCACAAGCGGCGCCGGATGAGGGGGAGTATAAGCCGGAAGCGATGCATCTGGATATTATTTATGAAGATAATTCCTTGCTTGTACTGAATAAACCAGCCGGTTTAGTTGTTCACCCTGCTGCGGGTAACTGGTCCGGTACGTTGTTAAATGGCTTATTGCATCGTTTTCCTGCGCTGGCAGGGGTGCCGCGTGCGGGTATCGTGCATCGGCTGGATAAAGATACCTCTGGATTAATGGTCGTGGCTAAGACATTGATCGCACAGACAGAACTAGTCAGGCAATTACAGGCCAGAACGGTTAGCCGCGAATACTATGCGTTGGTATGGGGTACACCTAAACCCTCAGGCACAGTTGATGCAGCAATGGCCAGGCATCCAAAAGACAGAATCAAGATGGCGGTTTCAGAGAGCATGCTGGCTAAGCCTGCGGTTACCCATTATCAAAGAATCGCCGCTGGTATGCTGGAGCGTTTTCCGGTGAGTCTGGTTGCCTGTCAACTGGAAACCGGGCGTACGCACCAGATTCGTGTTCACCTGCATTCTCTGGGCTTTCCATTGGTCGGCGACACTTTATATGGCAAGCAGCATCTGGCACGCTTTTTCCCTCGTCAGGCTTTACAGGCGCGTAAATTGGGCTTGATTCATCCTGAGACTCACGAGCACGTGGAGTGGGAGGTGAATCTGGCGGATGATTTCTCTGAGTTGCTATTGCAAGCGGGGATTACGTCGATACGGGCATCATGAGTTTTTCAGATCAAGCAGGTCAATCCATCGATCAATCCGTAAATGACTTGATGAGTCTTCCCGTCATTCATCCGGATTGGGAAGGCGTACCTTTGCATGTGCAGGGATTTTGTACAACGCGGATAGGCGGTTTTAGCAAGGCTCCTTATGATGATGGCCAGGGCGGCGGTGGCAATAATCTCGGTGATCATGTTGGCGACTCACCGGAATCTGTCTCTCGGAATCGGCACATGCTAAACCGATTTTTGCCCGATGATGTCACATTCCTATCACAAGTGCATGGCACAATTGTCTTGGATGCAGCGACATTGTGTGCTGGTGATAATGGGGATGCCGTAATCACGACTGCGCCAAATATGGTTTGTGCTGTATTGACTGCAGATTGTTTGCCAGTTTTGTTTTCTGACGATAAAGGTAAGGTGGTGGCTGCCGCACATGCCGGTTGGCGTGGGCTGGCAGGTGGCGTGTTGCAAAATACGGTAAGCAAAATGCGTGATGCCGGTGCAGACAACATTATTGCCTGGATGGGGCCGGCGATCGGCCCTGATGAGTTCGAAGTAGGGCAGGATGTAGTTGATGCGTTTCAGTTACGAGCGCGTACGTCGGAAAAGTTTTTTAAACAAAAAACAGAAGAAGGAAAATATCTGGCAGATATCTACGGACTTGCACGTTATGTTTTAGCGAAGGCCGGTGTGAATCAGGTCTATGGCGGAGACCGTTGTACAGTCACCGAAAAAGGACAATTCTATTCGTACCGGCGTGACGGTGTTACTGGCCGTATGGCGAGCCTGATCTGGATTGTGCCGTAAATTGTCTTATTCGCTGACCGGTTTGTTTTGTTCAGCTTGAATATCGTCTGCATTGATTTTGTCCCTGGCTAACGCTGCTTTCATTAGCTGAACATCGTGTTCTCTTTGTTTTTTGCGGGCAGGTGTGCGCCATAGATATAAAAATAATGCTAAAGGCAACACACAGTACATTAAAAACGTCATAATTCCAGCAACAGGTGTCGGCTCAGTAATCGACATCATGAGCACAACATAGATCCAGGCAATCGCAATAATATACATACGACGTAGTCCAATATTTCATTTAATAAGTAAAACCGAGTTAGCGAGAAGGGCTTATAAATAAACCTACGTTCATCGACAACATGTAGTCAGCACAAAGCACTAAAATAAGTAAGCCGTTGTTAAGCCATACAGTAACCGCAACAATACGCGAAAAACAGGAGGCACGCATGAAGACTTATGATCCTCAAGCTATGTACTCCGATTGGATGTCACAGCTAGTGAATCAAGATAAATGGCAGGAGTGGATGAAGCCTGCCGCGGCAATGAATCATTTGCCGATGATGGATGCGTTGAAGGAGGTGGGAGCAAAGATTGATCCTGCTGTCATGAGTCAACTTCAAGGCGATTACATGCGAGAATTTGGTAAGCTTTGGCAAGATTTCTTTGTCTCCAAGGTTCCGGATTTTAGCGATAAGCGTTTCTCGTCCCCTGATTGGCATAATCATGCAATGCATGCTTACAGTGCCGCTTCCTATTTGCTGAATGCGCGCTTTTTGATGGCGATGGCGGAGTCTGTCGATGCATCAGAAAAAGTAAAACAAAAAATTCGTTTTGCGGTGCAGCAAATGATCGATGCGATGTCGCCGGCAAATTTTCTTGTTACCAACCCTGAAGCGCAGGCGAAGTTGATCGAGAGCAAGGGCGAGAGCCTGGCAAAAGGCATTAGCCACATGCTCGCGGATATGCAAAAAGGACGTATCTCACAAACCGATGAATCGGCATTTGAAGTGGGAAAAAATGTCGCTACTACTGAGGGAACCGTTGTTTTTGAGAATCGCCTGTTCCAACTAATTCAATACACCCCGCTTACCAAAACTGTCCATCAGCGCCCCTTGCTCATGGTTCCTCCCTGCATCAACAAATTCTATATTCTGGATCTGCAACCTGAGAATTCAGTCGTGCGTTATGCTGTAGAGCAGGGGCATACGGTCTTTCTCGTGTCCTGGGCAAATCCGCATGAATCTTTATCTCATGTGACCTGGGACGATTACATCGAAGAAGGTGCCATCACCGCAATCCGCGTCGCACAAGACATCAGCAAGCAAGACCAGATCAATGTGTTTGGTTTCTGTGTAGGTGGCACCATAGTTTCAACTGCATTGGCAGCCCTGGCTGACCGTGGAGAGCAACCCGCCAGTAGTCTGACGCTGTTGACCACGCTGCTGGATTTCTCTGACACCGGGATTCTGGATGTATTCGTCGATGAGATGCAGGTTGGCATGCGCGAGCAAACCTTAAGTCAGGGTGGTCTGATGCCGGGCCGTGATCTTGCCAGTACGTTTTCTAGTTTGCGGGCGAATGATCTGGTGTGGAATTACGTACAGTCGAATTACCTCAAAGGCGAGAGCCCGCCGCCATTCGATCTTTTGTATTGGAACGCAGATAGCACCAATTTGCCGGGCCCTATGTTTTGCTGGTATCTGCGCAACACTTATCTTGAAAATAACTTGAAACAACCGGGTAAGCTGACTGTGGCAGGAAATCATATCGATCTGGGTAAAATTGATGCACCCGTATTCGTCTATGGGTCGCGTGAAGATCATATCGTCCCCTGGCAAGCAGCATACGCCTCAACGGCTTTACTGAATCCCAAGAAAAAAACACGTAATCGGTTCATTCTTGGTGCCTCTGGACATATTGCCGGGGTTGTCAATCCGCCCGCAAAAAAGAAAAGAAGTTATTGGACCAATAGCAAACTTGATGCTGAACCGCAAAAATGGTTTGATGGTGCAACAGAACATCCTGGCAGCTGGTGGCCAGAATGGGCAGGTTTTTTGGGTGAGTATGGTGGCAAAATGGTGAAAGCCCCCGCGAAACCCGGAAATACAAGTTACAAGGCAATAGAGCCTGCACCTGGGCGATATGTCAAAGTAAGAGCAGATTAGTCAGCTCAGTCGTTCATTCATAATATCGGAGATAAAAATGTCAAAACGTATAGCGTATGTAACTGGTGGTATGGGGGGTATCGGGACTCCAATTTGCAGGCGCTTATGCCAGGATGGCTACACTGTCGTTGCTGGTTGCGGTCCAAATTCACCGCGTAAAGATAAATGGCTGGCAGATATGCGTGCTGAAGGCTACGATATTCACGCATCTGAAGGCAATGTCTCTGATTGGGAATCTACCAAAGCAGCATTTGAAAAAGTCAAAGCGGAGATCGGTGAAGTTGATGTACTGGTGAATAATGCCGGCATTACGCGTGATGGCCAGTTCCGCAAAATGAGTAAAGCCGATTGGGATGCCGTTATGGATACTAATCTGAACTCTTTGTTCAATGTCACCAAGCAGGTGATTGATGGAATGGCGGATCGCGGTTGGGGACGTATTATCAATATTTCTTCAGTCAACGGTCAAAAAGGTCAATTTGGTCAAACCAATTACTCAACAGCAAAAGCCGGTATTCATGGATTTACCATGGCATTGGCGCAAGAGGTTGCAACCAAGGGCGTAACGGTCAATACTGTTTCTCCGGGTTACGTCGGTACTGACATGGTTCGTGCAATTCGCCCGGATGTGTTGGAGAAAATCGTGTCAGGTATTCCAGTGAAGCGTCTGGCGGAGCCTAGTGAAATTGCCTCCATCGTTGCCTGGATTGCTTCCGATGATGGTGGATATGCAACAGGTTCCGACTTCTCTATCAACGGTGGCTTGCATATGGGCTAATTTCCTGACGGAGATTTGTCGCATTGCGGTAAAATAATGCCCATTGGAATCGACAGATTTCGATGGGCTTGTCATTTATAAGAAAAAAAGTTGTACTATTAAAAACAGGGGACAAACAGATCTCGTATTTTTATATTATGTATAAAAATACATCATTTGTTTGCTTAGATTGTGCGTTAGCCTAAGCAGGGCAAAACCATCCTTGCTTCTTATCAGCTTAACGATTTATTAATTGAGAATTCAATGAATAGTGCAAAAAAATCGACGCAGCATTTGATTAAAAAATATCCAAATCGTCGCCTTTACGATACACAAACCAGTAGCTACATCACCTTGGTTGATGTCAAACAATTTGTTCTTGAGAATGATGACTTTGCCGTTATTGACGCAAAAACGGGAGAAGACTTAACCCGTAGTATTTTGCTACAGATCATTCTTGAGGAAGAAGCTGGCGGTACGCCAATGTTCTCCAGTGTCGCTTTGGCACAGATCATTCGTTACTATGGTCATGCGATGCAGGGCATGATGGGAAATTATCTGGAAAAAAATATCCAGGCGTTTATCGATATTCAAAATAAGCTTGCCGAAAATTCTAAAGGTGTCTACGAAGGTAAGCCATTTAGTCCCGAGATGTGGGCACAGTTTATGAATGTACAGGGGCCGATGATGCAAGGCATGATGGGGAATTACATCGAACAAAGCAAAAATCTGTTTGTTCAAATGCAAGAGCAAATGCAAAGCCAGACTAAAAATATGTTCGGTGTTTTCCCATTTGGTGCTGACGATAAGTCGAAATAGATCACAGTAGAAATAAGATGTCTCTGGGAAGAGGTACAATAGCGGATTGCTTTGTACCTCTTTTTCATTATGTCCATTACTACTCCCATTCAGACGATTACTCCGTCGGCTACTAATCCCAAGGTCGGTTTCGTCTCCCTCGGCTGCCCTAAAGCCCTTGTCGACTCTGAGCAAATCCTGACACAATTGCGTGCTGAGGGCTACGATACCGCCAAGTCTTACGAGGGAGCGGATCTGGTGATCGTGAATACTTGTGGCTTTATCGATGCCGCGGTTCAGGAGTCGCTTGACGCGATTGGTGAGGCGTTGGCAGAAAATGGCAAAGTGATCGTGACCGGTTGTTTGGGTGCGAAAAAAGATGCCAATGGTGATGACATGATTATGTCCATTCACCCTAAGGTGCTGGCAGTCACAGGGCCGCATGCGTTGGGCGAGGTCATGGATGCGGTGCATGTGCACTTGCCCAAGCCACACGAGCCCTTTATCGATCTGGTGCCAGCACAGGGCGTTAAGCTGACGCCAAAACATTTTGCGTACCTGAAAATTTCTGAAGGCTGCAATCATCGTTGTAGTTTTTGCATTATTCCTTCTATGCGTGGTGATCTGGTATCGCGTCCCATTGCTGACATCATGCTTGAAGCAGAAAATTTATTCAAAGCTGGCGTGAAAGAACTCCTGGTGATTTCACAAGACACCAGTGCCTATGGTGTAGACGTGAAATTTCGTATGGGATTCTGGAATGGCAAGCCAGTAAAAACTCATATGACGCAGCTGGTTGAAGCCTTAGGAGACCTGGCTAAACAACATAACGCCTGGGTGCGTTTGCATTATGTTTATCCGTATCCGCATGTGGATCAGATCATTCCTTTCATGAACAATGGTCACGTCTTGCCTTACCTGGATGTGCCATTGCAGCATGCGCATCCAGATGTCCTGAAGCGCATGAAGCGTCCTGCCAGTGGCGAAAAAAATATCGAGCGCATCCGGGCATGGCGCGAAATGTGTCCAGAGATCACGATCCGTTCCACTTTTATCGCAGGATTTCCTGGCGAAACAGAAGAGGAATTCGAGTATCTGCTCGATTTCTTGAAAGAAGCTGAAATCGATCGCTTGGGCTGTTTTGCTTATTCTCCGGTCGAAGGCGCTACTGCAAATGAGCTGGCAAATCCCGTCCCCGATGAGGTCCGCGAAGATCGCCGTCGTCGTGTCATGGAGTTGCAGGAAGGTATTTCTAAAAAGCGCCTGCAAGCCAAAATCGGCAAAATCGTTCGCGTGCTGATCGACGAAATCGATCGTAGTGGTGGTGTTGGCCGCTCTGCTGCAGACGCCCCTGAGATTGATGGCGTTGTGTATGTAAAACCGCCATTTGAACCCCATCGTAAGTTGAAAGTCGGTGAATTTGCCGACGTTCTCATCACCGCAGCAGATGCGCATGATTTATGGGGCGAGGCGGTATAGTCAGATGCAACAACTTCGATTGAGCATGAGCGGCCTCGTCGTCGCTCTGATGTGCATTGTTATATCCCCGGCAGGCCTGGCGCAAACTCAGCCAGTTAAAGTTGCTGCTGTTTCGATTCTCAAGCAGGCGCATCAGTGGCGTGGCAAATTAGGCGATGACACTGTACAAATGCGTCTTCAACCCAAAGTCGAGGATATCGATAGTGTTGAAGGCGATTATCTTGTCATTGGTAGTAGCCGTAATAAAGGTAACAAAATTTTATTGGCGGGTGAAGTCACCGGTGATGTCTTGAGTATGGAAGAATCTGAGGATGGGGTTGATGTCTCGGGGCAATGGGATGGCAAGCTTGACGGCAAGGTGCTGCGTGGTAAATGGCAATCTGATGATGGCAAGGTAGTCAAAAATTTTGTACTCGAAATGCTGCCTGTCGCGAACACCTCTGCCAACACAGCACCGACCAAGGCGGTAAAAAAAGCGATGGATATAAAGTAAAACTCATTTCCTCAATACGAGTGAAGTGAGTTTCCGCTCTATGTCTTGTTTTTCTTGATCTGATTTATCCCGCATTTCTTTGTGCAATTTTGTTCCATTTCATTCAGCAATGAAATGGTATCTGCATTTAATTTTCACCATCAACCTCGACATCACAGCAATCCTCCAGCGCTTCACCGCATAACCGTAATGTCTTGTTACAGCACAATGTCCTCAGTCTCAGAATAAACATCGTAAAATCATGTCATCGCATTGTGATTGAAATGCACTTTTTTGACATCGATTATGACCACATCCAAAAAGTACAGTAGCAATACTGCCTTAATTCATTCTGATTACCGGGCACCTAAGGGGTTCGCTGCATTTCCTGTAGGGATACACCATGCCTCGACAGTCTTGTTTAAAAACGTAGCAGCAATGCGCGAGCGCAGCTGGCAGAATAAATCAGCCTATACCTATGGTTTACATGGCACGCCGACGAGTTTTACTTTAGAAGCCAGACTGGCAGAAATAGAGCAGGGCGAACATTGTTTGCTCGCCCCCAGTGGTCTGGCGGCGATTACGCTGGTTGATATGGCATTTCTGCAAAGTGGTGATGATGTTCTTATCCCTGACAACGTCTATAACCCAAACCGTGAATTAGGTGACTGGCTGGCACGCAGTTTTGGTATCAGTGCGCGCTATTACGATCCGTTGATCGGTGCGGATATTTCGAATCTGATAAGGGATAACACGAGACTGATTTGGACTGAGGCGCCGGGATCTGTCACGATGGAGGTGCCTGATATTCCTGCGATCTGTGATGCTGCGCATGCCAAAGGTGTTTTGGTTGCGCTAGATAACACCTGGTCCGCTGGCGTTGCTTTTCCTGCGTTTGATTATGGTGTGGATGTCGTTATGCAGGCGCTGACCAAATATCAAAGCGGTGGCTCTGACGTATTAATGGGGGCGGTGATCACGCGTGATCCGACGTTGAACGCCCGCTTGCAGGCCGCGCATATGCGTTTAGGTTTTGGCGTCGGTATGGATGATGCGTATCTGGTTTTGCGTAATTTACCGACACTCAAGTTGCGTTTTGACGCACATGATGCGAGCGCACGCAAAGTCGCTGCGTGGTTACAGATCCGGCCGGAGATCAGCAAAGTCTTGCATCCTGCACTTGCGGAATGCCCGGGGCACGATATCTGGAAACGCGATTTTACCGGCGCGGGGGGCTTGTTCTCGGTCTTGTTTGATGCGCGTTACACCGAAGAGCAGACTGATCGTTTTGTCGATGCACTGCAGTTATTTAAAATCGGTTTTAGCTGGGGTGGAGCGCATAGTTTGTGTGTGCCTTACCGGATTAAACAGATGCGTCAGCATTGGTTGCATGACGGTATTCTGGTTCGTTTTAATATTGGACTGGAGGATGCAGATGATCTGATTGGCGACATCACCCAGGCGCTGGAAAGCCTGAATGCATGAGGTACCTGGTGCAGATAATCTGGTGTGGAAATATGCCGGACCGTAAAGGAAATGTATGATGCAACGTTCAAAACTAGGTCTTTTTCTTTTGTGTTTGCTTGCCGGATGTGCGAGCCGTCCGTTAGACGAGCCGAGTAAGCCAGGCGTGCCACAAGAGGTGAAAAAAACGCCAGCGCCGACAAAATCGACCAGCTCATCGGCGTTTACCCTAAATGGTTATAAAAAAGATCTGGCGCAGCATATCAGTCGTGAGAATGCGAGCTCGACTTATTCTGACCGGCCACAAGCGCTGTTGCGGGCAGTAATCGTCGTTAAGTTCGCAATCAATGCCGATGGTAAGTTGCTGAGTAGTGAATTAATGCGTACCAATCATGATCAGGCAGCAGAAAAAACTGCCTTGGCTAGTTTGCGTGGCAGTGCACCTTACCCCAAGCCGGCGTCGTACCTGGTAAAAAATGGACGATTGGAGTTAATTGAAACCTGGTTATTTAATGATGATGGCCGGTTTCAGTTGAGAACGATTGCACTACCTCAAGAGTCGGATTGAGATTGTTTTCTATATACTAAGGAGTAGTATATTTTAAGTACGCCCTGTATTGTTGCGGATTGAGGCATATTTCATTACCTTCTATGGGGAGTATATGATTTTCTGTTATACATATTCACCTGTTCGCTATGCTTATCTCATTACTTAATGAAGCCAATGAGGTCAGGAAAATAAAAATCCGGTGACATGTACCGGATTTTTTTATGTCTGCATCTTTACGTAAAGATATCAAGCTATTTCAACTTACCTCAAGTTGCTTTAACTTAGGTTACTGTATGACTTATTTGGAAGAAGCTGATTCTGACGCAGTACTCGCTGGAGAGGTTGGCATCGCAGCTGACGATGCAGCAGTGTCAGCGATAACTGGAGCTGCTGGTGGCGATGCTGTAGCGCTGGCTGAATGAACTTCCGTCATATCGTGACCCGCTGCTTCACCTTGCATGTCTACTTTGTCGCCAGCTTTAAAAATAAAGAACAAAGCAGCTCCGGCAAATACGATAAAGGCTACGGCAATTTTCCACATAATGTCTCCTTGGTTTTAAGATAATCTTCGGACGGATCACGCAAGTCTGCACGCGAATCAATCAAACGTATCGAAGAGTACGCTCCGAGACTTACAGGATTCTTTCAGGGACAGGCAATAAAAAAGACCGGAAATTTTCCGGTCTTTTTGAGTGTGTTTTCATTTTGCTGTCGCTGTACATCAGATCAATAAATCAGTACGGCAGTAAGACTGTATCCGTGATTGATTCATTGAGGCCGACGATGACGCTAGTGCATTGACAGCCGCTAACTTAAGTAAAAACTCAGGCAGCCAACAACTGACGTAATACGAACGGCAAGATACCGCCGTGTTTGTAGTAATCTACTTCGATCGGTGTATCGATGCGTAACAAAACTTTGACTTCTTGCTTGTCGCCGTTTGCACGATTGATCACCAGTGTTACTTGTTGTTGTGGTTTGATGTCATCTTCGATCCCTTTCAGGTCGTAGGACTCTGTGCCTGTGATGCCTAAGGAATCAACGCTGTCCGTGCCCAGAAATTGCAGTGGTAATACGCCCATGCCAACCAGATTCGAACGGTGAATACGTTCGAACGAACGGGCGATGACGGCTTTTACGCCCAGCAATTGCGTACCTTTAGCGGCCCAGTCACGTGAGGAACCCGTACCATATTCTTCGCCGCCAAAGATCATCGTTGGCGTACCTTCAGCAACGTATTTCATCGCTGCATCGTAGATCGCCATAGGCTCGCCTGTTGGTTGGAACAAGGTTTCGCCGCCTTCTACGCGGGAGCCGTCTTCCTTCGCAGGGATCATCAGGTTTTTGATACGCACGTTGGCAAATGTGCCGCGCATCATGATTTCGTGGTTACCTCGGCGTGAACCGTAGGAATTGAAATCGGCTTTCAATACGCCGTTTTCTTTTAACCATTTACCGGCAGGGCTGGATTCTTTGATGGAGCCGGCAGGGGAGATGTGATCTGTTGTGATGGAGTCACCGAACACGCCGAGTGCACGTGCACCAGTGATGCCGGTCGCAGCCGCTTTTGGCTCCATCGTGAAGTCAGCGAAGAACGGTGGTTCAGCGATGTAGGTCGATGTAGGCCAGTTGTAGACTTCACCTTCCGCCACGCCTTTGATGTTTTCCCACAGCTTGCCTGGCGCACCTTTGACGTCAGCGTAGTTGTCCTTGAAAGTCTTGGAATTCATCGCGAATTTCATCAGCTTGCTGATTTCTGCGCTGGTAGGCCAGATGTCACCGAGAAAAATATCCTTGCCTTTAACACGGCCAACTGGCTCTGTCATCAGGTCGCGGGTCATATTGCCAGCGATGGCGTAGGCAACCACCAATGGAGGGGAGGCCAGGAAGTTGGAACGGATATTCGGGTGAATACGTGCTTCGAAGTTCCGATTGCCGGACAGGATAGCGGATGCCACGATATCGTTCGCTACGATGGCTTCGTTCATCGCTGGTGTAAGATCGCCTGCATTTCCAATACAGGTTGTGCAGCCGTATGCGGTGACGCCGAAACCAAGTTTTTCCAGGTAAGGCAACAAGCCTGCTGCTTCCAGATATTTAGTGACGACGCGGGAGCCAGGCGCCAGCGAAGTTTTAATATGAGGTGCCACTTTTAAACCGGCTTCAACCGCTTTTTTCGCCAGCAAGCCAGCCGCCAGCAACACGCTAGGGTTGGATGTGTTGGTGCAAGAGGTAATCGCGGCGATCAAGACGTCACCGTTCTTGACTTTCACGTTGTCAGAATTGGTGTAGACCGCATCCAGATCTTCTGCTTTTTTGTTAAAACCGTTTTCGGATGTTGGCTTAGCGAACAAATCCGCAAAAGTAGATTTTACGTTGCCGATTTCGATACGGTCTTGCGGGCGTTTAGGGCCGGCTAATGAAGGTGCGACGGTGGACAGATCGAGAGAGATTTCTGTCGTGTAGTCAATGTCGCCAGCCTTAGGGATGCCGAACATCTTCTGAGCTTTGAAATAGCCTTCGAATGCGTCGATTTCTGCTTTAGTACGGCCTGTGCCTTTGAAATAGTCGATAGTGGCTTCATCTACCGGGAAGAAGCCCATCGTCGCACCGTATTCCGGTGCCATGTTGGCGATGGTCGCACGATCTGTCAGGGATAAAGTGCGTGTGCCTTCGCCGAAGAATTCGACGAATTTGCCAACGACTTTTGCTTTGCGCAGCAGTTCAGTAATAGTCAGTACCAGATCCGTTGCAGTGCAACCCTCGCGTAGTGCACCTGTCAGGTTGACGCCGACTACGTCAGGTGTCAGGAAGTAGACTGGTTGACCGAGCATGCCAGCTTCTGCTTCGATACCGCCCACACCCCAGCCAACTACGCCGATACCATTGATCATCGTAGTGTGGGAGTCAGTACCTACCAGTGTATCTGGGTAGTACACTTCGTTTTTCTTCGCATCTTTAATTTTGTGTACGCCGCGTGCCAGGTATTCCAGATTGACCTGATGAACGATACCAAAACCTGGAGGAACGACGCCGAATGTATCGAACGCTTGCATACCCCATTTCATGAACTGATAGCGCTCGTTGTTACGAGAAAATTCCAGTTTCATGTTCAGGTCGAGTGCTTTCTTTTCACGGAAATGATCGATTTGTACGGAGTGATCGACGACCAGATCAACCGGTACCAGTGGCTCAATATTTTTAGGATTTTTGCCTTGTTTGGCAGCGACGTTACGCATTGCAGCCAAGTCAGCCAGTAAAGGAACACCTGTAAAATCTTGCAAGACGACACGAGAAACCACAAATGGGATCTCATCAGTGCGATCAGCTTTGGCGCTCCAGTTGGCGAGCTGTTTGACATGCTCTTCGGTGACTTTTTTGCCGTCGCAGTTACGCAAAACGGATTCGAGCACCACGCGGATGGAGACTGGTAAGCGCGAGATTTTCGCCCCCAGATTTTTTTCCAGAGCGGGCAGGGAATAAAATTTACCTTTTTTGGAATCTGAAATCTTAAAATCTTTCAGGGTTTTGAATGCATCTTTATACGCATTTTGGCTCATGGCTGTTCCTTATTTTTACGAAAATCAATCATCAAAACTAATCGTCTTACTTATTGCTGCTTACAATTTTTACTGCGTTTTTTAACTCGATACGACTACTTATTTTGCTTGTGTCGCTGCCTCGGCTTTTAACTCGGCTTCGGCAATCACCTGGTCGGTCGTTTTGCATTCATTCGCTAATTGCTGACCACGATGCGAATCCAGTAACAGGCCTTTTGCGGGGATGCCGATCCAGAGAAAGCCTGCCTTGCGGTTTTCAAAGCGATGCGCGCCGGTAGTTGTTTCTATGCGGGTCAGGCGATACAGGCGTTTTTTCCAGCGCATTGCCATGTGTTTGTCGTCATCGACGTTGGTGTACATCGTCAGTACATTGCCGAGTTCACATTTGTATTCAAAGGTTTTGCTTTCCTTGACATCGGGTTCGCCGTCATCATCGTCAAGTGCCACGGGCGCCGCAGGTTTTGCTGCTGCCTTGGTGGTTTTTGTCGCCACCTTGGTTTTTGGTGCAGGTGTTGTCTGTGCGTTAGCCGATACTTGTGATAGTCCGATGCTCAGGATCATGCCGCTAATAATCTGTAAAAATTTCTTCATTCGAATCTCCGTATATCTTATATTCGTTACTACTGCATTACATGAAAGCATAGCCTTGTTCCGGTAACTGAATCTGGCTTTGCTGTGCTCTTTTTAATAAAGTCCAATAGTAACGGTAACTCGCTCTGTCATGAAGCCGTCCGTTAAGCTGGATTGGTCCCCATTCTTTTTGCTGAGCGGCCCCCAAAATGCTGATTGCCTCATTAATCTCGGCACTTCTAGGTGATAACGCCTTGACTATTGGCTTGATCTGATCCGGATGTATGCTCCACATTCTGGTGTAGCCACATTCCATCACCGCACGCGTCGCGTCACCCGCGACAATAGCAGTGTCTTTGATTTCAGTGGTTACATTGTGTGATGCGATTTTTCCAAATCGATGGCAGGCGGCAGCTATTTCCAGCTTTGCGCGCATGACCAGGGGATGAGTGAACTGACCGGGAGAGCGCATCGCATTTGAAGGGATGGCGCCGTAATGCGCTGAAACGAAATCCATGATGCCAAATGACAGGCAGGCGATTTGAGGGATCGCCGCAATCTGCTGCACTTCGGCAAGTGCATCGTGCGTCTCTATCAATACATGGATAGGTAACGGCGTTGTACGATGCGGGGCGAATTGTTGATTTACCTTGTCAATTGCTTGTACGATTTGACGAGTATTACTTATCTTCGGCAAAACCAGATAGGCAAGTTTGCTCGCAGCAATCGGAGCAATGGTGGCGATGTCTTGTTCAAAATAGGGACTGTCCACATCGTGTACGCGCACACCAATGCGTTGAAATTGATTTTGTTCTGATGCAATCAGATTGGCTACTAGTCTGGCGTGAGCTGATTCATTGCCTGCCGCAGCGCCGTCCTCACAGTCAAACGTGATGTCAAATACCGGGCCGAGATCGTTTTGTAAGCTGATGGATTTATGCATCAATTTTTCAGACCCAGCATAGTGGTCACATACCGGCAATAAGACCGGTTGTTGCTGATCCTGAAACAAGACTTGGGAAGGATGCATTGTCACGCTGTAAGAAAATAATTAGCTGGTTTGACGCAAATACATCAAACCAGCTCCTGATGGTTTAGCCTACCAGGTGTTTGACACCGTCACGCTCTTCTTGTAATTCTTTGAGCGTTACGTTAATGCGTTCACGCGAAAATTCATCAATTTCCAAGCCTTGAACGATGGTGTATTCGCCATTTTCTGTCGTGACAGGAAAGCCAAACATTGTGCCTTCAGGGATGCCGTAAGAGCCATCAGAAGGGATGCCCATGGTTGTCCATTTGCCGTTTGTACCTAAAACCCAGTCGCGTACATGATCAATCGCCGCATTTGCTGCGGACGCTGCGGAGGACAGGCCGCGTGCTTCAATGATGGCTGCGCCACGCTTGCCGACGGTTGGCAAAAATACGTCTTTGTTCCAGACCTGGTCGTTGATCAGATCTTTGACTGATGCGCCATCTGCTGTTGCGAAACGATAATCGGCATACATTGTAGGGGAGTGATTGCCCCACACGCAGAGTTTTTCAATTGCTGAGACTGGCTTGCCGATTTTTGCGGCAACCTGAGACAAAGCGCGGTTGTGGTCCAGGCGCAGCATTGCCGTAAAGTTTTTCGATGGCAGGCTTGGTGCGGATTTCATTGCGATATATGCGTTGGTGTTGGCAGGATTGCCAACGACCAGCACTTTGACATTGCGGGAAGCAACAGCGTCCAGGGCTTTACCTTGTACCGTGAAAATCTGTGCATTCGCTTCCAGCAGGTCTTTACGTTCCATGCCGGGGCCGCGTGGACGCGCACCGACTAGCAAGGCTACGTCGATATCTTTAAATGCGGTCATCGGGTCGCTGTGCGCTGTCATGCCGTTCAGCAACGGGAATGCGCAATCGTCAATCTCCATCATGACGCCTTTGAGCGCTTTTTGCGCTTTTTCGTCAGGAATTTCTAACAATTGCAAAATGACTGGCTGGTCTTTGCCCAGCATGTCGCCGTTAGCGATACGGAATAAAAGGGAATAGCCGATTTGGCCAGCAGCGCCTGTAACAGCAACGCGCATAGGGGATTTTGCCATGATGCATCTCCGAGGTGGTGTAAAAACAATGTTCAAGTCAAGCTTTTGCCAGCCATCATTTTGATGTGCTTGCCAAGCAGGTCAACGCATAATGATACCGTTGAAAACGCAGTGAGTCAGCCAAATTCACGGCAGACTTCTGTTTTTTTGAGTTGGGCTCTGATCGCTCAGACTTAGTCATTTGGTGATCATTGAGGTTTTGGGCTTTACTTTGATTGTGTTAGAACTATAGTGCTTGTTAGTTGTCTTTCTGATGCTGCAATATCGATCTGCCTGTTTGTCAGGTGCAAAAATTTTTTCAGGCGGGCTAAAAACTTTTGTCATCATATGCCCTAAAGCTTGATTCAGTATCTTCGTACGGGAGTTTAGGTGGACTCGTGCCAAGTGTCAACGAATATCTTATGTCTTATATAAGACATATTAATTGATAGTTTGTTCTGGACTTACCTGGCCTTTTCGTGGTGAAATCGCAGTCTATGAATTCTAATGTGCCAACCTCAAATAACCAGAATAACAGCGCGACCTCCAATATCGCGGGCAATACCAATTCTGCGCCTGGCGCCTCTCCTACTTTTAGCCCCCTGTACCAGCAAATTAAGGCATTAATTACGCAAAGCCTGCAATCTGGCGAGTGGAAACCGGGCGAGTTGATTCCCAGTGAGATCGAGCTGGCGAGTCGCTTTAAAGTAAGTCAGGGCACCGTTCGCAAAGCTATTGACGAATTGTCTGCGGAAAATCTGGTTGTGCGCAGGCAGGGGAAGGGAACATTTGTTGCGACTCATCATGAGGCTCGCGCGCAATTTCGTTTTCTGCGCCTGGTGCCGGATGAGGGGAAGCCGCATTATCCGGAGAATAAAATTGTAGAAGTTAAGCGTCTGCGCGCTCCTGCCGATGTGGCGAGGGCGCTTGACATTAAGTCCGGCGACTCAGTCGTGTTCATACGCAGGGTTCAGTATTTTTCCGGGGTTGCCACTATTCTGGATGACCTTTGGTTGCCGGGCGTTATTTTCAAAGGACTGACTGCGGAACGGCTGAATGAGTATAAAGGGCCTATGTACGGTTTGTTTGAAACCGAATTTGGTACGCACATGATCAGAGCGTCGGAGGAGATTCGCGCTGTTTGCGCCGATGACGTTGTTGCTGAGTTGCTGGTAGTGCCGGTCGGTGCTCCTTTGCTCAGGGTGGAGCGCGTTTCTTACACGTATGGTGACAAGCCAGTTGAATTGCGTCGCGGTTTGTATTTGACCGCCCAGCATCATTATAAAAATGAGTTGAGTTAAATAAAATTTTCACGAGTGCATGGTCATGTTGACACATTGCATGTCAGCATGTGTCGCCGAAAATCGCAGTAAGATATAACTATTTTGTAGGCGGGCGTCTTTTTTTGTTGGTGCAATGCACCAAAATAGGCGAAAATTACAAAGTTCATGTACAGACTAGTTAATGGGGAGATTATTCATGTCTGAAGTAGTAAAAGCCAAACCTCGCTTTGGGGTAATGCGGCTAATTGATGCGACCGGATACCGGTTGCCACTTGCTGGTTTTGTCTCGATTCTACATCGTGCGAGCGGGATGTTGATGTTCTTGCTGATGCCTTTTATTTTGTACTTACTTGATAAGAGTCTGACTTCAGAGCTGTCATTTGCTGTGTTGAAAAACTTCACTTCAGGCGTTTTTGTGAAGTTGGTTATTTTGGCGATTTCCTGGGCTTATCTGCACCATTTTTGTGCTGGCATCCGTCATTTGTTTATGGATCTTCATATTGGCCTAAATAAGGACTCCGCTCGCAAATCTGCCGTCGGCGTACTAGCGATTAGTTTGCCTTTGACCACATTGGTTGCCCTGAAATTATTTGGAGTATTTTAAATGGCAAACAACAACATTGGCCCTAATCGGCTGGTAGTAGGTGCGCATTATGGTTTGCGCGACTGGCTGGCGCAGCGTGTTACTGCAATTATCATGGCCGTCTACACCGTCATTTTGTTAGCTCTGTTTTTGACAGGTAATGATTTTAGTTACGAAGGATGGGCGGGGATTTTTGCTCGTCAATGGTTCAAACTAGCAACATTTACAGTATTTATCGCTTTGTTTTATCACGCATGGGTTGGTATGCGTGATGTATGGATGGATTATGTGACGCACAGTGTTGCTTTGCGTCTGGTGTTTCAAGTCGCCACTATTCTGTGGCTAGTTGCTTGTGTCGGATATACGGCACAGATTTTGTGGAGAGTATAACCGTGGCAGCAATTAAACCCGCAATCCCATCCCGTCGCTTTGATGCGGTGATCGTTGGCGCAGGTGGCTCCGGCATGCGTGCTTCTCTGCAATTGGCAGAGGCCGGCCTGAACGTCGCTGTTTTGTCTAAAGTATTTCCTACCCGCTCGCACACCGTGGCAGCGCAGGGTGGTATTGGTGCTTCTCTGGGTAATATGTCAGAAGATAACTGGTACTGGCATATGTTTGATACGGTCAAAGGCTCTGATTATCTGGGTGATCAGGATGCGATCGAATTCATGTGTCGTGAAGCGCCAAAAGTCGTTTATGAGCTAGAGCATTTTGGTATGCCGTTTGACCGTAATGCGGATGGTACGATTTATCAGCGTCCTTTCGGCGGTCATACTGCAAATTTTGGTGAAAAGCCAGTCCAGCGCGCATGTGCTGCCGCGGATCGTACTGGTCATGCGCTTTTGCATACACTCTATCAGCGTAATGTTCGTGCTCGCACGCATTTTTTTGTTGAATGGATGGCTATTGACCTGATTCGCGATGCTGATGGTGATGTGTTAGGTGTCGTCGCTCTTGAGATGGAAACTGGCGAAGTCATGATGCTGGAAGCGAAGCAAACAATTTTCGCTACTGGTGGCGCTGGCCGTATCTGGGCGGCATCTACCAACGCATTTATCAATACCGGTGACGGTATGGGTATGGCGGCGCGTGCAGGTTTGCCGCTAGAAGATATGGAATTCTGGCAATTCCATCCAACTGGCGTAGCTGGTGCGGGTGTCTTAATTACAGAGGGTGTACGAGGTGAAGGCGGTATTCTGGTGAATAGCCAGGGTGAGCGTTTCATGGAGCGGTATGCACCTACACTGAAAGATCTGGCACCGCGTGACTTCGTTTCGCGCTCTATGGACCAGGAAATCAAAGAAGGTCGTGGTTGCGGCCCGAATAAGGACCACGTCATGCTCGATCTGCGCCATATCGGTGCTGACACGATTCAAAAACGTTTGCCGTCAATTCTGGAAATCGCGCACAAATTTGCTAACGTTGATGCGACTAAAGAACCTATTCCGGTTGTGCCGACAATTCATTATCAGATGGGCGGTATCCCGACCAATATTTACGGTCAGGTAATTGCGCCTAAAAACGGTAGCAGCGAAATCGTTAACGGCTTGTATGCAATCGGTGAGTGTGCTTGCGTTTCTGTTCATGGCGCAAACCGTCTCGGTACAAATTCACTGTTGGATTTGCTGGTATTCGGCCGTGCGGCAGGTAATCACATCGTTGCAAGCAATTTGAAGACTCGTAGTAACAAAGATTTGCCAGCGGATGCAGCAGATCTGGCTTTGTCTCGCTTAGCCAAGCTGGAAACCAGCACGGGTACCGAGCGTGTGCAAGACGTTGCAAATGCGATCCGTAAGACGATGCAATATCACTGTGGCGTATTCCGTACGGATGAATTGCTGCAAGAAGGCGTCAAGGAAATTATGGAGCTGGATGAGCGTCGCAAGCATGTTTCGTTCAAAGATAAATCCAAAGTATTCAACACGGCACGTGTAGAGGCCTTGGAACTGGATAACCTGATCGAAACCGCAAAAGCAACGATTACCTCTGCCGCTGCCCGTAAAGAATCTCGCGGTGCGCATGCGCACCGTGACTACGAAAAACGTGATGACGATAATTGGATGAAGCATACTTTGTGGTATTCAGAGGGTAATCGCCTTGACTACAAGCCTGTCAATACCAAGCCGCTGACTGTTGAAACCTTCAAGCCAAAAGCTCGTACATTCTAAAGAGATATCACTATGGCACGTACATTACAATTTAAAATTTATCGCTATGATCCGGACAAGGATGCCAAGCCTTACATGCAAGATCTGACAGTAGAGTTGCAAGATACTGACAAGATGTTGCTGGATGCGCTGCAACGCATCAAGGCTGATGTGGATGACTCTCTGGCCTTGCGTCGCTCATGCCGTGAAGGTGTCTGTGGTTCAGATGCGATGAATATCAACGGCAAAAACGGTTTGGCTTGCACCACAAACTTAAATGAATTGAGTGAGCCTATTGTTTTGCGTCCTTTGCCAGGTTTGCCAGTCATTCGCGATCTGATCGTGGATATGACGCAATTCTTCAAGCAATACAATTCCATCAAGCCGTACTTGATGAATGAGTCCATTCCGCCAGAAAAAGAACGTCTGCAAACACCGGCAGAACGTGAAGAACTGGATGGTTTGTACGAATGTATTCTCTGTGCATGCTGCTCGACGTCTTGTCCTTCGTTCTGGTGGAATCCGGATAAGTTTGTAGGTCCTGCAGGCCTGTTGCAAGCGTATCGTTTTATCGCGGATTCGCGTGATGAGGCAACTAGCGAGCGTCTAGATAATCTGGAAGATCCATATCGCTTATTCCGCTGCCACACAATCATGAATTGCGTGGATGTTTGTCCAAAAGGTCTGAATCCAACCAGAGCTATCGGCAAAATCAAGGAATTAATGGTTCGTCGCGCAGTCTAAAGAAGAGTGCGGTCTGTTTGCAGCATAAGCTGATCTGACTGACCGCTCTTATTTCATGCCATTTTTTTGAGTGCCGAAAAGTGTATTCATGAGAATTGCATGAAATATGAAAATTAGTATTGAAAGTATTTATGTCTGAGTCAAAAGTTGATACCCACCAAAGCGATCCGGTCAAGCGAGCGCGACTCCGGTGGAGAGCAAGACGTGGATTGCTGGAAAACGATCTGATATTGACTCGTTTTCTGGATGCCCATGAAACGTTGTTGAGCGATGATGAGGTCGACGCCTTCAGCAGGTTGATGGAGTTGCCGGACAATACTTTGATGGATCTGATTCTGGCGAAAAAACAACCAGAAGCCGAAGTTGATTTGCCACATGTGCATGCCTTATTGGTTCGCTTGCAAATAGCCTGAAACAGAAAACGATTTTTCTCTCGCGTTTTTTTGATTAACGACTCACCTCTACATTGAAGGAAGAGCCATGACTAACTCTGAAACAAAAGCAACACTCTCTTTTTCCGATGGTTCCGCATCGTTGGAAATGCCGATTTACAAAGGCTCAGTTGGTCCAGATGTCATTGACATTCGTAAGTTATATGGTGCAACAGGTATGTTCACCTATGATCCTGGCTTCATGTCTACTGCTGCTTGTAACTCATCGATCACCTATATCGATGGCGACAAAGGCGAATTACTGTATCGCGGTTACCCGATAGAACAACTGGCAGTCAATGGCGGCGACTTTCTGGAAACTTGCTACTTGCTGTTGAATGGTGAATTGCCGAATGCGACGCAAAAAACTGAATTCGTTGATACGGTGACTAAGCACACCATGGTTCACGAACAGATGCAATTTTTCTTCCGCGGCTTCCGTCGTGATGCGCATCCAATGTCGGTATTGGTCGGTACAGTAGGTGCTTTGGCGTCGTTTTATCATGATTCTCTCGATATCAATGATCCGCGCCATCGTGAGGTGTCTGCGATTCGTCTGATCGCTAAAATGCCAACGCTGGTCGCCATGGCGTACAAATATTCAATCGGCCAGCCGTTTGTATATCCACGCAATGATTTGTCTTACAGTGCCAATTTCATGCACATGATGTTCTCAACACCATGTGAACCGTATAAGGTGAACGAAGTGCTGGTCCGTGCATTGGATCGCATTTTGATTCTGCACGCAGATCATGAGCAAAATGCTTCTACGTCAACGGTTCGTCTGGCGGGCTCTTCAGGCGCAAATCCATTCGCTTGTATTGCTGCTGGTATCGCATGCTTGTGGGGCCCAGCTCATGGCGGCGCGAACGAAGCCGCATTAAGCATGCTGGAAGAAATCGGTAGCGTTGATAATATCCCTGAATTTATCACGCAAGTGAAAGATAAAAACTCTGGTGTCAAATTAATGGGTTTTGGTCATCGTGTTTATAAAAACTATGACCCCCGTGCAAAACTGATGCGTGAAACTTGTTATGAAGTATTGAATGAACTCGGTTTGCAAGATGATCCGTTGTTCAAACTTGCAATGGCACTGGAAAAAATTGCGCTGGAAGATGAATACTTTGTTTCCCGTAAATTATATCCAAATGTTGATTTTTACTCAGGTATTGTTCAGCGCGCATTGGGTATTCCAACCTCTTTGTTCACAGGTATTTTTGCCTTGGCACGCACAGTAGGTTGGATTGCTCAATGGAAAGAAATGATTTCTGACCCAGAGCAAAAAATTGGCCGCCCACGCCAATTATTTGTTGGCTCACCGAAACGCGATGTCCCGCCGATTGATCAGCGCGGTTAATTGCAAAAAACATGAAAAAAAGCGAGTCTTCAAGACTCGCTTTTTTTTCGTACAATAAATATGCTATGCTTCGCATCGAATGTGAAATTTTAGATGTAATTTCACTTTTAATTCAAAAGCGTTATGTTTTTATACATGCAAATGACGATTTTGACTTGGAAGTGAGATAGTTTGAAACCAGCCCTTCCCCACAACTTGATGTGCAATCCGCTAACCGGTCAGGCCGTGTCGCGGAAGGTTAGATTAACCCGCTAATCTCGCGAAACGCGAAGAAAGGTGAGCAAGATGATGCAACAATATAACGCCAACTCGTATTTGTTCGGCGGCAATGCGCCGTACGTAGAAGAACTTTACGAAGCGTATCTCAATAATCCCGGTTCGGTCCCTGATAACTGGCGTGCGTATTTCGACGCAATGCAGCACGTTCCTGCTGTCGACGGCTCAAGCAAGCCCGACGTTGCTCATGCTCCTGTCGTTGCTTCGTTCGCCGAACGTGCTAAACAAGGCCCGATTCGTACAGTCAGCGCAACTGCTGATGCTGAAATGGGACGCAAACGAGTTGCCGCTCAGCAATTGATCGCAGCTTATCGTTTTCTCGGTAGTCACTGGGCTAATCTGGATCCTCTGCAACGTCAGGAGCGTCCAAGTATTCCTGAGCTGGAACCAAGTTTTTATGGTTTCACCGATGCCGATATGGACATTCAGTTCAATATCAGTAATACCTATTTTGGACCGGAAACAGCGTCGCTGCGCGATCTCCTGAATTCTTTGCGTGATACGTACTGCCGCTCTATCGGCGCAGAATTCATGTACATCAGTGATCCGACGGAGAAGCGCTGGTTGCAACAAAAGCTCGAATCGATTCGTTCTACGCCAGCATTTTCTGCTGAAAAGAAAAAACATATTCTCGATCGCCTGACTGCTGCCGAAGGTCTGGAGCGTTATCTGCATACTAAATATGTAGGGCAAAAACGCTTCTCGCTTGAAGGTGGAGAGAGCTTCATTGCGTCGATGGATGAAACCATTCAACGCGCTGGTGAGCGTGGTGTAGAAGAAATCGTCATTGGTATGGCGCATCGCGGTCGACTCAATGTCTTGGTCAATACCTTAGGCAAAATGCCACAAGATTTGTTTGCCGAATTCGAAGGCAAACATGGTGATGACTTGCCTGCCGGCGACGTTAAGTATCACCAAGGTTTCTCCTCAGATATTTCTACACCGGGTGGCCCGGTTCACTTGTCACTGGCGTTTAATCCATCGCATCTTGAAATCGTTAACCCAGTGGTTGAGGGTTCTGTCAAAGCGCGTATGGAACGTCGTGGCGACAAAGATGGCTCACAAGTTCTGCCTATCCTCGTGCACGGTGATGCAGCGTTTGCAGGGCAGGGCGTCGTGATGGAAACCCTGAATCTGGCGCAAACACGCGGCTATGGTACTGGCGGTACGATCCATCTCGTGATCAACAATCAGATCGGTTTTACCACATCTGATCCTCGTGACTCACGTTCGACCTTATATTGCTCCGACGTGGTGAAAATGATCGAGGCACCGGTACTGCACGTTAACGCAGATGATCCGGAAGCCGTTGTACTGGCAACGCAGATCGCCTTGGATTACCGTATGGAATTCAAGAAAGACATCGTCGTCGACATCATTTGCTACCGTAAATTGGGTCATAACGAACAAGACACGCCAGCACTGACACAGCCTCTGATGTACAAAAAAATTGCGCAGCATCCTGGTACGCGCAAAATGTATGCAGACAAGCTGGCGGCACAAGGTACGATTGCAGCTGATGGCGGCGATCAGATGGTGAAGGCCTTCCGTGACGCGATGGATGCTGGCAAGCACACCGTTGATCCTGTTATTTCCAACTTCAAAAACAAGTATGCGGTTGACTGGATTCCATTCCTGAACCGCAAATGGACGGATGCTGCTGACACAGCAGTACCAGCCTCTGAACTGAAGCGTCTGGCTGAGCGTATTACGACAGTTCCAGAAGGCTTCAAGCCACATAGTCTGGTAGAGAAAGTACTCGGTGATCGCGCAACAATGGGCCGCGGTGAGATGAATCTGGACTGGGGTATGGGCGAGCATCTGGCTTACGCATCTCTGGTTGCGTCTGGCTATGCGATTCGTCTGACAGGTCAAGATGCTGGTCGCGGTACATTTGTGCATCGTCACGCCGTTTTGCATGATCAAAATCGTGAGCGCTGGGATGCTGGCACCTATATTCCTCTGCAAAACATCTCTGACAAACAAGCACCGTTCACCGTCATTGACTCGGTATTGTCTGAAGAAGCGGTACTCGGTTTTGAATATGGTTACTCAACGGCAGAGCCAAATACGTTGACAATCTGGGAAGCCCAGTTCGGCGATTTCGCGAACGGTGCTCAAGTGGTGATCGATCAGTTCATCAGCTCCGGCGAAGTGAAATGGGGTCGTGCTTCTGGTTTGGTATTGATGCTGCCGCACGGTTACGAAGGTCAGGGGCCAGAGCATTCATCTGCCCGCCCTGAGCGTTTCCTGCAATTGTGTGCTGACAATAATATGCAAGTGGTTCAGCCGACCAATGCCGCGCAAATTTTCCATCTGTTGCGTCGTCAGATGATTCGCCAGTTCCGTAAGCCACTGGTCATCATGACACCGAAGTCTTTGTTGCGTAACAAAGATGCAGGCTCCCCTTTGTCCGAGCTGGCAAAAGGCAGCTTCCATACGGTCATCGGTGAAGTTGACGAAAAGATTGATGCCAAGAAGGTCAAGCGCGTAATCGCCTGCTCAGGCAAGGTCTACTACGATCTGGTCAACGCCCGTAAAGAGCGTGGTCAGACGGATACCGCGATTATTCGTGTGGAACAGTTGTATCCGTTCCCGCATAAGAGCTTCTCAGCTGAACTGAAAAAATTCCCTAATCTGGCTGAATTGATCTGGGCGCAGGATGAGCCGCAAAATCAGGGACCTTGGTTTCAGATACAGCATAATATTTTTGAAAGTCTGGATGAAGGTCAAAAACTGGCATACGCTGGTCGTCCAGCCAGTGCATCGCCTGCTGTCGGTTACTACGACAAGCACTATGCACAACAAAAAGCATTGCTGGACACGGCATTTTCTAAGCTCAAGGGCTACGTCCTGACCAAATAACACTCAATAGTGAAACGCGGCGCAGCAGAAGCTGTTGCGCCCGATGACTATCCGAAACGGAGAAAAACATGGCAATTATCGAAGTAAAAGTACCGCAATTATCTGAATCAGTCGCTGAAGCAACGTTGCTGACATGGCATAAAAAAGTAGGCGAGCCAGTTGGTCGCGACGAGAACCTGATCGATGTTGAAACTGACAAAGTTGTTCTGGAACTGCCTTGTCCAGAAGCTGGTGTTATTACGCAAATCCTCAAAGGTGATGGCAGTACCGTCGTCGCTGGTGAAATCATCGCGATTCTCGATACAGAAGCATCCGCAGGCGCGGTTGCTCCTGTTGCACCAGCCGCTGCAACTGCAGTAGTCGATCCGGTTGCTGCAGCGATCAATAATCTCGCCGCAAAATCTGCAGCAGGTGTTGCGATGCCAGCAGCAGCGAAAATTTTGGCGGAAAATAATTTGTCCGCCAGCGCTGTAGATGGCACCGGTAAAGACGGTCGTGTCACTAAAGGTGATGTACTTGCAGCAGTCGCTAAGCCAGTCGCACCGGCAGTTGCTCCTCTTGCAGCGCCTGCCGCAAGCAAACCAGCCTTGCAGCAAGTTGCTGCACCCGCTGCGATGAATCTCGGTGACCGCCCTGAGGAGCGTGTACCGATGAGCCGTCTGCGCGCACGTATTGCCGAACGTCTGGTGCAATCACAATCGACTAACGCCATTTTGACCACCTTCAACGAAGTCAATATGCAGCCAGTGATTGACCTGCGTAACAAGTACAAAGACAAATTCGAAAAAGAACACGGCGTTAAACTCGGCTTCATGTCTTTCTTCGTGAAGGCGGCTGTTGCTGCATTAAAAAAATACCCTATCATCAACGCATCCGTAGATGGCAACGATATTGTGTATCACGGTTACTTCGATATCGGTATCGCTGTCGGTTCTCCGCGTGGCCTGGTAGTGCCTATTCTGCGTAATGCTGATCAGATGTCGATTGCCGATATCGAGAAGAAAATCGGTGAATTTGGCGCCAAAGCCAAAGACGGTAAATTGACTCTGGATGACCTGACTGGTGGTACGTTCTCGATTTCCAACGGGGGTACTTTCGGTTCTATGCTGTCTACGCCTATTATCAATCCACCGCAATCTGCGATTCTGGGTGTGCATGCAACGAAAGACCGTGCCGTCGTTGAAAACGGTCAGGTTGTTGTGCGTCCGATGAACTACCTGGCGATGTCCTACGATCACCGTATCATCGATGGTCGCGAAGCAGTATTAGGCCTGGTAGCAATGAAGGAAGCGCTGGAAGATCCAGCTCGCCTGTTATTGGATCTGTAATATGAACCTCGCTGACGAAATCAAACGTCTGCATGAATTGCATCAGTCGGGCGCACTGACTGATGCTGAATTCTCGCAAGCCAAAGCCAAGTTGTTGGAAACCCTGAATGCAGCGAATGGCACCACCGCATCGGCTGGTGCAGGTTCATCCGCGCATGGTTTTTTTAATGATACGGACAAAGCATCTATTCCCCTCAATCAGTTCCGGCGCTCAAAATCGGATCAGTGGCTGGGTGGGATTTGCGGTGGTTTAGGTAAATTTACAGGTCTGGAGTCTTGGATCTGGCGTTTGGTATTCGTCTTGTTTTCTTTTTATTTCGGCTCTGGCTTGGTCGCTTATCTGCTTGCGTGGATTTTTGTGCCGGAAGACGAGTGAACGTAAAGAGACAATGCAGCAAGGTAGTAACAGATAAGAATAGAACAAAAACAGAGCAGAACACATTAGGAAATTATTCATGAGTAAACAATTTGATGTCGTCGTGATCGGCGGCGGTCCTGGCGGTTATATTGCTGCAATCCGTGCGGCGCAATTGGGTTTTTCCACAGCTTGTATTGATGCCTGGACCAATGAAAAAGGCGGCCCGGCACCGGGTGGTACTTGCACTAACGTCGGCTGTATTCCATCTAAAGCACTGCTGCAATCGTCTGAGCATTACGAACATGCAGGTCATTCTTTTGCTGATCACGGTATTGAAGTACAAGGCCTGGGTCTGGATGTGGCGAAGATGTTAGGTCGCAAAAATACGATCGTGAAGCAAAACAACGACGGTATCTTGTTTTTGTTTAAAAAGAATAAAGTGACTTTCTTCCATGGCCATGGTTCTTTCGTAAAGGCTGATGCTGCCGGTTACGAAATTAAAGTCGCAGGCAAAACAGAAGAAAGTATTGTCGGCAAGCATATCGTTATTGCGACAGGCTCGAATGCACGTGCTTTGCCAGGCGCTGCTTTTGATGAAGCCACTATTTTGTCAAACGAAGGTGCATTGAATATCGCTGAAGTGCCGAAAAAACTTGGCGTCATCGGTGCCGGTGTAATCGGTCTCGAAATGGGTAGCGTCTGGCGTCGCCTTGGTGCCGAAGTCACAGTCCTCGAAGCTTTGCCGACTTTCCTCGGTGCGGTAGATGAACAAATCGCAAAAGAAGCGCACAAACTGTTTGTTAAGCAAGGTTTGTCGATCAATCTGGGCGTCAAAATCGGCGAAATCGTCAACGCTGGTAAAGAAGTGATAGTCAATTATGCCGACGACAGAGGCGTTGAGCACAAGGCCGTCTTCGACAAACTGATCATCTCGATTGGACGCACACCAAACACCAATGGCTTGAATGCAAACGGCGTTGGCTTGAAGCTGGATGAACGTGGTTTTATCGCCGTTGATGGCGATTGCAAAACTAACTTGCCTAATGTATGGGCGGTCGGTGACGTAGTGCGCGGTCCTATGCTGGCGCACAAGGCCGAAGAAGAGGGTGTTGCTGTTGCTGAGCGTATCGCTGGTCAGCATGGTCATGTCAACTTCAATACGATCCCTTGGGTCATTTATACCTCTCCGGAAATCGCCTGGGTTGGCCGTACTGAACAGCAATTGAAGGCAGATGGCGTTGCCTACAAGGCAGGCACTTTCCCGTTCATGGCGAATGGTCGTGCCCGTGCATTGGGCGATACGTCAGGTATGGTGAAGTTCCTGGCTGATGCAACGACAGACGAAATTCTTGGTGTTCATATCGTTGGGCCGATGGCATCAGAGCTCATTGCTGAGGCGGTTGTGGCGATGGAATTCCGTGCGTCGGCAGAAGATATCGCGCGTATTTGCCATGCTCATCCATCGTTGTCGGAAGCCACGAAAGAGGCAGCGTTAGCCGTGGATAAGCGTTCGTTGAATTTTTAATACTTTTAACGTGTTGTAACGCGCTTTTCATGCATTACTTCCGCAGTTAGTTTGCACTACTCTGCGATTCAAGCGCCGCTGACGGGACCATCCTGTCAGCGGCGTGTTCATATTGGTTACAGCGACGGTAGAGAATGAATGTTCTAGAGTTTTATCAAGATGCACTGAATCGCCGGGGGTTCCAATCCGACGAGGCGCAGCAGCGGGCAGTCGATCGCTTGCAGCAAGCCTACGATGAATGGGTGGAATATAAATCCAAGCGTGCCAATAAGTTGACCAGGCTGATCACACGCCCGGATGTGCCGCGTGGCGTGTATATGTGGGGTGGCGTAGGACGGGGCAAGTCGTTTTTGATGGATAGTTTTTACTCCGTTGTGCCTGTTGTGCGTAAGACCCGGCTACATTTTCATGAATTCATGCGCGCCGTTCATCGGCAACTTGATGAGCTGAAAGGTGTTGCAGATCCACTGGATGAAGTTGCCCGCAGGATTTCCAAGAAATATCGCCTGATCTGTTTTGATGAGTTTCATGTGTCTGACGTAGCGGACGCCATGCTCTTGTACAACCTGCTGAAAGCTTTATTTGATAATGGTGTGTCATTCGTCATGACCTCAAATTATCAGCCAGATACCTTATATCCGGACGGATTGCACCGAGACCGCATGTTGCCTACTATCGCTTTGCTCAAAGAGCGTCTGGATGTGTTGAATGTCGATTCGGGTAATGATTATCGTAAGAGAGCGCTGGAGCAAGTTCAGGCTTACCTGACGCCGCTCAACGCAGCGACCGATCAGGCTTTGCGTACCGCGTTCGCCAAAATCGCTGAAACAATTGATGAAGATGTACGGGTGAATATCGAAGGGCGTGATATTAAGGCATTGCGCCGTGCCGGTAGTGCGGTCTGGTTTGATTTTGCGACTTTGTGCGGCGGTCCGCGCTCGCAAAATGATTATCTCGAAATCGCGAGCCGCTTTCATACTGTTATTCTCTCGTCGATTCCACGGATGTCGGCAGCGATGTCGTCTGAAGCGCGTCGTTTTACCTGGCTGATCGACGTGTTTTATGACAATAAAGTGAAGTTGATCATGTCCGCGGAAGTTGCGCCGGAGGAGCTATATACTCAGGGTACTTTGTCGAATGAATTTCATCGCACCGTTTCACGTATTATCGAAATGCAGTCCAAGGAATATATGGATGCCGATCAGCGACATACCGCTGATGCGATTGCCTGACCACTGCTGACGCGTCTTACGGGCTGAGCTTACCAAAGCTTTTTATCTAATCATGAAAGTACTTTTTATGCCGGTTATGTTTTTTTTCAGCTATATGCGCAGGGCAGTGCTGTCTTGTGCAGTGATCCTGGCAGCTTTGTTGAGTGTTAGCGCACAAGCGCAGTCTGTGGGGCATTCTGCGCCACAATCTATTGGTATATCGCTTGAGGATTTATCCGCTCAGATTACTAAGCTGGATTTGCGCTATGCGCCGACCACAATGCAAAGTGTGTTCCTCGCTGAGACGGCTTTAGATGAGGTGCAGCCTTTGCAGAAACAATTGCAAAGCTGGTTTCTGGTTGCTGAGCGAGCATGTTACGAACGTTTTTTTGTGAATGCCTGCCTGGATGAGGCAAAGCTGATGCGACGTAAGCACAATGTGATTTTGCAGCGCGTGTCGATCGAGGCAAAAGCGTTTTTGCGTAAAGATCATATCGAACATCTGGACAATGAATTAAAACTCAAAAATACTCAATAGTTACTATGCAGTAGGGGGAGTATAGGTAAATTCAGTGCCAACGCCGCACTATTTGTAAGGTGTTCTAAATATACTCCACTCAAGTATCTTATATTGCCTGTAAGCGTTTCAATGCGGCATGCAAGGTGCCTTCCTGCTTCGCAAAGCAAAAACGAACAATCCTGGATTCTTTACCGTGCTGGTAAAACGCCGACACTGGAATCGCCGCAACACCCACCTCACTCGTCAGCCAGCGCGCGAAATGCAACTCTGACTGCTCCGATATTGCGGAGTAATCAACGCATTGAAAGTAAGTGCCCTGCGCTGGCAAGAGTTTGAAACGCGAATTCATTAAACCATCTCTGAACAAATCCCGTTTTTGCTGGTAAAACACGGGCAATTCCACGTAGGGAGCAGGATTCGCCAGAAAATGTGCCAACCCGACTTGCATTGGCGTGTTGACGGTAAAAACATTGAACTGATGCACTTTGCGAAACTCGCGCATCAAGGCTGCTGGCGCGGCAACATAGCCGACCTTCCAGCCCGTCACATGATAGGTCTTGCCAAAACTAGAGATAATGAAACTGCGTTCGGCAAGTTCCTCATGGCGGCATAAAGACTCATGGCGTACGCCATCAAACACCATATGTTCATACACTTCATCCGAGGCGATCAGGACTTTGGTATCGCGGACGATAGCGCTCAATGCCTGGATATCCGCCGGACTCAACACAGACCCTGTAGGATTATGCGGTGAGTTCAGCATGAGCAAGCGAGTTTTCGCTGTCATGCTGGTTTTCACTTTATCCCACGGGATCTGGTAACCCTCAGGTCCCAGCTCCATCGACACCAGCACCGGTATGCCACCCGCCAAACGTATTGAGGGCACATAACTGTCATAGGCAGGTTCAATCACGATGACTTCATCACCCGGATGTACGCAAGCCAGCAGTGTCGTCAAAATAGCTTGCGTTGCCCCGGCTGTTACCGTGATTTCACTCTCAGCATCGTATGCGCGTCCATACAGAGCCTTGATCTTGCGGGCGATTTCAGCCCGTAATACAGGGACACCCGCCATGGGTGGATATTGATTATGCCCATCCAGCATCGCCTTACTGACAGCGTCAACCAGAGAAGAGTCGCAATCAAAATCCGGAAAGCCCTGACCGAGGTTGACCGCTTTCTTCTCTGCTGCCAGAGCTGACATCACAGAAAAAATTGTCGTACCAACCTCTGGCAATTTTGATACAGGCACAAAAGCAGCGGAAGATGCAGTAAGGGATGAAGTCATCTGTAAGATTAAAAGAGATAATCGCCGTATGTGTTGCTATGTATGCGTTTCTATATATTGGGAACTTATTTCGTGCCAAATAAACGATCACCAGCGTCACCCAGGCCCGGCACGATATAGCCATGATCGTTCAGGCATTGATCAACCGATGCCGTGACGATAGGTACATCTGGATGGGCTGCCTGCATGACTTTGATACCTTCCGGAGCTGCCAGCAGGCAGACGAACTTGATAGTTGTCGCGCCGCTTTTTTTGATGCGGTCGATGGCAGCAACTGCGGAGTTGCCTGTCGCCAGCATAGGATCAACGACGATCACCAGACGGTCTGCGATGTCTTCAGGTACTTTGAAGTAATACTCGACTGGCTCCAGTGTAGCCGGATCGCGGTAAAGACCAATATGACCTACACGAGCCGCAGGTAAAAGATCCAGCATGCCGTCCAGAATGCCATTGCCGGCGCGCAATACTGAGATGACACACAGCTTCTTGCCACTGATTGTCGGCGCTTCAATGGTCGCCATTGGCGTTTCAATCGTCACGCTCTCCAGTGGCAGGTCGCGAGTGACTTCATATGCCAGCATCTGGCTGATTTCGCGCAACAAGCGGCGGAAATTGTCCGTCGTCGTATCTTTGCTGCGCATGAGGGTAAGTTTGTGTTGCATCAGAGGGTGTCTGATTTCGGTCACGTAGTCTGACAAGATAATTCTCCGTAAATTGGGTGTTCAGTTTGTGTTCAAAATGAACCAGCCGCTATTTTACGTCCATGAGCCTGTTATGTGAGCCACGCGGATAATTCTTTTTCAAACAGATAGATGCAAAAAAATAGGCGGAATCGTATTCACAGCATTGCTGGCATGAAAAGTCCCGACTGCTTGAGTGAATGTTGCCGAGATAAATCTGGGTCAACGCTTGCCATTTTTCCGGTGACCTGATGATTCGCTAATAATAGAATTAAGCTAGTTTTCCTGTTCTACTCCCTCAATTGTTTGCAAATGATTCAGTGATAATCCATGTTAAGAAGTTCCGGCGAGCCGGCGCACTCAGCGCAGTTCGCAGTCGGCCATCAGGAACGGTTATCAAATCAGGAGCTGGATATGGATGCGAATCAAACATTGTTAAACAGATTATCCCTGGGCTTAGTGCCTATGGACGCTGGTCAACGGGATGATTTTCACACTTCTGACGAGGCGCTGGAATCGAATTCCCGCATCGACATCAAAGGTATCCGGCAGGCGATTGCCCGTGTTGAGGCGGAAGCCCGTGCAACGGTCGCTGCCGACACCCGGCTGCAGGCAGAAGCCCGTGCCCGTGAATTGGCAGAAGCGCGTGCAGAAGCCGAAGCAGAAGCCGCCAACCTCGCTCAGCAAAAAGTCCAGCTGGAAGAACACGCCATAGCCGGCAGCCACGCACGCTTGATGGCCGAGCGCCAGGCGCGTGCCGCCAGTCAAGCCAGAATCGCTGCCGTCAGTCAGGAAACACAGGATTTACAAGAACGCGCCAGATTAGAAACCTTGGCACGCGAACAGGCAGAAAAGCGCTCCAAACTTGAACTCGAAGCCAAGCAAAGGGCGGCTGAACAACTCCAAGCCGATACCGAGATCAATGCCAAAGCAAAAACTGCCGCAGAGAGACTAGCGAAAGAAACTCAAAACGCACGTAATTGGGCCGCAGAACGTTTTGCGGCATCCCAATCTGCAAAAAACGAAGCCGAAGAGCGCGCCCGTGCAGATGCCCGCATCACTGAGCTAGCCAGAGAACGTGAGCGTCGCGATAAAGATGCGCGTGAAACGACTGAAATGCTGGCAAAAGTGCGCAGCGAAGCGCTAAAAGTCAGCAAAGAGCGTGACCAGGCAGAAGCAATGGCATTAGAGTTTGCGATCAATCGCGCACCGGCCGAGGTTCGTGCCCGCGAAGACGCCTTAGCCCGTGTCGCGGTTGAGCAAGAGCATGAAGCCATCGCTCAGGCGCGTGCCGAATCTGACCGCCGCGCTGCATCCGCAATTCAACTCCGTATGCAATCGGAGCTGGAATTGCGTAATGCCTCTGTCAGGCGCGAACAATCTGAAGTCGTAGCTGCCGCTACCGCACAAGCGCGTCGCGATGCAGAAGAGCGCATACAGCGCGTTACCGAGCAACGTATTCAGACCGAAAAAGAACTGCAAACCCAGGTGCTGATTCGTATTGAAGTCGAGCAACAAGCTGATACCGAAACCCGCACCAGGCTTGAAGCAGAGGCCGAGGCAGCGGAGCAGGCCAAGCAACGGCGCATCGCGGAACAACATGCGACCAAAGTCGCCCAGCAACGCGCTCAGGAAGAGCAGCGCGCCATGATACTTGCCAAAGAGCGTAGTCAGATCGATCAACAGGCCGAACAAATCGCCAGAGAGCAGGCCGATTCAGAGCAACAGGCTTTAAAGGCATCCACGTATAAAGCCGTGGAGTTGAAGAAGGCCAATATTGCCTCTGCTATCAAAGCACGTAATGCGATGGAGTTGGCAAAAGCAGAAAAAATGCGTGCAGAAGCAGAAGAAAAAGCCGCTCAGGCCTTGCAGGAAAAACTGATTCTCGAACAACAAAAAATAGATGAGGCACATGCCCGTGCAAAGGCCGAACAAACGCATGCGGAAATTTTGCGTATGCAAAAACAGGCAGAGCAGGTCGCACGGATTGCACATGAAACCAGTTGTCAGGCAGAGAAATTGACCTTGGAGAAAACCATGGAACAAGTCGAATTGCAACAACAACTGGCTGCCGCTCATATTGAGAAAGAACAAAAAGCCAGTGAACTTTTGGTTGTACAACAACAGCGCACACAAGACGAAATCAAAGCGCTTGATGTAGTGCAAGAAAAACTTCTGGTTGAACGCAAGCGTGCGAATGCCGTGCAAGAAGTATTAAAGCTGACGCAAGAAAAACTGGTAATTGAACAAGTCGCGCAAATAGAAACCGAGTCACGCCTGCGCGCCGAGCAAGAAGCAAAAGAAATCGCTCACGCCAAAGAGCGATCTGAGCGTGAGCAACGATTGGCGCTGGAAGCTGCAGCTACGGCAGAAAAGCACGCCTTGGAGCAAACCCGCGCACAAACCGAAATGCAACGCAAAGTAGCAAAAATGGCGTTGGTAAAAACCCGTCAAGTGGTTGAAATGACCAAGCTTGAGCAAGTACGCTTTGAAGCAGAGCGTGATGCTGCGTTGGCAGCACAAGACAAGCTTGAAGCTGAAAAACAAATCGCCGAAGCCGCGCTGGCAAGTGCTCAGGCAGACCGTGAACACACCACCTTGCTGGAAGCGCGTCATCAGCAAGAAGTTGAGGCGCGCGAGGCACGTCAGCGAATGATTCAGGCAGAACAGATACGTCTCGAAAAAATTACTGAACATGCTGAATTGCAAAAACAAACTGCCGCCGCTGCACAGCTCAAAGTAAGTGAACTGCTGGAGCTGCAAAAAACCTTAAAGCAACGTGCTGAATCCGAGCAAAAAGCGCTCGATGCAGTTCAGCAAAAACTGCTCGCAGAAAAGCAATTACTGGCAGAAATAGACACAAAAATTGCGTTGGAACGCGAACAGGAAGCGGCGCATCTGGCGCGCTTAGATATCGAAAGACAAGTTCGCTTGTCGATAGAAATCAAGTCTAAGGCCGAACAAGAAGCACTGATGCAAGCACAGGCAACCGCCGCAGCAGAGCAAGAGGCTGCCATTGCCGCGGAGGCGCGTGCGATGGCGGCAACGCAATTGACACGATTGGAAAAAGAGAAAACGCAATCGCAACAAAGTGCGCTGGCGGCATTGCAAGACAAACTTGCCCTTGAAGAGAAAAAAGCGCTTGCACTGAAAGAAGAAAATCAGTCACAGCAAGAACGTCTGAGTGCCGAAAAATTAGCATCCGATGCAGCAATCGCCAGAGCGGATGCTGAGAAGCAAGCAGCTATTCTTGCTCAGGCTCGTGCCGCACTTGAACAACAAGCCAATGCCGCAGCCGAAGCGGATGTAAAAGCACAAAAAGAATTGCATGAACAAGTAAAAATCTATGCCGATACGAAACATAAAGCCCATCAGCTAACTGTCGAAAAAACACACAAATTAGCTGACCTCTCTCTGGCTGCTCGTCAGCGCGTCGACGCTGAAGAGGCGCTATTGGTTGCTACTGAGGCGAAATTGCTTGCGGAGCAGAATGCGACGGAACAAGCCAAGGCCAGATTGCTAGCGGAGCAGGCATTGGCACAATTTGCAGAGGCGCATCAACAAGTGGAAGCAACGGCAAGAGAAGCTGCTGTCGCGACTTTGCGTGCTAGTGAATTACTGTATCAGGAGCTTGCTGCGCAAGCCGATGCAGAAGTATTACTGCATCAACTGGCGGAAAAAAATCTGGCTGATCAGCAAGCCTTGTCTGAGGTAATCGCAGAGCGTAATGCGACAGAGGTCGCTTTGCAGTCATCAATACAAGAACGTGTAGATACAGAAACTCGCGCCCTGGTTGCAGCGGAAACACGTCAGCAAACAGAGCAAGAAAAACAAACTTTGGCGCAGTTGCGCTTGCAGGCTGAGCAAGAAGCTATCGCCAGCATTGAGGCGTTTAATGCCGAGGAAAAAAACTGGCTGGCAAATTCGATAGAAGAGTCTCTGGTTAAACGTCAGGCTGCCGCTGCCTTGCAAGAAAGAAACCAGTTGTTATCGGTTTCTGCCGCGGCAGAGCGTGAGCGTCTCAATGCAGAGCAAGAATTGTCAGCGCAATTACAGGCAAAACTCGATGCAGAGACGATGGCACAGCAGCAGGTGACGGAGCGTTTGCAGGCAGAACAGGAACTTGCTCAAGTCGCTCAGCAACGTGCTGAGCAAGAGACGATGGCAAATCTTTATGCCCAAGAATTGCTAAGCGCAGAACATGCTTTGTTTGTAGCCTCAACTCAGCATACCGAGGCAAGACAAGCTGCACTTGCCGCTACCGAGAATAAAGTTCGTGAAGCAAGCGAACTGGCTCGCTTAGAAAATGAAAAAGCGGCATCAGAACTACAGCTCGCCAGCGTCCTTCAACAAAAACGCGTAGCGGAACAATTAATTGCGGATCAAGCTGCACAACGCTTACAGGCAGAACATGACTATCTTACCGTGTGCCAGCGCAAGGCGCAGGTTGAGCAAGATACACGTGAAGCCGCACAGGCAAAATATGTGGCAGAGCAAGAAGCGCTAGTCCTGGCACAACAATACGCACAGACGCAAGCCCAGCATGCTGCATTGGCACAGGCGCATGCTGACGAACTTCTGACCTTGCAACACAATGAATTACAGGCCGCTGAATTGGTTCAGAAGACTCTCATTGCAGTACAAGAGCAGAATCAATTACATGCTGAGGCAATCAGGACCAACGAACTGGCTCTGGAGGCGAGCGAACAAAAAATGGCACTTGAAAAACAGTTGCATAGTGAATCCGGGCAGCGTATGCAGGCAGAGCAAGAGTTATGTCAGCAAAGTCAGCGTCGTATGGAGGCAGAGCAAGCAGCCATCCTTGCTGCGCAAGAAAAACTCTTACTAGAAGCTCAATTGACTCAAGCTGCAGAACAAGTCATTCAGGCACGTGCCTTGGTTGAGCAGGAACTGAATAAGCAAGAGCAGTTGCAAACGGAACTGCTCGCTGCAGAGCAAGAACGTCTGCAAGCGCAACAAATGATTAACGACACATTAGAAAATCAAAAAGCCGTTGATGAAGAATTGCACCTGCAAGTCTTGCAACGTATCGCTCATGAGCAACGAGTTCATGAATTATTGCAAGAAAAATTGATGACTGAGACCAACGCCGCCGCAATGGCAGATGCTGCCAAAGTTGAAGCAGCAGAAGCTTTGGAGTTGGTGCAGCATCAGTGCGAAATATCCTTGATACAAATTCAGAACGATCAAATCGCCAAACAGCAAAAAGCCGAAGAATTACGCTTGCAGTTAGAGCAAGAACATGTGCATGCAGCTACGGTCGCCAATGAATTGATTCATCGTATGTCAAAAAATCAGGCTCAAAGTGCCGTCTGGCGTGAACGCGCTCAGGAGATGTTGGCACAGGCACCTGTCGCAGTAGAGATTCCTTCGAACTTCAATGAATTTCAACAAGCTGCGTTACCCGGTTTTCGTCTGCGTACGTCGGTTCTTGCAGGGGTCTTGGCTTTTGCCGGCGTCGCAACTGTCGCAGCTTGGGGTAGTCTAAGTTTTCAGCAAACTTCACATGCAGCAGGATTAGAGATCAATAAGCCTGTAACGACGTCTGTCAGTGTTCATCCGCTTCAGGTAAGCCCTGCCAAGGCAAATGGTCAATTACGCTTGTCTTATGAGCTGGGCGTCGCGAATAACGTGAGCAACAAATAAAACCAGAGGCGTCAATGCAAATGTAAATAAATTTATTTACATAGATTCATTCAAACGGATTCATTTAATTGGATCATGATGGTGCTAAAGTGATAACTTTAGCGCCATTTTTTATGCTTGCTTAGGCGTCTTCAATGTCTGAGAGATCTTAGAAAAATACATATTTTCATACGTATCTTTGAGATTGTCTTAGCTTGAGGGGAGGGCGATCAGGGCGACGAAGCCGCCCTTGGCGTGATTTGAGATGCGCAGGCGGCCGCCATGACGTTTGATAATCTTCTCAACAATCGCCAGGCCCAAACCAGAACCATTAGCCTGACTGCGTGACGTGTCCGCCCGGGTGAATGGCCGCATTAAGCGTGAGATGTCTTCGTTCTCCACGCCAACTCCGTAGTCGCGCAGGTTGATATAAAGGCCCTGTTTTTTTTCTTTATTTTTATAGGTGCACTGAAGGTCGATTTTGACGATATCCGTACCAGGTGTTTTGCCATAACGGCGGGCATTTTCAATCAAGTTGTGGAATACTCGCTTCAGCTCGACGGCATTACCCGATATATGGATATCCGCAGTAATCGCTGAGCGTATCTGTACGTCGTGTAGCCGCGAGGATTCTTCAACGACACGTCCCAGCAGTTCACTCAGATTGATTGTGTCAAAAGTGACTGTAGCCAGGGGTTTCGCGTAATCCAGAAATTGACCAATAATGTCATCCATCTGGCCAAGGTCACTTTGCATGCCTTGGCGCGAATCCTCTGATAATGAGGCCATTTCCACTTCAAGCTGCATACGGGCTAGCGGGGTTCTCAGGTCATGCGAGATGCCTGCAAGAATGATGGCACGGTCAGATTCAATGCGCTCCAGATCTTCGACCATCCGGTTGAAGCTATTATTTGTTTCCTTAATTTCCTTTGGACCTTTTTCAGGCAAAGGTTGAGGAATCTTACCCTTCGCTAGCATGCGTGCCGCATTGCTGATACGTGCCAGCGGATCGTTAATCAGTTTTGAGATAATTGCTGCGCCGATGAGTGTGAGGAATAGGGTGACTGCCGCCCATCCTAATACTTGTATTCCCGTCGTTTGTTCAATCCGCTCCTGATCAAGGCGCAGCCAGTATCGATCTTCGTCGATATCGAAACTGATCCAGAAACCATCAACATCATTCATATTTTTTGCAAAACGGGTTGCTTTGCCCAATTTCCGCTGAATTGCCACGCGTAATTCTTCAAATGCCGGCGTCGCGTCTTGCTCTTCAATATCGTCAGTGTCTTCCAGTAAGTACACGCGGATGCCATCGTTGCTCGCAAGATCGAACAATAATTCGCGTCGTTTGTCTGGTGCCGAATGGGTCAGAGCAGCACGAGTAATCGTGACGATAGAAACGACTTGTGCCGCAATTTGCTGTGTGCGGGGCGCACGCTCAACCATGCGAAAGCTGGCGAACCAGGTGGCCATACTTCCCATCACCAGGATAGCAAGGAGGAAAAATGTGCGCCAGAAAAGGCCGCTTCTCAACCATTCAAAATTGTTCAGATAAGAGCGCATTGAATGGTGAGGTAGTGAAAATATAGTAATAATAGTAGAAAGAGAAAACTATATCGGGGCAGCCTGCATGACCAAAATTAGATATAGTGGTTACAGGCCTATGAGACAGAGTTTGATTTAGCGGGATTGTCCATCTGGAATAAAGACATAACCCAGTCCCCAGACGGTTTGAATGTACAAAGGATTTGAAGGATCTGGCTCAATCAGTTTGCGCAAACGCGAAATTTGTACATCCAGGCTGCGGTCAAAGACCTCATATTCACGGCCGCGCGCGAGTTCCATCAATTTTTCACGAGATAGCGGTTGTCTCGCATGGCGGGCAAATACTTTTAAGACAGAAAATTCGCCGGTAGTGAGTCCGATGTTTTCTTGATTTTTCTTCAGAGTGCGGGTTGCAAGATCCAGGACGAAGTCGCCGAACTCGAATGTCTGCGGACCTTCCGACGGTGCTCCCGGCAGTTCATCCGGGGCTTTGCGACGCAATACAGCATTGATGCGGGCGACTAATTCACGTGGGCTGAATGGTTTTGGCAAATAATCATCTGCTCCCATTTCCAAACCAATGATACGATCGACCTCTTCGCCTTTAGCCGTGAGCATAATAATCGGGGTCTGATCCCCGGCGCCGCGCAGACGACGGCAAATGGCCAGTCCGTCTTCTCCGGGTAACATCAGATCGAGCACTAACAAGTCATAGCGTTCTCTTATCCAGAGTTTGTTCATCGCCTGTGCATTTTCGGCACTGACAACATTGAATCCTTGCTCGGTCAGGTAGCGGCGTAATAAATCTCGTAATCGCACGTCGTCATCAACGACTAAAATTTTCGCTTTATTGCCATTGCTATTGAGGGAATCAGAAGAGGAATTTATAGTATTCATGCTCGTATGTTACCGTCAGAAATGGGGTTGATTGGTAAAAATTGTTAATGGATTACAAACTGTTACAGACTTTACTGAATTGCTGCGTAGTGTGGATATAACACCGCATAAACTCAATTCAAGTAATTAATTAGCTGCTCATCGATAAATTTAGGCTTAGAATTTCGCTTGAATAATAACTTACTAAATGAATTGCCTGAAAGATCGGTTCCAATTTTTTTGACTACCTTGTTTTTATAAACCTGATGAATATATCGTACTTACGTTATTCCGTACTTGTGCTGACGCTGATGTCTGCTGGGTCGGCTTGCGCGGAGCCGGGACGAATCAGTAATTTTTTTGGTTTTGGAAAAGCACAGGCGAATGCTCGTCAGGCCGAGCGTAAAGAGCAAAAAATGCTGCAGCAAGAGCGAAAAATGAACCGTCAGTTCGACAAGGAGGGTGCCGAGCATGAGGGGGCTGATGTAAAGAAAAGCGTTGAACGCCCTGCAGATAAATCAGACACGGCTCAAAAGCGTAGCCGTATGACCTTGGATGAGCGCCGCGCGCTCCGGCGTCAGATTCAAGATGCAGGACATGATATTTATGTCCCTTCAAAATAAGCAGCAAAGAAGCCCGAATTAAAATTATTGGTCTAAGCCGCTCATTAACTGTTAATTATTGTTCAACGTAATTATTTGGCGTAATTGTTATCGGCGATGCTGCTTCATGATTTTTTGCTGCTCTCGCTGCCAGTCACGTTCTTTCTCTGTGTCCCGCTTGTCGTGCTGTTTCTTACCTTTTGCCAGGCCAATCTGGCATTTTACTCGCCCGTTGGTGTAGTGCATGTTTAATGGCACCAGAGTGTAGCCCGCACGCTCTACTTTACCTATCAGCTTGTTAATCTCAACTGCATTCAATAGCAGTTTGCGCGTACGTACAGAATCCGGATGGATATGCGTTGATGCCGTAGGCAATGCGCCGATATGTGCGCCAAATAAGAAAATTTCGCCATTACGTACAATCACATACGCTTCTTTTAATTGAACACGTCCTGCGCGTATGGACTTAACTTCCCATCCTTGCAATACAATACCGGCTTCGAATTGTTCTTCGATGAAATAATCATGGAAGGCTTTTTTGTTATCAGCAATACTCATGCAATATAAAAATAAATGACATTCTCTTCTTCGCAACAGCGCCTTAATTATCAGACGGCTAATGATGGAAACAGAAACAGGTCGGTTAAAATTTCAAATGTGATTCTAGCAAACGGGTCTTATTGATGGCAGTCGTACATAAAACAGTTTTTATCGCCTATAGCGCAGCGCAAATGTTTGCCTTGGTTGACAGGGTGGAAGATTATCCACAATTTTTACCATGGTGCGGCGAGGTTGATGTGGCGCAGCGGACTGAACAAGACCTGATTGCGACATTATCCATCAATTATCATGGAATCAAGCAGAGATTTACCACAAAAAATAAGAACCTGCCGCCCAATCTAATGGAGATGAGTTTGGTTGACGGCCCTTTTAAGCAATTGCTGGGACGCTGGAAGTTCACTGAGTTGCGCGAGGATGCATGTAAAATCGAATTTGATTTGAGCTATGAATTTTCCAGTAAATTACTTGAACATCTGATTGGACCTGTGTTCAGCAAAATCGCCAACAGCTTCGTCGATTCGTTTTGCGCTCGGGCTGAAAAACTGTATGGATAATTTGCAGACGCTCAAAGTGCAGGTTTGTTTTGCGACGCCGGATATTGTCAGTGTGATCGAAATATTTGTATTGCCTGACACTAGTTTGCTGGAGGCAGTAGCTCAGAGTCAGATTGGTCTTCAGCATCCGGAGATTAATTTTACAATGTGTAAATTCGGAATTTTTGGGAAACTCAAATCTCTTGATACCTTGTTGCGCGATGGCGATAGGATAGAGATCTATCGGGCGCTAGTCGCTGACCCGATGGAGGCTCGTCGACGTCGCGCCAGAAAACAGGGTAAGTAATTATTGGTTACTGGCAGCCACTCGTAGCACGTTTGGCATCAGCTAATTCCTGCGCTCTTTTGCTGTCATCCATATAATTTTTCTCTCCATCTTTGCCTGTAGTGGCGATGCGAACGCCGGACTCCAGTGCTTTTTGATACGATTTTGCACGTTCACAGTTCTTGGCTTTGTCCGCATTGTTTTGCGCTTCTTCCGCAGATTTTTTGTCTTTTTCTGCTTGCTCTGCCCGGCGCTTCATAAAGTCTTCGTTCTTGCTGGCTGTTGTGACGGGCTTTTCCAGCTTGTTTTGCTCTATGCTGGCCGAGCTTGATGCCGCCGATTTGTCCGCAGCCGGAGCATTTGTTTCCGCTGTCTTATTTGGGGATCTGATAATTCTGTTTTTTGGAACACTTAAAGGCGGTGGCATATCAGAGAATTGCTTATTCCCTTTGTCGTCTAGCCATACGTACTGCGCATGTGCCGGTGTCGCTATTATCAGCGCCATAACCGCACCCAGAAAAAATGATGTTTGATATTTAGACATACTTAGCTTTCAAAGGAAATCAACACTAAATCTAATAACGATTTTCCAGAGTTTTACACGGCAGGAGACGTCTCGGCAAGTTTTCTGTATAATTCGGTTTTGCGCCTATAGGAAATACTATGCGTTTACTCCAAAAAGCACTCACTTTTGATGACGTGCTGCTCGTTCCGGCATACTCGAACATCCTCCCTAAAGATACCTCTCTTGCGACCAATTTGACTCGCAATATCAAACTGAATATTCCTCTGGTGTCGGCTGCCATGGATACAGTGACGGAAGCCAGATTGGCAATTGCTATGGCTCAGGAAGGTGGTATTGGCATCATCCATAAAAATCTCACTGCAAAAGAGCAGGCGAGAGAAGTAGCCAAGGTCAAACGATTTGAGTCCGGTGTGCTGCGTGATCCGATCACGATTCCGCCAGATATGAAAATACGTGATGTCATCGCCTTGTCTCAGCAGCACGGAATTAGCGGTTTTCCTGTCGTAGAGGGTAAGTCAGTCGTAGGTATTATTACCAACCGTGATTTGCGATTCGAAGAAGAACTTTACGCTGAGGCTCGCGCCAAGATGACGCCTCGCGAAAAACTCGTATTCGTTAAAGAAGGTGCCGATCTGGCTGAGGCTAAACGTCTCATGAATAAGCACCGCCTGGAGCGTGTACTGGTCGTTGATGATGCGTTTGAATTGCGCGGTCTGATTACTGTAAAAGATATTCAGAAATCAACAGAACATCCGTTTGCATCTAAGGACGACCAAGGTAAATTGCGTGTCGGTGCTGCCGTCGGCGTCGGCCCTGATAATGATGAGAGAATTGATTTGCTAGCCAAAGCTGGTGTTGACGTGATCGTAGTCGATACCGCACACGGCCATTCAAAGGGCGTTTTAGATCGCGTTCGCTGGGTAAAAACAAAGTATCCGCACATCGAAGTCATTGGTGGCAATGTTGCGACTGCTGCCGCAGCCCTGGCCTTGGTTGAGCACGGTGCTGATGCAGTCAAAGTGGGTATTGGCCCCGGCTCCATCTGTACAACCCGTATTGTTGCCGGTGTGGGCGTTCCGCAGATCACAGCTATCGCCAATGTTGCCAATGCCTTAAAAGGCACGGGTGTACCTTGTATCGCTGATGGCGGCGTACGTTTCTCTGGCGATGTATCCAAAGCTCTGGCTGCCGGTGCATCGACGGTCATGATGGGAAGTATGTTTGCAGGTACAGAAGAAGCGCCTGGCGAAGTTATTTTATTCCAAGGTCGTAGCTACAAGTCGTATCGCGGTATGGGAAGTCTGGGAGCAATGGCAGATGGATCTGCCGACCGTTATTTTCAGGATGCTTCTAATAATGCAGATAAACTGGTGCCAGAGGGTATTGAAGGACGCGTCGCTTATAAGGGTAGCGTTCTGGCAATTCTGTATCAGTTGGTCGGTGGTGTGCGCTCCTCTATGGGGTATTGTGGTTGTGCATCAATTGATGATCTGCATACCAAAGCTGAATTTGTTGAAATTACCTCGGCCGGCATGAGGGAGTCACATGTGCATGACGTCCAGATCACGAAGGAAGCACCTAACTACCGTGCTGACTGATAGACGTGACTAGGGTGCTTAATCGGGTGTTTAAGGTCATTGCAAGGAGTGCGGTATGGCAAGTCAGCTAGATCGTTCTAGCCCCGCGACCTTTATTCCATTGGGTGGTAACACTGGCGATTTGCTTGCCGAGACTAATCAGGCGAAAATCGCCCGGTTTGAGCGGTTGGCCATCAAGTTGTTTGGTGTTTCAAACTGTCTGATTCATTTGGGTGACCTGGCGACCAGATTTGAGTCTGGTGAGCGCTCCATGGCGGCAATTGAGGCCATGTTTTGCTCTAGTCTCGTATTGGCAGAAGACCTCTTTATCGTCGACGACACGACAAAACATCACGAAATTGCGACGCATCCTTTGGTCACAGGGGCGCCCTATATCCGATTTTATGTGGCCTATCCGATCACCGATCAGGCTGGAGCAGTCGTTGGAAATATTGCATTGCTCGATTACGAGGCACATCCATTCGAAGATGAATCCCGCTTGTTACTAGCGGATCTGGCTATATTGATTGAGCGTGAAATTGCCTCGGGTATTTTGTATCAGGCACATCAGGAATTAACCAGGCAACATCGTAGTCTCAAGCGTGAGTCTTTGATCGATCCGATATTAGGCACTTGGAATAAAGCCGCAATCAGCCGTTCTCTTCAAATCGAAATGGATCGATGCAGCAAGTCAGAAAAGCCGCTCGCACTGATTTTTGCCACTTTGGATCAGATCGGACAGATTCGCGATCTGCATGGTATTGCGTTTAGTGATATTGCGATGGTCAGAGTAGTCAGTCGCATTCGTTCTTGCGTCAGGCCGTTTGATGCTTTAGGGCGCTTTGGCAATGACATTTTTCTGATCGTTTTGCCCGGAGCCTCCTTGCTGGTTGCTACCGCTGTCGCCGAGCGCATACGTATTAGTGTGATGTCGCATCCTGATCAGATTGAGGGTGAGCTGATCCAACTCACAATCAGTGCGGGAATCGTATCTACAGATATGTATCCAAATGCTGAGCCAGAAATATTAATTAGTCTTGCTGAGAAAGCATTACTGTCAGCGAAAAATGCTGGTAACAATCACGTCGCGCAAGCAAGTTTTGCCCAGCCCGACATTATTATTTGACTGAAAAATTTACTCCCATGCACTCAAAAATTCTCATTCTTGATTTCGGTTCCCAGGTAACGCAACTGATTGCACGTCGTGTACGTGACTCTGGCGTTTTTTCTGAAGTTCACCCTTACGATGTCAGCGACGAATTTATTCGCAACTACGGTGCAGCCGGGATTATTTTGTCAGGTGGCCCGAATAGTGTAACTGAAGGGGATACGCCACGCGCACCAATGGCGGTTTTTGATGCGGGCGTTCCTGTTTTTGGTATCTGTTACGGCATGCAGACGATGGCCGAGCAGCTAGGCGGCAAAGTGGAAAACGGCCTTGTACGTGAGTTTGGCTACGCCGAAGTCCGCGCCCGCAGTCATGCCGCTTTACTGAATGGCATCAATGATTTCGTCACGCCGGAAGGTCATGGCATGCTCAAGGTATGGATGAGCCATGGCGATAAAGTAAATGAAATGCCCGCAGGCTTTAAATTAATGGCGTCAACGGATAATTGCCCGATCGCGGCAATGGCTGATGAAGAACGTCGTTACTATGCGGTGCAATTCCATCCGGAAGTTACGCATACCTTGCAAGGTGAGGCCATTATCTCTCGCTTTGTTCATGAAATCTGCGGTTGCAAATCCGACTGGAACATGCCGGATTACATCTCGGAAGCAGTCGAATCGATTCGTCAGCAAGTTGGTACAGATGAGGTTATTCTGGGTCTGTCTGGCGGCGTTGACAGTAGTGTTGCTGCTGCTCTGATTCATCGCGCCATTGGCGATCAATTGACTTGTGTCTTCGTCGATCATGGCCTGCTGCGCCTTGATGAAGGAAAAATGGTGATGGAAATGTTCGCCAATAACCTCGGCGTTAAAGTCATTCATGTCGATGCAACTGCCCAGTTCATGGGGCATCTCGCCGGCGTCACAGACCCGGAAGCTAAACGTAAAATTATCGGACGTGAATTTGTCGAGGTCTTTCAGGTCGAATCTGCCAAGTTGAAAAATGCCAAATGGCTGGCACAAGGAACCATATATCCTGACGTTATTGAAAGTGCTGGCAAAGGTAAAAAAGGATCGCATACCATCAAGAGCCATCACAACGTCGGTGGTTTGCCAGATACATTAAATTTGAAGTTGCTTGAACCTCTGCGTGAACTGTTTAAAGATGAGGTGCGTAAATTAGGCGTCGCGCTTGGTTTGCCACATAGCATGGTGTATCGTCATCCGTTTCCTGGACCTGGTCTTGGTGTCAGGATTTTGGGTGAAGTGAAAAAAGAATTTGCAGATTTGCTGCGTCGAGCGGATGCGATTTTTATCGAAGAGCTACGCAATACACAAGTTACCGGCTTGACGGGTGACGAAGCAATGTCCTGGTACGATGCAACCAGCCAGGCATTCGCTGTATTTTTGCCAGTGAAATCGGTCGGCGTCATGGGCGATGGACGTACTTATGAATATGTGGTCGCGCTGCGTGCTGTGCAGACACAAGATTTCATGACGGCACACTGGGCACATTTGCCGCACGAATTGCTGGGCAAGGTCTCTAACCGCATTATTAATGAAGTACGCGGCATTAACCGTGTTGTCTACGATATCTCTGGTAAGCCACCAGCCACGATCGAGTGGGAATAATTCATCAAGAATGAACGAGTAATTTTGTGACATATAGCGTTAAAGAAATTTTCTATACTCTGCAGGGCGAAGGTAATCATGCCGGTCGCCCTGCCGTATTTTGTCGCTTTGCTGGCTGTAATTTGTGGACGGGCAGGGAAGCGGATCGTGCTACTGCGATTTGTCAGTTTTGCGATACCGATTTTGTTGGCACCGACGGCGAGCGTGGCGGCAAGTTCAGGCAGGCTACTGAGTTAGCGGAGACAATCAACCGTTTGTGGCCACAAGATTATGCTGCAAGTAAATATGTGGTGTTCACTGGCGGTGAGCCTTTGCTTCAATTGGACGCTGAGCTGATTGTCGCGATGCATGCTGTAGGCTTTGAAATTGCGATTGAAACCAATGGTACTTTGCCTGTGCCTGACGGCGTTGACTGGATCTGCGTGAGTCCTAAAATGGGTTCTGAGCTGGTTGTTCGCAAGGGCAATGAGCTCAAAGTCGTGATTCCGCAACTAGGTCAAAATATGCAGGCCTATGCTGCGCTGGATTTTCAGCACTATTTTGTGCAAGCGATGGATGGTCCGCAACAAGCAAAGAACCTGCAAATCGCTGTAGATTTTTGCAAAAAGCATCCGCACTGGAAGCTGAGTCTGCAAACACATAAGCTTCTTCAAATACCGTAATTTTCGTCATTTTCGTTTAGGTTTTACATGCTTACCATTACAAGAAAAGTGGAATTCGATACTGGTCATCGTATTCCAGATCACAACAGTCAATGCCGTAATTTGCATGGGCATCGCTATACCTTGCTTATTACCTTGACTGGTGATGTGGTGGAAAAAGATGGCGAATCCGATAACGGTATGATCATGGATTTCGGTGACATCAAAGCTCTGGCAAATCAATATCTGGTAGATCTGTGGGATCATGCTTTTATCGTCTATGAAAAAGATACGGCGGTCAGAAATTTTTTAGAAAGTATGCCAAACCATAAAACGGTTGTGATTGATCGTGTACCGACAGTCGAGAATCTGGCCAAGATCGCGTTTGATATGCTGAAAGATGTTTACCATGACCGCTATGGCCGCGCTTTATCGCTAACCAAGGTTACTTTGTACGAGACGCCTAATTGCTGGGCAGAGATTGACGGCTAATTTATTAGTCGTGCAAAGAATGCGTTTTCACCTCGTCTAATCCCAGAGTTAATTAATGAAAACCGATGTTGATTTCATGCAAATCGCTCTCCAGCAGGCACAGCTTGCCTGGGATCTGGGCGAAGTGCCGGTTGGGGCTGTTCTGGTCAAGGATGGCGAAGTCATTGCCTGTGGCTATAATCAGCCGATAGATAAACATGATCCAACCGCTCATGCAGAGATTATGGCGTTGCGGGCCGGCGCTGAAATTCTGGGAAATTACCGCCTTCCCGGTTGCGCGTTATATGTGACTCTGGAGCCGTGCATGATGTGTGCCGGAGCGATGATGCATGCGCGCCTGTCTAAGGTCGTATATGGTGCCAGTGACCCGAAAACGGGTGTCTGTGGCTCTGTCCTGAATTTGTTTGAACAAGACAAACTCAATCATCACACCGCAGTTACCGGTGGCGTGATGTCAGAAGAGTGCAGCACTTTATTAAAACATTTTTTTGCCAGCAGACGAGCGGCGCAAAAAAAAACTGTGGCGATCGATCTCTAGCTGTTTCAATCTTGGAGGAGTCATTTTGCATATGCCGGGCAAATGGGTGACATTATCACTAATCATTTCATTCAGGATTATTCATGACGATTGATTTTCCTATCCCAGATTCACCAATACGTGAGCCAGGTATTGCTATTGTCGGTGTCAGCGGCGGTGCGATTGATGATGCAGCCGTAGAGCGAGGACTACAGGCGCTGAAAAAATCAGGGTTTCGCGTACATAATTTCTATCAGCCAGATCAAAAGTTTCAGCGCTTCGCCGCGACAGATGCTGAAAGGGTTGCTCAGCTCCATGCCGCAGCAGATCATCCAGACGTCAACATCGTGATGGCATTACGCGGCAGTTATGGACTTTCGCGTTTATTGCCACTTTTGGATTACAAAAAATTAGCGAACAGTGGCAAATGTTTTGTAGGTCATAGCGACTTTACCGCCTTACAAATGGCTTTGCTCGCTTATGCGAACAAAGCGAGCGTCTCAGGCCCTATGCTGTGTGATGACTTTACCAGAGAGGACCTGAGTGAGCTTACCTTGGCAAGTTTTGTCGATTGCGTCAGGCAACAGCGACATACGGTGAAATTTGATTCCGCAGATGCCGATAATGCCTTCGTTAGCGGAGTACTCTGGGGTGGAAATCTGGCTATGCTGACGCATCTGACGGGAACCTCTTATTTTCCGCAAATTGAACAAGGTATTTTGTTTGTGGAGGATATTGCTGAGCATCCATATCGGGTAGAGCGCATGATGTTGCAGCTACATTTTGCCGGAGTTTTGGCGAGGCAAAAAGCGATCATTTTTGGGAATTTCTCTGCGTATAAATTAGCGCCGCATGACAATGGCTACAATTTTGATGAAATGATCCGCTATCTACGTTCTGTTATTTCTGTTCCTGTCATTACCGGGCTGCCTTTTGGGCATGTCAAAGATAAGGTATCAATCGTTGTTGGTAGTCAGGCGACGTTGACTTCGCATCGGGGAGCAGTTGAACTGGTTATGGATTATCAGTTTTAAAGCCAGCTTCGGATTCAACAATATCAAAAAAAAGCCGTCAAATTTGACGGCTTTTTTGTTTTACAGTTTGCAGAGTTTAATCTGCTGCATAAATATCATTGTCTTTGGTTTCTTTAATGAACAAGGTACCGATCACAAAAGTTGCCAGAGCGATGATGATTGGATACCACAGACCGTAGTAAATATCACCTTTAAACGCAACCAGTGCAAACGCCGTTGTCGGCAACAGGCCACCGAACCAGCCATTGCCGATGTGATACGGCAAGGACATGGATGTGTAGCGAATGCGTGTTGGAAACATTTCTACCAGCATCGCTGCGATAGGTCCATACACCATGGTCACATACAAGACAAGAATCGTCAGCAATAACAACACCATAGGCTTGTCGATTTGCGTTGGATCGGCTTTGGCAGGGTAACCGGCAGCTTTAATCGCATCAGCGAATTCTTTGGAGAATGCTTTATCTTTTGCTGTCGCCTCTTCTTTTGGCAAGCCTGTAGAGCTATACGATTGAATTACTTTATCTCCGACCTTAACAGACGCTGTCGTGCCAGGAGGGGCGATTTCATTTGAATAGTTGACTGAGGCTGATGCCAGCTTCGCTTTGACGATATCGCAGGAAGAAGTAAATTTCTTTGTGCCTGTCGGATTGAACTGGAATTGGCAATCGGCTGGATCTGCAGTGACAATCACGGGTGCGTTTTTCAAAGCGGTTTCCAACGCTGGATTGGCGTAGTGCGTCAATGCGCTAAAAATCGGGAAGTAAGTCAATGCGGCAATCAGACAGCCTGCAAGAATAATTGGCTTACGACCAATTTTGTCAGACAGGGAACCAAATACCAAGAAGAAAGGCGTGCCAATGACCAGCGATGCCGCGATCAATAAGTTGGCGGTAGGGCCATCTACTTTCAGTGTTTGCTGCAGGAAGAACAGTGCATAGAACTGACCTGTGTACCAGACAACTGCCTGACCTGCGGTTAAACCGACCAGAGCCAGAATAACGATTTTCAGGTTTTTCCATTGACCGAAAGATTCTGTCAAAGGTGCTTTAGATGTTTTGCCTTCTGCCTTCATTTTTGCAAAAGCTGGGGATTCATTCATGGATAAGCGTATCCATACTGAAATTGCCAGCAAGAATACGGATACCAGGAAAGGAACGCGCCAGCCCCAAGCCGAAAATTCCTCTTCGCCAATTGCTGTACGCGTACCCAGAATCACCATCAGTGATAAGAATAAACCTAATGTCGCCGTTGTCTGAATCCATGCCGTGAACGCACCGCGTTTGCCGTGAGGCGCATGCTCAGCAACATAAGTTGCAGCACCACCATATTCACCGCCAAGTGCCAGACCCTGCAAGATCCGCAATGACACAAGAATAATCGGTGCGGCAATACCAATGGAGGCATAGTTTGGTAATAAGCCGACACAGAACGTCGAACCACCCATGATCAGGATCGTGACGAGGAAAGTATATTTACGGCCAATCATGTCACCCAGACGCCCAAACACCAATGCGCCGAAAGGACGAACAATGAAGCCCGCTGCAAAAGCCAATAACGCAAAAATAAATGCCGTATTTGGATCGGTACCTGCGAAAAACTGTTTTGCAATGATGGCTGCGAGTGAGCCATACAGATAAAAGTCGTACCATTCAAATACAGTACCCAGTGAAGATGCGAAAATAACTTTGCGCTCTTCAGCCGTCATACCGCCTGACGCTGCTTGTGCTGTCGCCATGCTTGTCTCCTATTATGTTTTAAAGTTGTAGGCAAACTTGAGCCCGAAATAGCCAGACTTAGTTTTTGCGCAAGTTGAGTTTGCAAGCTGAAACTTACGGCATGCTTTCTTGAAACTTACAGAAACTTACGTTTGCTGTTGTTTACTGTTTATTTGCCCAAAAACATCATAAAAATTACTTTATTTTTTTGCGAACGGTCGTACTAAAAATATGCTATTCTCATATTCAGTTATTTTAAAAGGGTAGCCAGGCATCTTTTTTATTTGCCTGAAAACGCCGTTGATTCAGTATTGCCAAGCTCGTTGTAATCGTCACTTCATTCAAAAATTATTAAACTAAATCTATTAGGAGACTCACATGTCTGATGCTGTCATCGTATCCACCGCACGTACCGGCCTCGCAAAATCCTGGAAAGGCGCCTTCAATATGACTCATGGCGCCACCATGGGCGGTCATGTATTGAGCGCAGCGATAGAGCGCGCGAAGATTGATGCGGCAGAAGTAGAAGATGTGATCATGGGTTGCGCAACGCCTGAAGGCGCAACGGGTAGCAATATTGCACGCCAGATCGCCTTACGTGGCGGATGTCCGGTAACAACGGCAGGAATGACGGTAAATCGTTTTTGCTCTTCTGGTTTACAAACGATTGCTCTGGCAGCACAACGTATTATTGCTGGCGAAGGTGATATCTACGCCGCTGGTGGTGTTGAGTCCATCTCTTGCGTGCAAAATGAAGCAAATACACACATGATCGTTGATCCGTGGTTGAAGCAACATAAACCAGAAGTGTACTGGCCAATGCTGCAAACTGCCGAAACCGTCGCCAAGCGTTATAACATTGCACGCGATCGCCAGGACGAATATGGTGTGCAAAGCCAGTTGCGCGCCGCCGCTGCCCAGGCAGCAGGTTTGTTCAATGCTGAAATCGTCCCGATGACGACCATCATGGGCGTTGCCGATAAGGCGACAGGTATGCTGATCAGTAAAGAAGTGACGATTTCCGCAGACGAAGGCATTCGTCCTGACACGACATTAGAAGCCGTCTCAAAAATCCGCTCCGCAGTACCTGGTGGCGTGATTTCTGCCGGTAATGCAAGTCAATTCTCTGATGGTGCCTCCGTTGCGATTTTAATGAATAGCAAAGTCGCCGAAGCGAAAGGCTTGCAGCCACTCGGCATTTTCCGTGGCTTCGCAATTGCCGGTTGTGAGCCAGATGAAATGGGCATCGGCCCGGTCTATGCAATTCCAAAATTACTGAAAAAAGCCGGTCTCAAAGTGGAAGATATCGGCCTGTGGGAATTGAACGAAGCGTTTGCCGTGCAAGTATTATATTGCGCAGACAAACTGGGTATCCCGATGGATAAATTGAATGTCAATGGTGGTGCAATTGCCGTGGGTCATCCTTATGGCGTATCCGGTGCGCGTCTGACTGGGCATGCCTTAATCGAGGGTAAGCGTCGCGGTGCAAAATTTGTGGTCGTCACTATGTGTATCGGCGGCGGTCAAGGTGCGGCTGGCTTGTTTGAAGTGGTGTAATTCGCTAAACGACTGATTAGCTTGAGTGATGAACCTCACTGCGACCCTGTGAGATAGAAATAAAGATGAGCAAGACGGAAAATGCCTGTCTTGCTTTTTTTAAAAGCATGAACGATTGATCGTCCTGCCAACGCCCAACATCTGACCCGCTATGCAATCAAAAATCATCCCCCGCCGTGACCTCGATTTTTTGCTGTATGAATGGCTGAATGTCGAATCTTTAAACCAGCGCGAACGTTTTGCTGATCACACTCGCGAAACTTTCAACGCTGCGCTTGATACCTGCGAACAGATCGCTACTGAATTGTTTGCGCCGCATAACAAAAAAAATGACCAGAACGAGCCGCATTTTGATGGCGAGGTCGTGCATATTATTCCTGAAGTAAAGACAGCATTGAGTGCTTTTTGTGACGCTGGTCTGATGGCGGCCGGGCAGGATTTTGAGCTGGGCGGCATGCAGTTGCCATGCGTCGTCGAAAAAGCGGGATTTGCGTACTTTAAAGGCGCAAACGTCGGCACTTCTTCTTACCCGTTTCTGACGATCGGCAATGCCAATACACTGATGAAATGTGGTACGCCGGAACAGATAGAACTTTTCGCCAAGCCAATGCTGGAGGGGCGCTACTTTGGCACCATGTGTCTGTCTGAGCCGCAAGCGGGTTCCAGCCTGTCTGATATCGTGACACGCGCCGAGCCTCAAGAGGATGGCAGCTACAGGCTGACGGGTAACAAGATGTGGATTTCTGCCGGTGAGCATGAGTTGTCCGAAAACATCGTGCATCTGGTACTTGCAAAAGTCCCGGACGAAAACGGCAAACTGATTCCGGGTGTCAAAGGTATTTCACTGTTCATCGTACCGAAAAAACTGGTGAACAAAGATGGCTCTCTCGGCGAACGTAATGATGTTGTGCTGGCCGGGCTCAACCATAAAATGGGCTATCGTGGCACGACTAATTGCCTGCTGAATTTCGGTGAGGGCAAGTTCAAGCCGCAAGGCAAAGCCGGGGCAATCGGCTATCTGGTCGGTACTCTGCATAAGGGACTGGCAAATATGTTCCATATGATGAATGAGGCGCGGATTGGTGTTGGTCTGGGTGCCGTTATGCTCGGCTACACCGGTTATCTGCATTCACTGGACTACGCCCGAAATCGTCCGCAAGGCCGTAATCCGCAAGCCAAAGATCCTGCGACAGCGCAATTGCCGATTATTCAGCACACCGACGTTAAGCGCATGCTGCTTGCGCAAAAAGCTTATGTCGAAGGTGGTCTGGCACTGAATTTGTACTGTGCACGACTGGTCGATGAAGAGCGTAGCGCCCCGGCACCGGAAGCAAGAGCGCATGCCTTGTTGCTGCTCGACATACTTACCCCGATTGCTAAATCCTGGCCATCTCAGTGGTGTCTAGAAGCGAATAGCCTAGCGATCCAGATCCACGGTGGCTATGGCTATACCCGTGAATATAATGTTGAACAATTCTATCGTGACAATCGTCTGAATCCGATTCACGAGGGCACACATGGTATTCAGGGACTTGATCTGCTGGGACGTAAAGTTGTCATGCAAGATGGCGCTGCATTTAAGGCTCTGGGGGCTGAGATACAAGCCACAATCAGCCGCGCTGCCGCACAACCGGCTTTGTCTGATTATGCGCAAGCTTTGTCGCTGGCCTTACGCCGGATTGCGATGGTGACGCAACAATTGTATGGCGCTGGTGACCTGAACAAAACACTCGCAAACGCGTCCCTCTATCTGGAGGCTTTTGGTCATACCGTTGTTGCCTGGACCTGGCTGGAACAAGCTTTATTGTCTACCGGCAAAGAAGCCCATCACGACGCCAATTTTTATGCTGGCAAACTGCAGGCGTGCAAGTATTTCTTCCAATGGGAATTACCGAAGGTACATCAGCAGCTAGATCTGCTGGCGAGTCTGGATACGACCACCCTGGATATGCAGGACGACTGGTTCTGATATTGAGGGATCTATTGAGTTACATTTTTTGTACATCACACACTTTATAAAAATAATCGGAGACAAATATGAGTACAGCTGCACGCACGACACAACAATTATTCGATCTTAAAGGCAAGACTGCACTGATCACTGGCGGTTCCCGTGGTCTTGGCCTGCAAATGGCTGAGGCTCTTGGTGAACAAGGCGCTAAAGTCATTGTATCCTCGCGCAAGCAGTCCGATCTTGATGAGGCGGTTGCCCACCTTACCGCCCGTGGGATTGATGCCACCGCTATCGCCGCCGATCTGGGTAAGGACGGCAGTGTCAAACCGCTGGTCGATGAAGCACTTGCGCGTCTGGGTCACATCGATATCCTGATCAACAATGCGGGTGCAACCTGGGGTTCGCCTGCGGAAGATCATCCTGCTGAAGCCTGGGATAAGGTCATGAACCTGAATATCCGCAGCATCTTTTTATTGTCGCAAGAAGTGGGCAAGCGTTCGATGATTCCTCGCAAACATGGCCGCATCATCAACATCGCATCAATTGCAGGCCTCTCCGGCAATGCTCCCGGCACCATGCAAACCATTGCCTACAATACGTCTAAAGCAGCTGTCATCAATTTCACCCGTACTCTGGCAGGCGAGTGGGGTGTATATGGCATTACGGTCAATGCGATAGCACCAGGGTTCTTCCCGTCCAAAATGACCAAGGGCATACTCGAACATCTGGGTGAGGAAAAACTCGCAAAAGAAGCGCCGTTACAACGTATCGGCGATGATGAGGATCTGAAAGGTGTTGCCCTGCTGTTCGCCTCCGATGCCGGCAAACATATTACCGGCCAGACTCTCGCTGTCGATGGCGGTGTCTCCGCTGTGTAATGCATTGCAGCACAGACTACGGATACCTTTATGAGCTTACCAATAGCGCAGCCTAGCCCAGCACTCAATCCGTTTTTACACGATATGGGTGTCGAGTTTTTAGAAATGGCAAACGGTCGCGCCAAGATCGCGCTCGACCTGTCAGAGCGTCATATGAATAGCTGGCAAATCACGCATGGCGGCGTCATGATGACTATGCTTGACGTTGTCATGGCGATGGCGGGGCGCTCATTGAGTGAGGATTTAAAAGGCGTTGTTACGGTCGAAATGAAAACAACTTTTCTGCAGCCAGGTGGTGTTCCCGGCGGTCGTATCGAAGCACGCGGCTTTGCCTTTCATCGCTCAACTACCATGTGTTTTTGCGAAGGTGAAATGTGGAACGGGGATAAGCTCATCGCCAAAGCCATGGGGACGTTCAAATATCTGCGTCGCCTCAAGTCAGGAGAGAATATGAAAAAACTTTATGGTAGTGATTAGTCCAGCTGCATGATGAGTAGTTGATTACAAAGTAAAAGCACGTCCTGATAAATCCACATGAATGGAAAAGAGGAGACAACATGCCCGAACAGAATCATCCACAGTATTTTTCATCACGTCTCAACATGACTTTGAAGATTATCCTGGGGGGATTAATGACCACCGCATTCGGTAGTACTATTGCACAAACTGCCTTGCCAGATCCGGTAAGTACTGATCCAAAGTCACTGGGATGGATGCAAGGTTTTCCTCCTGCCCCAGATAAAGTCATTAAATTTAGTAATGGTAGCAACTATCAATTTCCACGCACTCGCTGGTCGTTTTCGCATGGACGAGAGTTGGGGGCGACATCGAATGTCTGGCATGGCCATTTGCCTGCCTCAGTATTGCCGCAAGCGCCCGCCAACCTGGATGGTATCAGTTACACCGATGATAAAGGTGTGACGATGACTTGGGCAGATATGCTGAATCTGACTTATACCGACAGTGTGCTGGTGATGCACAAAGGTAAAGTCGTGTACGAAAAATACTTCGGTATTAGTAAGCCCCAATTGCCACATATTGCGATGTCGGTGACCAAATCTTTTGTCGGCACACTGGCCGCGACAATGGCAGTTGAAGGCACGCTTGATCCTTCTGCTCAGGTGACTACCTATCTGCCTGAGTTGAAGGATACCGCGTATGGTGATGCGACCGTGCGTCAAGTCATGGACATGACAATCGGTGTTCAGTATTCAGAAAATTATGCTGACCCGAAAGCAGAAATCTGGGACTACGCCCGTTCTGGCGGTTTACTCCCAACTGCACCAACATATGATGGCCCAAGAACGTTTTACGACTTTTTGATGAAATTAAAAAAAGAAGGTAACCACGATGAAGCCTTCGCGTATAAAACCGTCAATGCCGAAGTGCTCGCCTGGATCATTAAGCGCGCCAGCGGCAAGTCCCTGTCAGACTTGTTGTCTGAACGTATCTGGCAAAAGCTCGGTGTCGATAACGATGCCTATTTTGCGGTTGATAGCATAGGAACAGAGCAGGGCGGCGGCGGACTGAATCTCACTTTGCGCGACATGGCACGTTTTGGTGAAATGATGCGTCTTGACGGCAAATTCAACGGACAGCAGATTCTGCCAAAAGCAGCTGTCGAAGATATTCGCAAGGGTGGCGATAAGACTAAATTTGCCAAGGCGGGTTACGCCACCATACCCGGTTATTCCTATCGCAATATGTGGTGGATAGGCCATAACAGTCACAACACATTTGAAGCGCGCGGTATTCATGGTCAGCGTATTTACATCGACCCGGTGGCCGAAATGGTCATCGTTAAATTTTCTTCCCACCCCATTGCGGCTAACGGCGCGAGTGATCCCATCACCTATCGTGCGTTTCAGGCATTGGCTAATCACTTGATGAAATGAGATCAATATGACTAAGGTAATCACTGGTAATTTTCAGCGCATCGTTCTGGCGTCCCGTCCTGATGGTGAAGTCAAGGTCGATAATTTTCGACTAGAGTCGGTACCCGTTCCTGACATTAAAGATGGCGAAGTATTAGTGCGCAATCATTTTTTGTCGCTCGATCCTTACATGCGCATGCGCATGGAGGATGCGAAAAGTTATGCCGCACCACAGGCAATTGGCGAGACCATGATCGGCGGTACGGTCGGTGAAATTGTGGCGACGAATAATCCTAAATTTGCGGTTGGCGATAAAGTCGTTGGCATGCTCGGCTGGTCAGAAATGGGTGTATCCGACGGTGTCTTATTGCGCAAAGTCGATACGACACACATCCCTTTGTCTGCCTATCTCGGATCAGTCGGTATGCCGGGTATGACCGCCTGGTACGGCTTAACGCAAATCATGCAAGCTAAAGAAGGCGACACCATCGTCGTCTCCGCCGCCAGCGGGGCAGTCGGCAGCGTCGTTGGTCAACTGGCTAAATTGCGCGGCTGCCGCGCAGTCGGTATTGCTGGTGGTGCCGAAAAATGTGCGTACGTCGTCAATGAACTTGGTTTTGATGCCTGTATCGATTACAAAGCCGGTAATCTGCAGGCCGATCTGGCTGCTGCGACACCGAACGGTATTGATGCGGTATTTGAAAACGTTGGCGGCGACATTTTCGACGCATGCCTGGCGCGTATGAACGCCTTCGGCCGCATCGCTTTGTGCGGCATGATTGCAGGCTATGACGGTGAACCTTTGCCGATCAAAAATACTCGTGTGTTATTGACGATGCGGCTAACCATGCGTGGTTTCATCGTATCTGAGCATATGGATTTATGGCCGCAAGGACTTAAGGAATTAGGCACGCTGGTCGCCACCGGTAAATTGAAATTCCGCGAATCTGTTGCCCCCAATCTGGCGGCGGCACCGGACGCCTTCCTTGGTTTGTTGAAAGGAAAAAACTTCGGCAAACAATTGGTCAAGCTCAATTAGCGCAAGTCTCTTATCTAATCAAATTCCTTTCCGTTATTAATACTGAATTGCTAACGGAAGGGGTAAAAAGTGTGGCATAGACGTAAGGACTAAACATGTCAGAAATTATTTTTCACCACTATCCGGTTTCCCCATTTTCGGAAAAAATCCGCCTGATTTTTGGCTTCAAGAACCTGGCATGGAAATCCGTCATGATTCCGTCGATCATGCCTAAGCCTGATGTCACGGCTCTGACAGGCGGATATCGCCGTACTCCTGTCATGCAGATCGGTGCTGATATTTATTGCGACACCGCCTTGATTGCCGATGTACTGGAGCGTATCGCTCCAGTACCGAGCCTGTATCCGCCAGCGATCGCCGGACTGTCAAGAACAGTAGCGCAATGGGCTGATACAAGCTTATTCTGGACGGCGATCGCGTACACGTTTCAGCCCGCTGCGATGTCTGGCATCCTCGGCGACATCACCCCCGAGCAAATGAAAGCTTTTGGCGCTGATCGTGCAGCGATGCGTGCCGGTGCGCCCCGCATGTCCTTGCCAGAGGCCACAGGTCAATTGCTGGAATACCTGCGCCGTATCGAAGATATGTTGAGTCAGGGTTCGGCATTCTTGCTTGGAGCCGATGCCAGTATCGCGGATTTTTCTACTTATCATGCGCTATGGTTTATTCGTCGTGTCCCTGCAGTCGCTGGCATCCTGGACGCTTATCCACTGACGTTGGCCTGGATGGATACAATCGCCGCCTTTGGTCACGGGCACCCGGAAAAAATGCGCAGTACCGAGGCAATCGAGCTTGCTCATAGCGCAACGCCATTGCCATCCGATGCCTCACTGCTTGATACGCACGGAATTACCTTGGGTGAGATGGTTACCGTGATGCCGACGGACTATGCGCTGGATCCGGTCGCTGGTGAGCTGGTATGCGCAAGCGCTAATGAATTTGCGGTCAGACGCATTGATGAGCGCGCCGGAACCGTGGTTGTGCATTTTCCACGAGTCGGTTTTCAGATGAAGCGCGCAGAGTAAGTAATCAACGTAATCAACGCACTCACGAATAAAGAAATAAGCAAAAGCCGATTTCTTTTAAAACACGCAATAAAGTAATTGATCAACGAGAGATCTGTATGAAAAATTTTCAAAATAAAGTTGCAGTAATTACCGGTGGTGGCAGTGGTTTTGGTCGCGAATTCGCTTTGATCGGTGCCAAGCTCGGTATGAAACTGGTGCTCGCCGATGTTCAGCAAGACGCGCTGGATAAGGTGAAGGCGGAAGTCGAAGCGCTTGGTGCCCAAGTCTTAATTCAGCGTTGTGACGTGCGTCATGCCGCCGAGGTACAGGCACTGGCCGATGCAACAATGGAAAAATTTGGTGCCGTGCATCTGGTCTTCAATAATGCCGGTGTCGGCTCTGGCGGTTTGATTTGGGAGAATACTCAGGCTGACTGGGAATGGGTATTGGGCGTCAATCTGTGGGGCGTGATTCATGGTGTACGCATTTTTACACCGCTGATGCTGGCCTGTGCCAAAACGGATCCGGATTATGAAGGTCATATTGTGAATACCGCATCAATGGCCGGCTTATTAAATGCGCCTACGATGGGCGTCTACAACGTCTCTAAACATGCCGTTGTCTCGCTGTCGGAAACCTTGTTTCAGGATCTGAGTCTGGTTGAGGCGCCGATAGGTGCATCGGTCCTTTGTCCGTATTTTGTACCGACAGGCATCAGTCAATCGCAGCGTAATCGTCCTGATGACGTGCAGGCATCCGCACCGACGGCCAGCCAGCGCGCATCACAGGCGATGTCTGATAAAGCCGTCTCATCAGGCAAAGTCACGGCAGCAGAAGTTGCGGAAAAAACGTTCAAGGCGATCAGCGATGGACAGTTCTATATCTATTCGCATCCCGCCGCTTTGGGTAACGTGCAGGAGCGCATGGAAGACATCATCACGCAACGTAATCCTGGTGATCCGTATAAAGCGGCTCCCCATATTCGCGATATGCTGCGTGCCCGACTTAAGTCTGAATAGTACATCGCATCCTCATTAATTCCATATACTCCTATATAGTATATTTATCACTGCCAATAAAGACGTGCGGTAATGGCATATTATTTGTTAGTTAGTGGGGGAGTATATGGTTTTTGCGGAGAGTAAGTTAATTGAGAGTTGTCCGGAAAAACGTGGCCAAATCTCAGTAAATGTGATCAGGTGTGCGCTCAAGACGAGACATAGCGCTTGATCAAATCAGTTTAAACAAACCGAGAACGCATCACGCTGTAGCCTGAATTAACGCCACGATATCGTTCAACAACAACGTCATAAAGCAGAGTCCTATGCAGTCACTCATCCAGTCGAATCAATTTGCCACGCTCAGTAACGGAACACGCCTGCATTATGCAAGTGCTGGCGAAACGGGTAAGCCACTACTGTTATTTGTTCATGGCTTTCCTGAATTTTGGTATGAATGGGCAGCGCAACTGGAAGAGTTCGGGCAAGATTATTTTGCCGTTGCTCCAGATTTGCGCGGCTTTAATTTATCCGATATGCCGAACGATCTTGCTGCCTACAAGGCCAAATACATCGTCGATGATCTGCGGCTACTTATCGGGCATTTAGGTTATGAAAAAGCGACTATCGTGGCGCATGACTGGGGTGGTGCGATTTGCTGGAATTTCGCGATAGCCTTACCGCAGATGCTGGAAAAGCTCATCATCATCAACTCGCCGCATCCGTATTTGTTCATGCAGGCGCTCAGCAGCAATACATCCCAAAAATCAGCGAGCGAATACATGAATTGGCTGCGTGCTGAGGGCTCCGAGAATGCCTTGGCTAAAGATGATTTTGCTTTGATCGAAGGATTTTTTAATGGTATGGGACAGCCACAAGCTGCATGGTTCGACGCTGCAACGCGAGCCAGGTACCATGAGTGCTGGTCTCGCGGTTTGAAGGGGGGCGTTAATTATTATCGCGCCTCGCCCTTACATCCTCCGACTGACAGCAATCAAGGACCATTAAAGCTGCAACTGAATCCTGAGGATTTTCACGTCAAAGTGCCGGTTCGGGTGATCTGGGGCGAGAACGATCAAGCATTGCCAACAACTTTACTTGATGGCCTGGAGGATTTCATCCCTGATCTGCAAGTCATCCGTATCCCGGAAGGCAGTCACTGGATCATTCACGAACAACCTGCACGCATCAATCAACTGATACGCGGCTTCCTGGATAACTGATATGGCACGACAGGATTTTGCCTTCTTCCATTCTCTGCGGGTGCGCTGGGCAGAGGTCGATATGCAGGGCATTGTTTTTAACGGTCACTACCTGACTTATTTTGATGTCGCCTTCACCGAATACTGGCGCGCCACCGGTTTGCCTAACTCCTTATTGCAAGCAAACGAAGGGAAAGAATTATTTGCCCGCAAAGCGACTATCGACTACATGGCGCCAGCGCGATTTGATGATGTGCTGGAGATTGGTGTACGTTGTGCTGCGATTGGTAACTCTTCAATGCGGTTTATCGTCGAGATTTTTATCGGCGATCAGCATTTGATTTCTGGTGAATTGTGCTATGTCTATGCCGATACCAGTGTACGCAAAGGAGTTGCCGTTCCGGCCCAATGGCGTGCGATAATTTCAGATCTCGAAACCCATAAGCCTGCGCTTTAACGCCATCATGATAAGCACTATGACGAGCACTACCGACACACACGGCAACGATGCCGGCACGAATACGCTGAAGATCACACTTGGCTCCTGGGCTGATCTGCAAAAAGAAGCACAAGCGATACGCTACGACGTCTTTGTGATCGAACAAAACATTCCTGCTGAGCTGGAGTGGGACGACATGGATGCGCAATGCCTGCACGCCGTTGCCTATGATGCGACTGGCGCGGCACTAGGTACAGGACGCTTGCTGCCGGATGGCCATATCGGTCGTATGGCAGTACGCAAATCCGCACGCGGTCTGGGCGTCGGTGCTGCGATTTTGCAAAGCCTGATGCAGCAGGCACGCCAGCGCGGCGATCAGGCTGTCAAGCTAAATGCGCAGATTTCAGCAGAACCATTCTACAGCGCCAATGGCTATAGCCGAGACGGCGAGGTATTTGAAGAGGCGGGTATTCCGCATATCAGTATGACGCATCAGTTTTTTTGATCATGTCAGTCTGGCATGCAAGTTGCGCTCAGCTTATCTGACATGAGCGGCTATAAAATGTGGATTTTCAATAATTCCAAGGCGGTTGCCAAACGGGTCCTGTACAGCACCGACTTTAATACCACCACCAACATCGGTGACCTGGTCGAGCACAATTGCACCATGGCTCAATAGTTGCGCCATCGCATCAGCTGCATCTGCGACACCCCACAGGGCTTGCGGACCATTGGTTCCCGGTACACCATCTGGTATCAAGCCAAGCTCAAAACCACCGACAGAAAATCCCACATAAAACACTTCATCGAAATATGGTTTGCCCCCCAACACTTGCTCATACCAGTGCTTGGCTTGAGTAAGATCGCCAACGGGATAAATGGCAGTGCGCAGACCTAACAGCATGGAGATTCCTTTCCAACAAATTATATTGATCAAATTACTCTCAACATGATTACTGCACTGATCTCTCTGAGAACGTTTATTTTGCAATCAGATTAATTGCCTCAGTTCGCCTGAAAACCAATCTTCCCCGTCAACAGCTGCCAATACATTAGCCAATCGCCCATGAAGGAATATAGCGGTTGTTTGAATGAGGCAGGTTTGTTTTTTTCAAAACCAAAATGACCTATCCAGGCGAAACCATAACCGCAGACCGGCGCGGCGACCAGCCACATTCCAGCGCCTGAGATAAAAAATGACACCAGACAAACCAGAACCAGCGTCGAGCCAATAAAGTGTAATTGGCGGCATATACGATGGCGATGTTCTGTCAGATAGAACGGATAAAACTCAGCAAAGCTGTTGTACTTGATGTACTCGGTATTCATCCTGGTCTCCGCTGTGAATGATATATATGCTTTAATCGTGAGCTGATCCTGACTGCCGCCCCATCACACTATTGCTACCAATACCCCTGCGATCAATACGAAGCTGCCTGCAATGCGCTCAGTAATGACGCTGTATTTAGGCTGCGTCGCCCAATGACTGGCTTTGTTTGCGAGCATACCGTAGCCGAGCAAAATAAAAAATTCAGGAATCATCGAGCACGCCGCGAGTATGATCATTTGTAGCGCAATCGGCTTCTGCGGATCAATGAATTGCGGCAGGATCGCAACAAAGCCGAGCATCGCCTTGGGATTCGTCATCTGTAGCATCAAGGCGCCGGTAAAAATCCGTTTACCACTTTGTGACGTGCTATCCATACTGCTAAGCGTGATTGGCGAAGGCTTGCCAAATATGGCAGATAAACCGAGATACACCAGATACGCCGCTCCTAGATATTTAATCGCCATGAAAAGCTTGGGCGACGCCAGAATAACCGAGCCTATTCCTGTTGCTGAAATGAGGAAAAATAGCGCATTGCCTGTCAGGATGCCGAGCGTGACAAACAAGGACATGCGCCAGCCGCGTGCGATACCGCAGGCCACGACCATCATGACGGCAGGGCCAGGTGACAGAGATAGTGCCGCCTCAGTTGCGGTAAAGAGTAACCAGTTTTCCATTTACTTATTCAGATCTATTATTTTTTTAGTTTGTTTTTAAACGTATTTTTTAAAAGTGTATTGCTATCAACGTAACCAGATTTTTTCAGAATCAGTTCGCTATCAGCGTGTTTTCTGTCTCAGTTTTGGCACTTGCTTAAATGCGTTCTCCCTCTTACGGGAGAGCGTGGAGTGAGGTGGCTGGTAATTAGCAATCAGATCAGCAATCATTCAAAACTCCGCACATAAAATCTGATTTTGCTAATTTTTGAACATTAGCTGATGCATTCCATCTGCGTAGTCCTTTACTTCAATCCCAATGCTCTCCAGGGTGTAGGAGTACGATTGCCAGTCGTCGGTAAATAATCAGGATTTAGCGAAATCAAACAGCGCTTGCAATACAGCATCGCTTTGTTCTGCCATCAGCGAATGACCACAATTGTCGATCAGTGTTGTCTTGCTATGCGCGATGGCTGTGCGTAACGTGCTAGTCGCTTTCGGTGGCGTCATCATGTCTTTTTTGCCGAGTACAAACAGCGTCGGACATGTGACTGTCTGCGCTGCCTGCTCGCCGTTGGCGTAAGCATTACAAGCCGAGAAATCGGTATAAAACACTTTGGCAGGATTGATTTTAGACATGCGCTGCATCAGACGCTGACTGCCGCTCATGACATAAAATCCTGGTCCCGGGCAAGACGGCTTGTGCGCAATTGTGCTGTGCGACCAGATGTTGACCATGTCGATCGCAGTTTGCTCTTCGTCGCGCGCGGCGTTAAGTAAGGTGTCAGATACTTTCATTGGATACGCAGTGCCGACTAGCGCTAATTTGCTGACACGGGCTGGCGCACGTGCGCTGGTCTCCAAGGCGATCAGTGATCCCATGCTGTGACCGATCAGACAGGCCTGCTGCACACCTGCCGCATCTAGCAAGGCGATCAGCCAGTCCGCCATTTGTTCGATACTAGTCAGTGCATCACCTTTGCTTCGTCCGTGTCCAGGCAAGTCAACGGCAAGTACATTAAAGCCATGATGGGCAAAATAACGGGTCTGCAATATCCAGACCGAATGATCATTCTGCGCACCGTGAATAAATACGGCAGTGGGCAATGTAGGATTGAAGTTTTTACCACCGGTGTAGCAATACGCTGGATGTCCATGAATGTTAAACAGCATCTCAGGCTCCTTTCTGCGCAGCTTTGAGACTACGAGCCAGATCGTCGATCAGGTCGTCAACATTCTCCAGTCCTATCGATAAACGCATGGTGCCCTCGGTAATGCCAGATGCCGCCAATTGTTCTGCCGGAACGCGGAAATGGGTTGTAGAAGCAGGGTGAATCACCAGCGACTTGGCATCGCCGACATTCGCCAGATGCGAGAACAGCGTCAGCGATTCAACAAAACGCTGCCCCGCAGCGCGATTGCCCTTGATGCTGAACGAGAATACGGCGCCGCAACCTTTTGGCAATAAGGTCTTTGCGAGTTCGTAATCCGGATGTGACTCCAGCTCGGGATACGACACCGATTCAACCGCTGGATGAGCGGCCAGATACTCGACGACTTTGCGCGTATTTGCGACATGCCTGTCCATGCGCAAGCCTAGCGTTTCTATGCCTTGCAAAATTGCGAAGGCATTATGCGGACTCATGACGGCGCCAAAGTCGCGTAAGCCTTCACGCCGGGCACGCAGCGAAAACGGAGCAATCGTCGATTCTTCTGAAAACACCATGCCATGGAAACCGTCATAGGGTTCGCACAGTTCGCCGAAGCGTCCAGTTTTTTCATACGCTTCTTGCCAGTCAAAGGTGCCACCATCGACCAGCAGGCCGCCGATCGCCGTGCCGTGTCCACAAAGGAACTTGGTTGCGGAGTGAAATACCAGATCGGCACCATGATCAAACGGGCGCAACAGATACGGTGTTGTGAAAGTAGAGTCCAGCATCAGCGGAAGATAATTATCATGAGCGATCTCAGCAACTGCAGGGATATTCAAGACATCCAGGCCCGGATTGCCTAGCGTTTCGGCAAACAGTACTTTGGTATTCGGACGGATTGCCGCTTTCCATGCATTCAGGTCTCGCGGATCAACAAACGTAGTCTCGATACCAAAGCGTTTCATTGTATAAGCCAGCAAGTTTTGCGAACCGCCATACAATGCTCGTGAGGCGACCACATGCGAGCCTGCTCCTGCGATTGTTGCCAGTCCCAGATGCATTGCAGCCTGGCCGCTGGCAACCGCAATCCCCGCGACACCACCTTCGAGTGCGGCGATGCGCTCCTCCAGTACGGCATTGGTCGGATTAGAAATTCGTGAATACACGTGACCGGCTCGCTCCATATTGAAGAGAGAGGCTGCGTGGTCAGAGTCTTTAAAAACAAACGAGGAAGTCAGATAAATCGGGGTGGCGCGCGCGCCAGTTGCGGGATCAGGTGCTGCACCTGCATGCAGCGAAAGGGTATCAAAACCGAGGTATTTAGGGCCGCTCATTGTGATGTTATTCTCTTAATTTCAATAGGGTAATGCTACCATTCTTCACTCCGCTAAATAAGAGGCTAAGCCGCAATTTCATCAAATAGCATGAGTTCACTGTAGTGATGATTGCAGATGGTATGACTGCCGGTAATTCGATGGACTTGCAGCGTATCGATATTTTCATGTAATTTAGTTCATCGCTTTGCTGGATTTTTTGCAAGGCTTGCGATACATTGAACACATAACATCAAATGTGCCGTCAGGAAAGCAACGAAACTGAAAGCAAGGCCAAACAAATTGATGAGGCTGGCACCTAGCGAAATCAGGTAGTGATCAAGAGGAGAGCAATATGAAAGTCTCGGAAATTCTTCAAGTAAAAGGCAACATCCTATACACCATTACCCCGGACACGTCGATCATTGACGCCGTTGGTGTCATGGAAGAAAAAGATATCGGCTCCCTGGTCGTCATGGAATACGGCGATTTGTCCGGCATTCTGACTTTTCGCGAAGTGATCCGTGCGATACACAATAACAAAGGCTCGCTCGGCGCTGGCACCGTACGCAAGTACATGGATGATCATCCGCTAACCGTCACGCCAGAGACCGAAGTTAATGAAGTGCGTCGTATGATGCTGGAGAAACATTCTCGCTATCTGCCTGTCATGGATGCAAAAACCTTGCTAGGTGTGATTTCCTTTTACGACGTTGCCAGAGCCGTTCTGGAAGCACAAAGTTTTGAGAATAAGATGCTCAAAGCCTATATCCGCGATTGGCCGGTTGAAGAGCAGGAAGAATAAAATGTCTTTGCCTATGGCAGTACCAGACTTGATCAAGAAAAAAAAGATCGGCAATCCGATCTGAGACGACGCCTGCAGGCATATTTCTGCAGGCGTTTTTGTTTTGGGCTGGCAGATATTCAGAGCGCGGCATGGCTTACTCCAGACGTATCCGACATCGCCACGCCCTGACGAGCAATCAAATAACCGTAGTTGACAATCGTAATTCAATAATCGTAATCAATAATCGCCGTCACCAATAACAACTGAAAAGGAATTACCTATGCAAATCGCCGTTGTTGGAGCAGGATTAGCAGGACTCACTGTTGCACGTCAGTTGCAGTCCCAGGGGCACCATGTCACCGTCTACGAAAAAAGCCGCGGAGTCAGCGGTCGTATGAGTACCCGCGTCACCGAGCTTGGTGGTTTTGATCATGGGGCACAATATTTCACGACCAGTTCAGATCGGTTTAAAAAAGAAGTCGCCGACTGGCGCAAGCTAGGCTGGGTTGTGCCATGGGAAAGTAAACTCGTGACGCTCGATCACGGAATAACGAAAGCCGCTGGCAGCACGGGGAAACGCTTTGTGCCAGTGCCAGGCATGAGCTCGTTAGGTAAGCAACTCGCGCACGGATTAGATGTTCGCACCGAACAGCAAGTCGTCTCCATTCAAGCCTTTGACCAACAATGGCTACTCTCGGTAAAGTCAGATGAAGTCGCCATCCCGGCATCGGCAGGCCCCTTCGATATCGTCATTCTGGCGATTCCGCCTGAGCAAGCGACGCCTTTACTCGAAGTCGTACCCGCGATGGCGAAACAAGCTGCCAGGCAAAAACTTGCACCATGCTGGACGTTGATGCTCGGCTTTCAGACCGAGCTCAATCTCGGTTATGACGGTGCCTGGGTCAACAACTCCCGCTTGGGCTGGATCGCCCGTGATACTGCCAAGCCGTCGCACCGTGCTGGCGAGCGCTGGGTCTGTCATGCAACTCTGGAATGGAGCGTTGAACATCTGGAAGATGATCCCGAACGTGTCAAAGAAAAGCTGTCCAAAGCCTTTCATGAATCCACCGGTTCACCAATTCAGGCTATCCATGCAGTAGCTCACCGCTGGCGCTATTCGCAAGCGACCAAGCCACTGGCAGAAGATTGCCTGTGGAGCGCCAAACAAGGGATCGGCGTCTGCGGAGACTGGTTTGCAGCCGGCCTGGATGGCAGCGGCAGAGTAGAAAATGCGTTTCTGAGTGCACTGGCTTTAGCCGCACAGGTCAGTAAAGCTGTAAAATAAGAAAAATAGGGGAGTATGGATAAAAACAATACTTCATCCGCACTGTTTTCGTAGGAATTTAAAAATAGTGGGGTGGAGTATCGTTTATTTTGAGGTATTTGGCGAAGGCATTGATTGCGCCAACGCCCGCTTTGTCGGCGTTACGCTATCGTTACTGGCTACTTAAATGCGCAAACCAGCGCGCCAGTCGTCCAGGGTTGTAAAGCGTCCAGGTTTTGCGTATTCCGCCCTGAGGCACATGCCATAAAGCTGTTGTGCCAGCACGAAAAAATGCGGTGTCGCCTGCTTTGAGTGTAAAGCGTTTACCCAGATAGTCGATATCAACGCCGCCACTCAATACATAAATCGATTCGTCGAGTTGATAATGCCATTCAAACGTCGAGACACCATCCGCTTCAAAGATTCCTGAGCTTGAGCTGCCATCTGCCGCCTTTGAAAATTCTACGGCCTTAAAATTCGGCCGACCTGACTTGACCCAACTGGCATCGACCTCGAATGGTTGTACCGGCAAGCTGACTGTACTGCTGCTCGCCGGAGCTACATGCAGCGCATAGGTAGCAGCACCGTAGATCATAACGCCAATAAGGCCGGCTAGAATGCCTGCAATGCCGTATTTGATTGATGTAGTCATACTGTCAAAACCCGTTATAAAAAACTGACGTCGATTTTAGCATTCGCATCTCCCTGACAGTGCGAGATCATTGCTTGATTGGCTGATTGGCTTACCGATTGGCGATGAGGCGTTCACCTGTTTGCAGCCGCCACAGAGACGCGTAACCGGCGTCGAGTGCCAGCAGCTGTTCATGTGTGCCGCTTTCGACGATTTGTCCCGACTCCAGAAGATAGATGCAATCAGCTTGTCTGACCGTTGAGAGGCGATGGGCAATCACAATCGTTGTGCGGTTGCGGCTGACGACGTCGAGGCTGCGCTGTATCGCGGCTTCCGTCTCATTATCTACGGCACTGGTTGCTTCGTCGAGGATCAGAATAGGCGGATTCTTTAAAATGGCGCGCGCCAGAGCGAGTCGCTGACGCTGACCTCCAGAGAGTTTTTGCCCGCGCTCGCCAATACGGGTGGCAAAGCCCAGGGACAATTTCTGAATGAATTCCGTTGCTTCGGCGGCTTGGGCTGCATCAGCAATAGCTTGATCAGAGACGCCGCTCAGACCGTAAGCGATATTCTCCGCAATCGTGCCATCGGTTAAAAAACTATCTTGTGCGACATAGCCAATAGCGCGGCGCAGATCTTGTAAGTTGATATCGTTGATTGCTTGTCCATCGAGATTAATGCGACCCGATTGTGATTCGTAAAATCGCAGCAAGAGCTTGACCAGTGTTGATTTGCCAGAGCCGGTGGAGCCGACAAAGGCGACGGTTTTTCCGGCAGGGATAGTCAGATTGATATCGCGTAGTGTTGTCGTCTCCGCATAAGAAAATCCTACATGGTCAAAGTGCAGCTCACCCTTGACCTGCTGTGGTGACAGGTGTGCGCCTTCATACGCGATCTTGATCGGTGTATTCAATAAGTTCATCGCCCGGTCAATTGCGGACATTGAACGTTGATACATATCGGCGACTTCCGCTAGTCCTGTGAGTGGCCATAATAATCGTTGGGTCAGAAACACCAGTACAGAATAAGCACCGACAGCGAGTTCGCCATGCAGGGTCAGCCAGCCGCCATAAACCAGTGTTGCGGTGAAACCAGCCAGAATTGCCATACGGATGACCGGCGTAATCGCGGAGCTGATGGCGATTGCACGTCCATTGGCGCTGCGATAGGCATCGCTGGCTTGCGCGACGTGCTTGCTTTCAAAATGTTCGGTTGCAAAAGCCTTGATCGTTGCGAGACCAAGTAAATTATTATTCAATCGTGCGCTGACATCACCGGCAGCTTCACGTACTTCTGCGTAGCGTGGCGCGAGACGTTTCTGAAACCAAAATGCACCGATCAGGATTGCCGGCACTGGCAGCAAGGAAATAATTGCCAGGGAGGGTTGTAGGGCAAAGAACACCGCGCTGACCATGATCGATGAGCAGACAACCTGAATAATTTGATTGGCACCACCGTTTAAGAAGCGTTCCATCTGATTGATATCTTCGTTCAGAATCGACATCAGGTTGCCTGTGCGTTGATTTTCAAAATAGGCCATTTCGAGTTTTTGCACGTGACTATAAGTATCGAGTCGCACATCATGCTGAAGATTTTGCGCGAGCTTACGCCATTTCAGAGAGAGCAAATACTCAAACCAGGATTCGCCGCCCCAGATCACCACATTTAACACACCGAGCAACAGTAACTGATGCCAGGTATCGGTAATACCAAAGCCACCCAGGACTTTTTTTGCCAGAAAGCTTTTATCCCCATTGACGACAATATCAACGGCAACACCAATCAAGACCTCAGGCAGTACATCGAAAAATTTATTCAGAACCGAGTAAAGCGTCGCCAGTCGAAAATCACGACGATACGATTGTGCATAACTCAGTAGTTTTTTAAGGGGATGGGTAGCTTGCATGTAATTTGGTCGGTGACGTGAGTATGGAGGCGAACTTGTTATGAGCGTTGGTCGGATTGAAATGAATATGAATAAGCACAAATAAATACAAATAAAAAAGGGACTGTAAATTTTACAGTCCCTATGGGATTTACGTTGATAAGCTGAGCGAATTAATCTTCACGACGTAAATGCGGGAATAAGATCACGTCACGGATATTCGGCGAGTCGGTGATCAGCATCATCAGACGATCAATGCCAATACCACAGCCGCCTGTCGGAGGCAGGCCGTACTCCAGTGCACGAATGTAATCCGCATCGTAGTACATCGCTTCTTCGTCGCCGGCATCTTTGGCGGCAACCTGTGCCTGGAAGCGCGCTGCCTGATCTTCTGCATCGTTCAACTCAGAGAAACCATTAGCGATTTCACGACCGGTCATGAATAACTCAAAACGTTCCGTGATGCCTGCAACGGTATCCGATGCTCGCGCCAGTGGAGAGACTTCGACTGGGTAGTCAATGATGTAAGTTGGCTCCCATAACTGCGCCTCTGCCGTTTCTTCAAACAAGGCTAGTTGCAAGGCGCCCAGACCGGCTGTCGCAAACGGTTTTACCCCAAATTTTAATAATTCAGCTTTGATAAAGCCGGCATCATGCAATTGTTCCTGCGTGTAGTGCGGTGCGTATTTGTTAATGGCACCGACGATGGTCAGGCGCTGAAACGGCTTGCTCAGATCGAGTTCTTTGCCCTGGTAAGTCAGAACGGCTGTGCCATGTGCATCTTCTGCGGCTTTGCGTATCACTTGTTCGGTGAAATCCATCAGCCATTTGTAATCGACATAGGCGGCGTAAAATTCCATCATCGTGAATTCTGGATTATGACGCGGTGATACGCCTTCATTGCGGAAGTTACGGTTGACTTCAAATACGCGGTCAAAGCCACCGACGACCAGACGCTTCAAGTACAGTTCCGGCGCGATACGCAAATACATTTGCATGTCCAGCGCATTGTGATGGGTGATGAAAGGCTTGGCTGCTGCGCCGCCAGGTATCACGTGCAGCATCGGTGTTTCAACTTCCATGAACTCATTACTGTTCATGAAGTTGCGGATCGAGGTCATCGCCGCAGTACGTGCTTTAAACGTGCGACGCGTGTCTTCGCTCATGATCAGATCAACATAGCGCTGACGGTATTTTGTCTCTTGATTCGCCAGGCCGTGAAATTTATCCGGCAGAGGGCGCAGCGACTTTGTCAGCAGACGCAATGTCGTTACTTTGACCGTCAGTTCGTCGGTCTTTGTCTTGAACAAAACACCTTCAATACCAAGAATATCGCCCAGATCATAATGACGGAAGGCTTCCATCTCGGCTTCGCCGGTTTTGTCTGTTGTGATGTACAACTGAATACGGCCATCAGCCTTAATACCTGAGGCATCTTGCAAGGTGGCGAATGCGGCTTTTTTTCCGGCTTCGCGCTTGAGCATCATACGTCCAGCTACGCTGACAGTAATGTTCAGTTCTTCTAACTGTTCACGGGTAGTTTCGCCATATTGTGCCTGCAAGGCAGCAGCTTTATGCTGCGGGCGGAAATCATTCGGAAAAGCGATACCCTGTGCACGAATCGCATCGAGTTTGGCGCGACGTTCGGTGATGATGGAGTTTTCATCCACCACAGGTTCTGCTGGCACTGCGTTATTTATTTGGTCTGACATGAAATTTCTCTCGATGTAGTAATTACTTCGGATAATAAGATCGGTACTTTTGAGTCGTCGTTCGTTTGATGCCGAATCCGGCTCGTAATTATTTAAACGCCTTGCTTCAATGAGGCGGCGATAAAGTCATCCAGGTCACCGTCGAGCACCGCTTTGGTATTACCCATTTCGAAGTTGGTACGCAAATCTTTGATACGGGATTGATCGAGTACATAGGAGCGAATCTGATGACCCCAGCCGACGTCGGTTTTGGTGTCTTCCAGATTTTGTTTTTCGCTCATGCGCTTGCGTAATTCGAGTTCAAATAATTTCGCTTTTAACATTTCCCAGGCTTCAGCACGATTGCGATGCTGGCTGCGATCGTTCTGACATTGAACTACGATGCCTGATGGACCATGCGTCAAACGGACAGCGGAATCTGTTTTATTAATATGCTGACCACCTGCGCCGGATGCGCGGTAAGTATCGACACGAACATCCGCCGGATTGATATCAATCTCGAAAGATTCGTCGACTTCAGGGTACACGAACAGGCTGGAAAACGAGGTGTGGCGGCCATTCGCAGAATCAAACGGCGACTTGCGCACTAGACGATGCACGCCGGTTTCTGTACGCAGAAAGCCATACGCATATTCACCTTCGACTTTGAGCGTTGCGGTTTTGATGCCAGCTACCTCGCCATCAGATTGTTCCAGGATTTCAACCTTGAAGCCTTTGCGTTCGCAATAGCGCAGGTATTGACGCAATAACATGGACGCCCAGTCTTGAGCCTCTGTGCCGCCAGCACCTGCCTGGATGTCGATGAAGCAGTTGTTGGGATCCATGGGATTGTTGAACATCCGGCGGAATTCCATGCCTTCGACCAGACCTTTTAATGTCTGTGCATCGACCTCAATGGCTTCCAGCGTGCTTTCATCGTCTTCTTCACGCGCCATCGCAAAAATTTCATTCGCGTCTTTGAGGTCGGTGTCGATTTTCGTCAGCGTATGGACGATGGCTTCGAGGGATTTTTTCTCTTTGCCTAATTCTTGTGCGCGCTTCGGTTCTTCCCAGACTTTGGGATCTTCGAGCTCGGCGTTGACTTGTTCTAGTTTCTCTGACTTGACATCGAAGTCAAAGATACCTCCGAAGTTCGGCTTCGCGCGTCGTCAGATCGGCGAGCAGGGCGGACAGGCTGTTAAGGCGTTCGGCTTCCATATTTTTCTTCTATCGTATTTAAATCAAACCTTCGATTATACTCCAGCCTGGGGTGGTTCTGGATTTGGATTCAGGTGAAAGAGGCGTAGTTTTACAGAGAAACGACGCTGTATTTCATCAGAATTCATCAGAAATACAGCTTTGGGAGACTGTCGAGAGGCGTTGCTGCAGATTACCAGACCGAACTAACGTTGGTTGATTTGCTTTTGCGGTGATTTTCAAACCATTTGGCTAAGTGCTCTTTAAAGCAGGTCGGGCAGATATGGTATTGCATTTGCTGTGACTGTCCTCCGCTTGGGAGAGATTCTTCTTCATACAATTGCACGGTGGTTGTGACTTTTTCACTTTCCTTGGTGCTCCAGTTTTCATCCCACCGCGACTCTGCACCACAGACATCGCAGGTCAGCTTGTCAAACACCTCTTCTGTATGTTCAAGTATCAAAACCGTTTTCATATGTTTCATAGGTGTCTCCTGATGGTGGGCGCTGGAAGCGCAAGTGATGTTGACAGACTAGACAGATTCGAATAACAGACCTTCATGTTTCATACTAATTCATTGGTGATGTGCCATCGTTTTTTAAAATCAGACATCCAGAACGTGATTGAGATAAGATTTTATTGACGGTTTGACTATTAAACTTTATGGTTGTCAACTATTTTAGTGCGATTTCCTGCTTGAAAAAGTAGTTTCGTTTTTCTTTCTCTTTTGCTTTATCTTTCCGGTATCTTACTGCGCGTTTGGGGTGATGGATTAATATGTCGGTCAAAAACATCAAAACAATTTTTACAGCCATCTTTTGTATGGTCGGTGGAGTTGTTTTTTTCAATGTACAAGCAGAGATTTATACTTGTAAAGACGCGGCGGGCCGCACATTAACATCTGATAGTCCCATTCCCGAGTGTGCAAATCGCTCCATGTTTGTACGAAAGTCAGTGACGCAACCTCTTAAAGAAGTACCGCGTCCCTTATCGGCGGAAGAGCGTCGCAAAGCCGATGCCGAAGAGGAGGCGCAAAAGAAAGAAGCGCAACTTGAAGAGCAGAGAAAAAAAGAAGAACTCTATCTTTTAGCAAACTTCAGGACAGAAGCGGATATTGAGTCAGCTCGTCAGCGCGCTATCGCCAGCGTCAAAGAAAAAATCCGTGCCAATAACGAGCAATTGAAAGACATCGGGCTGATACAGGCGGACCTTCAAAATGTGCAACAACGCGGAGGCAAAAAATCTGCGGAAGAGAATGCCGACTTACAAAGACGCGCAAATCAATTGGCGTCGGCAATTAAAAGTGCCAAATTGAGTAACGAAAAATATGATGCTGAGCAAGCGCATATAAATACGCAATACGATGAGATACTGAAGCGGTATCGTGAAGTAGTTCAAAAACGCAAAAGATGAAATCGCCCTGATTTGGGCGACTTATTCAATAGTAGATGTGCTACCCGTAATTTACTTGCGACCGGCCTTACTATTTGTCGGTTTTGCCTTGGCTGAGCGGAACGCCAGAGCAGGACGTGCGCTTGCTGGCGAGCTGGCAGCAGGTTTTCCCGGCATGGCACGTCCAACGGCATTTTTGCCAAAGGTATTCATTTTAGGTGCTGCTACGCGACGACCATTGTTAATGCCTTTGTCGACGACGGGAACGACCGGTGCACGAGGTGGAATTAAATGACGTTCGCTACTGCCAATCAAGTCCCCGCGTCCCATGCGCAACAAGCCCTCTTTGACGATTTCCCAATTTTCCGGCGCCTGATAACGTAACAGCGCTTTATGGAATTTACGAATTTTTCCGGAGCGCGCGGTTTCTACTATCTCTGAATTTTCGTCGATTTTTTTCAAAGGGTTTTTGCGCGTATGGTACATCGTGGTTGCCAGCGCCATAGGTGTCGGCATAAAGGTCTGTACCTGATCCAGCTTGAAATCGTTTTTCTTCAACCAGAGCGCCAGATTGACCATATCCTCATCCGTGGTACCTGGGTGGGCCGCGATGAAGTAAGGAATCAAGTATTGTTCCTTGCCTGCTTCTTTTGAATATTTCTGGAACATCGCCTTGAATTCGTCATAGGCGCCGATGCCGGGCTTCATCATTTTCGACAAAGTATTGGCTTCGGTGTGTTCAGGTGCGATCTTTAACAAGCCACCAACGTGATGGGTGACCAGCTCTTTCACATACTCGGGTGACCGCACGGCTAGGTCATATCGCAGACCAGAGCTGATTAGTATTTTTTTCACGCCGGGCACTGCACGCGCCTTGCGGTAGAGCGAAATCAATTTGCTGTGATCCGTCCCGAGATTGCTGCAGATGCCGGGATAGACGCAGGACAAGCGGCGGCAGGACTCTTCGATCTTTTTATCTTTGCAAGCCAGACGGTACATATTGGCGGTCGGGCCGCCCATGTCAGAAATCGTACCTGTAAAGCCTTTCGTCTTGTCGCGAATTTCTTCAATTTCGCGCAAGATGGACGGCTCAGAGCGACTCTGGATAATCCTGCCTTCATGTTCGGTGATTGAGCAGAAAGTACAACCGCCGAAGCAGCCGCGCATGATGTTGATAGAAAAACGGATCATTTCCCAAGCCGGAATACGTGCTTTGCCATAACTAGGGTGTGGTGCACGTGCGTAAGCGCGATCAAATACGCCGTCCATCTCATCCATTGCCAGAGGCAGCGGTGGCGGATTCAGCCAGACATCGCGGTCGCCATGTGTTTGTATCAGCGATTTCGCATTTCCCGGATTGGCTTCCAGATGGAATACGCGGGAGGCATGAGCGTACATGACCGGATCTTCTGATACTGATTCATAAGAAGGCAGGCGAATCGCTGTCTTGTGCAGTTTTTCTTGCAGCATGGCTTGCCGTTCTTCGCGGCTCATGATGCGTATGGCTTGCGCCTGTACGACGTCCTGGGGAGGCGCTGTTTCCGTTACTTGGCCGGATGTTTTGTCGGCAATTTTGGTTTCGCAAGACGAGGCATTTTCCGGTGCCATGTAATACGGGTCGGGATGCGCTTCTATTTTGCCCGGTGTATCTACGCGGGTTGAATTGATTTCTGTCCAGTCCGGGGAGGGCATCCAGCCACGAGGTACCATGAATGCAGTACCGCGCAGATCACGGATTTCTTTGATGGACTCACCTGCCGCAAGACGATGCGTCAAATCGACCAAAGCGCGCTCGGCATTACCGAATAAGAGAATATCTGCCTTTGAGTCTGGCAATACTGAACGTTTTACTTTGTCCGACCAATAATCGTAATGCGCAATCCGTCGCAAACTTGCCTCGATACTGCCAATCACCACACTCACGCCAGGGAAGGCTTCGCGCACGCGCTGTGAATACACAACGACCGCACGGTCAGGACGCTTGTTTGGATCGCCATCAGGTGTATATGCATCTTCGGAGCGGATTTTACGATCTGCCGTGTAGCGATTTACCATCGAATCCATATTGCCGGCAGTAATGCCAAAGTACAGATTTGGCTTGCCCAATGCGCGGAACGCATCAGCGGATTGCCAGTCTGGCTGGCTAATAATCCCTACGCGAAACCCTTGCTGTTCCAGCAAACGCCCAACCAGTGCCATACCAAAACTTGGATGGTCGATATAGGCGTCGCCAGTCACTAAAATCACGTCACAACTATCCCAGCCCAAGGCATCCATTTCGGCGCGCGACATCGGTAAAAAGGGAGCGGCCTTCGCACCGCCAACATCGGGGCGGAAACGGGGGAAAGAGAAGAGATTTTTTGGCGCAGTTTTCATGGGCGCGATTGTACCTGAAATGGCGATTTCATGTGCTAACACCTTGATATTGCGGAATATTTTTTGAGGATGCCTAACTATTTTGCATGATTGCGGCTTTGCCGGCAATCAAGCTCACTCAATATGCTCGACCAGGAGCTGTACACGGGTAACTCCATTGTAAGTATTCGCATCGAGCCGAAATGCTACGCTGATACGCTCCGGCAGACTGTCTGTATGGCCAAACCAGATGGCATCATAGCGCTTACCATTTTTCTCCAGCTCCATTTTTAGATGGCGTTCTTTTAATATTCGCTGAGAAATCAACTTAAATTCATCGCAAAAAATCGGTGGTGCGAACCCTTGCCCCCATACTTGCGCATCCATCAGACTAATGAAGTCGGTACTGAAATACGCGTCTTCCAGCGGACCGTCTGTTTCTACAATACGCTCTAACTGATCTGCCTGAAGCCAGCTCTGCGCAACCGCTTCAAAAGCTTTTTGAAAAGCGTCAAAATTCTCGGCTCGCAACGTCAAACCGGCAGCCATTGCATGACCGCCAAATTTCATGATCAGGTTTGGCGCATGTTTGGACACCAGATCTAGTGCGTCGCGCAGATGAAAACCCGGGATCGATCTGCCTGAACCTTTAATAATGCCGTCGTCGCCAGGAGCAAATGTAATGGTGGGACGATAAAATTTATCTTTAAGGCGCGAAGCGACAATGCCGATGACGCCCTGATGCCAGCTTTCGTCAAATACTGTAATCGTGTTGCTGGCAGCCGGTTGAAAATCATCGAGATGGAGCAGGGCGACATCCTGCATCTCGCGCTCGATATCTTTACGGTCTGCGTTGATGCTATTGAGTTCTTGGGCAATATGCCAGGCGCGGCCTTCGTCATCCGTGGTCAGGCATTCAATTCCCAGGGACATATCTGACAGGCGACCAGCGGCATTGATTCTGGGGCCTAAGGCAAACCCAAGATCGAATGGACTTGCCTGCTGCGGCTCGCGTCCCGCCACACGGAACAACGCGGCAATACCAGCATGCATGCGACCCGCACGCATGCGCTTAATACCTTGTGCAACCAGAATTCTGTTATTTGCATCGAGTTTGACCACATCGGCGACGGTGCCGAGTGCGACCAGATCCAGCAGAACATCGAGTTTAGGCTGGTTCTGCTGATCAAATACGCCGCGCTGACGTAACTCGGCACGAAGTGCCAGTAAGGTATAAAACATTACGCCAACACCAGCCAGATTTTTACTGGGGAATCCGCAACCTGGCTGATTCGGATTTACGATCACCGCCGCGTCAGGCAGTGTATCGGCGGGCAAGTGATGGTCGGTAACAACGACGTCAATCCCTAGCGCATTCGCTGCGGCAACGCCGTCAATACTGGCAATGCCATTATCGACAGTGACGATAATATCCGGTGCTTTTTCCTGACGGGTCAGGGCGACGATTTCTGGTGTTAAACCATAACCATGGATTTGTCTGTCCGGCACGATGTAATCCACCTGAGCACCCATCATGCGCAGACCGCGCAGACCGACTGCGCACGCGGTAGCGCCATCGCAGTCATAATCGGCGACGATACACATTTTTTTGCCCACAGCGATGGCATCAGCAAGATAAATAGCGGCTTGCCGGACGTGCAGTAACTGATCCGGGGTAATCAATTGCGGTAGTTCACTACGTAATTCTGATGCCTCCTTAACACCGCGCGCGGCATACAGGCGTGCCAGTACAGGATGAATGCCGCTCTGGCGCAGCATTTCGGAATCACGGAATGAATAGGGGCGGGTGCTGATGCGTGTCATGCTGTATTGGTTGTGGAGCTGATCGGGAGTGTAAATAGAGTATCTAACGAATTTTTGCGCCAGAATTTTTTCAGAGACCAGGGTGTCAAAGAGAATTGGGTCAATAAGCTGGCATCGCTGACTGTCAAAACTAGTCGGTCCAGCTCCCTGGAACGCAAAGCGGCTACAGCAGGGGTGAACCAGTCCTGTTCCAATATCTGCATCTGTGTCAGCCATTCTGCCCAGTCACTATTGAGAGCCGGTTCGAGTAAATGATCGAGAATAATCCGGTAATTCTTGCCTGGTGCGGGGTCGTTAGTGAATTCTTTAATGAGTTCTTTACAATGAGCTGGCCCGGCTGTTATGGCCGGTAGCGTCATTGCTTGCGTGCTGCCACCTGACAGCCAGACGGAATTAACTGGCTTATGTCCCTGACTCTCACGCTCCTGATTGACCGGGTGGCTGTGCCATTGCATCTGAATTTCATTTTGCAACTTACGCCAGGCGCGTTCTTGTGTTCCCTTTGGCATCCAGATGTCGACATTGTGACCGCAAGCAGCATCCGGAGTGGCCGTGCACATGTCTTGCCAGTCGTCTGCGCGCAAGAACCAATGCTGCGCATCGCCGTATATCAGCGTTTTACCCAACTCAGAGCTGATCAGTTCGGCGTCCCTGAAAAGAAGGCGGGCATCTGCTTCCGATAACATCAGGCGCCGGTGATCGCTTAATACCAGATGATCACGTGCGATATGAATATGTACCGGATGCAGCGTGAACCAGAGTCCCTGGTCTACGGTCAAACCCAGAGCGCGCATTTTGTTATGTGTGTCTTTGGGGCTGCTGCGTTGATGATCCGGTTGATTGCTTACAATCTCTGGCAAATTCAAAAGGTCTCCCGCAGTATCTGCGCGGCTTTCCATGGCAAAATGCCCTGCGAGCACGGTTTCATGCGGGAGTCGCCTGGAAAAGTCCTCAAATACCTCGGTTGTACCGATAGTCGCTTTCCCTATTAGCGTGCTGTAGCCAGGGACGGTTAATTCACGTTGCAAATCCCTGGCTAAGGGGGCAGGTGGAATCGCGAAGGGTAAAATAATTTCTAAATGGCTCATAGCATCATTGTATGGCAAGATGCACGCTGTTTCGGATCTTAGTATGAATGACAGGCTGATTTTTAGTGCGGACTCAGCCTGAATTTATCGGGATTGGCGCTCATTTTTCTCAATTTGTCTGATTAAATAAAATTAACTAGTGAAAAACATACCTTTTGAATGGCTAGTCGGTTTGCGCTATACCCGCGCCGGGAAGCGCAGCGGACGTAATAGTTTTATTTCTTTTATTTCGATGATCTCGATGGCAGGAATCGCACTCGGTGTTGCAGCGCTGATCGTTGTCCTGTCGGTGATGAATGGATTCCAAAAAGAGGTTCGCGACCGTATGCTGTCGGTCCTCGCTCATATCGAGGTGTTCGACGCGACCGGCGCTTTACCGGATTGGCAAGCCACCGCACAAGAGGTTCTGCGAAACAAGGCGATTAAAGGTACGGCACCTTACGTCGACGCACAGGCCATGATCATTCGTGATGACGTCATGCGGGGTGTCATTTTGCGCGGCATTTTGCCGGAAGAAGAGCCTAAAGTTTCTGAAGTGGCGACAAAAATCAAAGCCGGTAAGCTGAGCGATTTAAAACCGGGCGAATTCGGTATCGTACTAGGCTCAGAATTGGCGCGGGCTTTGCACGCGAGTCTGGGCGATAAGGTGAGTCTGGCGGCACCGGAAGGGCAATTAACCCCGGCAGGCATGGTGCCTCGTCTGAAAGCGTTTACTGTGGTCGGCATTTTTGAAGCAGGGCATTTTGAGTACGATTCCGGCATGGCATTTATCCAGATGAACGACGCTGAGAAGTTTTTCAGATTGTCTGCGCCATCGGGACTCCGGCTCCGGATCGCCGATATGCTAAAAGCACCGCAAGTCGCCTTGGACTTGTCTCGCACGCTGACGGGTAATTTGTTGATACGAGATTGGTCACAACAGAATCGGAATTATTTTGCAGCGGTCAAGACTGAAAAAACCATGATGTTTATCATATTGACCCTGATCATCGCTGTTGCTGCATTCAATCTAGTCTCTACATTGGTCATGACGGTGACGGACAAGCAGGCGGACATTGCTATTTTGCGTACGCTTGGCGCCTCTCCGTGGTCGATCATGAAAATTTTTATGATACAAGGCGCACTGGTTGGCTTGCTCGGCACCGCAATTGGTGTTGGTTCCGGTATTTTGATCGCTCATAACATCGACATCATCGTGCCTTTTATTGAGCATGTACTGGGTATACAGTTTTTGTCTAAAGAGGTGTATGTCATCAGTACCTTACCGTCGGATTTGCAGTGGTCAGATGTGTGGACGATCGGTGGTGTTGCCGTGATCCTCGCATTTGTCGCGACGATCTATCCTAGCTGGCGTGGTGCCCGCGTGAAACCGGCGGAGGCCTTGCGTTATGAGTAATCAGACTGCCTACAACTCTACTAATTCCCAAGCATCCAGCATGATACTGTCGTGTAGTAATCTGAGTAAGACATTTACCCAGGGAGATTATTCGGTCAAAGTATTGAGTAATGTGAATTTCAGCGTGAACAAAGGCGAGCGGGTTGCGATTATCGGCGCTTCGGGATCGGGCAAATCAACGCTGCTGCACTTGCTGGGCGGGCTGGATACGCCGACCGCGGGTGATGTCACATTGCTGGGGCAAAATTTTGCCAGCATGAGCGAGAAAATGCGTGGTGATGTACGCAATGCCTCGCTGGGCTTTGTGTATCAGTTTCATCATTTGTTGCCTGAATTTTCTGCACTCGAAAACGTCGCAATGCCTTTATTGATACGTCGAGTGAACCGCAATGACGCTCATGCCGCTGCCAAAGCAGTTCTGGCGCGGGTAGGGCTGGAACACAGAATTACCCATGTGCCGGGTGAATTATCTGGCGGTGAGCGGCAGCGTGTTGCATTAGCCAGAGCACTCGTCACACAGCCAGCCTGTGTACTGGCGGACGAGCCTACGGGCAATCTGGACCGTGCTACTGCCCAGCAGATTTTTGAATTGATGCTGGAATTGTCGCGCACTCTGGGAACGGCATTTGTGATCGTGACGCATGATGCTGAACTGGCGCAACGGTGCGACCGTGTCTTACGTTTATCTGAACATGGTTTACATGCTGCTTGATCGCCTTAATGTCGCCTTAATATAGTTTTATTTTTCCTTATTGTTGATTGCATTACGTCTGTCTAATCTGTCTGATGAGAAAGCTCACTTCTGTTGCAGTCAAATACCCTTGTTCATTGCCACCGGCAATGACGATGACAGGTGTATCCCCTATGCTTGTATTTGTACGAGTACAAGCAATGATGCTCTTAGGTCTGCTAACGAGTACCGGGCCGGTGTGGGCAAGTTCTGAGCTGGTATTGCAATTAGAGACGTCCTTAACCAGTGACAGCAATCCATTACGTTTTTATGACGGTAATGCGGCGACGGCGCAAAATGGCAATGTCGATACCTCAGATAAAGTCCGCGGTATCGATGTTCGTGCCGGAGCGATTATTCCGGTATTGTCAGATCGTACACGCTTGATTCTTACAGGTGATTTGGGTAAGCGGAGTTACCAGCATTATCAAGACCTGAATCATCAAACCAAAGCGGGCGACGCGACGTTTGAATATGCGATCGGTGACGTGGTGAGCGGTCGTATTAATGCGGCTAAAGAAGATCGCCTGTTCCAGTATATTAACGGCTCACTCACCGATAAAGATATCTCGCATTACGGCCAGCAAAGTGCAGAGCTCACACTCAAGATTACTGATGAGCTAACGATACCGGTCAAAGTAGACCGGTCCTCGTTGCGCTATGAGCTTGGCGTGAATCAACTCTATAATTTTCATCAGCAAGGCCAGCAGGCCAGCATTCGCTATTATTCTCCCACAGGATCGAATATAGAGGCGGGTCTGCGTGTGTCTGAAACGGACTATCCTAACCGTGACCAGCAGCAGCTTGCAGATCTTGATAAGCATTATCGTGAGACGGAAAGTTTTTTAGAAGCTGAATGGAAATATAGTGTCAAAACTGTCGCCAGCGCTCATCTGGGACTTATACGCCGGCGCTACGAAAGTCTGCATGAACTGGATACGACTCTTTTTTCTACCCTGGTCAGAGCAACGTATTTTTACTCACCTAAGCTAAGACTGGATATGCAGTTGTGGAATCGACCGTTCACGATTGTGGACCCGTCTATCCTGTATGTTATCGCCAAAGCAGCGCGACTCGATGCGCAATGGAAGGTGTCGGATAAGACGCAATTGAATTTTTCCGGCATGTTGCAAGACAGCGATCAAAAACTGGTACCCAGGCTGGCTGAATTTCAAAATGAAATATCCCGAAAAGAACGCGAGCTCAGGGTGGGCTTCGGTATGAGCTATGAAATAGACCGCGGCTTGAAAGTCAGTATCGATAGCGTCGCAGAGCGACTGACACGAGAAGGAAGTCTGCCAGGCTTACGACAAGCGATCATTAAGATTGGTCTGGAATATACCTACGAAAATCTGCCTGGCAGTGCTGCCAAGATGGTCTTAAAACGGTATCAGCATTCTCTAAGTAACTCTGATGCACTGCGTTGATCGATCTTATGTTGATAGGTGAACTATGTCTTTACTGAAAAAAATCAGTCGCCGTCTTTCCAGGCATTTGGCTTGCGCCTGGCTGCCTTTGAAGCAAGGGCGAGGGGTGGTCAGCTTTACGTTTGATGATGTACCGGCCAGTGCTTGCATCGTCGGGAAAGACTTGCTGGAGGAGTTTGGTGCGCGCGGGACTTTTTTTGTCTGTGGCGGACTGACAGATGGTCTGGAGCAGGGACATCAATGTCATAGCGTCGAGGACTTAAAAGCCTTGGTCGAAGATGGTCATGAGATTGGCTGCCATACATTTTCACATACTAACTGTGCGACACATGCCGTCAAAGACTTGAAGCTCGACTGGGAAAAGAATCAGGATTTTTTTACCAAAAACAATATCCCGAATAGTGGCTTCGCTTTTCCGTTTGGTGCCTACGATCTCGGTAGCAAACTGGCGGCCTCACAACGCTTTGCCTACAATCGTATTACTGGCGGAGGCACGCAGATTGGTAAGGCAGATTTGGCCGCTTTACGTGCGCAGGCCTTGTATGCAAACAAAACCAGTCAGAAAAAAATAAAGCAATTAATCGATCAAACTGCACGAGAGGGCGGCTGGTTAATTTTTTATTCGCATGAGGTTGATGAAATCCCGGGACCTTGGGGTACAACACCGGCACAACTACGCTATGCCCTGTCAGAAGCAAAAATCGCCGGTTGTGAGGTGCTGCCGGTACGGGACGCCATCCTGTTCTTTCAGCGGTAGGTAATTATTGTCAATTAGTCTCAATAAGCGGGACACTGCCTCAAATAAGCGGGCAGCAATGCTTACGTCACAATGTAAGATTTTCCACATTGATTGCCCGTGTCTAAATTATAATTGTTTCAATGGAAAGCGAAGCATTCAGATCGCTGGCCAATACACAACTTACCTGGATGATTTCCGCCCATGAGCCAACAAAGTCAGTTCTCACTATTAAAGCAACGTCGTTTTGCGCCTTTTTTCTGGACGCAATTTCTTGGCGCATTTAATGACAATGTCTTTAAGACCGCACTACTGACCGTCCTCACTTACGATGCCTTGCAATGGACTACTCTTGACGTTGGTTTGTTAAACAATCTGATACCAGGCCTGTTCATTTTGCCGTTTGTATTGTTCTCTGCGACATCGGGACAGTTGGCAGATAAATTTGAAAAGGGCACAGTCGCCCGCAAAGTCAAACTATTAGAAATCGCCATCATGATCGTCGCAGCCACTGGCTGGATGACGCATAGCCTGTGGCTGCTGATTGCTGCGGTAGCAGGTATGGGCATTCATTCGACTTTGTTCGGTCCGGTGAAATATGCGTATTTGCCACAGCATCTGAAAACCGATGAACTCGTCGGTGGTAACGGTGTGATCGAGATGGGTACATTCGTCGGCATTTTGCTCGGAGAGATTCTGGGAGCCATGCTCGTCGTTCACAAGCCATGGGGAATCGAACTTGTCGCCGGCGGTACTATCGTGATTGCGATCATTGGCTGGCTCACGAGTTTGCGTATTCCGCATTCACCTGCACCAGAGCCAGAGCTGAAAATTAACTGGAATCCAGCAACAGAAACAGTCCGTAATATCAGTTTCAGCAAACAGAATCGTCCGGTTTTTTTATCCTTGCTTGGTAACTCATGGTTCTGGTTTTATGGTGCCATTGTCCTTGCCCAGTTCCCGTTATATGCTAAAAACTATCTGCACGGAGATCACAGCGTTTTCGTGCTCTTGCTGACGATTTTTTCGTTCGGGATTGGCGCAGGCTCTCTGCTGTGCGAGCGGCTGTCGGGGCATAAGGTTGAGATCGGTCTGGTACCTTTTGGTGCGATAGGTTTATCCGTGTTCGGCTTTGATCTGTATTTGTCCAGCGTTGCCTATACACATGCGCTGGAAGCCGTGGCAGGTGCTGCGCAGACTCTGGATGCCGCAGGCTTCTTCCATCAGACAGGCAGTCACCGGATTCTATTTGACATTGTCATGATCGGTATTTTTGGTGGCTTGTATATTGTGCCTTTATTTGCACTGATACAGACACGTTGTGATCCTAAACATCTGTCACGCACAATCGCGGGGATGAACATCATGAATGCGCTGTTCATGGTGGTCGCCTCACTTGCTGCGATGCTGATGCTGAAGCAGGGTTTTACGATTCCCGAGATATTTATGGCGACCGCCATTCTGAATGCCGTCGTCGCGATTTATATCTTCAGTCTGGTACCAGAATTTTTGATGCGCTTTATTGCGTGGCTGCTGATTCATACTATCCATCGGGTAAAGGGAGTGAACACAGATCGTATCCCTGCAGAAGGTGCAGCCATCCTGGTTTGTAATCATGTGAGCTATATGGATGCGATTGTGATCATGGGATCTAGCCCTAGACCGATCCGCTTTGTAATGGATCATCGTATTTTTAAAATTCCATTTTTGTCCTGGATATTTAAAACAGCGAAGGCGATCCCGATCGCGCCTGCTAAAGAAGATCCGTGGACGATGGAAAAAGCTTATGTTGATATCGCTCAGGCATTACATGAGGGTGAACTGGTCTGCATTTTCCCCGAAGGTAAGCTGACAACGACCGGAGATATGAACGAATTCAAAGGTGGCATTATGAAGATACTTGAGCGTTCTCCTGTCCCCGTCTTTCCAATGGCGTTGCGTGGTTTGTGGGGGAGTTTTCTGACCCGGGGTAAAGGCAACCCGTTTGAACGTTCCTTTCGCCGCGGGCCATTTTCAAAACTTGAACTGGCGGTTGGTGAATCTCTTCCGGCAGATCAAGTATCGCCAATTGTTTTGCAAGAAAAAGTCCAAGTATTGCGCGGCGACTGGAGATAACGATGACTCTGCTGCATAGCCTGAAAGGTTTTGGCGCATTACTGATTGCTTCTTTTATTTATAACGGTAATGCCGATGCAGCAAGTATCAGCCGCTTTACCCCGCAAGGTGAGGTGGCGCAGGTTCGCCAGGTACGGGTTACGTTTTCTGAAGCGGTGATTGCTTTTGGTGATCCTAAAGCGGCGACACCGTTCGATGTCAAATGTAGCCAGTCAGGTTCAGGTCGCTGGGCTGATGATAAAAATTGGGTCTATGATTTCGCGAAAGATCTACCGCCGGGTACACAATGTAATTTCCAGATCAAAATTGATTTTAAGACCCAGTCCGGTAACGCGATTACAGGGAAAACCGTATTTCAGTTCTCAACCGGCGGCCCTGCCGTGTTGCGCGTACAGCCTTATGAATATGATCGTATCGATGAAGAACAGGCTTTCATCCTGTATCAAAATGGTCAGGCAACCAGCGATACTCTGCTCAAACATGTGTATTGCGAAATAGAAGGGGTACATGAACGGGTACCAGTACGTTTTGTCGATGCCAAAATAAGAGCAGATCTGCTCAAACAATTTGCCAGAGACTTCACTCCTGAGCACATCAGTGTTATCCAGTGTCAGCAACGTTTTCCAAATGATGCCGCAGTCCGTGTGGTGTGGGACAAAGGTATCCTGACGCCAAGCGGTATTCCCAATTCACAAAAGCAGACCTATAAATTCCAGGTGCGTCCCGCATTCAGCGCGACGTTTAGTTGCCAGCGCGAGAATGCCAATGCGGCTTGTACGCCGATCCAGTCGTTGGGTCTGTATTTCAACACGCCGGTCAGTCGCAAACTGGCAGAACAAATTAGCCTGAAAACAGCAAAAGGAACGGTTAAGCCGGTTTTTAGTCGGGAGGAAAAAAATCCCATGGTGCAAAGAGTCGATTTCGCTGCGCCATTTGCTGAAAAAACTGAGTACAGCATTGTTTTGCCATCCAATTTCAAAGACGAAACAGGCAGGCCGTTGAGCAATGCCAGCCAATTTCCGCTTCGTTTTTCTACTGCCGATTACCCGCCACTGGCTAAATTTTCTGCAGCGCCGTTTGGTATTGTCGAACTCAATGCCGATGCTACTTTGCCCGTTACTTTACGCAATGTAGAAAAGAATCTGCTACTGCGTAATGCTGATGGCAGGCAGTCACCAGGCACTCTTGCCAATCTGAAGCTGGACGACGATGCAGGCATCATCCGCTGGATCAATACACTCAATGAGTATCATGAGTCTACGGTCAGATTGAATGGGAAGGATATCGAATCCCGCAGTCTCGGATTACTATCGCGTGAAGCGGGCGTGCGCAAAATAGAGTTGCCAACTTTTCAGGATGCGAAAGATACTACGCCTGCCAGACCGTTTGAAGTCATCGGCATCCCCTTAAAAGATCCCGGGTTCTATGTGCTGGAACTGCAATCTCAAAAACTAGGCAGTGCCTTACTTGGCAAGCCAGTCCCTATGTATGTGCGCACCAGTGCCTTGGTCACCAATCTCGCTGTACATATCAAACTAGGTCGTGAGAACGGCGCTGTCTGGGTGACAACGCTGGATAATGCAAAGCCTGTCGCCGGTGCTGATGTGCGGCTGTCCAATTGCTTGGGCAAGGAGCTTTGGCGCGGTATTACCGGTGCGAATGGCCTTGTGTTGATACCAGAGGGCTTTTCCGATCCCTGCATCGACAATGATATGGGGGAGGGCGGTAATGGAAACCGGAGCTCTGACAAGTTAAATGGTTTCTTTGTCAGTGCACGCAAAATAGATGAAAAAGGCCGCAAAGACATTGCCTTTGCTTTGTCTTCCTGGAACAACGGTATTGAATCATATCGGTTTAATCTGCCGACTGACGTTAGTAAGACTGCCAATGTCAGAGCGCATACGATCTTGGATCGTAGTTTGCTGCGTGCCGGTGAAACAGTTTCGATGAAACATGTGATTCGGGTAGAAAACATGCAGGGCTTTGCATTGCAAAAACCTGATTTGCTACCAATTCGTGTGCGGATTATTCATCAGGGTAGCAATCAGGAGTTTCAGTTCCCCCTGACATGGGGCAATCAGAATACCGCTGAGACAGTTTTTGCGATTCCTAAGCAGGCGAAACTCGGGCGCTATGACATTTTGCTGGATAAAGGAAGCATCAAATCTGCTACTGAAATTCCAGCGAATCAGGGAAATGAAGCTAATGCTGATATGGACGAGGATGGGCGTTATGCGCAAAATTCCATTCTGAGCGGTAGCTTCCGGGTAGAAGAATTTCGCTTGCCTTTGCTACAAGGTCGGATCACCCCGCCTAAGCAAATACAAATCACACCAAAAGAACTTCCTTTGGATGTGCAGCTCAATTATCTGAACGGCGGCGGCGCGTCTGGCTTAACCGTGCAGATTACTAGTTTGTTGCGAAGTAAAGCGATCAATTTCCCTAACTTTGACGGATTTTCATTTTACGGCGGCGCTGACAACGACGATGAACAAAAAATCGTCGCCAACAAATTACCGGTGACGCTGGATAAAAATGGTAGCGGCAAAACCGTCATCAAAAATTTACCGGACATCAGCAAGCCTCAAGAATTATTGTCTGAGATGACGTATGCAGATCCGAATGGCGAAATTCAGACTATCTCTGCCATTACGCCAGTCTGGTCGTCTGCAGTCATTGTCGGCATTAAAACCGGTTCCTGGATCTCCGTCAAAAAGAAAATGAGCCTGGTTGCCGTCACTCTGGATACCAGCGGCAAGCCCCAAGCAGGTGTCGCCGTTTCTTTATCCGGACTAAATAAGCAAAACAACTCTCACCGCAAGCGCATGGTGGGCGGCTTCTATGCCTATGAGAATGCAGAAACAAATAAAGATCTTGGCGAACTGTGTTCTGGTAAGTCGGATGAACATGGCATGTTCTTTTGTGACGCCGATCTGAAAGCCTCCGGCAATATAGAAATTACCGCCAAAGCCAAAGATAGCAATGGCAAGATCTCCAGTGCTAAAACCTCGGTTTGGGCATCTGATCAGAACGAGACCTGGTTCGAAGGAGAGAATCAGGATCGCATGGATATTTTGCCGGAAAAAAAGCAATATCAGGCAGGAGAGACGGCCAAATTCCAGGTACGTATGCCATTCCGTTACGCGACGGCACTGGTGGCGATTGAGCGTGAGGGTATTATCGATACGATGGTGGTGCAGTTGAACGGGCGTGATCCCAGTATCAGTGTCCCAATCAAGGCAAGCTTTGGCCCCAATGTCTTTGTTTCGGTACTCGCAGTACGTGGCCGTATGCGCGAAGTTCCCTGGTATTCATTTTTTACCTGGGGTTGGAAAGAGCCTTTAAATTGGTGGAGTGAATTCAGGGAATATCAGGCACCAGGTGCCTTGGTCGATCTTGCCAAGCCCGCCTATAAATATGGCATTGCCGAAATTGCCGTAGGCACGTCAGGCAATCAGCTAAAGGTCAACGTCAGCAGCGACAAAGTAACGTACCCCATCAGAAGTACCTCGAAAATCACCGTCCAGGTAACACGTCCTGACGGCAAGCCAGCAGCCGGTGCAGAGATCGCGGTAGCCGCCGTTGATGAGGCTCTGCTTGAACTGCAACCGAACACCAGCTGGGATTTGCTTGGGGCTTTACTGCAACGTCGTAGCTATGGCGTTGAAACTGCGACAGCGCAAATGCAAGTCATAGGAAAACGACATTATGGCCGCAAGGCCGTTGCTGCCGGAGGTGGTGGTGGCAAGTCATCGACACGTGAATTGTTTGACACATTATTACTCTGGAAATCGACGGTAATTCTGGATGCCAACGGTATGGCACGACTTGATGTGCCGCTCAATGATGCGCTGACCAACTTTAAAATCGTAGCGATTGCGCAAAGTGGTACCTCACTGTTTGGCACGGGTTCAACCAGCATACGTTCAACGCAGGATTTGCAAATAATTTCAGGATTGCCGCCACTCGTGCGTGAGGGCGATCAGTTCAACGCAATGGTGACAGTCAGAAATACGACGACGAGAGCAATGCAGGTTGACGTCAGCGCCACAGTCACAGGATTACTAACGGAATTGCCGAAACAAAACCTGAACATTCCCGCAGGGGAGGCGCGTGAGCTTAACTGGCGAGTCGTGGTGCCAGCATCTAATGCCAACGTGGCGACCGCATTTAGCAATGCCGATACCCAAGCGCTGACGTGGAATATTAAAGCTCTGGAGAAAACGTCGGGGGCTGTGGCGGGAGTTAAAGACGCCGTAAAAATAACACAGCGTGTTATTGCCGCAGTACCGGTTACTGTGCAGCAGGCGAGCTTATTTCAGTTAGACAAATCTGTCACGATGGCTGTTGTTCAACCGGCAGACAGTTTGCCCGGCAGAGGTGGGCTGGCGATTTCTTTGATTCCGAATCTGGCAGTTGAAAATCAGGCTTTACGCCGGTATTTTTCTGAATATCCTTATGCTTGTCTGGAGCAAAAAACGTCGAAAGCTATCGGTTTAAGAGACACGGCAATGTGGCAACGTATCACGGCTGATTTGCCGACGTATCTGGATAAAGATGGTCTTGCCTATTACTATCCGCCTGCCGAACAGGTAGAAGCCAGGGGCAGTGACAGCTTAACAGCCTATCTCTTGTCCGCCACCAGCGAGGCAGGATTTGCGCTGCCTGACGCAAGCCGGGACAAGATGTTGCAAGGCCTGAGTGCGTTTGTTGAAGGCAAAATCACGCGCAGCTACTGGTCACCTAAAAAAGATCTGGATGCCAGAAAATTAGCGGCGCTCGAAGCTATGTCACGCTATACATCCATACAACCACGCTTATTAGGCTCGATACAAATTGCACCTAACTTGTGGCCTACCTCCGCGGTAATTGACTGGCTTGCGGTCTTACAAAGAACTGTCGCCATACCTAAGCGTGACATGTATATCAGGGAGGCCGATCAGGTCTTAAGATCGAGACTCAATTATCAGGGTACCCGCCTTGGTTTCTCGACAGAAGCTGATGATTACTGGTGGTGGCTGATGAGCAGTGCAGACAGCAATGCTGCGCGGCTGATACTGGTGATGCTAGATAACGCCGAGTGGCGCGACGATATGCCGAAATTGATGACCGGCGCAATTCAACGACAAATACGCGGGCACTGGGGAACAACAACGGCAAACGTATGGGGTTCCCTCGCATTAGAAAAATTTGCGAAGAAATTTGAAAGCGAAAAAGTTGTAGGTGTCACTAAAGCCAATTGGCAACAGGCCATGCCAACAACGATTACTTCTCAAAGCCAGAATTTCAGCTGGCCAGCGACTGGTGGCGGTAACTTGCAATTAGCCTGGCCAGTGAACGGGTCTGCCGCGACCAAAGCCGCTGATGGATTGAAACTGATACACGAAGGCAAGGGTAAGCCTTGGATAGTCTTACAAAGCCTTGCCGCGATCCCGTTAAAAACGCCATTCAGTAGTGGCTATCAGATTAGCAAAACGATGATTCCGGTAGAGCAAAAAGAAAAGGGAAAATACAGCCGTGGCGATATTATCCGCGTCAATCTGGAGATCGATGCACAGACCGATATGACTTGGGTTGTCGTATCTGATCCCGTGCCGGCGGGAGCCAGTTTGCTGGGTTCTGGCTTGGGCCGCGATTCACTGATCGGTGCCATAGCCAAAGCCGACAATCCTGCGACATCATCCGGGAATATGGCATGGTTGACGTATGAGGAGCGTAGTTTTGAGGCTTTCCGTAGCTATTATGAATTCGTACCTAAAGGCAAATTTACGCTGAGTTATACGATGCGTCTGAATAATACTGGTGAATTCAAGATGCCCCAAACCAGAGTCGAGGCAATGTATGCGCCTGAGATGTTTGGCGAATATCCAAATCCTGCACTGACCGTGAAGTGATGTATTTGCAACGAAGTATGTTGAAAGGATTATTTTTTGCGTTAACGCTTTCCTGTTTCGCTGAATCGGCCTGCGCGATTGCCAGCTTCAAGGAAGTCCAGCGCGATTTCACGGCATCCGACAGCCTGCTCCTTGACAGAAATGGAGTGGTTGTTCATCAGCTCAGGGTTAATCCGAAAGAGCGCAAATTAGCCTGGGTAAAACTGGAGGATATCTCACCTGCGATGCGGAACGCGCTGATCGCGTCAGAAGATAAACGGTTTTATCAGCACAGTGGTGTCGATTGGAATGCGGTAGCAGCTGCGGCATGGGGCAACCTCTGGAATACGAAAACACGTGGTGCCTCAACAATTACCATGCAATTAGCCGGATTGCTGGAAGAGGATTTACGCCGTAAATCGAGTCCAAGAACAGGCGTTCAAAAGATCAATCAAGCGATTGTGGCTCAATGGCTGGAGCGTGACTGGCGTAAAGATCAATTGCTGGAGGCCTACTTAAACCTGGTGCCGTTCCGGGGTGAAATCGTCGGTGTGCATGCATTATCAAGAGTCATGTTTGACAAACATCCGAGCGGACTTGATCAAGTGGAGGCAGCAATTGCCATCGCCTTACTCAGAGCACCCAATGCCAGCCCCGCGAAAGTCGCCGAGCGTGCCTGTAGTATTTTGAAAGACCAGAAATTACCAGAATATTGCACAAATCTGGCAGGACAAGCCGAGCTTTATTTTTCACGTCTTGGTCTAAGGTCAGATAGTGTGATTGCAAGTAATGCCCCACAACTAGCACCGCATCTGGCGCACAAACTGTTGAAGCCGGGAATGCGCGTAGTCAAGTCAACGCTGGATGCAAGGCTACAACAACTAGCCAAAGATTCACTGGTGCGTCAATTATCCGCTCTGGTTGACCGTAATATTGAAGACGGTGCCGTTCTGGTGCTCGATAATGCAACCGGTGATGTGCTGGCATGGGTTGGCTCCAGCGGTAGTTTGTCGGATGCAAGTCAGGTCGATGGCGTACTCGCATTGCGTCAGGCAGGATCAACCTTGAAACCTTTTTTGTATGAGCTTGCATTAGAAAAACATTGGCTTACTGCGGCATCGATTCTGGACGATTCTGCGGTCAATTTGCCTACCGCATCGGGCCTGTATATCCCGCAAAATTACGACAAACACTTTAAAGGACTAGTCAGCATGCGAACCGCACTAGGTTCGTCATTAAACATTCCTGCAGTTCGTACATTATTGACAGTGACGCCACCATTATTTTTTGAGCGCTTACAAAGCCTTGGTTTCGGTTTGCGCGAGTCGGGTGATTATTATGGATACAGCCTGGCTTTAGGTAGTGCAGACGTGAGCCTGATGGCCTTAACTAACGCCTACAGGACGCTGGCGAACCTAGGGCAATACAGCACAACACGAATGGCAATGTCGAACGAGAAAACGAATTTCATTCCTAAGTTAGACCCGGCAGCCAGTTTTATCATCAGCGATATTTTGTCGGATCGCAGCGCCCGCGCACCTACTTTTGGTCTGGAGAATGCGCTGTCCACCAGAAATTGGAGTGCAGTTAAAACGGGCACGTCGAAAGATATGCGAGATAACTGGTGCGTCGGGTACTCTACGCGCTATACCGTGGGTGTCTGGGTTGGCAATGCGTCTGGAGCACCGATGTGGGATGTTTCTGGCGTTACCGGTGCTGCGCCGGTATGGCAAGAACTCATGCAGTATTTACACTCGCCGCATTTTTTACAAAAACAAGATGAGCGAATGACGCCACCCAAGAATGTCATTGCGCAAACGATTCAATACGACGGACGATTAGAAGCATCTCGCAAAGAATACTTTATTCAGGGAACGCAGCAGACACAAATTGCTGTCGCCACATCGAATGAGATCAATGCGTCCATCAATTATCCGACAAAAGGCATGCTGGTTGCCGTCGATCCGGATATTCCGCCAGAACGACAGCGACTTCGCTTTGCTGCAAGCGGTCTGGTGAACGGTGGCTGGCAACTGGACGGGGAAAAATTAACTCTCCCGGATAACAAGTCAATGTCATATGACTGGATGCCATGGCCAGGTAAGCACTTATTACAATTACTGGACCGTCAGGGCAGAGTGATCGATCAGACTGGTTTTGAAGTCCGTGGAGCACAACTTGTTCCGGTCAAATCATCCCCGAACGTCCAGGCCATACAGAAAAAATAAAATGAGATAAACCAACTTATCTAATTCAGCAAAGTTAATCGAGAGTCATCCATTTTCAGTATTTTTCTCGCACTACTTTAAATACGCACTCTCGATTTTTGCCAGCGTGCCATTACGTTTAATCGTCTCTATCGCAGCATTCATTTTTTCAATAAAATCTGTTTTATACGCCGGATTGCTATGGACGCTATAACCGATAAAAGTATCTTCGCCAGACAATTCAAGCGCTTCTTGCAACTTAAAATTTGCCATATCAGGGTCCGATTGCAGTTTTCTCGCCGTATAAAAAGCAGCCCCTCTATCTGTGGCATAGCAGGCAATTCTCTTCAGTGCTAATTTTTTCAAATTGGCCTCGTTTCCCTTTGCTTCGGATAGGATGATTTTTCCTGCATTGGCGGCACTGATTAAGCGTCCCGAGAGTAAAAAGCCCGCATTGACGCCAATAGTCAGGCCATTAAAATCCTCGGGAAATTTTTTACGGGAAGTTTTCATGATGTCGGAGTTGCAAAACAACACGACGGTTTCGGTATAAAGCACAACCGAATACGGCGCAATATAAGGTCGTTCTTTTTTCATCCCCGGTGGAAATAATGCAAATGCAGCTCCGCTTTCCAGGTCTGCAAGGCTACGCTTCCATGGACGCGGTTTAAGTTCTACGTCATAGGCTGGCTTCAATAATTCTGCTGCTTTATTCAACAGTTCCACATACATGCCTTTGAATTGGCCGTTCTCAACATAGGAGTAGGGTGCATAGTCATCATCACCCAACAAGACGACTTTTTCTCCAGAAAAAGCTGCGGTACTGCAAAGTGCGATCATGATGCATAGCAGTTGGCGTTTCATTGTCACCTCCTTGATTCAAGCTTGAAATTAAATACTGAGTACATGATATTTATTTTATAGATTATTATTTTTGCTCATTGGCATACGGTGCTACTTTGGGGAGACGTACGATAAACTTGGTGTAGGTGTCAGTATGGTTTTGGCTCTCAACTTCGACTGTCCCGCCAAGAATATCGTGCACAATGTTATAGACGATATTGAGTCCTAAACCGCTGCCTCCTTGGCCAAACTTAGTCGTAAAAAATGGATCGAAAATACGATTAAGATTTTCTGGTGCAATGCCGCCGCCATTATCACTAAAACTCAATTCAAGCTCTTTCTCCGATAAATTGTGCACCTGAATACGGATTAGACCGGCTGTATGTGATTCAAAGCCATGAGATAGCGCATTCGTAAAAAAATTAGTAATCACTTGTCCCAGTGCACCTGGATAGCTATCCATGATGATGTCATTTTCTAATTCCACCTCAATTTTATGAGGCGTTTTTTTGATCAGATGATGTAATGTGGTTAATACCTCGCTGATAAACGACTTGGTGTCGAATCTGCGACGCTTGTCACTAGACTGGTCAACTGCGACCTGTTTAAAGCTGCTGATCAGTTCGGCTGCATTATTTAAGTTCTGAATGATCAACTGGCCTGCTTCAATCGAGTTGGCTGAATAATCCTCCAGGCTAGAACGCTTTATTAAACCCGCCTGATACATCTCTGAAAATTTTTGGCTTCGATCCAGAAACGACGTCGAGACCAACAAAGCATTACCTATGGGCGTATTGAGTTCGTGGGCAATGCCTGCCACCAATGATCCAAGGGCAGCCAATTTTTCAGAACGGACTAATTCACTTTGGGATTGATTTAATTCCTGGGTTCTGACCTCGACTTTGCGCTCCAGAGATTCATTCAGATCCAGTATTAGCTGCTCCGTCTTTTTCCGTTCCAATAGTTCGTGGTGTAATTGGGTATTTTTTTCAGCGAGTTCTGCCAGCAACTGATTCAGCGTATTGCGGGTGATTTCCAGACGTTCTGCGAGATGACCTAGCTCATCATCCCTGGACCATCTGATCGGTGTTGAAAAATTACCCAGAGCCAGTCTGTCTGCATCGATCGCTAATTGATGTAGGGGTTTGACGAAGCGATAGTAGAGCAAAATTAAAATAATGATGAGCGAAAAGATCACTTGCAAGGCAATGCTGCCGCTATAGTTCTTAATCCTTCTTAAAAAATCAGCATCCAGATACCCGCTATCCAGAGCGACTTCGACGCGACCAAGTAATTCACCCTGATACAGAATCGGTTGTGCGGTCGTGACGACACTGCCTATTTTTCGACTAGACAGATCTTTAAGAAAAATCGACTTATTCCCTTCGAAAATTTCAATTTTATTGATATCAGGGGAGGTGAAGGCGGCTTCAACCAGATCTTTAATTGCGGACGGATTTTTATTCCATACAGGATCGCGTAAATTGAGTGCGAGAGTATTGGTGATTCTCTGCAGGTCGAGTTTTTGCTGCTCTACGGCGAGATGTCTTTCTTTGCCCCAGATCACAATCCAGCCACTGATCAGTGCTGGCAAGATGAGTCCAGCAAGGATTCCCAGCAAAATGGCTATCTGAATACTCAAGCGAGTTTTTTTCATCTGAAAATTACTTTGATGTAGGCCAATCAAAAGGAGAAGTCAGAAGCTTAGATTGCATCATACCAATTCTATGAGCAATTAATATTAAAAAACTTACTTCATCGAAGGTTAAAAAAATTCGAAGTAAAAAAATACCACTCAAATATCAGCGAAGATTCATCAATATATGATCTTCAGCGACAGATGGGTGGCGATCTGGATAGTAAAGGCAGAATCAGTAAAATTTAATACCTCTAATGTGCTCCGCCGGCATCAACTGGTGCGGCTGATTTTTTCGGCTTTGTCACCCAGACTAATCCGATCAGGCCTAGAAACATAAATGACGATAGCCAGAAAATATCTGTTGCAGCCATCGTGCTCGCCTGCACCGAAATCGCTCTGTCTATCACGGCCCATGCGCCTTGTTCCGGCATTCCCTGTTGCATCAATGATTGCACACTCTGGACAAAAGCCGGGTAGGCACTACCGGTGCTCTCAGTTAGCTGAGCATGATGAAGGCTGCTGCGACTATCCCATAAGGTTGTCGTGATAGACGCGCCCATGCCGCCACACATGATACGTACAAAATTAGATAATCCGGATGCTGCCGGAATTTTTTCCATAGGCTGACCAGACAGAATAATTGATGACAAAGGAATGAAGAACATCGACATTGCCGCACCCTGTATCAAGGTTGGGATCAGCAGAGTGACCGTGTCAACGTCCGTCGTAAATTGTGCCCGCATATAAAAAACCAGTGCGAACAAAATAAACGCCATCGTTGCTACTTTACGCGTATCTACTTTCGGTAAAATTTTTCCGATGATCGGTGACAACAAAATCGCAAATACACCAACAGGTGCCATCACCTTGCCAGCCTCTGTAGCGGTGTAGCTCAATTGCGTTTGCAACCACAAAGGCATAATCACCAGGCTGCCGAAGAACAAGCCATAGCCGATAGAAATCGCAATAACTCCACCAGTAAAATTACGGCCCTTGAACAGGGATAAGTCGACCACCGGATGATCGTGACCCAGTTCCCAGATGATGAAGTAAATTAACCCAACGAAAGCAATCACACTCAACAGAATAATCTCACCTGAATTAAACCAATCGAGCTCTTTGCCCTTGTCTAAGGTCAATTGCAATGCGCCGACCCAGATGACTAGCAGCGCCAGGCCCACAGTATCAATTGGCAGGCGTTTAATTTGCGATTCTCGTTTGCGATAGATCGACCAGGTTGCCCATGCGGTAAATAAACCCACAGGAATATTGATGTAAAAAATCCATGGCCAGGAATAATTATCCGATATCCAGCCACCGAGGAGTGGTCCCATAATCGGCGCGACCAGTGTGGTCATCCCCCATAGGGCTAAAGCCATCCCGCTCTTTGAAGGCGGGTAACTACCCAGAAGCAAGGACTGAGAGAGCGGGATCATTGGCCCGGCAACGGCACCTTGCAATACGCGCGCGGCAATCAATGTTTCGATATTGGGTGCCATACCGCATAACATGGAGGACAGTACAAATAGCAAGATGGAAGACATGAACAGTCGCACCTGTCCAAAGTGATTCGTCAGCCATCCTGTTAAAGGGACTGAAATCGCATTCGCTACTGCAAACGAGGTAATGACCCAGGTACCTTGCTGAGGCGAGACACCCATATTGCCGGAAATAGCAGGGATCGAGACATTCGCAATCGATGAGTCGAGCACGTTCATAAACACTGCCAAAGACAGTGCCAGGGTTCCCATTGCGAGCTGAGAACCTTTGAGCGGCGGCAGGGGAGCTGCTCCTGCCGCTGGTTTAGATGGGGAGCTCATTACGGATTCTTGGCGATATTATTGCTAATGATTTGAGTAATACGCTGATCCGCTTCTTTACCCGCCTGCTCGAATACATTGGTCTTGAAAGCGCTGGTGTTACGAACCGGTGCGGCTGCCGCCAGTGCATCACCTTTTTGTTGTGAAATATCGACCTTGACTTGCATGGATAGCCCGATACGCAACGGGTGAGCGATTAACTCTTTTTCATCCAGGGCGATACGGACAGGAACGCGCTGTACCACTTTGATCCAGTTGCCGCTGGCATTTTGCGAGGGCAATAATGCGAAGGCGGAACCCGTTCCGGCAGACATTCCTGCAAGCTTGCCGTGATATTCAACATCCGATCCATATAAATCAGAATGTAAAGTCACCTCTTGACCTATGCGCATATGTGCTAACTGTACTTCCTTAAAATTTGCATCAACCCACAAGGCATTCAGCGGGACGATGGACAATAAAGGTGTACCCGCTGCGACACGCTGACCGACCTGAACCGAGCGCTTTGCGATATATCCTGAGATTGGCGCGACTAAGCTCGTACGGGCAAATGCCAGATAAGTTTCACGCACACGGGCGGCTGCACGCTGGACATTAGGATGCTGTTCTACGCTGGTGCGATCTGTCAGAACTTTGTTCGACGCAAGTTGTTCACGTGCTGCTAACAAAGCAGATTCGGCACTTTGCAAAGCAGAGCGAGCATGCTCTACTTCCTCTGTTGAGACCGCGCCAGTGCTGATCAATTGCTGGCGACGTGCGAGATCGGCTTTTGCGCGATCAACTTCTGTACCACGTGCAGTGACGTTCGCTTGCAAGGGGGCATTATTCGCGAACAACACACGTACTTCGCGTACGCTTTGCGCAAGTTGTGCCTCTGCCTGTTCTAAAGCAACTTTAGCATCGGCTCTGTCAAGTTCGAACAATGGCTTACCGACCTGTATCATTTCAGTGTCGTCAGCATGAATAGCGAGCACTGTTCCAGATACTTGCGGCGTTACCTGAACAACATTGCCTGCAGCATAGGCATCTTCGGTATGTTCAAAATGGCTACCGACAGTGAACCACCAGAATGCATAAGCAAGACCGGCGATCACAAAAATGATCGTTGCGATGATCAGCAGGCCGCGGCGTTTAGAGCTGCTTTCAACGGGAGCTTGCACGAGAGTTGTATTGGTATTTTTATTTGTATCAGGCGCGTTCATTATGCGGCCTCCGCTTTAATTAATAATTGAGTTAATGATTGAGTTGGTAATTCAGATTGAGTTCGTAACAGATGGCTGGCTTGTGGATTTGCCGGTACCTGAATTGCAGCAGGCAAGTCATATCCACCACCTAAGGCTTTGATCAGATTGATTTGCAGATCAGTGCGGCGAATTTGAATATCCAGCAATAATTTTTGTTGGCTTATCCGGGCATTTTCTGCTGCGAACACCGGTAGCATATTCGCGGTGCCAGCCCTTTGCCGTTGCCTTGCCAGATCAATAGTTCTGGCCGCCGCCGTATCAGCAATTCGCTGGTTTTTGTCTTGTGCATCCGTAGTTTTCAGTGACTGCACCTGATCAGCGACTTCACGCAATGCGTCAGTCAGACTTTGATTGTAGGTGGCAACTGCGGCATCATACGACGCCACTTTTCCTTTGAGCTGTGCACGCAAACGGCCGCCTTCAAAGATAGGCAGGCGAATCGCCGGACCTGCGCCAATAATCGTACTGCCACTCTGAAATAAGTTGGAAACACCCAGACTCGATAGACCGGCGAATCCGATCAAATTAATGTTTGGATAAAACTGCGTTTTTGCCACGTCAATTTCACCTTGAATGGCTTCAACGCGCCAGCGAGCTGCCACGACATCTGGCCTGCGTCCTAGCAATGCCAAAGGCAACTGTTCCGGCAGAGTCTGGTTATTTGATGCTTGCAATACCGGCTTAGCGATTAGCTGCCCGAGCTCAGGTGGTTGTCCCGATAACGCCGCTAGTTGATTACGACTTAGCACGATGGCTTCTTGCCATTGGTTGATCTCTGCTTGCAGAGTCGAGCTTTGGATCAGGCTTTGTTGTATTTCTGTACTGGTATCCAGTCCTGCTTTTACCCGCTGCTTCGTGAGTTCATCGAGTTTATTGCGTACCGCCAGTTGGCGGGTGCTTAACTCCAGTTGCTCATATTGCCGTGCCAGTTGAACCCAGGCGTGTGCGATTGCCGTACTCAGCATCAGTCTGGCACTTTGCTGCTCTGCAAGTGCAACTTTTTCCTGGGAAATGGCAGAGCGCATCTCAGCGGAATGTTTACCCCAGAAATCGAGTTCATATCCGACATTCAAGGCAATTTGATTATTGCTTTTTGTTGATCCTGCCAGCGGAGGCGGAATCATGCCATGCTCGGTGAAGCGCTGGTAAGTACTATCCAGGCTCGCATTGACATTCACTTTATCATTGGCGCCGGTAGCTTCTATCAATGCTTTGGCACTGGCGATGCGGGCGGCAGCGACCTGTAGTCCGGGATTGTCGGCAATTGCTGTATCAATCAGGTTTTGTAAATCCTTACCGCCGATTTGCTGCGCCCAATTGGCATCTTGCCAGTAAGCTGAAGGAGAGTTCACCTCAGTCGTTTGTGATGGGAGTGAGCGTAACTGAGCACTACTTTGTATGCCCGTAAAATTTGCACAGCCTGAGAGCGTGAGCACCAGACTACTTGCTATCGCTAATGGCAAGCCAGTATGCCGTTTAGGTATGAGCTTCATAATTTTTATCAAAAAAGAAAAATAATAGGTGTCGGGGCAATGATTGTTATGTGGATTCGATTGGTTCAAATAAGCATCGGTTCGCTAATAATTTTTTTAATAAACTTCTTAAAAAACCAATTTCTTCAGGGCTAAATCCAGTAAATGCAATATCAAGATTGTGGTGATAGATGGGGGGCAGGCATTCTGCCAATGCACACCCCTGTTCTGTGAGTACGAGCTTTAGTAAGCGTTTGTCATTCGCATCAGGCGTACGCGCCAGAATTTCTTTGGTTACCAGCCTGTCTAGCATGCGTTTCATGGCGCCAGCATCAATAAATAAATCACGTGCTAACTCTGCGGCGGTACTGCATCGTCCAATCGCCAGCATCATGATCACGCTAGCCTGAGCATGTGTAATCCCGAGATCCATCAGCGAATCGTCTACGGCTTTGGATAGCATCGTTTTCGTTCTGGAGAGAAGATAACCGACGCTATCTTCGACTTGATAGCTGGAAAAAGAAAATGGCTTAACTTGTTGTTCCATAATTATTAAATTTTAATTGCCTAGGCAATATAATATATCAAATCAAAAAACATTGCTGACGGTGCTAAAACGAGTTTTTATCAAGATTAACGATATGAAATGCCATTTAAAACGGAATTAAAAAAGCAATCACACAAAGAAAAACGGCACCCTAAGGTGCCGTTCTTAGAGAGACTGATGTTATTTTATAAAATTTCGCTGGCGTGATCTGCCAGACGAGAACGCTCACCCCGTGCCAGCGTGACATGACCGCTATGTGCCCAGCCCTTGAATCTATCTACAACGTAAGTCAAACCGCTGGATCCCTCGGTCAGATAGGGCGTGTCGATCTGTGCGATATTGCCAAGACAGATAATCTTGGTGCCAGGACCAGCACGCGTGACCAGGGTTTTGACTTGTTTTGGCGTCAGATTTTGCGCTTCGTCGATGATCAGGAATTTGTTGACAAAAGTACGGCCACGCATAAAGTTCAGTGACTTGATCTTGATTTTTGAGCGTATTAAATCTTGTGTCGCCGCACGCCCCCAATCGCCCGCGTCGTTATCTGACTTATTCAGAACTTCAAGATTGTCGTCAAATGCGCCCATCCACGGCGACATTTTTTCTTCTTCCGTACCAGGTAAAAAGCCGATGTCTTCACCAACAGGAACCGTCACACGCGTCACGATGATCTCGTTGTAGGTTTTGGTTTCCAATACCTGGGCCAGACCAGCCGCCAGTGCAAGCAATGTTTTACCGGTACCAGCTTGTCCCAGCAAGGTCACAAAATCGCACTCAGGATCCATCAGCAAGTTCAGGGCAAAATTCTGTTCCCGGTTGCGTGAAGTCACGCCCCACACACTATGTTTTGCATGTCCGTAGTCACGTAAGGTTTGCAGCACTGCCGTTTTGCCGTTGATCTGACGTACGTGACCATAGAACGAGGCTTCACCGTTTTTGGGTTCCAGATAGACGAATTGGTTAACTAGCAGACTTGGGATGATCGGGCCTGTAATGCGATAAAACGTGGTGCTCAGGCCATTACGATTTTCTTGCCAGGTTTCTATGCCTTTACCATGTTTATTCCAGAAATCATCTGGTAATTGAACGATGCCCGTGTAGAGAAGGTCAGAGTCTTCCAGAACATGGTCGTTGAAATAGTCTTCAGCAGGCAAGCCCAGCGCACGGGCTTTAATACGCATATTGATATCTTTCGATACCAATACGACTGGGCGGCCAGGAGATTCTGCCTCCAGCGCACGAACCACTGCCAAAATCTGGTTATCAGCTTTACCCTGGGGAAGTCCCTGGGGCAGGGCGCCGCCTTGCAATTTTGTCTGAAAATACAGATGACCTTTTGCGTCTTTATTACCAAGTTTCGCTAAAGGAATCCCTTTTTCAATTTCGTGATGATCAATATCGCCTACCAGCGCATCCAGTGAGCGTGATACCTGGCGTGCATTGCGGGCGACCTCTGACATCCCTTTTTTGTGATCATCGAGTTCTTCGAGCGTGATCATCGGCAGATAGACATCATGTTCCTCAAAGCGGAACAGCGATGTCGGGTCATGCATCAGGACGTTGGTGTCGAGAACAAATAATTTCGTTATGCCTGATTTATCTGCAGCACGACTGGTTCCTGACTTGACACGGTTGTCATGTTTCACGGTGGCTGGTTTTGCTGTCGGTTTTGCCGCGACTACTGATGAGGCAGGCTTTGCTACAGGCGCGGTTTTAGCGGCAGGCGCAACGATATTTGGTAACTGAGAAGGTTTTGAAGGTGTTATTGCTTCAATTTTTCTTGTTGGTGCAGTTTTGACTTCCGTTCTACCTTGTTTTAAAGGTTTTGATTTATCTGCTTTAGGATAATCCTTAGGGGACAGCAGGGCCGCAGGTTTAGTCGGCATTTTCGGCAGGGGCATTAGGACCTCTTCTAAAAGTGTGAGAGCTTAAAAGTCAAAAAGCCGCTAAGAAGGACACCGGATTAATCCGGGACACTTCCATCTGCGGCTTTTTCTCGAAGAAAATTTTAGATTTCAATTACTGGTTTGCGCTCACAAATTCCAACACTTCATCAACATGTCCAGCTACTTTTACTCCACGCCATTCTTTCACTAATTTGCCGCTGCCGTCAATCACAAAAGTACTGCGTTCAACGCCACGATGTTGTTTGCCGTACATATTTTTCATCTTCATCACGTCAAACAAATTGCAGACGGTTTCTTCAGGGTCAGATATCAGTTCAAACGGTAAGCCCAATTTGGCTTTAAATCCCTCATGCGAACGCAAGCTGTCACGACTTACACCGAATACGACGGCATTGTTTTTTTCGAATGAGGCATGAGCATCACGAAACGCCAGACTCTCAGTCGTGCAGCCTGGCGTGTTGTCTTTGGGGTAAAAATAAATGACGATGGTTTTTCCAGCATAGTGACTTAGCTGAAAGGTTTGCTCGCTGGTCATTGCAGCAGAAAATTCTGGAACCTGGCATTGCAGTGCGGATGGGCTATCGGCCACAGTAGTCTCCTGAGTAGATGGATGGAGAAGCATTCAAGCTGTCCGCCATCCATCCGGGTCAGCTACAGCTCAGGTGGCTAATGCAAACAATTCACCGGATCTACCAGGCAATTCAACCCAATTAATCGCGTGAGCTGGTAATTCCTCGTTTTTGATGGTCTCATAAAAATCCGCCATCGAAACACAATCGTAACCTTGTTCGCGCCAACCTTTCAGCAATTTCTCAAAGATGGGGGCGAGTTTCTGCCCTTCAAGTTCTGCATGCAGCGTAAATACGTGATTTCTTGGCACCGCCGTCAGTTTAAGGATCGTAGCGGCAATATTTGACTCGTTGATGACGACGCCATCAATGTCACGGCCCAGCATTTCATCCAGCGTTGGCAACGTGGTCGGCATCTGAATGCAGGACAAGGATTTGCCATCAACTTGCAAGCGATAAGGGCCAGCCGTGGTGTTCGCCAGACTGCCGTTGTTGTTCAGCAGCGCGCGGCCATCAGACGCATATGACATATTGAACTGATCGAGCTGCTCAAATGCGTGGGCATTCATCTGCCATCCTGCAGCACCATGGGTTTTTGGTACTGCACCAAAAATCTCTTTGAAGCGAGAATATGCCTGTTGCATCTGGTGCTGTGTCCACACCGCGTCACGTTGACGCACATTATCTTGCCAGACGACATGATCCCATGTGTGAATGCCACATTCAAAGCCAGCATCCCGCACTGCACGCATTTCATTTGCACAACCTTTGCCGATATCCGGTGCAGGCAAAAAAACGCCGTACATCAAGGTTTTGACACCATAGTGCTCAACGACGGATGTACGCGAGACTTTTTGGAAAAAACCAGGACGAAAAGCACGTCGTAACGCCCAGCCGGTGTGGTCTTTACCCAGAGAAAATAGAAAAGTGGCACCGGCCTGGTGCTGCTTTAGCAGGCGCACCAGATTCGGTACGCCTTCCTTGGTGCCGCGAAACGTATCGACGTCAATTTTTAGGACGATGCTTGGCATTGGTGCGGATTAGTCCATCAATGCGCGGGCTTCGGCTACCTGGCTGCGGTAAGCATCGAAAATATTGCGCATGGTGTCTTTCATGTCCGTTGTCGGCGCCCAGCCCAGCTCTTCGCAGGTATTGGTGATTTTTGGTACGCGATTTTGCACGTCCTGATAACCTGCGCCATAGTACGCACCGGATGTGGTTTCTGTCAGTTGTACGTTTTTCGCTGTATCCGCGTACTCCGGATATTCCGCGGCCAGAGTCAACATCATGTGAGCGAGTTCACGAATCGAATAGTTATTGGTCGGATTACCGATGTTATAGATCTTGCCGCTGGCAATGCCATTCTTGTTATCGATAATACGCATCAGGGCATCGATACCATCGTCGATATACGTGAAAGCGCGCTTCTGTGCACCGCCGTCAACCAGAGAGATATTTTCACCACGGACAATGTGACCGAAGAATTGGGTCACGACGCGGGAGCTACCTTCTTTTGGTGTGTGAATATTATCCAGGCCCGCACCGATCCAGTTAAACGGGCGGAACAGCGTGAAGTTCAGACCCTCCATACCATAGCCCCAGATCACACGATCCATCAATTGTTTGGCGCAAGAATAGATCCAGCGTGGCTTATTGATCGGGCCGCAAATCAGTTCAGATTGTTCAGGATCGAATTCCTCGTCATGGCACATGCCATACACTTCGGATGTCGACGGGAACACCAGGTGCTTGCCGTACTTGGCAGCTGAGCGAACGATAGGCAGATTAGCTTCGAAATCCAGCTCAAAAACGCGCAGAGGTTGTTTTACATACGTCGATGGTGTGGCGATCGCGACCAGAGGCAGAATGACATCACACTTTTTGACGTGGTACTCAACCCATTCTTTATTGATGGTGATGTCACCCTCAAAGAAGTGCATACGCGGATGATTGATCATGTCGCCCAGACGCTCGGTTTGCATATCCATGCCATAGACTTCCCAGTCTGTCGTTTCCAGGATGCGTTTAGACAAGTGATGACCGATAAAGCCGTTGACGCCGAGAATGAGGACTTTTTTCATGATGATTTCTTTATAATTTTTAAAAATTAATTGGTGTCTTGATGAATACTAAAGCGCTGTTTTTGACGCTGCTGCCTGTCAAAACCTGCCGATACATAATTGGACGACATTGAGCCTAGCCCGACTTGAGTGCCGCATCAAGTGCCTTGGCAGTGACTACTTCACCATTCAACAATAATTCCATAATTGTGAGCGTACGGCCATCGCCGCAAACGCCAAGGATAACATTATCCACTACACATAAGCCTGTCGGCAAATCTATGGCGATTTTTGCTGTTGATGTCGTGTTTAGTCGTGCTTTTCCGATAACATAAGTTTTGCCATGCAACTCGGTAAAAGCGCCGGGGTAGGGCGGGGCAACCGCGCGATGCAGGTTATAGACTTGCTGGGCAGTCTGCTCCCAGTTGATGCGACCATCCTCCGGTTTACGCCCGCCAAAATAACTGCCTTTGGTCAGGTCATTGCTTAGTCTTGGTGCGGTTCCGGTGATTAGGCCAGGCAAGGCAGACCATAAGGTTTGCTCCGAAGCGACAGTCAATTTGCCAAATACTTCAAACGCGGTGTCATCAGGCAAAATCGGCACCATGGTCTGTGCAATGATAGCACCCGCATCTGGTTTCAGCGCCATTTCATGCAAGGTAGCGCCGGTCTCGGTTTCGCCATGGAATACTGCCCAATTGACAGGCACGCGACCACGATATTTGGGGAGTAAGGAGCCGTGCAAGTTGTACGCGCCGCGTTTTGCCAGAGCAAGCAACTCAAGCGGCAACATATTCCTGTAGTAAAAGCTGAAGATGAAATCTGGCGTAATGGAAGCGACTTGCGCATGTAACTCAGCAGATTTCGGGTCTGCCGGCGTAATCGTGGGTATCCCGTGCTCTTTACATAGCGCGGCTACCGATTCAAACCAGATCGTTTCAGCCGGATTGTCTTCATGGGTAACGACCAGTTCAATCGTTATGCCGCGCGCCAGCAGGGTTTTGATACAACGGACCCCGACGCTGTGGTATGCGAATACAACCGCAGTGGTATTGGATGAAGGCATCTTAGTTAGTTTCAGTCGCGTCGCTGTTAGTTTGCTCGAGAATTGCCTGCACGACATAACGTGGACGACCGCGAACTTGCTGGTAAATCCTGCCAACGTATTCACCCAGCAGGCCGATGCCGAACAAAATCACACCCATCATGAAGAAGGCAATCGCAAACAGAGTGAACAAACCTTCTGCCTCAGCTCCCAGAACGAAGCGGCGTATCAACAGCAAAAACACCAATAAAGCAGACGCTACAGACAGCACCATGCCCAGCATCGAGAACAACTGTAAAGGCATGATAGAAAAGCCGGTCATCAAATCAAAATTCAGGCGGATCAGGCTGTATAAGGAATACTTTGATTCACCGGCCGCACGTTCTTCATGCTCCACTGTAATTTCAGTTGGCTTGCGAGCAAACGTATAGGCCAGCGCGGGAACAAAGGTATTCACTTCGCTGCACTGATTAATTAGGTCAATCACATTGCGGCCGTAGGCGCGCAGCATATTCCCCTGATCGGTGATCTTGATGCGGGTAATTTTTTCGCGGATGCGATTCATCGCCTTGGAAGCGTACGTGCGCCATGCAGAGTCCTGACGCTTGCGGCGGATGGAGCCGACATAATCAAAACCTTCGCGCATTTTATCGACCAGCGCACCGATTTCTTCCGGTGGATTTTGTAAATCAGCATCCAGCGTCACCACGATATCGCCGCGTGTTGCCTGAAACCCCGCCAATATCGCCATATGCTGACCATAATTGCCATTAAACAGTACAACGCGAGTCACGTCGGGACGCAGACGAAACTGATCTGCCAGCATTGCGGCGGTGTTATCGCGGCTACCGTCATTGACGAATACGATTTCATAAGGGACGCCACGTGCTGCCAGGGCGTCCAGCGCCGGATACAGGCGTGCATATAACTGCGCCAGGCCGGATTCTTCGTTATAAACGGGGATGACGACGGAGAGTTCAGGTTTCATCAAGCGTGGTCCGAATTAGGAAAGGCGAGATTTTACCGCAGTCACGACTCTTTCGACATCGGCTTCGGTCATGCTTGGAAATAGCGGTAAGGTCACTATCTGTTTGCCGACACGCTCTGCAATCGGGAACATTCCATCGGTAAAGCCACGTGCACGATAGTAGCTGAACAAATGAATCGCACGGTAGTGATAGCCAAGACCGATACCGACATCCATCATCTGTTGCATGAATTCACCTCGATTAATCCGCTCGGGCAGAACGATGTGGAACATATGCCAGTTACTGTTGTCAAAATCAGCAATCGGCAATTCTGCGCCTGTCTTTGCTTCGAAATCGCTGCCAAACATCGCAAAATAATGATGTGCCAATACTTTGCGCTTTGCATTAAATTCTGCCAGATGTTTCATCTGTCCCAGGCCAATCGCAGCGGCGATATCGGTCATATTGTATTTACCGCCGAGTACATCGACATCGATACCGTCCAGACCGCTGCGAGTGACGCCTTGCAGGCGATATTTTTCTGCCAGACGAGCTTCTTCCGCATTGTTTAATACCAGGCAACCACCTTCGCCGGTCATGATATTTTTGTTGACTTGAAAGCTAAATGAAGCGAAGTCGCCAAAAGCACCGATGCGCTGACCTTTCCAGGTAGAACCAATGGCTTGCGCTGCATCTTCGACTACGCGCAGATTGTGTTTCTTGGCAATCGTGTACAGCTTGTCCATATCGCAAGGCAAGCCACACATATGGACTGGGATAATCGCCTTGGTGCGTGGTGTAATTGCGGCTTCTACTTTGTCGAGATCAATATTGTGACTACGTGCATCGATATCGACAAATACCGGTGTCGCACCGACTTCGATAATCACATTAGCAGTGGCTACCCAAGAATTCGGCGTGGTAATCACCTCGTCACCCGCACCGATGCCAGCAATCCGCAAGGCGATTTCCATCGTGCAAGTGCCGGAATTATAGGTACGTACCGGACGGCCGCCGAAGTACTCGGATAACTGCGCCTCCAATGCCTGCACATTTGGACCGCTAGTCAGCCAGCCAGAACGCAAAACATTACCGACCGCAGCAATCGTCTCCTCATCCATGGTCGGTTTGGTAAAAGGCAGAAAGGGCAGGGCTGTAGTCATTAGGAATTCCTTTTAATAAATATCTATACTGATCTGGAGTATTTTTTAAGATCGCTATAAAACATGCGGATTAAGGTCTATTTTTACCTATACTCCCCATAAAACCTAAATGATTACGGTCAACTTTTGACCAGCAGGGCGACCCCGATGATGATCACCAGAATCGCCAGCATACGCTGCAAGGACATTACTTCGCCAAGGAAGTACCAGGCGCCGATGGCATTCACCACGTAGCCGATCGACAGCAGCGGATACGCAATCGTCACATCGACACGCGACAGTCCGATGATCCAGACCACAACCGACACCACGTAGCAAGTCAGTCCGCCAATAATCGGTAACTGCGTAGCGAGCTGAAGTGCAATCGAAAACCAGTTTTCTGCCGTCAGGTGAATCGCGCCTACCGCCTTGGTGCCTTGCTTAAGCAGCAGTTGCGCAAATGCATTCAGGAAAATGCCGGTCAGGATAAAGCCAAAGGTGCCTATATTCATCTTATTTTGCCAATTGAGTAGTTGGTTGCTGGATTGATTGAGATGTAGCCTGATCGCCTGCTGGAGCGGCAGTATCTGTCGCACTAGTCGTCAAAATACTGGACACAATCACCCGTCTTGGATCTTGTCCTATCACGCGCATAGGTACTTTATCCTCAACGAATTTTTCATAAATATCCGTGCGGATAATTGCTACAGCGGCTTTTCCACTGGCGCTATCAGCCCGCCACTGAGCCACAAAGTCTTTTAGTTTGGGAATCCAAAGTTCGGGTTGCTGCTTTAGTCCGAACTCCATCTCATCCGGAAACTCAACCAGAATCAAGGTGTGCCGGAGATAAAAAGGGAGTGCCTGCTCATAACGTCCGACTGCATACAGCGGCGTATCAGCCTTAAGCAATGCGGCACGGATAGCGGGAATATGTTCTGTGCCTGCGATATATTTGCCCCAGGGATCATGTCCCAAAAAGGCGATTTGCCCGGCAACATAGCCACTTGCCGCCAAAATAACTACCGCCCAGTCTTTGCCCGCAGATGATCTGCGTAACATGAAGCATGCCAAGATACCGCCGACCAGCGTTAACACCGCCGCAGCCGCCAGCCATGGTGCATAGGCTTGATAAAGGGGAATTTCGTACGCCAGCTTGCCCATGCCAGACGCCTTGCTGACAAACGCCAGACCTGCAACGCCAATTGCCGCAAAGGAGAGGCTGGCAATTATCATTGACCTTTGTGACGCCTGCTCAAGATAGCAAGCAATCAACAGCGCAATTGCCGGGAAGATCGGCAAGATATATCCGGGTAATTTTGAGCCGGAAATACTAAAAAAGAAAAAGAAAAAGACTGCCCAGATCAGCAGCATTTTTTTGGCTTGAAAACCTTTTTCAAGGCCGCTGCGATCTCGAATGCCGGTCCACAACCCCTGTATCAGCAGGCCAATCCAGGGAACAATGCCTAATATCAGGAACGGAAAAAAGTAATACCAAGCTCCGCCACGCTTATGCACATTGCTGGTAAAACGATCAAAATGCTCATGAATAAAAAAGAACTGCGGATGCTCAGGATTTTTCAGCGCGATCAAAACAAACCAGGGTGCAGTAATCGCAAAAAATACCAGCAATCCTTTACCCATGTGCAGGCGCGTCCATAATCGCCAGTCCATCGTCACCAGGCTGTAAATCACCAGTACACCGCCGGGAAGAACGAAGCCGATCAATCCTTTCGATAGAGTTGCTAAGGCCATGCCAATCCAGCACAGCAACATATAGTTGCGTTGTTCTGCAGCACTTGCACCATTTTTTTGTGCCAGCAATAACCCGCACAAAGCGATAGTAAACATGCCGGATAAGCCCATATCCAGCGAATTTACATGTCCCATGCCAGCCCAGTAAAAGCTGGAGCCCAATACCAGCGCAGCACTAATGCCAATCCGGCGACTGAACATCTTATTTCCGGTAATGCCGACCAGGACGACACCGAGCAAACCCGTCAATCCGGTCCAAAGACGCGCCTGCCAGTCACCAAGACCAAATAATTCAAAACTAATGGCGTTCATCCAGTTTTGCAGCGGTGGTTTTTCAAAATATTTGATGCCATTCAATCGCAAGGTAATCCAGTCACCGGTTGCGACCATCTCACGCGCCATTTCTGCATAACGACCTTCATCTGTCGGTACCAGCGTGCGGGCGCCCAGCATATAAAACCAGATCAGTAAAAAGCCTAGCGCAATCAGCCAGAGCGTCGCCGGAGAATCATAAGGAGATCGGTGTTGTTTCATGCAGCGTCCATGATCAGAGCCAAAGCGACTTTGCGTCCCTCAGCCATCAGAATATTGTAAGTGCGGCAGGCGGCTTGATTATCCATGCATTCGACACCGATACGCCGGGCCGCCAGTGAGGCCGTGAGTTTAGGATGAACGAACCGCTGCTTCAGTCCGGTGCCCAGAATGACGACATCCGGCATCGTCGCTTCGATCTGTGCAAAGTCGGCCGTGCTCAAGCCCTCAAAGCTACTCGCCGACCATTGCGCAGGTTTTGTTTCAGGTAAAACGATCAGGCTGTGCTTGTAGGTAATCGCGTTGATTTCAACACTATCCTTATCGTAGGCAGTGATGGTTTGGTATTGCTGGGTAGCGGTGGAATGCAGCTTCATCTATCGTGCTCGATTAAGTGGGTAACTGATGAGTGCGGCATTGTAACTTTTTTACCGGACTCAGTCTGCATTCTGCTGCGGCATGATGATTTGCGCCGATTCAAGAGCATTTCGATCTGGCAGAAATTCAAGTAGTGCCTTCGCAAAAGTCGATCAATCGACTTGGTTCGCCAAGGTAAATTCCAATTTGCCTGAGATTTCCTGCAATCATGCAAAACAGTCGTAAAATCAAGACGAACGCCAGTCAACAGCGAATAAAATTAGATTATTCGACAAAACGCATTGATAAAAACGTGCGCATTGGGCAGAATGGAACGTTCGGCAGTGCAGCATTTTTCTGCACTGTAGCCCCAATATTAGCAAGGATTGCCGCAGTGCGACCCATACAAAAATCACAAAAATTAGCAGACGTCTGTTATGACATCCGTGGCCCTGTCATGGAAAAAGCCAAACAGATGGAAGAAGAAGGCCACAAGATCATCAAGCTCAATATCGGCAATCTGGCGGTATTCAATTTTGATCCGCCGGATGAGATTGTGCAGGACATGATCCGCAATATGCACAATGCAGCCGGCTATACCGACTCCAAAGGCATGTTTGCTCCGCGCAAATCCATCATGCATTACACCCAGGAAAAGCACATCCGCGGTGTAACGATTGAAGATATTTATATTGGTAACGGCGCATCTGAATTGATCGTAATGGGCATGAATGCCTTGCTCAATACTGGCGATGAGGTTTTGGTTCCGGCACCGGATTATCCTTTATGGACCGCTGCAGTCAGCCTGTCCGGTGGCAAGCCCGTCCATTATATCTGCGACGAGAGCGCTGACTGGATGCCGGATATTGATGATATCAAGAGCAAAATCACACCGAATACTAAAGCGATCGTGGTCATCAATCCGAATAATCCGACTGGCGCTTTGTATCCGGTCGAAATTTTGCAGCAGATTGTTGACGTCGCACGACAGCATCAGCTCATCGTTTTTGCGGACGAAATTTACGATAAAACTTTGTACGACGAGGCGACGCACACGTCGATTGCCTCTTTAGCTGACGATGTCTTGTTTTTGACTTTGAATGGTCTGTCAAAAAATTATCGCTCCTGCGGCTATCGCGCTGGCTGGATGGTGGTCTCTGGTGAAAAACGTCATGCCAAAGACTATATTGAGGGCTTGAATATGCTGGCTTCCATGCGTCTGTGTGCGAATGCGCCCGGACAGTTTGCAATCCAGACGGCGCTGGGTGGTTACCAGAGCATCAATGATCTGGTCGGCCCCGGCGGACGTTTGCTGAAGCAGCGCGATCTGGCGCATAAGCTGTTAACCGATATACCAGGCGTGACCTGCGTCAAGCCTAAAGCCGCACTGTATATGTTTCCGAAACTGGATCCTTTGATGTACCCGATCAAGGACGACCAGGAATTTATTCACGAACTGCTAACCGAGCAGCGCGTGTTGTTAGTACAGGGAACGGGATTCAACTGGATCAATCCCGACCATTTCCGTGTTGTGTTCCTGCCGAACACGGATGATTTGACTGAAGCATTCGGACGTATTTCGCACTTCCTTGAGGGATATCGAAAACGTCACGGCACCAATTAATTTTAGTTCGCATAGCAGGAGCGCAATCGCTGCATTTCTTGCTTCTGCGAACTAGAATAAACCCAATTTTTACTAGTTAAATATTATGAAACCCATCAAAGTAGGCCTGTTAGGCATAGGCACCGTCGGCTCTGGCACATTTAATGTTTTGAAGCGCAATCAGGAAGAGATTACGCGTCGCGCAGGTCGCTCGATTGAGATTGCCATGGTGGCAGATCTGAACGTTGAGCGGGCGCGTGAACTGACACATGGTGAAGTTGAGGTTGTGAATGACGCCAATCTTGTCGTCACCAACCCTGAGATTGATATCGTCATCGAACTCATCGGCGGCTACGGCATCGCCAAGGATTTGGTATTAAAAGCAATCGCCAATGGCAAGCACGTGGTGACCGCCAATAAGGCCTTACTCGCTACGCACGGTAATGAAATTTTTGCTGCGGCACAGGCTAAAGGCGTGATGGTCGCGTTTGAAGCTGCCGTCGCAGGTGGCATTCCTATCATCAAAGCCTTGCGTGAAGGCTTGACGGCCAACCGCATCCAATGGATTGCAGGCATCATTAACGGCACCACCAATTTCATCTTGTCCGAGATGCGTGACAAGGGCTTGGATTTCGACACCGTGTTGAAAGAAGCGCAGGCGCTAGGCTATGCCGAAGCCGATCCGACCTTTGATATTGAAGGTGTCGATGCGGCACACAAAGCGACCATCATGGCGTCGATTGCCTACGGTATCCCTATGCAATTCGATAAGGCTCATGTCGAGGGCATTACCAAACTCGAAGCGACAGATATACGCTATGCAGAACAACTGGGCTACCGCATCAAACTGCTTGGCATCACCAAGCGCACCGAGCAGGGCATAGAACTGCGTGTCCATCCAACACTGATTCCGGAAAAACGTCTGATTGCTAACGTCGAAGGAGCAATGAATGCCGTGTTAGTGCAGGGTGATGCCGTCGGTGCGACGCTGTACTACGGCAAAGGTGCCGGTGCGGAGCCAACTGCCTCTGCCGTCATCGCCGACCTGGTCGATATCACACGTCTGGCAACAGCCGATCCCGAACATCGTGTGCCACATCTGGCTTTCCAGCCGAATGCCATGAGCAGCCTGCCAATTCTGCCTATGTCCGAGATCGTCACGAGCTACTACCTGCGTATGCATGTTGCAGACCAAGCCGGCGTTCTGGCGGACGTCACTAAAATTCTTGCGGACTTCTCGATTTCTATCGATGCAATGCTGCAAAAAGAGCCGGGCGAAGGTGAGAAGAAAACTGACATCATCATCCTCACACATCAGACCCAGGAAAAAAATATCCTGTCTGCGATTGCAAAGATTGAAGGCCTGTCTACCGTGTTTGGCTCAGTAACTAAGTTGCGACTGGAAGAGTTGAGCTAAGCGAGTACATAGCGCACGCACATCAATGCTGCACTCAACATGTATGAAAATACTCCCCGTGTGTAGTTAGATATGATTCAGACCTGGCAGATAAAGCAGGAGCGTCGTAAAACACAGCAAAACAGCGTGAACCTCGTTAGCGGTCACGCTGTTTTTGTATCTACGTTACTATTTAGCACATTTAAAAATGAAAATTATTGGCATCACTAAGTATATTCAGTGATGATTTTGGTCAAAGTGACGAATAACCGATTTGATCCAGAATTACTACAAACAGGCACTTAACTTCACAAGGGAAATAGATACAAATGACACGCCCCGTCGCTCAATACAAATACTACGATTTCGTCATGGCGGCTTTTGTGACGGTATTACTTTGTTCGAATCTCATTGGTGCGGCCAAGGCTGCCGAGGTGACCTTGCCGATACTTGGGACAGTGACTTTTGGTGCCGGTGTATTGTTTTTTCCGATCTCGTATATTTTTGGCGACGTGCTGACAGAGGTCTATGGCTACGGACGAGACCGGCGGGTGATCTGGGCTGGTTTTGGTGCTTTGATTTTTGCCGGCGTCATGTCAGCCGTGGTGTTATCACTGAAACCTGCGGCAGATCCCTTCAATCGCGATTATCAAACGCATCTGGATGCCGTATTCGGTAACACACCGCGCATTGTTCTGGGGTCGATGATTGCGTTCTGGTGCGGTAGTTTTGTGAACAGCTATGTCATGGCCAAAATGAAGGTGGCAATGGCTGGCCGTCAACTCTGGATGCGAACCATAGGTTCAACGATTTGCGGTGAGTTTGTCGATTCGAGTTTATTTTATGTGATCGCGTTTTACGGTATTTGGTCAAACCAGCAACTAGTTACGGTCATCATTGCGCAATACGTGTTGAAGACAAGCTGGGAGGTGGTGATGACGCCGTTCACCTATAAGGTTGTCGCGTTCTTAAAGCGAAAAGAGAACGAAGATTATTACGACAAAGATACCGATTTCAATCCTTTTAAACTCAAAGCCTAGGATTAATGAAAGATGCTGGCGAAGTGCTCTTAATCCTGCGCCTTCGATCAATGCACCTACTGGACAGTGAAAGATAAGATGAGCCGATTATCGTTTGCCGGATTACTGAATTACGGCCTTTTTGGCTTACCACTAGCTCTGGTTGCCTTGCCTATCTATGTGTATGTACCGCAGTTTTATTCGGCACGTTTCGGACTATCGTTAACGCTGATTGGCACCGCACTTTTGCTGGCACGCTTGCTCGACGCTTTCATTGATCCCGCAATCGGCTGGTGGATAGATCAGAACCAGCACCGCCGGTCGCATGCCCGGTATATTACTTTCGCTTTGCCTGCGCTGATTTTTGGTTTCCTTGCTTTATTTCATCCGTTGCCGGTCGCTAATTTTGCACCGTTTTATTGGTTTCTCAGCTCATTGATGGTGGTGTATGCAGGTTTTAGTCTGGCAACGATTGCGCACCAAAGCTGGGGCGCAGCGCTGACTCAGGCACCGTTAGAGCGGACGCGTCTGACGGCGGTACGCGAGGCTTGTGGCTTGATTGGCGTCATTTCAGCTGCAGCATTATCGCAATTAGCGAGCATTGCCTGGCTGTCGACCAGTTTTGTCTTCACACTCTTGCTGGCGAGTAGCTTGCTGATCAGTTACGCCCCCAGACCCATTGTCAGTAATCTGCCGGGGGCAGCGGAGCAGGAACCTGGTGATCAAGATGCGGTGCGCTCTGGCGCTACGCAGATATTCTCCTCACTAATGTTGCCATTCCAAAATCACTATTTCCGGCATTTATTCACTGTTTTTGTGGTCAATGGTATTGCGGCATCGATTCCGGCGACTTTATTCTTGTTTTTTGCTAAAGATCGTTTGCAGCTTGAGCATTTATCTGGCGTCTTTTTAATCGTGTATTTTGTTGCTGCAGCATTGTCTATGCCTTTGTGGGTAATGGTGGCAGGCCGGTTGGGCGAGACGAGAGCCTGGCTTTGTGGCATGGTGTTATCGATCGTCACGTTTATGTGGGTATTTGGTTTGGGAGCGGGCGCGGCAACATCATTTGGTCTGGTCTGTGTTTTATCAGGATTTGCCCTCGGAGCGGATCTGGCTTTGCCGCCTGCATTGCTGGCCGCAGTTATCCGGCATGGAGGCCATAGCGGGCAAAGAGAGGGCGCCTATTTTGGCGCATGGAATTGGGCAACCAAAATGAATCTGGCACTAGCCGCAGGAGTGTCACTACCACTATTGGATTATCTGGGTTATACGCCCGGAACTTCCGATACTCAGGGCATATTTGCTCTCGGTATCGCTTATGCGATTTTGCCGTGCCTGCTCAAGCTGATTGCTGCGGTACTGCTGTGGCGTGCGCCTTTGCGTGATGTATAAATGAAATTGCCTGGTGCGAAGATAGGCAAAAATTTTCGTAAAATACTGAACAGGTCTAACGCAGTAGTTTTTCGCGAAATTCAGCCGGATGATGGCTGTGGATTTTTACCAGGCTCGATACACGCGTTCCGTACTCGGGTGACTCTATGCATGCCGCAGATAACAATCGCTCCATCTCAAAACTCACTCCGGTATCGGGCAGTCGGCAATCTGGCGCTGGCGTCGTATTGGACAGCATTTCAAAATAAGCCTCTTCAGGCGCACGCTGACAGAGCAGGCTGGCGAATTCTGCCTTGGTCTTGACAACTTTGGGCCACGGCGTATCCAGCGCAGCGTTAGAAATTCCATAAATGCCGGGTGGCAGTGCCTGACCATTGCGCGGATCGTCCCGTTTGCGATTTGAAAACCAGATCAGATCGTGGTCGTCGCCAACCAGCAGATTGAATCCATTGTAGTCATCGACTTTATCCCTGATGCTGGCAATATAATCCTGTGCAGACAGGGTGCCCGTCAGATAGTCTGAGACGAGTTTGCCACGTGATGGTGCATCCGTTCTTTTCTCAGAGGGGGCACGAACATTCGTTATCGCGGCAAATTTTTTCATGGCAGTTTTCTGCTCACCTGCATGATTCTCGGCAAGACTATCAATATCTGAACTGCCCTGTTCAGCAACACCCATCCACGTGCCACCTGACTGTAAATCGCGTCCACCGAAAACATGCGGCGAGTTTTCCCACCAGATTGCCGGTGCGGCGGGGCGGTCATAGAATTCGTCACGGTTACTGGCCACGATGAGCGGGGTATGTGGAAGCAACTTCCAGGCAAAGACGATCAGACACATGGAATCACCTCCATAAAAAACTCAGGATGACGCTCACCATCGATCAGTGATAATAAGCGCGTCTGCTGTACCGCCACTGTCAGGCTGGCGATGAAGTTGCCGGGAACATGGCGATAAATTTCCATCCAGGTATGCAGCCCATTACTGATTTCAGGACGTCGTTGCAATCCGCCAATGACGCCAGTCTGAGCATGTAATGCGGCTTGCATACCACGTACCTGTCCCAAAACCTGATCCTGAAATTCCACCGCCACTTTGTAATAAATATAACAATCCATGTTTATTGTCCTCCATCAGTCCCGATGATGCCTTGCTAGCAATCTATTTCTTATGATCGATTTATGGGGAGTATCGGTATTTTTTAGCTTTGCCCGCATATGTTACTTGGGCAATAGCCCATCGATTTATCATACTGGGACTGAGTATGTATTTATCCATTGTTGTTAAAATCAGGCAGTAACGTCAATCACCGGATACGGCAAAGGAAGGAACGTCAATATGGATCCGGTACTGGATCCGAGGTGGATGGAGCCTGCCTCCTGATCGGCGACTTTTATTTCGACCAGGCATAGGCAAACACCTTCACTTGCCCACTCGGCATTCACAATCATGCCGCAGGGTTGCGCCTCTTCTTCGCTTGTAAATACTTCAGTGCCAGGCATAATCGCTTGATCACCGTCGTAAGCGATGCGCGCCAGGGCCATGCGGCGCTTTAATTTGCCAAGATACTGACTGCGAGCGACGATTTCCTGGCCGGGATAGCAGCCTTTTTTAAAGTTCACGCCACCGATCAGCTCAAAATTCACCATTTGCGGCACGAACTTTTCTTGTGTTTTATCGATGATCTGTGGGATTCCGGCTTGAATATTTGTCAGTCGCCATGCGCTCGCATCGACCATCACCAGTTCTTTTTCCAGCAGAGGCCAGACCTCTTGCGCGATCGCATTACTGGTACTCCATTGATAGCGAGCGATGTGATCGGCATCGCTGACACGAATCAAGGTGCCGAATGACGTCTCTGTTTTTGCATAGGCCTCGCGCGGCAAGTCCGGAAACCAGCGAGACAAAACACTTGGTGCGGCCGCACCGCCAAGGCCGAGCACAAGCTGGTCTGTACTGATATCCTGCAATTTCGCTTTTGCCCGCAAGATAAACATCTGCAAACGCTTATGAATCATCGGTTTGATTGACTCATGCAGTTGCAACACAATCCCTTCACTGGTTTTCCAGTACAGAAAACTGGCAATCATCCGACCTTTCGGTGAGCAATAGCAGGCGAGCTTAGCCTGATCATCTTTTAAATGCTCGACATCATTGGTCAATTGATTATGCAAAAAAGTTGCGGCGTCTTCACCCGTTGCCAGCAACAAAGCCTGATCCGTCAGTGCGGCGACAAAGCCCGTTTGCAAAGCTTGTACAGTCGGACTCTGCCAGGCCGGAAGGCCATTCGTCTTATCATATTGCGTTAAAAAATCCTGACAGCTCGTCATTGTTTCTGTGTTCATGAAGTCTCGGTTTAAAATACGGGTCACAATTTCGATTATAGTGCGCTCCGGCAAAATGCGTTTGCCAACCACATCTCTTCTTTAGCATGGCATTCATAAAAAAACTTTTTCTACTGGCGATTCTTCTTGGCGGTTTTGCGACAGGCGGCATGATCTACTGGGTCGGGCAGCCGATTCACGATGGATCGGAAGCGATAGACTTTAACGTCAAAAGCGGCAGCAGCGTGCGTAGTGCGGGCAAACAAATGCAAGAGGCGGGTGTGCCGCTTAATCCCTGGCTGTTTGAAATTCTTGCCCGGGCTACTGGCAAAGCGAACAAACTTAAAGCGGGCTCCTACGATATTGAAGCGGGCAAAACGCCCATGGATCTGCTGGACAAACTGGTCAACGGTGACTTTTCGTTCGCGTCCCTGTCGATCATTGAGGGATGGACGTTTCAGCAAATGCGCAAAGTCATCAATAGTCACCCATCGATTAAACACAACACGGTGAACATGTCCGATCGCGAGTTGATGCTGAAGGTTGACGCTGATTTTGCACAGCCTGAAGGATTGTTTTTCCCCGACACCTATTTATTCGCCAAGGGGAGCAACGATCTGGAGATTTATCAGCAGGCGCATGCGTCAATGCTCAAAAAATTAAATGAAGCCTGGGCTAACAGAAATACCCTGTTGCCGTACAAGACCGCATACGAAGCACTGACGATGGCCTCCATCATTGAGAAAGAGACAGGTCAAAAAGCAGAGCGTACCTTGATTGCCTCCGTCTTCATTAATCGCTTGCGCACCGGAATGTTGTTGCAGACAGATCCCACCGTGATTTACGGCATGGGAGACCAATACAAAGGTAAAATCAGAAAACATGATTTGCTGACCGATACGCCTTACAACACATACACCCGCGCTGGTTTGCCACCCACACCGATTGCTTTGCCCGGGATCGCATCGCTAACGGCTGCATTTAATCCCGCCAAAAGCGATGCGCTGTATTTTGTAGCAAAGGGTGATGGCACCAGTCATTTTTCAGACAATCTGACGGAGCATAATCGCGCCGTGAATAAATACCAACGCTGATACCGACGATGCTTCCTATCTTATGCAACGCGTATGCAATAAATTACATGACGAATTGAGTGAATTGAGTAAGTAGTATGAACACAAAAATAAAAACAGATCACATGGAAAACGGTATCTCACAAAATCCGCTCAAAGATAAAAGCACAGGTAAATTTATTACCTTTGAAGGAATCGATGGTGCTGGTAAATCGACCCATATTGCCTATGTCGCCGAATTATTGAAACAGCATGGCAAACAAGTTATTTCTTCACGTGAACCGGGTGGAACTGCCTTGGGTGAAAAATTACGTGAATTACTCTTGCAAGAAAAAATGCATTTAGAAACAGAGGCATTGCTCATGTTTGCCGTGCGCAGAGAGCACATCGCGCAGGTGATTGAGCCTGCACTGGCCCGAGGCGACTGGGTTATTTCTGACCGATTTTCCGATGCAAGTTTCGCCTATCAGGGCGGTGGACGTAAATTAGAGCGTGACAAACTGACTGCATTGGAGCAGTGGGTGCATCCTCATCTGCAACCGGATCTGACCTTGTTATTTGATGTCCCTTTAGAGGTTGCCCGCGCACGTCTTGATGCGACTCGCGATCTGGATAAATTCGAACAGGAAAAAACCGATTTTTTTGCCGGGACGCGAGCAGAATATTTGCGCCGGGCGGCAGAATTCCCTGAACGTTTTCGCATTATCGATTCAAGCCTACCTATTCCTGAAATCAGAGTGCAACTTGATATCTTAATTGCCCAGCTATGTAAGGACGCGACTTACTCATGACGCATCCTTTGTTTCACTGGCAAACAGACGCATGGCAGCAATTGAATTTGCTGCGTCAGCGTATGCCGCATGCCGTACTCTTGTATGGACCTGAGGGTATAGGAAAAACCGTATTTGCCGAGCATCTGGCGCAATCTTTGTTATGTGAATCGCCAATACCGGAGGGCCACGCGTGTGGCAAGTGTGCTTCTTGTGGCTGGTTTGGACAATATAGCCATCCTGACTATCGCCGCGTTCGTCCCGAATTGCTTGATGAGGAAGACAGTATCGCCAGTGAAGCGGATGCGCCGGAACCAGAAAAAAAAGCCAAAGCGAGCAAAGCACCGTCCAAAGAAATTGTCATCAATCAAATTCGGGCCTTGTCCGATTTCATGAATATTTCTACGCATCGCCAGGGGCGACGCGTGATAGTACTATACCCGGCTGAGGCCTTGAATATTCCTGCCGCGAATGCCTTGCTCAAATCACTCGAAGAACCTAATCCGAATACCGTTTTTATTTTAGTATCAAACAGTCTCGACAAATTACTACCAACAATTTTGTCACGTTGTCACAAATTCGCGATGGGGATGCCGGATACTGGACAAGCTCTGGCCTGGCTGAAAACACAACAGCTCGCTGATGCCGAAACCTGGCTGGCACAGCAGGGCGGTGCACCGCTCTCGGCGTTGCAAATGGCGCAATCAGAAGACCGTGCTGAATTCGATGATTTTTTACGACAGTTATGCAAACCCGGTGTCGAGTCGAGTTTGAAAATTGCAGAAAAAATGCAAAAATTAAACGTACCCAATACCGTAGCATGGCTACAGCGTTGGTTGTACGACATTTTTTCTTATAAACAAACGGGCAGAATCCGGTATCATCCACGCTATCAAAAAGAGTTAGCGGCACTGGCGGCACGGGTAGATATACCGGCCTTGTTGCAGGTGATTAAAAATACAAACGAGCGGCAAGCGATAGCCAGCCATCCTTTGTCAGCCAAACTCTTTATCGAAGACATGCTGCTGGATTACTCTTCACTATTTCACTGAAAGCTTGTTTATGGCCGACTTACCAGCCGATCTTAGTGCTCCCCTGAACATGCCGACACCGGCACGTCCGTCTGTTTTATCGCTGGCAATTAAAGAAAAAGCGGCGTTGTATTCTGCGTACATGCCATTTTTAAAGAATGGTGGCATTTTTGTTCCGACAAATAAGGGCTACCGTTTAGGCGAAGAAATTTACTTGATCCTGACTTTATTGGATGATCCGAATAAGTATCCGATCGCCGGCAAAGTCGCCTGGATCACGCCGGCAGGTGCGGGTAATAACAAGTCACAGGGAATTGGCGTTCATTTTCCTGATGATGAAAGCGGCACACGTATTAAATTGCGTGTAGAGGAATTACTAGGCGCTGCGATACGGTCATCCAGGGCAACGCATACTTTGTAATGCAATGCTGACCAGCGCTTTGCAGGTCACGCGCTCACGTCATTGCTAAATTTATTCTCTCTTTAGTTTCATCATTTTTGTTATTTGTCTCCATATCTTCCATGACCGGATTTGTCCCCTCACATCGCATTGCGACCTTTGACGATTTACCTGCTATCGTCGCGATCTATAACTCAACCGTTGCATCGCGCCAGGTAACCGCAGACACAGAGCCGGTCACAGTTGTGTCGCGCCATGCCTGGTTTCATGAGCACACGCCGGACAAACGGCCTTTATGGGTAATTGAGCAAGGCGGTGAGATCCTCGGCTGGTTGTCATTCTCTAATTTTTATGGTCGTCCTGCGTATTCAGGCACAGCGGAATTGTCGATTTATTTACATGAAGATGCCCGCGGCAAGGGATTAGGGCGCTATCTTTTAACGGAAGCAATCGCTTTTGCCCCGCAAATCAGCGTACATACCTTGCTAGGCTTTATTTTTGGCCACAACACACCTAGCATGAATTTGTTTGCCAGCTTCAATTTTGAAATCTGGGCCAACATGCCCAAAGTCGCCACCCTTGATGGGGTTGAGCGTGACTTGATTATCATGGGCAAACGGATTGCCTGAACCTGACAGGCTTGTCAGATATCCGTATCAATGTTTTCACGTTTAACACGAGTGAAAATATAGTCTGACGCTCTTTTAAGCCTGCACAAGCGTAAAAAGAGTAAAATCCGGCATCTTATTACGTATATTACGCATCTTACTTACATGGCTTGCTTTCTCTTTAGAGGCAAGCCATCGATTTTTATAGGAACTCCACCATGCTGAGCTATCGCCACAGCTTCCATGCCGGTAATCACGCAGACGTTCTCAAGCATTTCGTCACGATTCAATTACTCAATTATTTAGGTCAAAAAGATACTGCCTACACATATATTGATACCCATGCTGGCGCAGGCTTATATGCGCTTGATGGCGGCTATGCGACTAAAAACGCGGAATTTGAAACTGGTATCGGTCCTCTTTGGGACCGTAAAGACTTGCCAGCGCCACTTGCAGAATATGTCGATCTGGTCAAAGAGCTTAATCCTAGCGGAAAAATGCGCTATTACCCGGGGTCACCTTATTGCGCCGAGAAGATTTTGCGCGAGCAAGACCGTTTGCGTTTATTTGAATTACATCCTAGCGAAATTAAAATTCTCGCTGAAAATTTCCGCAAACTTGATGCCCATTCAGCAGCCCAGGGACATCGGCCGACCACTCGTGGCAAGCGCGTCATTATTACGGCAGGAGATGGTTTTGAGGGTTTAAAGGCCTTATTACCGCCGCCATCACGACGCGGCCTGGTCTTGATTGATCCGCCTTACGAGGTCAAAGACGATTACCGACGTGTCAAAGATACCGTGGAGGATGGCTTGAAACGGTTCCCAACTGGCGTATTTGCGGTCTGGTATCCGGTATTGAATCGCCCAGACTCGAAACAGTTGCCCGAGCGCCTGAAGCGCTTGCAAGCCAATGGCTGGCTGAACGTGACCTTGTCCGTCAGCGGCCCGTCTCCTGACGGATTTGGCCTGCATAGCAGCGGTATGTTCATCATTAATCCTCCCTGGACTCTGGAGGCAAGCTTGCGCGAAGTGATGCCGTATTTAGTCAAAGTATTGGGTCGAGATGCGGGAGCGAGTTTTAGCATCGATGCGGGCGAAACGCAGACAATAGGGCGCGCACGTAAAAAATAAACGTATGAAAACTGAGTTTATGTGATTGTTAGTAATCATTAAGTACTCATTAAGCACGCATCGAATACAAATTGCCGGAACAGAAATGTTACCGGCAATTTTTTTGTTTAAAAAAACTGTCAGAAAAAGGCGAAAAAATGTCTCAAATTGTTGAATTATTTTTGCTCTATGTTGCACTGCAATTTCAGCATGGACGAAAAATCGAGTGATTCCTCTAACTGAAATTTAAGTGAACAACTATTTGCATCAAAAAGATGGTGCCATGCAGCATAAATAAGGATTGACGAATTAGTACGGTCGTACAAAAATCGTTACAAGAAAATTTAATTCGGTAAAAAGCAGATAAAAACGATGTAATTGTTGAACTAGTTCAGATGGCAACATAATTCAGGAGAACAGATGTCGGAGTATCAACAAAGCCCGGTGATGGGCCAGATGATGAGCAAGCCTTTGCTCATTTCCAGCATTATCGAACACGCAGACCGGTATTTTGGCAGCAATGAAATTGTTTCCCGCCGCGCAGAAGGTGACATCCATCGCTACAACTATCGCGAATGCCATCGCCGCTCTAAAAAACTAGCGAATGCCTTTAAAAAAATGGGCATCAAAATCGGTGACCGTATTGCTACGCTAGCGTGGAATGGCTACCGCCATATGGAAGCGTATTACGCAGTATCAGGTTCCGGTGCCGTGTTACACACGATCAATCCTCGCCTGCACCCGGAGCAAATTGCCTACATCGTGAATCATGCAGAGGATCAGTATCTGCTCTTCGATATCACGTTCCTGCCTATCGTAAAAGCTGTCGCCAGCCACTGTCCCACCATCAAAGGTTTCATCATGATGTGTGATCGTGAACATTTGCCCGCCGATGGATCAGTGCCGAATTTGCTTTGCTATGAGGACTTGATTGACGCAAATGCCGACGATTTTGTCTGGCCTGAGTTTGACGAAAACTCTGCATCCAGTCTTTGCTATACCTCTGGCACCACTGGTCACCCAAAGGGAGCACTGTACTCACATCGCTCGACGGTGCTGCATTCCTATGCATCTGCCATGCCAGACGGGCTGAATGTATCAGCACGGGATTCTGTATTGCCTGTGGTGCCCATGTTTCACGTTAATGCCTGGGGCTTGCCATATTCGGCACCGCTGACCGGAGCAAAATTAGTATTTCCTGGCCCGGCGCTGGATGGTAAGTCTTTGTATGAGTTGTTTGAGCAAGAGAAAGTCACTTTCTCGGCAGGGGTTCCTACCGTATGGCTAGGTCTGCTGACTTATGTGGCACAAAATAACCTCAAATTCTCGACCTTTAAACGCACGGTTATCGGCGGCTCAGCCTGTCCGCCAGCTATGATGAAGACATTACGCCATACCTACGGTGTTGAAGTCGTGCATGCCTGGGGGATGACAGAAATGTCGCCATTAGGCACCACCGGTACGCTTCAGGCAAAGCACATGGCGTTGTCCGACGATGCACAGCAAGCCATCCTTGAAAAGCAAGGCCATGCCATTTTTGGTGTGGACATGAAAATTGTCGATGACGCAGGTAAAGAGTTGCCATGGGACGGTAAGACTTATGGTAATTTGCTCGTCAAAGGTCCATGGATTATCAGTAGTTATTTTAAAAACGAGGGTGGCGATATTCTCGACAATGGCTGGTTCCCAACGGGTGACGTAGCAACAATTGATGCCGACGGTTACATGCAGATCACAGATCGCAGCAAGGACGTGATTAAGTCCGGCGGCGAATGGATAGGTACGATTGATCTGGAAAATGTCGCGGTGTCGCACCCAGCCGTGCTGCAGGCAGCATGTATCGGCGTATTCCATCCAAAATGGGATGAACGTCCCTTATTACTGGTAGTGAAAAAACCGGGAGCAGAAATAGAAAAAGAAGAATTGCTTAAATTTTATGAAGGAAAAATAGCAAAATGGTGGACACCGGATGACGTCGTTTTCATCGATGCACTGCCACTGGGAGCAACGGGGAAAATTTTGAAAAACAAACTAAGGGATCAATTTAAAGACTACAAATTGCCAACTGCCTGATTGTGATCAAAGAAAGGAGAGTGGCAGGCCAGATCATCACTCTCCAGCAAAAAAAGCACGTAAAAAAAGTAAAAAAGTAATTTCCATAAACATCCACAAAAATACTGGAGTGAGACAAATGAAATTTCAATTACGTACATCTGTTTTAGCAATTGCCCTGGCATTGTCAGCACCGCTTGTGATGGCTGATACCATCAAGATTGCCTATATCGATCCACTGTCTGGCCCGTTTGCACCTGTTGGCCAAAACATTCTGAATTCTTATCAGTACATTGCTGAAAAAGCCAATGCCGAAGGCTGGGCAGGTCCACATAAATTTGAAATTGTTGGCTTCGATAATAAAGGTAGTCCGCAAGAATCCCTGAGCGTACTGAAAACCGTGATCGACAAAGGCTTTCGTTACATCACTCAGGGTAATGGATCCGGCGTCGGCCTGGCGTTGCTCGATGCCGTCAACAAACATAATGAACGCAATCCGGGCAAGGAAATCATTTACCTGAATCATGCTGCGGTTGATCCTGATATGACTAATGGCAAATGCAGTTTCTGGCATTTCCGTTTTGATTCCAACTCTGACATGAAGATGGAATCGCTGACCACCTACATGGCGCAAGATAAAAATATCAAGAAAGTCTATATCATCGGGCAGAACTATTCTTTTGGTCACCAGGTTACCCGTGCCGCTAAAGAGTATCTGGCACGCAAACGTCCTGATATTCAAATCGTAGGTGACGACTTGCATCCTATCGGACAGGTCAAGGATTTCTCTCCTTACATCGCCAAGATTAAAGCGTCGGGCGCTGACACGGTGATTACCGGTAACTGGGGTGCGGATCTGGCTTTGTTGATTAAATCAGCGAAAGATGCGGACTTAAAAGCGAATTTCTTTACCTACTATGCAGCGACTACGGGTGTTCCAACTGCGATGGGTGCTGCTGGTGTCGATCACGTAAAATACGTCGGCTACTGGAATGCTAACAACGAAACCTTTGCAGGTAAGGATATCGTTGAAGGTTTCAAAGCCAAGTACAAAGACGATTACTATTCCATGGCGACCTATTCTGTTCTCGCCTATATGGGTAAGGCAGTGAAAGACGCCAAATCCATTGAGCCAGCAGCAGTGGCAATTGCCCTGGAAAATTCCAAAGTGAAAAGCCTGAACGGTGACACCGTTATGCGCAAATTGGATCATCAGATCCAGCAACCTCTGTACATTGCTACATGGGTGAAAGTTAACGGCAAAGATGTGAAATTTGACCAGGAAAATACAGGTCTGGGCTGGAAGACAAGTCAAAAAATTGATGCCTTCGTCGCTACTCAGCCTTCGTCTTGTCAAATGAAGCGCCCTGGCTAATTAGCAAAATCTGAGAGAGTTGCATCACGATGCGCTCTCTTTTTTTTCACAAAAATAGTACGATCGTTCAAGATTTTAAAAAGGATCTTTGCTGTGGAATTCACATTGATCACCTTGCTGAACGGTGTCAGCTACGGATTGTTGCTGTTTATGCTCTCCTCTGGCCTGACACTGATTTTCAGTATGATGGGCGTGCTTAATTTTGCCCACGCTAGTTTTTACATGTTGGGGGCCTATTTTGCCTACGGCATCAGTGTCAAATTAGGTTTTTGGCCAGCGCTGTTTCTGGCACCGCTGATCGTCGGTTTTCTCGGTGCGATGGTGGAACGTTACGGACTGCGTTCAGTGCACAAATACGGACATATCCCGGAACTGCTATTCACTTTTGGTTTGTCTTACGTGATTGTGGAGCTGGTGCAGTTGATCTGGGGGCGCTCAACCGTGCCATATCCTATTCCGGCTGAGCTTGATGGTCCTTTATTCACCTTGTACACCACGACGTTCCCTATGTACCGCGGCTTTATGATGTTTGTCGCTTTGCTGATGCTGGTTGCGATCTATTTATTGCTGACCAGGACAAGGATAGGCCTCGTGATTCAGGCCGCATTGACACATCCGGATACGGTAGAAGCCCTGGGACACAACGTCCCTCGCGTGTTCATGCTGGTGTTTGGCGGCGGTTGCGCTCTGGCCGGACTGGCAGGTGTGGTCGGTGGCAACGCCTTCGTCACCGAGCCTGGTATGGCGGCAACGCTGGGTAGCATTATTTTTGTGGTTGTGGTGGTCGGTGGTATGGGGTCGCTTGCCGGTGCATTTGTTGCCTCTATCCTGATTGGCGTGCTGCAAACTTTTGCTGTGGCGCTTGATTACTCTTTCGTCACGGTATTTGCGAAATTGGGTACACAGATTTCAGCTACTGCACCCGGCTACTCAATGCTCAGCCTGACGATTGCTCAAGTCGCACCGATCATGCCTTACCTGCTACTGGTGCTTATCCTTATTTTCCGGCCAAAAGGTTTGCTGGGTACTCGCGAAGGATAAAAAATGACAAAAACATTGACATATAAACCGCTGAATCTGGCGCGCTGGATCATCTGGCTTGGCTTCGCAATGATGCTAGTCGTTGCACCGCTGATTTTTAAATCAGGCGGATCGCTTTCACTATTGTCCCAAATTGGCACGCTGATGATTTTTGGCCTGTCCTTCAATATGTTGTTAGGGCAGGGTGGCATGCTGTCGTTCGGCCATGCTGTTTATTCTGGACTAGGCGCTTTCTTTGCGATCCACGCCATGAATCTGGTAACTGATGGAACGATCATGTTTCCCATTACATTGATCCCATTAATCGGTGGTATTGCTGGTATGTTTTTCGGCATCCTGTTCGGTTATGTCACGACGAAAAAATCCGGCACCACCTTTTCGATGATTACTCTGGGTATGGTCGAACTGGTATTCGCCAGTTCATTAATGTTCCCAAGCTTCTTTGGCGGTGAAGGCGGCATTTCTACTAATCGCGTGATTGGTAAGGCCTTTCTGGGGATTACCTATGGGCCGCAGATTCAGGTGTATTACCTGATTGCCGCCTGGTTGTTTATCAGTACGATTGGTATGTATGCCTTCACGCAAACGCCGCTTGGTCGGCTGGCAAATGCGGTCAGGGATAATCCTGAGCGTGTCGAGTTTGTTGGTTACAACACGCAATGGGTTCGCTATCTGACCTTGATTTTGTCCGCTTTTTTTGCCGGCATTGCCGGAGGACTGTCTGCAATCAATTTTGAAATTGTGAGTGCCGAAAACGTCAGCGCCATCCGCTCTGGCGCTGTGCTGTTGTTCACATTTATCGGCGGTATCGGCTTCTTCTTTGGCCCGATGATAGGCGCGGTAATCGGCGTCGTGTTGACGGTGATGCTGTCTGACTTCACCAAAGCCTGGCAACTCTATCTTGGTATTTTCTTCATCATCATCGTGATGTATGCGCCTGGTGGTATCGCCAGTATATTGATGCTGAATCTGCGGGTGGCCAAATTTGGTTTGTTCAAACGGGTCTGGCCATCGATGTGGAAACTTGTTCTGGCAACCGTAATTGCGGTGTTCGGTACAGTGATTGCAATCGAAATGCTGTATCAGCGCACCTTGGAGGCATCGCAAAATTCCACCGTCAACTTATTTGGTGTAATGGTCGACACAGCGCAACCTGCTGCGTGGCTGACTGCCGGGGTATTGATTGCCATCGGTGTCGTGGGATTCATTATTACCAAATCGAGCTTTACACAAAAATGGGGCGAAGTCAGTACCGAAATTGAAGATCAAATGAGGAGGGTGCAATCATGAGTGTGACTTCATTGTTCTCTCTTGAACTAAAAGATGTCCGAAAGAGTTTTGGTAAATCTGAAATCATCCGGGGTGCTAATTTACAAGTGCCAAAGGGCGAGCGGTTCGCAATCATTGGACCAAACGGTGCGGGAAAATCAACCTTATTCAATCTGATCTCCGGCCGTTTCCCCATCAGCTCCGGCGATATTTTATTGAATGGCGAGAGTATCTCCACATTACGTCCGTTCGAGATTAACCGTCGTGGCTTGTCACGCAGTTTTCAGATTACCAATATTTTTCATCGCTTATCGGTGTACGAAAATTTGCGCTGTGCAGTGCTGTGGTCGCTCGGCTATAAATATTCATTCTGGCACCGGCTAAACGGTTTAAAAGATGCACATGAGCGGGCTGAAGCCGTATTAGAGCAAATCGGCCTAAAACGCCGGCGTGACATCACGGCAGGCTTACTGACTTATGCGGAACAACGTGCATTGGAAATCGGTATCACCATTGCTGGCGGTGCTGACGTCATCTTGCTCGACGAGCCAACTGCCGGTATGAGCCGGTCAGAGTCCGATGCGGCTGTCGAACTGATTCGCAAAGTCACCGTCGGCAAAACACTATTAATGGTCGAACATGATATGAGCGTGGTGTTTGGTCTTGCAGATAAAATTGCCGTTGTCGTGTATGGTGAAGTCATTGCCTGCGACACCCCTGTCAATATCCGGAATAATCAAAAAGTCAAAGACGCATATCTGGGTGGTCACGCCCCGGTGGAGGCCGCAGCATGAGTACATTATTAGAAATCAAAGGCCTGAATGCTTTCTACGGCAAAAGCCATGTCCTTCACGGTGTTGATCTTGTTGTCAATCAAGGTGAAATCGTCAGCTTATTGGGACGCAACGGTGTCGGCCGCTCAACTACCGTCAAAGCCGCGATGGGGCAGGTTGACTCAACCGGGTCGATCAAGTTCAAGGGCGAAGAGATGATCGGCCTGAAAGCTTTCCAGATTGCCCACAAAGGCTTGGGCTATGTGCCGGAAAATCGTGATATTTTTCCGACCTTAACGGTGGAACAGAATCTGATTCTGGGAGAAAAATCGGGTAAAAAATCGCGCTGGTCGCTGGACGATATGTACAACATGTTCCCGCGCCTCAAGGAGCGTCAACATACTGCGGCAGGCGTATTATCTGGCGGCGAACAACAAATGCTGACGTTATGCCGCACGCTGATGGGCGATCCTGACCTGATCATGATTGATGAGCCAACGGAAGGGCTGGCACCAAAGATCGTCGAATTAGTTGCCGAGTACCTCAAAGAACTTAAAAACCGTGGCATATCCGTTTTGCTGGTTGAGCAAAAACTCGCCATCGCACTGGAAATTTCGCAAAGAGTCTACGTCATGGGGCACGGCAGTATCGTGTTTGAAGGAAGTCCTGCCGATTTGCGTGCCAACGAGGCGATTCGTAAAGAGTGGTTAGAGGTATAAGCATTAGTTTAGCCTGATGCTCAATATACTACCTACCTGTATATTTTAAGACACTAGGTAATACAAGCGGTATCGGCATATTTCTCATAAAATAATGGGGAGTATGCCTTTTTTAAATGAATAAAAAATTTTCCTCAAAAATAATACGACCGTACTTTTTTGCGGTATAGTAGACATGACGTAAAAACTCGCAGACAGCATTCTGGTCAGCAAGCGGCATTCAATTTACCTATAGTAGTAGGGTGTCAATGAGTCGCTTGTACAATCAAAAAACGTATTTCAACCCTTAGGAAGAGACATGAGCGCGGAATATCAAGTCAACGGCAATGTTGCCGTCATTACCCTCAACAATCCCCCTGTTAATGGTTTAGGTCATTCGACGCGCAACGCGATTGTCGAAGGCATGAAGCAGGCATTGAATGACGATGCGATTACATCCATCATCATTACCGGCGCTGGCAAGGCATTTTCCGGTGGTGCCGACATTAAAGAATTCAACTCACCAAAAGCATCAGCAGAACCGTCGCTGCATACCGTGATCAACATCGTTGAGGGGTCTGCCAAGCCAGTTATCGCTGCCATACACAGCGTGTGCATGGGTGGCGGACTCGAGCTGGCACTGGGTTGCAACTACCGCGTAGTGACGCCAGGTGCGCAAATTGCCCTGCCTGAAGTGAAGCTCGGCATTTTGCCAGGCGCCGGCGGCACACAACGCCTGCCTCGCGTACTTGGTTTGGAAATGTCGTTGAATATGATCGTATCAGGCACTGCGATACCATCAGAAAAACTCGCCAAAACGGCTTTATTTAACGAACTGATAGAAGGCGATCTGATGCAAGGTGCATTGGCTTTTGCGGCCAAAGTCGCTGACGTCCGTCCGCTGCCACGCGTGCGCGACATCAAGATCGATTATCCTAACTACGAAGCCTTCCTGCAGTTCTCACGCAATACCGTTCGCGCAATGTCCGGCCCGTTCCCAGCGCCATTGAAATGCGTCGAAGCCGTTGCAGCGTCTGTCACCAAAAAATTCGATGATGGTATTAATGTAGAACGCGATCTGTTTCTCGAGTTAGTACAAACCACAGAATCCAAAGCATTGCGTCACGCCTTTTTCGGCGAGCGTGCAGCGAGCAAACTGCCTGATGTGCCGGAAGATACGCCAACCCGCCCGATCAAATCGGCAGCCGTTATTGGCGCAGGTACGATGGGTGGCGGCATTGCCATGAATTTTGCGAATGCGGGTATCCCGGTACAGATTCTGGAAATGAAACAGGAGGCTCTGGATAAAGGTCTGGCCACCATTCGTAAAAATTACGAAAACACAATGAAAAAAGGCAAGTTGTCGCCTGAAAAATTCGAACAACGCGTTGGTCTGATTACCGGAACCTTATCTTACGAAGCCATCGGCCAAGCTGACATCGTCGTCGAGGCGGTATTTGAAGATATGGGTGTAAAAGAGCAAGTATTCAAAAAACTGGATGAAGTGATGAAATCAGGTGCAATCCTCGCCTCTAATACCTCGACGCTGGACGTCGACCAGATCGCCAGTTTTACCAAGCGCCCAGAAGACGTTGTATGCACGCATTTTTTCAGCCCGGCTAATGTGATGAAGTTGCTGGAAATTGTACGCGGCAAAAAAACTGCCAAAGACGTGCTCGCGACGACCCTGGCCTTGTCTAAAAAAATCAAGAAAACTGGCGTCGTATCTGGTGTGTGCGATGGATTCATCGGCAATCGTATGATCGAGCAATATAGCCGTCAAGCAGGCTTCCTGATCGAAGAAGGTTGCACGCCGGAGCAAGTCGATAAAGCAGTTGAAAAAATGGGCTTTGCGATGGGACCGTTCCGCATGGGCGATCTGGCGGGCAATGATATTGGCTGGTATATCCGCACACGTCGCTATGTAGAAAAGCCACAAATCACCTATTCAAAAACAGCCGACCTGCTATGTGAGATGGGCCGTTTTGGTCAAAAAACCGGAGCAGGCTGGTACGACTACAAAGCGGGTGATCGCAAGGCATATCCATCATCGGTAGTGAATGACATGATCGTCAAACATTCTGCGGATCTGGGAATTGAGCGTCGCAAAATCACCGATCAGGAAATTATAGAACGTCTGATTTACGCACTGGTCAATGAAGCCGCTTATATTCTCGAAGAAGGTATCGCAACCCGTGCATCTGACATCGATATGGTCTATCTGACTGGATACGGCTTCCCATTGCATCGCGGTGGTCCGATGTTTTATGCCGATACCGTCGGTTTGCCTAATGTCGTCATGGCGATGGAGCGTTATGCCAAAGGTCGTCATGGTGACGCCTGGAAACCAGCGCCATTGCTGGCAAAACTTGCCGCAGAAGGCAAAAGCTTTAATGGCTAATTAGCATCATTGGGCATTCCGGTCAGCGGTTCGCTTGCCTGAACACTCAGCAACTCAACAAAGAGCGCAGCTTAAACACTGCGCTCTTTGCTTTTGACGCAGCAGAATTAGAGGGGGCGGCAGTGGCGATGTTATAATGTAAGGTTAGTTATAACTCTATTGCAAAAGGTTTTTCCGTGCTCTCTACCGCAAATATTACGATGCAGTTTGGCCCCAAGCCACTGTTCGAAAACATCTCTGTCAAATTTGGTGATGGCAATCGCTATGGTTTGATCGGCGCCAATGGCTGTGGCAAATCCACTTTCATGAAAATTTTGGGTGGCGATCTCGATCAATCCTCGGGAACAGTCATGCTGGATCAGAATGAACGCCTGGGCAAGTTGCGTCAGGACCAGTTTGCGTTTGAAGAAATGCGTGTTTTGGATGTTGTCATGATGGGTCACACTGAAATGTGGGCAGCCATGTCTGAGCGCGACGCGATTTACGCCAATCCTGAAGCGACTGACGATGACTACATGAAGGCTGCGGATCTTGAGGCAAAGTTTGCCGAATATGACGGCTACACTGCGGAGCCAAGGGCAGGGGAACTATTGCTCGGCGCAGGTATTCCTATTGATCAGCATCAGGGTCTGATGAGCGCGGTTGCTCCGGGCTGGAAATTACGTGTCTTGCTGGCACAAGCCTTGTTTTCTAACCCTGATATCTTGTTACTTGACGAACCGACCAATAATCTGGATATCAACACGATTCGCTGGCTTGAAGATACGCTGAATGACCGTAACTCAACCATGATTATCATTTCCCATGATCGTCACTTTCTGAATCAGGTCTGTACGCATATGGCCGATATGGATTACGGCACCTTAAAAGTCTATCCAGGTAACTACGATGACTACATGCTGGCGTCCTCGCAGGCACGTGCGCAGCAAATGGCGAATAATGCAAAGGCCAAAGAAAAGGTCGCGGAACTACAAGATTTCGTTCGTCGCTTTTCTGCAAACAAATCCAAGGCACGCCAGGCAACCTCCCGCGCCAAGCAAATCGACAAAATCAAGATCGAAGAGTTTAAGCCCTCCAGCCGCCAGAATCCTTTTGTTCGTTTTGACGGAGAAAAGAAATTGCATCGCCTGGCAGTAGAGGTCCAGGGTTTGACCAAAGCCTATGACCGCACCTTGTTTAAAAATGTCGATCTCATGATTGAGGCCGGCGAGCGTATAGCGATTATCGGTGCCAATGGTATTGGTAAAACAACCTTGTTGCGCTGTATTGGCGGCGATGATATCGCAGGCTTACATGCGGATCGCGGCCTGGTGAAATGGGCAGAAAATGCTAATGTTGGCTACATGCCGCAAGATCCTACCGAAGAATTTGCCTCAGATAAAAACCTGACTGACTGGATCGGTCAGTGGACACAAGAGGGCGACGATGATCAGGCGGTACGTTCCATTTTGGGTCGTTTGTTATTTGGTGGCGACGACGTGAAAAAGTCAGTCAAGGTCCTGTCCGGTGGTGAAAAGGGACGTATGATGTACGGCAAGTTGATGTTGGGTCGCCATAATGTATTGCTGATGGATGAGCCGACCAATCACATGGATATGGAGTCAATCGAATCTCTAAATATCGCGCTGGAAAAATATGCGGGAACATTAGTATTTGTATCGCATGACCGTGAGTTTGTCTCCTCACTGGCGACGCGGGTTCTGGAAATTAAAGAGAATGAAATTATTGATTTCCGTGGTTCGTATGAGGAATATCTGACCAGCCAAGGCATTGAATAAATGAGTGAAAAATGAGTAAATTCAACCGGCTTTTTATTCGAAGGTTGATTACAATTTGATTGAGATGCAAAAAAGCCAGAAATTTCCTGGCTTTTTATTTTTTGCTATAGGACTAGTCATAGTATAAATCATCGATGACTCATTCATCATCCGGCACTATTTTATCGACAAATGCCGGATCGCCCGTGAACAACAATTGATCGAGACGATCGCGCAGACTGCGCGCCATTTCTTTACCTTTTGCCTTCAAGATTGCCTCGATATACGTGTTTCTTAAGGCACGAAAATCATCAATTGTCGCAGCACGCTCCACTTTGAGTTGAAGTGTAAAACCTCGCAGCCCAAGTGTACTTTTAATTGTTTCATTAAAAAATGTGTGCAAGGCTTGAATGCGTTTCGATTCATCCAGCAGGTCGGCTGGATTGATCGGGATATTCATGTCTGCTACCGAAGTGACAGGACCTACATCAATAACGTCGACCTCAACAGGAGGCTCTGCAAATAAAGGCGCAGTGATGAACTCCTGATCCAGTAACTCTTGAATATGCTGCTCAGTCAATCCTAACGCACTAACTCTTTTCAGTAATTCCTCTTCGGTTAGTTTACCGTCAATCATCACGAGCAAACTTCTCATTCGTGAAGCGAGCTGATGCTTGCGTGTCGCAATCTCTTCGCGGCCTTTGTCGCTTTTATCGTAGATAGTGTTGCGCATAGTGGATTTGTAATTGTGTCTCGGATACCCACTGATAGTCATTGGCAGGAAAATTTATTGCAACCAGTGGTGCTTATAATTGCCAACAGGATACATCAATTAACAGTGCCTTTCCATGTTAACAAATAAGCATAATGTCATCTTCTTACAAATCTGACCGGCTTTTCAATAATCTTGTTTACATTATCAGCTAATTGATTTTGCGCTACGCCTGTTTGTGTAGATGAGTCACAGGAGCCACAGGAAGAGCAACCACTTCCACAGCCACTAGCAGGCGCGCCGAGAGCAGAAGCCAGCTTAGGCGAATATGGTGAAATCCAGACCACCAAACCTTGTTTGACAGTCGACGGCATCCACTTAACAACAAGATAAATGAATGCAGCAACTAGAATCAACATCGTGACCACAGTTTGCATATCAGCTTCCGAGGAAAAAGCGTGCGACGTTATAAGTGACGAAGGAGGCAAAATACGCCAGACCAAATAAATATCCCGCCATCAGTACCGGATAGCGCAGAGTATTCGTCTCACGCCTCACCACACTAAGCGTTGCAATACATTGCGGGGCAAATACATACCAGGCCAACAAAGAAAGGGCGGTGGGCAATGACCACGAATGCGCAATTAATGGCTCCAGACTACTGGCTAACTCCTCTCCGGACTGAGATAAAGCGTACACAGTACCCAATGCTGCAACCGCAACCTCACGTGCCGCCAAACCAGGAACTAGCGCAATACAAATTTGCCAGTTAAAACCGATAGGTGCAAATACAAGCTCCAATCCGCGACCTAATATGCCTGCGATGCTGTAATAAATCGCAGGATGGTTCGCATTTTCTGGCGCGCCGGGAAAACTGCTCAAAAACCACAGCAATATCATCAATGCCAGAATAATCGTCCCTACCCGGGTAGTAAAAATCTTGATCCGCTCCCACAAACCTAATGCCAAGTTGCGCGAGTTAGGAAAGCGGTAATCAGGCAGTTCCAGCATTAAAGGCTGCTGCTCGCTGGAGCCCCATTTTTTCTTCAGTACAAACGCTACCGCCATCGCTGACACAATGCCCGCAAGATAGAGTAAAAATAAAACTAAGCCCTGCAAATTTAACCAGCCCCCAATCATCTTGGGCGGAATAAACGCAGCAATAATCAAGGCATAAACTGGCAGCCGGGCAGAGCAGGTCATTAATGGCGCAATCATGATTGTGACCAGACGATCGCGCTGATTCTGTATTGTCCGTGTCGCCATAATGCCGGGAATAGCGCAAGCAAAACTGGACAATAAAGGGATAAAAGCACGGCCAGACAAGCCCACTTTACCCATCACCCGGTCCAGCAAAAACGCAGCTCTTGGCAAATAACCCGAATCTTCCATCACCAGAATGAAGAAAAATAAAATAACAATCTGAGGTAAAAACACCAACACACTACCAGCGCCGCCAATGACACCCTTGACGAGCAACCCTTGCAGCATGCCTTCCTGCATATTGGCTTGAACAAATGTACCCGTTGCATCCACAGCGGACTTGATCAAGTCCATAGGCAATTGAGCCCATGCAAAGACTGCCTGAAAAACCAGGAACATCAACACCGCAAAAATGAGAGGGCCCACTACCGGATGTAAGACAAAGCTGTCTATTTTGTAGCTAAAATGATGATCCGTGCTGGCAGCATAAGAGACACAACGGTCCAGAATGGCGTTCGCCTCGGCTTGGATTATTTCGGGAGATATCTGACTGAAATCATGCGCTGTGTTTGCGCCAGCAGTGACCGACGGTTTAAGATGCTGGGCGAATATCTCCAGCTTATCCAGCAAAAGATCGATCCCTGTGTGGTCAACTGCAACTGTTTCGACGACGGGAATTCCCAATGACTCCTGCAGCAACTCAATATCAATAGCGATGTGACGCTTTTTCGCGACGTCCATCATATTGACGGCCAAGATCATTGGCATGCCGATATTTTTTAATTCCAGCGCGACTCTCAGGCCACGCTTCAGATTTGTCGCATCCACCACGCAAACCACAACATCGGGAACAGGTTCATCAGAACGCTGCCCAGTGATCACATCTTGGGTAATTTTTTCGTCTGGAGTAATGGCATTCAGGCTGTATGTGCCGGGCAAATCCAGCACATTCCAGAATCGACCGGTAGGGGAGCGAAATTTCCCTTCTTTACGCTCAATCGTAACCCCGGCATAGTTCGCTACTTTTTGCCGAGCACCTGTCAATCGATTAAATAAAGCTGTTTTCCCACAATTCGGATTACCAACTAAAGCGATACGGGGCACGACCAATTCAGCATGACTCATTAAACAATTCCAGCCTTAGCAACACCGATAAAGGCGGCCTCAAATCGACGCAAAGCAAAAGTAGACTGACCAATCCGCACAGCAAGCGGCTCACCACCAAAGTAACCTTTGTGCAAGATTTTGACTGATTCACCTTTTACAAAGCCCAGTTCTTTTAGGCGTCGAATCACATCAAAGCTCGTTTTTGACTGATCAGCTTGCGATCCGACAACATCCGTAACAACAGCAAAATCCCCAACTTTGAGGTTATCGAGGGTAACAGTGTCAGTTTTTGCGGAAAAACTGCTCATAGTGGATTTCCTTGCATGCTAAAGCTAAATGATAATGAGAATATATATCAATATGAATTAGCATTCAAGCGATAAGCAGGTTTAGGATCGGCAATCTGGGGATTACTTGAGTAAGAGCAAATGATGATCGAGTTTTTGACTGGAGAGGACTAACGAAGCATCTTCGTTTTATTCCACATAGGAAAAAACACCGTTAATAGTATGGCGATCAGCATTGCCTCAACCAGATATTAATTCACTCATACAAAGTACCAATCGCCAGCGGCTTGCGCGAGGTCATTATTTGGCCTTACCGCGGCTAGTCAGCAAAGCGGTATGTCTCGACTCTATATTCGAACGGCAGGTTGTCTGCAACAGCAGGTCGTGCGCTTGTTTGCTTCTGTAAAACTGACAGAAACGGTATTGCTCGTAAGGGCATAAAAATATTTTGACGTTTTTGTCGCACTTAGGACGAAGTATATAAATATGTAATTTAACATAATATAAATTATGCGAAATTTATGGTGTTAATTTTAAAGCGCATAAGATCGAAATATCGGACGAAGTGCTCTTACCTAAAACTAAGTTCGATATTTACCTATCCTTGCATTCGATGGGTCAAACAACCAACTCTGGCTCAATCAACATATTAATACGTAAATTAACTTTTGATATCTTTGTTCGTAACATCTTTAGGTAAGAAAATCTGATCTAAATTTAACGATCGAATTTTCTTTTATCTGCCATTCAACTGAGCCTAACTAGCCAGGTCAGATTTTCTATTTTTGCGGGTTGGCTTTGTAGCGACCGTTTTTTCACTGTTACGTATTTCAGATAATTGCTGAAGCTGCCCGTCGGATTCCGATTTAACAAAAGCCAAGGATGCCTGGAGCTCCTCAATTCTTATGCGCAAGGCCTCTAGTTCCTTGTGACTAGAATCTCTACTTTGCGTGATTGCCTCAAGATTTCCTTGCAGGCTTCCAAACTGTTGCCGATATTCGCCCATACTTAACTGCAAGCGACGCAACTCGTCCTGGTGTCGGTTATTTGACTCGGATGCTGACAACCTTGCTTGTTCGATTTCTTTTTGTAATTTGGCCGACTGGACTCGCTCTCGGTCAATTTCCAATAAGGCACGCGTTTCTGATGTCCGGAACCGTTCCTCAGCCAATTGCAATGCATGACGCTGTTTTTCTAATTCCTGGGTAAAGCCTTGTGTTAGCTCTTTCAATCGCACTTGTTGTGAACTGGCGTCAGCCTTTACATCGAGAATTTGCAGCTCTAAGCCAGCCTTTAAAGTATTTGCAGCCGTCAATTGTTGTTGCAGGTTGAGAAGTCGTGTTACGTGTTTAAGTCACGCTTGCTGTGGGCTGACGTCTGCATTTACATCGAGAATTTGCAACTCCAAGTTAGCCCTCATCGTATTCGCAGACGTCAATTGAACAACATGTATGAAATAAGCTAATTGATTAAAGCAAAAAACCTCACTTTTTTTTATATTTGATATAAATAAGAATATAAGGTCCATAAAAAAGAGAGATGTACATGAATCGCTTTGACGCAAAAAAAATGGGTTACCGCATGCCTGCCGAATGGGAAACGATGAAAGCCACTTGGCTCGGTTGGCCTATGCTGAAAGATCGTGAAGAATTATGGGGTGAACATTATCAAAGAGTGGTGGCAGAATTTGCTGTGGTCGCACGCACGATCGCAAAGTATCAGCGCTGTGTCGTCGCTGCTCATCATAGCCTCGCAGTTGAAGCGCAAATATTATGCGGCGCAGAGGTGGACGTGTTGCCTGTTGCTGCGGAAGATAACTGGGTGCGAGATTGCGGGCCTATTTTTTTGCAAGGTGCAAATGGTCAACTGGCTGCAGCGGCCTTCCCTTTCAATGCCTGGGGTAATAAGTATCAACCCTACGATGGTTGTCAGCAGTTGGCTCAAGACATTGCCCGGCACTCTGGTGCGCAAATTTTCAATTCAGATATGGTGCTTGAAGGTGGTTCATTTTATGTCGATGGTGAAGGCACTTTATTGACGACGGAAAGTTGTTTGCTCAATCCGAATCGCAATCCGCATATGAGCAAAAAAGAGATCGAAGCAGAGCTAAAGCGCATGCTGGGAGTGGAAAAAATTATCTGGTTGCCCGGCAATCCTGCTGAAGTTGAAACAAATGGCCATGTCGATGGCATTGCTTCTTTCATCGCCCCTGCTAAAGTCCTGTGCCAGGATGCGAACCCGGATCAGGGCGATTATTACCACGTGATGCGTGAAAACCGCCGTGCCTTAGAGTTATCTACTGATGCCAAAGGCCGCTCTTTTGAATTTCTCGAACTGCCCTCGCCTGTTGTGACTGAGCGCTATGGTTCTGAACGCTACTGCGATTGTTATGCCAACTATATTCTGGTGAATGGTGCCGTTATTTCCACAGCTTTTGATGTGCCACAAGATGCTGTGGCTTACGAGGTTTTCGCAAAAGCTTTTCCAGACCGAAAAGTGGAATTGCTACCAATACCTGTGATATCCATTGGCGGCGGCAGTATTCACTGCTCAACTCAGCAGCAGCCAGCTGTATTTGCCAAATAAATCTCTTCAGTGTTTATCAAGGAAATTTTTATGTCATCAAGAAATATCACGGTTGCTTCAGTTCAGATGGCATCTGGCAGCTGGCATTGTGAAGACAATAGAGCTACTGCCGAACGGCTGATTCGTCAGGCTGCGGCAAAGGGCGCCAACCTGGTTCTTTGTCCGGAATTGTTCATGATGCCTTATTTTTGCGTTGATCAAAATGCGCGCCATCTGGAACTGGCCGAGCCCTTTGAAAATAATCCGCATATTGCCCGTTTTGCCAAACTTGCTGGCGAGCTAGGCATCGTTCTGCCTATAGGCTTTTTTGAACGTGCCGGTAATGTTGCCTACAACTCGATTGCCGTGGCTGATGCGGACGGTAGTGTGCTTGGAGTGTATCGAAAAACGCATATCCCGGACGCACCTGGCTATACAGAGAAATTTTACTTTGCCCCAGGCGACACCGGATTCAAGGTATGGAATACCCGTTTTGGTAAAATTGGTATCGGTATTTGCTGGGATCAATGGTACCCGGAGACTGCGCGCAGCCTGGCCTTGATGGGCGCAGAAATATTGTGCTTCCCTACCATTATCGGTTCAGAGCCATTCAGTTCTGCTTTTGATTCATCCGGACATTGGCAACGTACCATGCAAGGACATGCTGCTGCCAATATGGTGCCCGTAGTTGCAGCCAATCGTATAGGCAAAGAAACTGGTATAGGCAATGGCAATCTGCAGCAACAAGGTTTAACTGCAGAATTTTACGGCTCGAGTTTTATTGCAGATCATACCGGTGCCAAAGTAGCAGAGGCCAACCGTAAAGATGAAAGTATCTTATTACATACTTTTGATCTGGATGTCATTCGTGCGGAGCGCCAGTCATGGGGATTTTTCCGTGATCGACGTCCGGAAATGTATCGTACTTTATTGACTAGTGATGGTCAGGCTTCTTGCTACCAATAGTTAAAATGCAATGAACCGCAGACAGCCATCATCTTTGCGGTTCATTGTGTTGGCATCATTGCTGAGATAGATACAAAGTTTCAGCGCGGCAGGAAACTCCCTCCCCCCTACATCCAGCCACGTGCTTTCAGCTCAGCCAGGGTTTGATCCAGCCCTTGTGTAATCTTGACCATCATTTCATTAATTTCTTGCTTGCTTATGACCAGAGGTGGTGAAACTATCATGCGCTCACCTACCGCAAGCACCATTAAACCATTGGCGAGCATGTGCTGGTGACAGATCTGGCCAACAGCTTGCTCAACGTCAAATAATTCACAGTCATGGATGACGTCTGCTTTTTTTCTGACCAGATGCAAGCCAGCCAGCAAGCCGTAACTATAGCTAAAACCTACCAATGGATGTTTTGCCAATCCGGAAAATTGCTTTGCCAGGTAGGGGCCGGTATTCAATGACACGACGTGGAGCAGCTCTTCTTCCTGGAAGATACGTATGTTCTCCAGCGCGGCCGCACAGGCGACGGGATGGCCAGAACAGGTGAAGCCGTGATAAAAATCCCCATCTGTAGTTGTCAATACGTCCGCAATACGCTCGCTGACCAATACACCACCCAAAGGCGCATAGCCAGAAGTCACGCTATTGGCAAAGCTTATCAGATCAGGTTTGATACCCATACGCTCCGAGCCAAACCATGTGCCCAGACGGCCAAAACCGCATATGACTTCATCCGCAATCAATAAAATGCCATATTTGTCGCAGATACGCTGTATCTCTGGCCAATAACTAGCTGGCGGAATGATGACACCGCCAGCACCCTGTATGGGTTCGGCGATGAAGGCGGCTACTTTGTCTATTCCTGATTTCAGAATTTTTTGCTCTAGCCAACCCGCTGCATGGAGTCCAAATTCATCTTCTGTCATGCCACGGCCACACTCAAAGTAATTCGGCTGGCCTATGTGAACAATGCCTGGCAGCTGCATGCCGGTTTGCACTTGCATGTCAGCCATGCCACCGAGTGAGGCGCAGGCAATCGTGCTGCCGTGATAGGCATTTTGACGGCTAATAATGATGGTGCGCTCAGTTTGTCCCAAAAGATCCCAATATCGACGGACCAGACGGAGACTGGTGTCGTTCGCTTCTGAGCCAGAGTTGGTGAAGAATACATGCTTAAATTGAGGCGGCGATATCTCAACCAGTTTGCTGGCTAACTGGATTGCGGGTACGTTGGTCGTATTGGAAAAACTGCCATAGAAAGCCAGCGTCTCCATTTGCAGATAGACGGCTTCCGAGATGCTGGTACGGCCATAGCCTGCATTCACACACCATAAACCGGACATACCATCTAGTATCTTTTTACCTGCCGAATCCCATACATAACATCCCTTGCCTGCAACTATTACCTGTGCACCTGATTGAGCTAGAGCCTTGAAATCTGTAAAGGGATGCAAATGATGCGCGGTATCTTGCTGCTGAATGGCACGTGTATTGTATATGCCATATTTCGCGGCCAATTTGGCAAGCGCGGTGATTGAGGCTTTTGGTGCCAGTGAACTTGCCAACATCAAAACCTCTTGGAGATAAGTCAAATAATCGGGAGCATGAAACAAGCCATGTCAGTTCTCTATCTCCTGATGACCGCGCAAGTCGCTGGATAATTAGGTAAAGAGGCGCATAGATGCTCAGTATAAGTGCAATGGCGTGTAAAAATAAGAACCACTAAACCTAGGTTAGTGGAACCACTTTTGACTGTTTTACTGAAAGTAAAAATGATGATCAGGGTGCTGGTTGCTGTTGGGTAGTGCAATGTATGCCACCGCCACCAGCTGCAATTGCATCTATATTGAGTTGTACAATTTCCCGATTGGGGAATTGTTCCCGTAAAATAGAACGGGCGTTGGCATCAGCTTTCGCATCGCCGAATTGCGGTGCAATAACGGCATCATTGCAAACATAGAAATTGATGTAGCCAGCCGCAAACTCTGCGCTTTCGTATTTTGGCCTGACCGTCGATGGCGCTGGTAATACGATGACTTGCAACTTCCGACCATTTGCGTCCGTGGCATTGCGCAAGGTGGCGATATTATTCAAAGTGACAGCGTGATCGTAAGATGCCGGGTCGGGATCGTAACCAGCTACCACAACACCAGGGCTGACGAAGCGGGCATAAAAATCGGTATGACCATCAGTGATGTCCTTGCCACGGATCCCTTTCAACCAGATAATTTTTTGCAGGCCCAGTAAACGTTTTAACTCGGCCTCTACCGTTGCCTTGCTCATTCCTGGATTACGGTTGGCATTAAGCACGCAACTTTCAGTGATGATGGCGTTGCCGCGGCCATCTACCTCTATGCCCCCGCCTTCCAGAGTCAACTGAGTCTGCAATCGTTTCGCGCCCACTTGCTGGGTGATGGCATCGGCGACATAAGTATCTTTGCCATACGTTTGTTTTTCACCCCATCCGTTAAAATTGAAATCAATACCTGCCAGCATGCCGCTGTTGCTTTTCACAAAAACTGGGCCAGTGTCTCTTAGCCAAAGATCATCGAGGTCTTGCACGACCAAATTCACGCTGGCACCACATTTGCTAGATGCGATGTCGTACTCAGCATCTTTGACCAGCAGGTTGACAGGCTCAAACTGGGCAATAGTACGGGCAATCAGTGCGATGCTGTCGCGCGCACCGGCCTTCAATTTACTGCCCCAGATTGCATTGCTGGCACCAAAGCCCATCCAGGTTGCGGCATGCGGCTCACTTTCATCAGGCATGCGCCACGCTGTCGCTGCTGCAGCCAGCACATTGCCACTCAAACCTGAACCAGCGGCACAGACGGCAGCCTGGACAGCGAGCAAGCCGGTTTTCAATACATTTCTTCTCGAGATCATGTGATGTTTCCTTTTCAGTAAAAATCTATAAATAATCTAAACAAAATTGACGGTTAATTTATTTAAACGAGTGTTTCTTGCTGTGTGACACAATGGATGCCACCGCCACCGCCAGCGATGCCGTCTATGCTTATTTGTTCTATGACACGTCCTGGGAATGCTTCCGCAATTCTGGTTTTGGCATTGGCATCGGCTTGCTGATCACCAAATTGAGGGACAATGACTGCACCATTGCAAACATAGAAATTGACATAACCAGCAGCAAAGTCTTTGTTGTTGGCATTTTCTGGAGCGATCTTCAGTGGTTTTTCCAGTATCACAATCTTTAAGGCCTTATTGTCGGCATCGGTTGCCGACTTCAATATTTCCAGATGACGCTCGGTGACTGCCTTGTCATAGGAGGCAGGATCGGTATCAAGGTGGACTACGATGACACCAGGCCGTGCAAAGCGGGCATAAAAATCCGTGTGAGCATCAGTGATGTCTTTGTTGACAATGCCTGGCAACCAGATCACTTTACGTATGCCGAGTAAATCTCTCAGTTCTGCTTCACAGGCAGATTTGCTCATGCCTGGATTGCGGTTGGGATTGAGCACACAACTTTCTGTAATGATGGCAGTTCCCTTGCCGTCGACTTCAATACCGCCGCCTTCCAACACCAGTTTTGACGTCAGCATGCGCACACCTGCCAGTTTGCTGATGAAGGGAGCAATCTGGTTGTCCTTAGCATAAGTCTGTTTTTTACCCCAGCCATTGAAGTTGAAATTCACAGCGGCCTTTTCACCATTTCCATTGATGACGAAGATCGGGCCTGTGTCCCGCAGCCAGACATCGTCCATGTCTTGCACAATCAATTTCACACGTGAGTCGACTTTTTGTTGCGCTTCTGCCAGGTCTTGTTGCCTGACCAGCATATTCACCGGCTCATATTTGACGATGGTATTCGCCACTCTGGCCAGGTCATCCCTTACCATTCTGGCTGCAGCTGCGCTGCCCCAAATTGCCTCTTGCGCACTAAATGCCATCCAGGTCGCTTTATGCTTGTCACCTTCATCGCGCATGAGCCAGGTGCTTGTATTTGGATTATTGCTACCGCCGGTTGCTGGCGGCACTGCAACGGACTCCTCACCTGCCCCACCACCACAGGCGCTTAATCCTTGTGCAAGCAAGAATGCGGTGCCAGCTGTTGTGCAATGTTTAAGAAAATTACGGCGAGACTTCATTTCAAACTCCAGGTAAAAAAAGTGGTTCTATGCAAATTGTTGCTTTATTGGCGTGTGGAACTATTCTGAGTTGCCTCAGATATGAAAACAAGCGATACTTTTGCATCTATTGATCACCTTTTCTCATATGTCCGAGCATCGCATTCCATCACTGAAGCTGTTAATGGGGTTTGAAGCAGCCGCTCGACATAAGAATTTTTCGCGCGCTGCTAACGAATTGCATGTGTCTCAATCTGCTATCAGCCACCAAATTCAGTTGCTTGAAGAGCAAATCAATCAACCCTTATTCAGAAGGGTTGGGCGTGGTGTTGAGCTCAATGTGGCGGGGGAAGTATTACAACGCAGTGTGCAGCGCTCGCTGGCCATTCTTCGTAGTGGCTTGGGGCGTATTGCTACCTATCTGGACCCGGGTTTGGTGGTGGTGGTTTGCCCCAGTACCTTGTTGCATGGCTGGTTGCAACCAAGGATACAAGAGCTGGAAGCACAACTCCCCGAGCTTTGCCTGATGCTTTCAGGCGATGAGACAGCCTGTTTTGTCGATGAGGTCGATGTCGACATTACCATTAGCGACCGCCCTATTTTGCAGGCGGGACTATTGGAATTTCCTCTATTGCAAGACGAATGGGTAATCGTAGGTAACACCAAAGTTGTGACCAGGCTGGCAGCTATCCCAAGAGATCAGCATCATTTACATATTGATTTAATTTGCCTGGAAGAGAGTTTGACGGGTGACGCCACCGCGCAATTGTTTTTGGAGTCGCTGGCTTTGTTCAGAAAAAGGGCCATTTACGACGACCCCCGTTTGTTACTCGATGCCACACTGCGCGGGCGCGGTATTACCTGCCTGCCACTGTTGCTGATTGAAGGTAGTTTAGCCAGCGGTGAGGCCATGATCTTGCCCGATTATCCACGTCTGCCCGGTACGACCTGGTGGTTATCAGGGGTTGCAGAAAATCCCCGCTCCACGACGGTGGCCCATGTGTTCAACTGGCTTAAGTCACAAGGAAACTGCGTTCCTGAAGAGGGGTAAACAAATACCTGGTTTTATTTCGATAAGCCACTAAGTTCTGGGCTGTTGCTGGGTAGTGCAATGGATGCCGCCACCTCCGGCTGCAATGGCATCTATGTTGAGCTGAATAATTTCGCGCTTTGGAAACTGTTCACGCAAGAGATCACGCGCGTTTCTATCCGATTTAATGTCGCCAAATTCAGGGGCTATCACAACGCCATTGCAAATATAAAAATTGATATACCCTGCGGCAAACTCCTTGCTCTCATATTTTGGTCTTATCGAAGCAGGTGCAGGCAAGATGATCACACGCAATTGTCGACCAAGGGCATCGGTCGCACGACGAAGGATAGCGATATTTTGCATGCAAACTGCATGGTCGTAAGAGCTGGTATCGGCGTCCAGACCAACCACCACCACGCCAAGGCTGGTAAAGCGCGCATAGAAATCAGTGTGGCCGTCGGTAATGTCTTTGCCCGCGATGCCGGGCAGCCAGATGATTTTTTTCAGCCCCAGGATACTCTTCAGCTCGATTTCACATTGCGCTTTACTGGTGTGGGGATTGCGGTTGGCATTGAGCACACAACTTTCAGAAATAATCGCCGTGCCGGCTCCATCGACTTCGATCCCGCCTCCCTCCAGCACAAGCTTGCTGGAAAGACTGGGCACTCCCAATTGACTGGTAAGGAAGCTGGCCACATTGGCATCTCTGGCGTAATCCTGTTTTTCACCCCAGCCGTTGAAATTAAAATTCACTCCGGCCAGTTTGCCTTGACCATTAGTGACAAATAACGGGCCGGTGTCGCGCATCCATAAATCATCAATTTCTTGCGCCAGCAGTTGTACTGCGCTGCCACATTTGCGTCTGGCAATTGCATAATCCGCTTCCCGCACCAGCATTTTCACAGGTTCAAAACTGGCTATGCTGCGCGCAATCAGGGCCAGATTATCTTGTGCACCAGTCAGCAAGTCTTTTCCCCAGATCGACTCACTGGGGCCAAAGGCCATCCAGCTTGCTGCATGAGGCTCCGCTTCATCTGGCATGCGCCAGGTTTGGGTCGCAGCCATCAATGGTTTGCTTACAAGACTATTGACGGCCGTGGACAAAAGCAGCGTTTGCGTAGCGAGCAACCCTTTTTTCAGGATAACGCGTCTGTCAGGCATAAGTGTCCTTATGGCGATATTCAGTTCATTCAAAAATTGAGCGCAGAGTGAGTCCATATTGCTGGAGTATGGCTGTTCCCTCGGCGCTTTTTAATAATGGTAGCGCAAACATATCCCAGTAAGCATTCAGTTCTTTGGCAGGGGCAAATCCTGGCCGGAATGCCAAATACAAGGGATAACTTTTTACACAGCTACTTTCATGAATATCCTGCTTAAGATTTTGTAGCATTAACTGATATTCGACAACCGGTCTTAACTCTACAAAATAATCAAACCGCCTTTTTGCCAGCATGCGTAAGCTGATGGCGATGGCATTGTCGGATGTGACCACCTCGACTTTGCCATCGTCTTTATGGGAGATAAGGTAATCGCGTAGCTCCGGCCAATAAAAATATCCTGAGATCACACCTAATTTACCTTCATTGAGTGAAGATAGATTCTGATAATACCATTGCGGATTGTTGACATGAGTGTAAAAACACATGCGCGGTGAGATGATGGGCATAGTGGATATGTGCGCATCTGAAAAATCTATGCCACCACCTTTTTCCACTCCCGGTACCAAGTCAACCTTAGCGTTTTTAAAATACTGTATACCACGTCGAAATGGTAAAAATTGATACTCTATTATCCAGCCCGAAGGCTGGAATAAACGCCTTATTAAATCGACAGCCAAACCCTCTTTGCCAGAAGCCGGGTTACAAGTTAAAGGGCAAAAATCATCGCCAGTGACAATGATGGTTTTATTGTCGGGAGCTGCCATGCTGATGAATGCAGGCATCATCAGCAGGCAAAACAACAAAACTCTCATTACTGACATGTAAATCCTTTATCCATCAGGTGTTACTCACTTGAAGCAGTCTGGAGCCGGATAAATTGTCTTACCAGCTCCAGCAAGCCATATCAATTCACAGCAGACCAGCTCAAATGCCTCCCATACATATATATTTGATGACCAGATAATCGTCGATGCCGTATTTTGAACCCTCGCGGCCCAGGCCAGATTGCTTGACGCCACCGAATGGGGCGACTTCATTCGAGATCAGGCCAGTGTTAACCCCGACCATGCCACTCTCTATCGCTTCGGCCACGCGCCAGATGCGCCCCATATCACGGGAGAAAAAATACGATGCAAGGCCAAATTCAGTATCATTTGCCAGGGCAATCACTTCTTCCTCAGTCTTGAAGCGGAATAGCGGTGCCAGCGGGCCAAATGTTTCTTCTCTGGCGACCCGCATATCAATGCTGGCATCGGCAATCACAGTTGGCTCAAAAAAACCGTAGCCAAGTGCATGACGTTTGCCGCCTGTCAACAGGCGACCACCTTTGGCGAGTGCATCGGCAATATGTTGCTCGACCTTTTCTACTGCCTTGGCCTCTATCAATGGGCCTTGCGTGACGCCCTCCTCCAGCCCATTGCCTGGCTTCAGTTCAGCAACGGCTGCGACCAGTTTTTCGGCAAAAGCATCATAGACGCCATCTTGTACATACAGGCGATTGGCGCAGACACAGGTTTGTCCGGCATTGCGGTACTTGGAAATAATGGCACCCTCTACTGCAGCATCGAGATCCGCGTCATCAAAGACAATGAAAGGAGCATTGCCGCCCAGTTCAAGTGAGAGTTTTTTGATGCCAGGAGCACATTGCTGCATCAGTATCCGGCCCACTTCGGTAGAACCGGTAAACGACAATTTACGCACCAGAGGGTTACTGGTCATTTCGCCACCAATTGCGCGAGAGTTGCCGGTCAATACATTGAAAACACCGGCAGGCACGCCGGCGCGTTGCGCCAATTCTGCCAGGGCCAGTGCAGAAAACGGTGTCAGTTCGGCTGGTTTGACAACGATAGGGCAACCGGCTGCCAAGGCCGGGCCAGCTTTACGGGTAATCATCGCCGCCGGGAAATTCCACGGTGTGATCGCCGCACATACACCGATAGGTTCTTTGGTCACGACAATGCGGCGATCTGGCCATGGGGATTGCAGAGTATCGCCGGAAACACGCTTGCCTTCTTCTGCAAACCATTCTATGAAGGAAGCGGCGTAAGCAATTTCACCTTTGGCTTCGGCCAGAGGCTTCCCTTGTTCGGTAGTCATGATCAAAGCCAGATCATCAACATTTTCCAGCATCAGCTCATACCAGCGCCGCAAAATGGCGCTACGTTCTTTCGCTGTTTTTTTGCGCCAGGCTGGCCAGGCGGCATTCGCAGCATCTATCGCCCGTCTGGTTTCATCCACATCCATACATGGCACCTTGCCGATAGCTTCACCATTTGCCGGGTTGATGACGGCTATCGTATTGCCGTCATCAGCATCTAACCATATGCCATTGATTAAACATTGCTGACGTAGCAGTCCAGGGTCTTTTAAATTCAACATACTATTCCTGACAAAAATTAATGGATGTGCAAATTTACTCTGCGCTCTTGCGCATGGCTGATTCAAGTATCTCCAGTGCCTCAGTCATCAAGGCATCGCTGATCGTCAAGGGGAACAAGAAGCGCACGACATTGCCATACACGCCGCACGTCAGTAACAGCAAGCCTTGCTGAAGTGCATGCGTCTGGACTTTTTTGGTGAATTCCATGTCTGCTCGTCCGCTAAAGGGATTCATGAACTCGACTGCGACCATGGCTCCCGGGCCGCGCACGTCGGCGATCTGCGGTACCGCCTCACGTAAAGAATTCAATTTATCTTTTAGACGATCACCTAGCAAATTGGCGCGTTCTACCAGTTTCTCTTCGGCGATAACATCCAGTACTGCGTGCGCAGAGGCAATGGCCAGTGGATTACCTGCATAAGTCCCACCGAGGCCGCCGGGTGCCGGCGCATCCATGATGTCGGTACGCCCGCATACTGCAGACAGTGGCATGCCACCGGCCAGGCTTTTGGCTATCGTCATCAAATCGGGTAGAACGTCGTAATGTTCCATGGCAAACAACTTGCCGGTGCGGGCAAAGCCAGTCTGGATTTCATCGGCAATCAGCAAGATGCCGTGTTCATCACAGATCGCCCGTAAGGCGCGCATAAAGTTGTGCGGCGCCATGTAAAAACCACCTTCCCCTTGTACCGGTTCCAGAATGATGGCCGCAACTCGCTTAGGGTCAACATCTGCCTTGAATAACATTTGTAAAGCAGCCAGTGAGTCTTCTGTCGTCACGCCATGCAACTCCATGGGGAAAGGTGCATGGTAAATTTCTCCAGGGAAGGGGCCAAAGCCTAACTTGTACGGTGCCACTTTACCGGTCAAGGCCATGCCCATCATGGTGCGGCCATGGAAACCACCAGAGAAGGCAATTACCGCGCTGCGGCCTGTCGACGCGCGGGCAATTTTAATGGCGTTTTCTACAGCTTCAGCTCCACTGGAAAAGAAGGCAGTCTTTTTGGCATGGCTGCCAGGGCTCAGTTGATTGATTTTCTCGGCCAATTCTATGTAGCTGGCATACGGCACGACCTGATAACAGGTATGGGTAAATTTTTCTGCCTGCGCTTGTACTGCTGCCATCAGCTTGGGATGGCGGTGACCGGTATTGAGGACGGCGATACCGGCGGCAAAATCGATATAACGACGGCCTTCGACATCCCAGATCTCTGAATTGAGCGCGCGCTCAGCATAAAACTGGCACATGACACCAACTCCTCGTGGCGTTGCCTGATCTTTGCGTTGTTGAAGTTCTGTATTTTTCATGTTTGATTTTTCCTCAGGTTTTAAAATTATTTCTCTGCCATAGTGAAAATGTGTAGCTAGTCCACCAGTGAAAGCCGAGCTGTTTCATGATGCAGACAGGTCTGAATGACTTTCGCCAGCAAGCGCGCATATTGAATAATGTGTTCTGGCTTGACATGGGCGTAAGCCACCACTAGACCGCGCTGTATGGGCGGGGCAAAATAGTGATTTGAGAGAGGCTTGACCTGCATCCCCAATTCAGCAATTCGCTTGACCAGGGCTATATCGTCGACATGATCAGGGAGGACGATCAGCAGATGCGAGACAGATTTTTCAATTGAAATAGTCACCTGACTATCTGGCAAAGCATCTGTCAGGGTGCGTCTTAATAATTCGCGCCTGGTTGCAAAAATCTGCCGTACTTTACGAATGTGTTGAGCGAAATGGCCACGGTTAAAAAATTCTGCCAGCGCAGCTTGTTGTGGCAATTGACCGGGCCGCCGCAAATCGCACAATGCTGCGGTAAATGCGCTTACCAATAACGGCGGCAATACCAGATATCCGAGCTTAAGGTCCGGATAAAACACTTTTGAAAATGTTCCCAGTTGAATCACACGTTGATTCTTGTCCAGAGCTTGCAGGGAAGCCAGAGGCTGACTGGCGCAACGGAATTCGCTGTCACTGACATCTTCCAGTATCCAGGCACTTTTTTTTGCCGCTATTTCAAGCAACTCGATACGACGGGCAAAGCTCAATACGGTACCGGTCGGATATTGGTGAGATGGTGTCAAATAAATCAAACAAGGATCAGTCTGTAAATTCGCCATATCTGGCGCCATGCCTTCCGCATCGACAGCTACCGGATGTAACTTCAAATCACGGGCCTGGAACAGCCGCCTCACACTGACATCGCAAGGATTTTCCATCCAGATACTGTCACCTGCGTCGCTTAATAATTGCGCACAAAAATCCAGTGATTGCTGTGCGCCTGCGGTGATGATTATTTGATCAAACGATAGTTTTAATGGGCGAGAGATGTTTAAGTAATCAGTGATTGCCTGTCTCAGCGGAAGATACCCGGCTACCCGTCCATAGTCGAACAGATCGGTTTTCATTTCTCTCCAGGCTTTACTCTGTAAGCGTTGCCATAAACTCGTAGGGAAATAGCTGAAGTCAGCTTCTTCAGGCGAAAATACCAGGATCTCGTGACATGATCCGGCTGCAATCGCGCTTATGGCCTGGCCACGGTTTGATAAGTTTGTCGCCGCTATAGCGGCTAATGGAATAGACGGGCTATTGATGTTCATCATCTTTGCCATTTCGGCGACGAAAGTGCCACTACCCTCCCGGCTTCTGACATAGCCATCTTCAGCTAGGAACTCAAATGCGGCGATGATGGTATTGCGTGCCAGTTTCAGATCTTGCGCCAGGCTACGGCTGGATGGCAGCTTGAGATTGGCAGTCAGATGTCCTTGATGAATTGCCACTTTCGCAGCCTCATACAAGCGTCGTTGTTGTGGTTGATGCGGATAGAAATTCTGCTGCCGGAGTTGCGCTGCTAGCAGGTTGGACACTGGTGTCATAGGTTTAGCACTCTGTCGATAAGAAATATTGATGGCTTATTGATCACTATCCGCAATCTTCAATTGCAAGAGCGCTGGCATTTCACTGTTGGCGCTTTATACATCATAGCTATTCAAATAAATACAAGTCAAGTGATTAATTCAATCGACCGATTAATATAAAATAAAATCAGTTGACCAATTCAATCAATTGACTAAATAATGTGTTAGGGTTTAAAAATGTATGGAATGGATTAAACGCAAGCGGACGAAACGACAGGAAAACTGCCCTACTCTGGAGGGAGGACTATCAGTCAGTTTTGTTCAAGAAGCTGTTACTTAAGGAGATGTCATGGGATCGTTTAGCTATTTGCACTGGTTGATTGTCTTGGTCGTTGTGGTGCTGGTATTTGGTACTAAAAAGCTGGGCAACATTGGATCTGACCTAGGTAATGCAGTAAGAGGTTTCAAGGATGGCATGACAGGCGATGAGGGCAAGCCTGCTCCTGACCTAATTTCACAACCTACAGATAAAAGTGACGATGCCGCTATCAATGTCAGTAATAAAGAAATATTCAAGCAGTGATTCATGTGCGGATCTGAAGCGGCTGTCTTTCTTCTGACTTATAAAAAGCATTGATCATGATAGATATAGGCGTTGGGAAGTTGGCATTGACAGTAGTGGTTGCACTTATCGTCATCGGGCCTGAAAAGCTGCCAAAAGTCGCCAGGATGGCGGGCACTTTATTTGGCCGGGCGCAACGCTATATGAGCCAAGTCAAGGAAGAAGTTGGCCGCGAGATGGAATTTGATGAGCTGCAAAAAATTCATCAAGAGGCTCGTGGGGCACAGCATGATGTAAAGCAAGCCCTGGAGCAAGATCTCGCACCAACCAGTGATGGGCTTCAGTCTGTATTACAGCACGATATTGCTGTTGCGGCTGTTTCTGATGGCACCGCGAGGAATTGGCGCCGTGCACCAATAGCTGAATACCTGGCCATTAAAGCCAGGGCGTTCAGGCTGAAGAAAATGGCCAGAACATCGGCAACCCCAGTCTGGTATAAACACCGCCAGAGGGTTCGTATTCATCTGACATCCGCTTCGGTTCGACTGTCAAGATGCCGTCACAAATGCCATTACAAACACAGTAATACTTCAGCCTCAGGCATATGACGCTTATTTTTTTAGTCCGCTTTTCATCCCCTCCTGTTCAAAAGGCCAGGCATGAACGATGCACAAATACCCGATAGCCAGGACACGGCAAGTAAATTTATTTCTCATCTGATCGAGTTGCGCGACCGGCTGGTTAAGGTATCTATCATCATCGCCATTTTCTGCGCCGCCCTATTTGCCTGGCCTGGCCCCGCCGCCATTTACGATTTTCTGGCGCGACCGATGATCGCTGCATTACCCGCCGGGGCAAAAATGATAGCCACCGGTGTCATTTCACCATTTTTGGTGCCTATGAAACTCACTTTGTTACTGGCTTTTCTGCTGGCCCTGCCCTGGGTACTGTATCAAGCCTGGGCCTTTGTAGCACCTGGTTTGTACACACATGAGAAAAAACTGGTCTTTCCTCTGGCGATCTCTTCTTCCCTGCTATTTTTTTTAGGCGTTGCGTTTTGTTATTTCTTTGTTTTTGGACGTGTTTTCAAGTTCATCAATGAGTTTGCGCCAAGTTCAATCGCGGTTACCCCTGACATAGAAAATTATCTGGACTTCATCATGTCCATGTGCCTGGCTTTCGGTATCACATTCGAAGTACCGGTCGTGGTCGTGCTGCTGGTAAAAACAGGCTTGTTGACACTCGCGCAGCTAAAGGCGATACGTTCTTACGTTATCGTCAGTGCCTTTGTGATTGCTGCGATTGTCACGCCACCAGACATCGTCAGCCAATTTTCATTGGCCTTACCTATGTGCTTATTGTATGAGTTAGGCTTACTGGCAGCGCCGATTTTTGTGCTGCTTACGCAGGAGAGTTCTACAAATCAGCAAGTTTGAGAAGATACCCGGCCAATGTCCGGGCTCAATTGAATTTAATTTGATTTAGTTCGATAACACCAGGGCTTGAGACGCGCGTATCAACTGTTTTAAACACCTTGTCGCGCGTTCTTCATCCGGGTCTACCAGATACTGAAGTATCAAGCCATCCATACCGGCAACGACAAAGCGTGCTAGATCACCCAGGTCGATTTTGGATGGATTACCGGTGTTGGCTATGCCATGGCGGAATGCGTCTTCGTATACTTTGCAATAAGAATTGTATTGAAATTTTGCGAGCGACTGAGCGCCACTATTGCGCATCGTATATAGCGTCAATTCATACTGCAGGATTTGTATGTCCCGCGTCAACAGTATCAACCGCCATGAATTGGTGATGACATTCTCTATGCAGGTGGCGATATCGAGTTGTTCGGTCACATCTGCACTCAAGGCGCCGGCCATCTGTGAAATGATCATTTCCAGAGCACCGATGAGTACCGCATCTTTATTCTCAAAATAATAGTGCAAGGTGGCCAGGTTAACCCCAGCCTTCTCGGCAATACGCCTGGTCGTCACTGCTGCCAGACCAGTTTCAATTAAAGCGTCAACCGCTCCTCTGATAATTTGCTCTTTGAGCTGCGCTCTTTTTTCAATTACTCGCGCGTTAGCCATTGTTTTTTCTCCATTGAAGAACGGATAGTTCGGGAATTTGATGTACTAATAGTATCACAAATAAATCAGTCAAATGAATTAATCGCTTGACTAAAAAAATGGAGTTAGATAACATAAATTTAGGTCAAATGACTTACATTTTTAATTTTAACACTATTGCCTGAATTGATAATTCAATTCTCTTTTTCAATTCTCTTTGAGCAAGCGATTTTAGATGGCATTGAAGTTTTTGATAAGCGCAGTGCAACTCTGCATTGCTGCAGCGACTTTACAAGAAAGGTAGAGAATCAATGAAAGACACAAAATGGCATGTGCGCGCTAAGGCCCTGACACCAGATGGTCGGGCATTTATTGGTGGCCAGCGTGTCGACGCTTTATCAGGCGCGACTTTTGATTGCATATCACCGATAGATACCCGCGTACTGACTGCGGTGGCCCGTTGCGATCAAGCTGACGTCGATGTTGCAGTCAACAGTGCGCGCCTGGCATTTAATGACCGACGCTGGGCTGGTCTCGCTCCGGCAGAACGCAAACGGATCTTGATCAAATTCGCCGATTTGACACTGAGCTATGCAGAAGAGCTGGCGTTATTAGAGACCCTTGATATGGGAAAGCCTATCGCCAATAGCCTAAACATGGATGTGCCTGCTGCCGCCAATTGCCTGCGCTGGTATGGCGAAGCAGTAGACAAAATTTATGACGAAATTGCACCGACATCAGATGCTAGCCTGGCTCTGATTACACGTGAACCGGTAGGTGTCGTTGCCGCCATCGTCCCCTGGAATTATCCGCTCTTGATGGCTGCTTGGAAAATTGCCCCAGCCCTGGCTGCTGGTAATAGCGTGATATTGAAACCATCGGAAAAATCGCCGCTGACGGCCTTGCGCCTGGCAGAAATTGCCATCGAGGCAGGCATTCCTACCGGTGTCTTCAATGTAGTGCCAGGCTATGGCAATGAAGCGGGAAGCGCATTGGCTACACATATGGATGTCGATTGCATAGGCTTTACCGGCTCCACCGCGATAGGCAAGAAAATCATGCAATACGCCGGTCAGTCCAACTTGAAACGTGTCTGGACCGAGCTGGGAGGGAAATCTCCGAATATCGTTTGCGCAGATTGCCCGGATCTGGACAATGCCGTGAGGGCCGCGATTGCCGGCCTTTATTATAACCAGGGCGAAAGCTGCAACGCCCCTTCCCGCCTGTTTGTTGAAGCATCCATCAAAGACAAGTTCCTGGAAAAAGCCCTGGCGATTATCCCTGAGTTTGCGCCGGGAGATCCTTTGGATGAAAAAACTGTGATGGGTGCCATCGTTGACGACACTCAACTCAATACTGTCCTCGCTTATATCGAATCCGGTAAACAAGAAGGCGCGCTGCTATTGGCCGGTGGTATGAGGACACGTACCGAGTCTGGCGGTTATTACATTGCACCCACCTTGTTTGACAATGTTCAGCATACGATGAAGATCGCGCGCGAAGAAATCTTTGGACCAGTCTTGTCAGTCTTCAGTTTCACCAGACTGGAAGATGCAATACAAGAAGCGAATGCCACTCCTTATGGCCTACAGGCGGGCATCTGGACAGCAGACATCAACAAGGCACACCAGGCAGCAAGAGCGCTGCGGGCAGGAACCGTGCACGTCAATCAATATGCAGAAGATGACATCACCGTCCCTTTTGGTGGCTACAAACAGTCAGGCAATGGCCGCGATAAGTCTCTCCATGCTTTTGATAAATACACAGAACTGAAAACCACCTGGATAAAGCTCGGCTAGCCTTCCTACCTCTCTAAAAGTACAGCTTGCCTCTCGTGCAAGATCCTACTTGGCTCATCACATAAAAATGCTACCGCTCTTAATAATTTGAGAGCGGCCGGCATAAAACCTGATAAAAAGGAAATCTGATGCAAGACGAAAAAAATACCCTGAACGTAGACAGTACACGCTTGTGGCAGTCATTGATGGATCTGGCAAAGATTGGCGCAACCGACAAAGGTGGCAATTGTCGACTGGCACTGACAGAGCTTGATGGACAAGGACGTGATCTCGTTGTTGGCTGGATGAAGCAGGCTGGATTGAAGATCACCGTCGATCAACTCGGTAATATTTTTGGCCGCCGCGAGGGGCGCGATAATACACTTGCTCCCATCATGACTGGCAGCCACATAGATACCCAACCCACTGGTGGCAAGTTTGATGGTTGCTATGGTGTCCTGGCTGGTCTTGAGGTGATGCGTATCTTGAATGAAAATGCGGTGCTGACTGAGGCACCTCTCGAATTAGCAATATGGACTAACGAAGAAGGCTCCCGCTTCGTACCTGTCATGATGGGTTCAGGTGTATTCGCCAATAAATTTCCTCTTGAGACCGCCTTGAGCGCCTGTGATGCTGAGGGGAAATCCGTGCGCAACGAACTGAGTGCCATTGGCTATAATGGCACTGCCCCAGTAGGTGGCCGCCCTATTGGCGCCTATTTTGAAGCCCATATAGAACAAGGCCCAATACTGGAAAAAGAACAGACCGTCATAGGCGTTGTTACTGGATCGCTGGGAGTGCGCTGGTATGATGTAAGCGTTACTGGCATGGAGATGCACGCAGGGCCAACACCGATGGACATACGCAAAGATGCACTCTTTGTAGCCACGCATCTGATGCAGCAAGTCATACATATTGCCAATGCCAGGCAACCGCATGGCCGTGGCACAGTCGGTGTGGTCAATATCCACCCAGGCTCACGCAATGTCATTCCTGGCAAAGTTAGCTTTACTGTGGATCTGCGTCACCAGGATGTGAATGTCCTCGACGAGATGGATAAAATCTGGCGTACAGCTTGCCTCGATGTACAAGAAAGATTTGGTTTGCCGATACTGCTCAAAGATGTGCAATATTTTGCCCCAACACCATTTGAACCACGGCTGATCAAGATGGTACGTGACAGTGCCGTATCAAACCAGCTATCGCATATGGATATCGTCACTGGCGCCGGCCATGATGCAGTTTATATCGCCTCAGTAGCACCTACGGCCATGATTTTCGTCCCATGTAAAGATGGCGTCAGCCATAATGAGATTGAAGATGCAAAACCAGAACATCTGGCTGCAGGATGCCAGGTCTTGCTCGGCGCAATGCTTGCCAGTGCGGGACAAGTTGCCGGTTCAGGCTCTACTCAGTAAGCTCATTACTTGTTGGGGCTAGATCACGTAGATTGAAATTGACTAGCCTCACTTGCCTGTCATTGGGTTAAGTTTGAATTTAATTACTTGCTAACTCCCATTGTCATGCCTGACCGGATCTTGCGCCAAGCTGCGGTAACTTTTCCCAAAATTTTTCAATGCGCCTTGCATGCCCCTTGCCAGTCTTGCCGTTTTACCGAGAGCCGCTGCATTTCTCAAGTAATCAAGGGTTTGTTTGAATTGCAGATCTTCGTCCTCATACCAAGCTTGTGTTACCTGCATACCTAACAGGCTTTGCCTTAGCCGGGCGCGCTGTTCCTGCCAGACTAATAGCCGTTGTATATCTGCCTCGCTCAAGGCTTGCCCAAGATCAGGGAAGGCTTGCCCGGTCAACATATGATCATGGGCATCCATATAGCTTACATACTGTTGCAATAGTTGCTCAGCTTGTACATAGGCCGGAACCGGTAAATTTCCCTTCAAGTACTCACGTAAGGCCTTGAGTTGGAGTTCGCGGCTCGGTTGTTGATCGTTCATCAGAAAAAAATCCATGGTGTCACGTAGTGCCTGGTCAATAATCAATTCCTGGTTTGTCGTTAACGTTAGCATCAGACCTGGAGTAAATCTGCCAAATCCTGCGGAAGATTCACGGAAATCTGCTGGTGTCCAACTCCCTGGCCCAAACTGACTCGACGATGATGGAATAGGTGCTGCAGGCATTGAGAGAGTCGGCGTAGGTTCTGTTGACCAATAACAGATCATTGTGACAAGCAAGCTGGCAAAACTCACCAGTATCAAATGTCTGTTTGTTACCTTGCTTATTATCTTGTTTGTCATAGATCTTATTCTTGCTCGATTACAGGTAGATCAATATTCAAAATAGTAGGGCTTGCTCCAAATTGCCACAACTAAGTTGCAGCGGTTTGCTGGCACAGTTTTGCATCCGCCCAATAGATGCTAAAGCAAGATTGTGGCGCAATGTATGAGCATTGCGCCACAATCCCCTTGTTTAGTGGAAGAAAATTGTTCTTTGATCTTTGACAAAAAGTATTTTACCTATCTCTTGCCACGAACAAGCTTGCTACAAAAACTTAAGCAACCGGCTGCTGTTGAGTCACGCAGTGGATACCACCGCCACCTTCGCCATACAAAGTCGGCAAGCTCAACATCTCTATGGTGCGACCAGGGTAGGCCGCCGCCAACTGCGCACGTACAGCCGTATCCTTGGCCGGGTCATTACAAATCTGACCTATAGCCACATTGATCACTGCACCATTGGTAACGCAGTAGTTGATATAGCTGGCCAGCATGGTTGATGTTGTTGCTTTCGGTGCCTGCAACTTGATGATGTTGAATGCGCGGCCTTTTGCATCAGTCGACGTGCTTAGAGTCTGCAGCCATTGGGCCGCATTCGCAGAAAATCCATCGTTACTGGATGGGTCTGGCACATGAACCACTACCGTTCCTGGTTTTGTGAACTGGACGGTAGCATCGCAATGATCATCTGTAATATCTTGGCCGATAACACCTGTACACCAGATCATCTTGGTTGCGCCATACTGTTTCAGCAACTCTGTTTCAATCTGCGCGCGTGTTTTACCAGGGTTGCGATTTGAATTGACCCAGCTACTTTCATTAGCCAGCAAAGTGCCATCACCATCTTCCACTACACCACCACCCTCGCCCACCATGGTAGACGCTGTAAATGGTAAGCCGAGATAAGATGCCATTTTACTGGCCACCAATGCGTCATTGGCATGTGTCTGATGATTACCCCAGCCATTAAAATTGAGGCCAAAGCAATTCAAGCCTCCTGCGCCATTTTTTCTGAAAACAGCGCCGGTGTCACGCATCCAGCAATCATCATTTTTGATCGTGCTGATGTAAGTAACGGGATAAGTGGTCGTGCCTATCTTTTGCTTGGCAAGATTCACATTCGTTGAACCGTAAGCGATCATGTAAACCGGCTCATATTTGGCAATAGTGCGGGCCAGAAGAGCAATATCTGTCTGTAGCGATTTGAGCAAACTGCTGCCCCAGATAGCAGTGCTGGTTGGCCATGCCATCCAGGTGCGCGTATGTGGCAGATTTTCATCAGGAACAAAGTATCCTGGTGAGGTCTGAGCCAGCACATTACCAACAACACCAGACATCGACACACCAGCTACGCCGGCACCAATTATTTTGGCAAAATTACGCCGCGATTGGTTTTGTATATTCATCAGATCATTCATATGTCATTCTCCATTTATTCACACGAAATTAATTGTTGTTCATCAAGATCAAAGAACAGAATTACTACAAATCTACAGATAATAAAAATGATTAAAACGATATAAATAGTTTTAATCGTATTTAACGTAAGTATTTTACGCTGATCTATTTTGTCAGGATTTTCGTGTTTTATTAGATGATATTTCTTGCGTGAATTGATCACTTTTTCACATGATTTATCTATGAGAAACGCAAGGAAAATATGAATCCCTCCTTCATCAGGATAGGGCTAAAGGCACATGCTTTTTTCTATGAAACAGGCATGGGAAATAATAAAAATCCGAGGGAGGGAGAGGAATAAATCTGGCCACAGTAGCGCTAGTCACTGAATCTCGCAGCGAGACTTTAACAAGGCACTGTTTGTGAAGAGAGAAAAAAAGCTATGTCAGAATTTCAATGAGATATCTGGACTGAATGCCTGACATCAGGCGTTTTATCTGATGCCACACAAATTAATAGAGAAGCCTTTTAGCGAGGCTTCTCTATTAGTTTTAAAACTGTGCAGCGATTTAATCTTTAAGTAAGCCTGAAGCAGAGAATTTTATCAACTTCCCACCCGGGCTGATAATGGCAGTGGTAATGCTGGCCTGGTCTTTGCGCTGGGTGGTTGAAAAAGTGGCACCACCATCTTTGCTGGTCAACAAAACGCCATCGAGTCCATATGCAGTGATGATACCCGTCCCCTCTTGCAAAATACCGGTAATCGAACTCTTGCTTCCGGTTTGTGAAGATTGCCAGGTCTTGCCATGATCGGTGCTACGCAAAATGGTGCCACGTAGTCCACCCACCAGCCATGTACCATCCCGCAGCACTTTGCCAGCCCATAGCGAACCTCGATAAGCAGTGTCGGTGTATATCCATGATTCTCCCTTATCGGCAGAACGAAGAATGGCTCCGCGTTCTGCTGTAATGGCGAGTCCACCTTGATTGTCGGGGAAGATGCTATATAAATTCCTGTCAGCCTTCGACTCTCCCGATGGCAGCGGCAATGCCACGGAATGCCAACTAATGCCACCGTCAGTCGTCTTTAAAATCAAGGACCAGAGCCCCACTGCCCACCCTGTTTGCCCGTCTTGAAAATAGATGGAAAATATCGGTTGATCCACTTTCACATCAGAGCGCTGTAATTGCCATGTCTCTCCCGCATCTGCGGTTTTTAAGATTGCTCCCCAATGGCCAGCAACCCAGCCATTTTTTGCATCAATAAAATGAACCGAGGTGAGCGTGGCGGAAATAGGCACCGATTTCGCCTGGCGAAAGCTTTGTCCTGCGTCATCGGATAACATGATGACACCACGTTCACCAACGGCAACCAGGCGCTCTCCGGCGGTAGCCGATGCAAGTATCATCGCCGTCTGTGCCGCTGCGGCAATTCTGGCAGGCTTGATTTGCAAACCTGGCACTGGCCGATTGGCAACTGTGTCTATCGCTGCCGCCTGAGAAAATTCTGTGTACAGGGCAAGGGCAGTTATTCCTGACAAGAATAGCTTGCGGAGTAAGGCACTGGCGTACTTCCAGGCATATTGACATCCATTATTATTAAACATCGTGTTCCTTTCGTCTGATTAGTGAGAAAACAGACCAGGGGCACGAACCGGGCCACGACGTGGAAATATTTTCTCTAACAACATGACCAGTGCCGGTAAGGCCGTCAGTGCCATAATCAAATTGATGATGAACATAAAGGACAGCAGCTTACCCATGTCAGCCTGAAATTTAAGCGGTGAAAATGACCAGGTGGCAACGCCTATGGCCAGCGTCAGCCCGGTGAAAATGGTTGCCAGGCCTTCAAACTCCAGCGCCCTTTCCATCGCTGCGTAGATCCCCTCTCCCTGCGCAAGATGCAAAGTCAATCGGTTGTAAATATAAAATGCATAGTCGACGCCTATACCTACAGCCAGCACCATTACCGGCAGAGTAGCAACCGTCAAACCTATCCTGAAATACTCCATAAACCAGTATCCGATGAAGGTGCCTATCGTCAATGGCAGGCAGCAAGCCAGCATTGCCCGAAAATCACGGTAAACCACAAAGACCAGAAGAACAATTGCCAGATACACATACAACAACATGGGGAGCTCAGATTTTTCCAGTTCATCATTGGTGGCTGCCAATACGCCTGCATTGCCTGCAGCTAGCCGGATGTTAATGCCATCTACATGATTTTCCTTTGCGAATTGCTTGGTCTCGGTAAGGATTAGTTTAAGCGTTGTCGCTTTATGATCTTTTAAATACAAATGCACGGCTGTCATGCTGCAGTCTGCATTGGCATGACCACGAATACGCCCTACTTCTGTACTGATACTGGCGTCATTGTTGCCGTCTGTAGGCACTACCTGCATTTTGGGATAGCCTTCATTTTCACCACCATTGATTTTTCGCACTTCGGTGGAATAAGAATTGACCGATTCCACCCCTGGTACACCGCGCATATAGGAGGAATAATCATCAACAAAATCAACGATCGCAGGGTTGATACACGAGTTTGGCGGTGCTTCGATCACAATCGAGATCCAGTCAAGGCCTATGTCAAATTTATCTGAAATCGACACGGCATCACGATTAAAACGTGCCTCTGAACGAAGCTCGGGGGCGCCTGGCTCCAGGGTTCCCACCACACGATTTCGGCTTTCGTAAACAGAGATGCCAAAGATGACCGTCGCAATAAAGAGCGTGATAATTGAGCCTTTTGGCGTAGCGAAAATCGACAGCGTCTTGGTCCAGCGAATTCGTTGAGCCCGCTTTTTCTCTGCATGTCTGGCAAATTTCTCATTAAAATTGAGCGTGGACAGCAATACGGGCAGCATGACCAGATTCGTTACAATCTTGAATCCCACACCTAAAGAAGCGGTGATTGCCAGCTCATGAATCATGGGAATAGGCACCATCAGCAAGGTCAAAAATGATACCAGTGCTGTCACCAGGGCCAGGATGCCGGGAATAAGCAAGCCACTAAAGCTGGCACGTGCCGCAGTGATGACGGTCAAGCCATTGCTCAGGCCGCGGACAAAGAAATTGATTTGTTGCACGCCATGGGAAACACCAATGGCGAATACCAGAAAAGGCACCAGTACGGCTAAAGGGTCGAGACCATAGCCGAGTAAGTGCAATGCGCCAAATTGCCACACCAGTGAAGTAAGTGAGCTGACCAGGACAAGCAAGGTCAGTCTTAGCGAATGGCAGTACCAATACACGGCCAGCGCTGTCAACAATAAGGCGACGGCACAAAACACCAATACTCCAGATGCACCATCAGCAATGTCGCCTATCTGTTTGGCAAAGCCGATAATTTGAATTTCATAATTACTGTTTTCAAATTTTTGACGGATATCGGATTCCAGCAAGCGGTTAAAGGCGACATAATCGAGAGTCTTGCCGTCAGGGGTCAATTCATTTAACTCCGCAGTAATCATGGCGCCTTTTTCATCGCGCGAAACCAGCTGGCCAATAAATCCCCCCTGGTTGGCCGCCTTGCGTATTCCATCAATAATTTCTGGTGTCAGGCTTTCTGGCGTGATGGCGCCTGAAATGACGGGATCTGCGCGCAATCCTTCTTCAGTAATTTCAGTCACAAAACTATTTGGCGTCCATAATGACTGTACGTTAGGGCGATCAACATTAGGTAAAAACGTCACTGCCTGTGTCACTTCATGCAAAGTTTTCAAACCATCTTTGGTCCAGATAGCACCATTGCGGGCGCGTACGACTACAGTGATACGATTCGCACCGAACAACTCTGCGCGATATTGTTGAAAAGTCTTGATATATTCATGATCAGTCGGCATCTGTTTTTCAAACCCAGATTCCATCCGCAGCCCGACCGCAAAGAAGGCCATGACCACAGTGAGAAAAAACAGGATGGTCAAAGTCAGAGCGCGATGCGAGAAAAACCAGTTTTCTATTCTAGTTACAAATTTGTTTAACACAATTTAAGTCTCTCTTATTCAAACTGTTCATTTTGATTTTCAAGTGATCGCAGTCCTGAGCGAATTTATGTGACCTCACTCAAATATGCGTACACTTGAAACAATAAGAATTTATTATTTTTATGGATTATTTTTTTGCGTCTGAGGCTGGCAATTACTATTTACACACGGAAAAAACCAGACACCCAATGAAGGTGAAATACAATGTGCCAGGCAATACTATGCAGAACAGTGTTTCATCATTCACTCATATTGCCAGGCACATTTCACCAGGTATTGACTATCGCTCGCTGATAGACTTCAAGTTGTCAGCGGTATAGTAATTATTTTTCATTTTTGGATTGTTCCCTTCTTCCGGGAACCATTGCATGTCTTTACCTGCACCGCCACCAAAAACAACGTTATCAACCACGTAGCGGCCACCTATCAGGTCATGCATTTCCATGACGGTATTGGCGCAGGTTCCTCCCAGTTCCCACACAGGCAGGATCTTGTTTTCTTTCAGACGCCAGATTTTCCCTTGTGCATCGTAGTCATCGCCGACGGAAGCAATCCAGCTATCTTCATCGAAGTACATGACCTTCTTGGCTGCCGAATGGCGGAAGCCTTGCTTGACCGTTCCTTCAACAACCCACACCCTGTGCAACTCATAGCGTTGCAGCGCCGGGTCAATGCCATTTTCACCGAACGCGTCATTGATCTTGACAGAGCCATCATTGAACTTGAAATTATTGTAAGGGATATACATTTCTTTTTTCCCTTTCAACTTCCAGTCGAAGCGGTCCGGATTACCGTAAAAAAGATTGGTGGCATCAATCGGATATTGATTTTCAAAACCGATTACAGGAGAGTCATACGCATAGGTTGGCAAGCGGCGCACCCGGCGCTGACCGGTAAAATAATAAAAAGCCTCGGTATCTCGCTTGAAATAATTGTTTTGCACAGTCCCCTGGCCAGCAAAAGCGGCTGGCGTCTGGTAAGCGTAATAGAAGCCACCGCGATACCCATCCAGTGCAGAAGGTGAAGTTGAGCCCTTTTTACCCCAAGGCCAGTAATTGACTTGCTCCCAACCTGCCTTGATAGGTTCTTTGGAACCTGGTCTTGGCGAAATATAGGTAATACCATTCTTCAGTTCTACACCCACCCCTTGATATCCTGTCAAAAAATTCCACAGTACATCAATGCCATTTTTTGGCAAAGGAAACGGGATGCCTGGCAATGCGGCATCTTCCAGTGACCAGCCATCGCTGCTGATTTTTGCTCGACTCACATTGGTCTTGGTATTTGCTTGCACAAAATCTGGTGCAGAACAATTCCTGTGCGTGGGATAGACATCCAGCCTATAACCTTTGGTCTGTTTGATTTTCTGGATTTGTGCAGGTGAGAGTTTGTCTGCATATTTGTCTACATTGGAGGCATCTATGCTGAATAAAGTTTTTTCTGCTTTATTTGCCCAATAGTCCTGGCGGTTCTTGCCAAAGCTCCAGCTACCCTGCGCTGCGCTGGGCGCTTCCAGTGCGGGAATTGAGCCATCCTTGTTTCCGGCTTTTTCTGCGCCGGCATAGGTCAGCTCTGCACCGAGCTTGTCTGTCTCAGCGGCCAATGCGCTAGTAGAAGCGCCCAGTATGCTCATGGCAATTAGTGTCACCATTCTTAAATTCATGTTCATCTCCGTCTTCATTTTGTTTTATTTCCTTACATATACTCAAAAAAATCTACTTCATTGATGCTGCATTCGCATGTTTCAGGAAGTGCATCAATAAGTTCATCAGGCCAGCATTCGCAGCAAGTGCCAGGCTCATATCAGACTCAGAAATTACGAGTGACATAAGCTCCGAAAAAATTGCGGTCAGCATAGGGTTGAGAGTTGGGAGTCGAGCCGCCAAAAAATGCCGTATAGTTCAAACCTGCTTGCCAGACGGCGGGGTTTTGTGTCAATACCAGGTACAAATTGGCAGACTTTGCTCCACGCATATAATTGGCTGAATAACTTGGCGTATAACCGGAAAATGCATTACTGAAAGTCACGCCCGGTGTAACACCCCAGCCAGGCATTAAAGAGCCGTCATAGGTCCAGTTGAAGTCGATCACATAGCCTGCTGACTTGCTGGTGCCTTTGGCAGCGGTTATTGGGTCAGCGCCGCCGGTCAGCCAGTATGAATAACCTGCAGCTGGTACCGTGTAAGCCGCTTGGCCAGCAACTGTAGTTGGATAAGTCTTACCGACATCAATCCCAGGGTAATTAATAAAAGACAGTTCCGCGGTCAAGATTGCCGTATGGGCACCGCCTAATATGCTCATCAGTTCAGGATGGCTGGTTGGCGACATTTGCGCCTGTGCATTGACGATAAACTGGTATTTTTTATTGTCTTTCCAGGAGTTGCAATTACCAGCGGCAGCATTGGTATTGAAATCAGTCGGGCCACCAACCAGGAAGCAGCCGGACATGGCAACTGCATCTCTTGGCCTGTAAGACATTTCGGCACCAATCGACCACAGCCCCAGTGGTAAATTCACACTCAGGCCAAACAATTCCCGCCCGGTCAGATATTGCGCCGCCATGACGGTACCCCCGGCAATGGAGCCAAACACGGGGTTCTTGTCACTATAGTTTTCGTAATATGCTGCAAAATTGATAGATTCGCCTGGTGGCGTATAGCCGAGACGAATACCATATTGCGCTTTGTTGCCGGGCTGGATAGTGGTGTAATTGAGCGCTGTAGCAGGATCGAGGCCAGCTTGATTATAGTTATTTGGATTGGACAAGCCTGGTACTGATCCACGGCCGACATTGTCGCTCAGTGACCAGTAGCCGCCGACTGCCGGATAGCGGTTGGCATTCCAGCCAATCTGCAAATACGCTTCTGTTGAAAAGCCGGCAGGTAAATTTGTCGCAAAGCTGATCATAGGCGCAGGCAATAGTGCTTGCTTCAGTTGCGTTCCTGGAATCAGCAGAGTTTGCACATCCAGTGCATTGGTTGCATTCACGCCACCACCGGCGAACAGGCTTTCACCCCAGTTAATGACTTGCTTGCCGACACGGATATGGGCGCTCTGCTCGCCGATCTGAAAGTCTTTTTGTCCCCAAAGATCGAGCATGGTTGCGCGATTCACCATCTGACCGCGTGCGCTGCCAGTCAGCGGCGTGGTCTTGGTCTGCCCTGCCATAGGGTCATAGAGTGCGGTGGCACGTGCAAGAAATTTCAGATTTTCCCCTGGCAGCTTAAACAAGGCTTCACTGGTCAGGCTCAAGTAGCCAGTGAAAAGGTCACCCTTATTGTAGTTTAAGTTACCGTTGTCTCCATTCGCCCATTGAGCTGTGTTGACCGCACCCGCACAACTCTGGTTTTGAGAACCTATCAGCGCACAACTTTGATTCCTTGCCCTTACCCCTAGGCCTGCAGTTACATTTGAATTGATCGCCCCGTTAACAGATTCTGTCTCAAGATCAAATGCTGAAGCATTACCAACCACCATCGCAGATAATCCTGCGTAAATCCAATTGCGACTTTTGCTCATAATTACTCCTCCGTAATAATTCGATTATTCCCCGCAAAGTGAATACAAATTCAAGATTCTGAGTGCCAGGTAATTGGCTGTCTCATTTCTAGGTTTCACGTTTTGCAAGCTTCAATTTTTGGCTTTTATCAGTCGACTGATTAATTATCATCATAAACAGTTGCAATTCAAAGTCAATAAAAAACCGGTCGACCGACTTAAATATTATGCAGATGATGCGTATTTGCAAAAATGATCTGATACCACTCTATTTTCCACATAAAAATTCAGCTCCTAGGTGTACTAAATCTGTCCTTCGCGCAACATTGCGCATACTGACGGACGTGAGCTTCACCCTGCATTCAGGATTTTTTGATTTCTTTGGGTACGCCAACTACCACGACATTCCCCAATAAATTAAAGAGCAACATATTGATAACATGTGGATAGCAATGAATTTTCCAGGCATTCCACTGATGACTACTACAACGGCGCTATTCATTACTCTATTCAAATAAAATCAAAGCCCAGCTACGCATGATTCAAGATGCCATGGCAGTTTGCCTGGATCGCAAGCGCTCCAGCCTTGCCAGGTATAAACTCGACAGGATGACACCTATGCTGACGACCAGGATAGTCAGTGTAGCAATAGCATTGACACGAGGATCCAGCCCCAAGCGAGCGCGTGAAAAGATAATAATCGGCATCGTTGAATAGCCAGGGCCCGTCAAAAATTCAGACAACACCACATCATCGAGTGACAAAGTAAAGGTGAGCAGCCAGGCGGATGCAAGTGCCTGTTTTATATTGGGTAGCGTCACAAGAAAAAACACTTGATGGGGACGGCAACCAAGATCCATTGCTGCCTCCTCATAAGACTTGGACATTTCTTGCAGGCGCGATTGTATGATGACCGTCGCATAGGCGATACCCAGCAAGGTATGTCCTATCCACATCGTCCACAACCCGGGACGAGGAAAACCAAACACCCTTTGCACAGACACCAGCATCAACAACAAGGAAAGGCCGATCACCACTTCAGGCATGACCAGTGGCGCATTGATCATGCCGTTAAATAACAAACGGCCTTTGAAACGTCGGTAACGATTGAGTGCAAATGCGGCAAACATACCCAGCAAGACTGATGAACAAGCTGTCATCAAGGCAATTCGCAAGGACAATCCAAAACCTGAAATAATTTCTGCATCATTTGCCAGCTCGTGATACCACTGTAGTGTAAAACCTTGCCAATGCATGCTTCTGCGCGAATCATTGAATGAAAAGATGATCAACACAAAAATCGGGATATATAAAAAAGCATAGCTGGCTAACATCCATGCCCTGCCAAATATCTTGTATCGACTCATACCGGCCCCTCTGTCTGCAATGACTTATATTTACTAAAAATGCTCATTGGAAGCAAAATTAACAGGACTAAAAAGACTGTTACAGCACAAGCCAGTGACCAGTCATTATTGGTAAAAAATTCGTCCCAGAGCACATGGCCTATCATCAGGGTTTCTGGGCCACCTAACAGCTCAGGGATCACGTATTCACCAATGCAGGGGATGAAAACCAGCATGGATCCGGCAACAATGCCCGACTTTGACAAAGGTATGGTTATATAAAAAAAGGTGTACCAGGGCTTGGCCCCCAGATCTGCTGCCGCTTCCAGATAACGGACATCCATTTTCACCAGATTGGCATAGAGCGGAAGTATCATGAATGGCAAATAGGCGTAAGTCATCCCAACCATTAATGAAATCGCGGTATTCATCATGTGTAACGGGCTGTCGATGACGCCAATCGACAACAAGAAATTATTGAGTAGGCCATCATTTGCCATGATTCCTTTCCATGCAAAAATGCGCAAAAGAAATGAAGTCCAGAATGGCAGCATGACCAGCATCAATAAAGTAGGACGTATTGACTCCCTGGCGCGCGCCATGAAATAGGTAAACGGATATCCGATCACTAGGCAGATGAATGTCGTGATCGCGGCATACTTGATTGACTGCAGATAAGTCATGACGTACAGAGAATCTTGAAGAATAAACAGATAATTACCTATCTTCAATTTCACATGCAGCATGCCATCAATGTAGCTGAACAAACTCCCGAAAGGTCCGTTCAGGTCGGTGTCGAGCAGACTAATCTTGATGACCATCAAAAAAGGCAGCAGGAAGATAACGATCAGCCAGACAAAAGGCACACCGATGATCAGCCTGGCACCACTCGGCCTTGACAGCCAACGCCCCCAGTCAAATTTCTCCGGGCCAACTGAATCAGAAGCAAGAGTTGGCGCAATAAGGTATTGTTTGCTTCGCCAGAAAAAAAGAAGATTCGTGATTTTTTTCATGTTCGCACCCTATTGAGTCAGAACGACCATGGCATTATTGTCCCAACTGGCGAGAACGCTATCACCCCATTGCGGTCTGTGTGCATCATTCCTTACCGTGTTGGTGACACTGGCTTTCAATATCATGCCACTGAGCAGTTGCAGGTGGTAGACGGTATAGCTACCCATATATGCCAATTCTATGATTTTTCCTTTTACACAGTTATCGGCATTTGTTTCCCTTGCGAATTCAACGGCAATTTTTTCCGGGCGTATGCCCACAGACACGGGCATACCTATCGTACCAGTGATGCCGTGGCCTACATAATGCCGACAATCGATAGACTCTACGATTACATGGTCGGGCTCGTCTTCGACTACAATTCCCTCAAACATATTGATGTTACCGATGAAGTCGGCAACAAAGCGGCAGTTTGGTGTTTCATAAATTTCTGTTGGCTTGCCTATCTGTAGAATATGGCCTTCACTCATGATCGCTATGCGGGAAGCCATGCTCATCGCTTCCTCCTGATCATGCGTTACCATGACACAGGTAACGCCGACTTGATCCAGAATATTGACCAGCTCTATCTGGGTACGTTCGCGCAGTTTTTTATCTAACGCTCCAAGAGGTTCGTCAAGCAATAATAATTGTGGTCGCTTGGCCAGGCTTCGTGCCAACGCGACACGCTGTTGCTGCCCTCCCGATAATTGATGTGGCTTGCGTTGACCAAAATTTTTTAACTGGACCAACTCCAGCATTTCGTTCACACGTTGTTCTATCTGTTTTTTGGGTAGACCATCACGGCGCAGGCCAAACGCAATATTGTCCCAGACAGACAAATGCGGAAATAAGGCATACGATTGAAACATCATATTGATAGGGCGACGATATGGCGGCAGGTCGACGATGTCATCGCCAGCCAGCAAGATTTGGCCGGAACTCGGCATCTCAAAGCCTGAGAGCATGCGCAACAGGGTTGACTTTCCACAGCCAGAACTTCCCAGCAAAGCAAAGATCTCACCTTTATTAATCGAGATGGACACATTGTTGACAGCCCGCACACTGTCAAATTCCTTGACCAGGTTATTCATCACCAGGAACGGCTGCCCCTTGGGAATATTGTTAACAAATCCCGAAGGAGTATTTACTCCAGACGGATTGATTGAATGAGAAACAAACGTCATGGCTAGCCTAAAACAAAAAATGAAATATCAAATCAACAGACATGCATCATTTACATCGCATGCCACTGCATACACTGAAAAGAGTGTCAGTCCCCAGATTTAAAATGGATGAATACACGGGTAGCCGTCCGCCGCAAGTCAATACTCATTAATTTCGGAGCAACCATATTTTTCATGTCTGCATCCGTTAAAAATATGGTTTTATCCTGACTTAATTCTTTAAGAATAAATTTGCGACTGGCTGCATTGGGATTGGCATAACGCACTTTGTTGGTCAGGTTTGCCTGCACTTCCGGACGCATGATGTAGTTCATCCATAGATGTGCATTTTCTGGGTGAGGAGCATCTGCTGGAATTGCCATGACGTCGAAAAAGAGAACTCCGCCGGTTTTTGGGATCAAGGCGACAATATTGTTACCATTTTTGGCTTCTTTTGCATCACGTTGCGACAAATTCATGTCACCAGACCAGGCAATAGAAGCACACAAAGCACCATTGGTCATGTCCGACACATAACTGGTGGTGCTGAACAAGGTAACGTAAGGACGTATTTTCGCCAGCATGCGGCCCGCCTCCAGGTAGTCAGCCTTATTGGTAGAAAATGGATCCTTGCCTATGTAAGCCAGGGCTGGCGGTAATATGTCTGATGGTGTGTCGAGAAAGGAAATCCCACAGGACTTCAATTTTGATGCATACACAGGATTGAAAACCAGCTCCCATGGATTCACTGGCATAGGTAAAGTGCCCAGGGCAGCTTTTACCTTGGCAGTGTTGATACCGACGGTGGTGTAACCCCACAGCCAGGGCACCAAATACTGATTATCGGGATCAAGCTTGGCCAATTGTTCCTGAATGACAGGATCGAGGTTGGCCAGATTGGGAAGTTTCCTTTTGTCGATTTTTCTGATCAGGCCGGCTTGTATCTGCATGTTTCCCCAATGGGCTGCGGGTATTACGACATCATAACCAGTCGATCCCAGAGTCAGTTTGGCATGCAGGATTTCATTGCTGTCATAGGTGTCAAGATGAACTTTGATTCCCGTTTCTTTTTCAAAATTCTTGATCGTGTCGTCAGCAATAAAATCCGACCAGTTAAAAAGATTTAACACCTTTTCTTCCGATGCCATCGCTGGCAGTGCTGATACTGTGGCCAGACTGGCGGCAAGACATGTCACCGCAACGGACTTTAGCAGCAAGTTATTCAGCTCATACTTTCGCATTAGCTGAGTTACTCTGTTATTTTTCATTTCGTCTCCTGCAAAACCAAATCTTAGATCAACTGGATTGAACGTTTATAGCATTTTTTGTTGCTTCAACGTATCGAATGTTTTATCCAGTGCCGAGGTAATCATGCTGATCATTTCATCAATATCAGCATGTGTCATGGTCAATGGAGGGGACGTCAATAACCGATCTCCCGGCATTAGACGCATGATTACTCCGGCATCAAGCATATTGAGCCGGCACATCATCCCTACATTTTGCGACGCATCAAATGGAATATTGTCGTGCACGGTGGCACCTTTATGACGCACCAGGTTCATGCCACCCAAAAAGCCTATCCCTTCTGCATTGCCTACCAGTGGATGGTCAGCCAGGGCCTGGAATTTCTTTTGCAGGTAAGGTCCGGTATTCAAACGCACTTGATCAATCAATTCTTCTTCTTCAAGTATGCGTATGTTCTCCAAGGCGGCGACACAGCCCACTGGATGGCCGGAATAGGTGAAGCCATGATTGAATTCGCCACCTTTTTCTATCAAGGTAGTGGCAATACGGTCGCCAACCAGCACACCGCCGAGAGGGATATAACCTGATGTCACACCCTTGGCAAAGGTAATCAAATCCGGTTTTATGCCAAAGTGTTGTGAGCCAAACCAATGGCCGATACGGCCAAAACCACAGATCACTTCATCAGCGACCAACAAGATTTCATATTTATCGCAGATGCGCTGTATTTCTGGCCAATACGTCGAAGGTGGAACGATTACTCCTCCGGCACCTTGTACTGGCTCGCCTATAAATGCAGCGACGTTCTCTGCCCCCAGTTCAAGAATCTTTTGCTCCAGCCAGGAGGCTGCCTCCAGACCAAATTCTTCTGGTGTTTTCCCCTTACCACCTTCCAGATACGAGGGCTGACCTATATGCACAATGCCAGGTAGCGGCAATCCGCCCTGTTTGTGCATACTTGGCCAGCCACCGAGCGAAGCTCCAGCCATGGTGCTGCCGTGATAAGCATTCAGGCGGCTGATGATGACCTGGCGCTGAGCTTGTCCTTTTCTCTCCCAATAGTGGCGAACCAGACGAACAACTGTGTCGTTTCCTTCTGAACCTGAGCCTGTAAAAAATACGTGATTGAAATGGTCTGGAGAAATGTCAACCAGTTTCGCTGCCAGTTCAATAGCAGGAACGTGCGTGGTCTGAAAGAAAGTATTGTAAAAGCACAGCTGTGTCATTTGCTGATGCACTGCATCAGCTATGCGTTTGCGTCCATAGCCTACGTTTGTGCACCACAGACCAGCCATACCATCGAGAAAGCGCTTGCCTTCGGAATCCCATACATAGATCCCCTCCCCCTTGACGATGATGCGTGAAGTTTGCTCATTTTTTTTGCTGTAGTCGGCAAACGGATGTAAATGCCGGGCCGCATCGGCGTTTTGCAATTGTTGCGTCTTGATATGGTCGTTAGCGTTCATTTGTTTATCCTTCTCATCTTAAATTGATAGAAATAATTTCTTTTAAATAATTTATTTTATTAATTTGATTATTAAATGCTGCCGAAAGCTTGCAGTTGCCACCCCATGCTTGCACTACATGGCCGTTGAGGAAGAGACTCCTTTCGGGCATCAAGAGGGGAAACAGAAATCTGCTTTGTTTTCCGCTGATTTTTGTCATGATAGTCATTTGGAAAATAATAAGTCAAGAGATTAATTCAATCGACCGACTTATTTTAAATAAAATCAGTCGTTTAATTTAATCAAATGATTAAATACTCTACTATAATCAATCAAAACTAACAACTTATCTTATTTTGAAAGCAGCTAGTTCCTTGTCAACGCTAGAAAGTTTGAAACTAAAGAGAGAAAAAATCGAGGAGAGCATGAAAAATCTATACAGGAAAATAATTCTTGCCACTGCGTTGTGCGTCACTATCAACAGTGCATTTTGTGAAACGGCAAATAAACTGAACGTGGCATGTCTACCCTATCTGCAATATGTCTACAAAATGCTGGGAGATGATTTCAGCACGGTCGAAAAGAAATTTTCAATGACTTACGTCGACAAAAATACCGGCAATCTTTCCAGAAAATCAGCCATTACGACCATTGATTTTTCGGTCTCAGATCTTGCTTTGTCGCGTAGTGACCTGGAAGCACGCAAGCTGATACAATTTCCCTCCATGGTGACGGCAATTGTTCCCGTGATTAATATCCCTGGCATTGATACTGACAAGTTGATACTTGATGGGCCAGTGCTGGCGGCAATTTTTTCAGGCGAAATAAGTACATGGAATCATGATGCTATCAAAGCCCTGAATCCACACATCTCGCTACCTCCCCTCAAAATCAAACCTTATGCCCGCTCTGAACCCTCAGGCGCCACTTTGGCAATGACCAGGTATCTGGCGCAAAAATCCCAACGCTTTGCAAAAACCACAGGTGCCGGCGAATTACCAGCATGGTGGACAGGAGTTCAACTATTAACCAAAGACGAGGCCATAGAAACTACCATCAATAAAATCCCTGGCGCAATAACTTATGTGGAGATGGATGTAGGCAATATGAAACATCTGAAATTTATCAGACTAAGACATGCGAGCGGCTCCGTAGTCAAGGCCGATGTAGGATTTCTGCGTCAAGGTGTAGTCAGTTCGCGCACGATAGAAAATGAGCATGAAGCAAATTATTTAGATGCCGTGGATTTTGGGAACAACTGGCCTATCCTGCTGCCAATTTACATCACAATACCAAGGAAATCTATGGATGATGAAAGGACGTCTTTGATACTGCGATTCCTTTTTTGGACCTTCAATAAGGGCGACGATACCATCGAACAATCGGGATTGGTTCCTCTCCCCGTTTTGCTTCAATCCAAGGCTGTGAAAACTATACGTAACGTGCAGTCCAGCAACGGCAAAATCTTATTTGTAGATTTTGATTTGTAAATGTACTTGCACAGATACCGCCACTCAAGAAATATTGATATGGCGATACTGAATACACCTAAATTAATTCATATACAAAGAATGCCAGACACGCAAGACCGTTCGAGATACTGTCAGCGGGTAAGTGCTGATCTTGAGCCAGCCGTCGTGATTCGTGCGAGCTCAAAAGCAACAGCCACAACACCTGTTTGAAAGGAATGCGTAGTTAGGTAAAAGTGTCGCGCAACTTTGCGATTGAGGAGCAATGGTGAACTCCATCATAAATGCGCAACGGAAAAACTGAGGTTTAATATTTAACTCATTGAATTTCAAGAGGTTGCCTAACGCAATGCCTCCCACTACAGGGTAGTTTCCGAATTAAATATCAGGAAGGATGTAAAAAAACTGCTTAGACTTCCTTAAATAATATCTGGCGCAAAAACAATTTTTGCGCCAGATCACAAGACGACTAAAACGGATCAAGTGCTTTGGTGAATTGCCCGGATGCGTTCACTGCACCTAGTGTGTAACCCTGCCATCCCGGATAGGCGTCAGGTTCCCAGTAGAACACGCCCAGACCGTTTGAGCCTAGTGCTTTGGTTTTTGTGATCAGGTCGCTCAGCATACTTTTTGTTGTTGCAGCTTGCTGCCAGTCCATGCCTACCTCACATACCATCACTGGCTTGCCGTATCGAGACACCATATCTGACATAGTCGCTGCAATTTTTGTGTTGTAGCTTGCCCAACCAGATACCGGCGGGTAATGTGACATGCCAATGACATCCCATTTAGCCCCCTTACTTTTTACACCATCAAAAAACCACCGGAATACCGCGTCGTCGTAGCCGTTTGCCAGGTGTAGCACGACTAAGGCGCTTGGATATACTGCTTTCACTGCGTTATATCCGTTATTAATCAATGTACTCAATTGCGTAAAATTAGAGGTACTTCCTTCGGGAAATAACATACCTGAATTGATTTCATTGCCGACCTGTACCCATTCAACATTGATGCCATTGCTCTTTAAGTAGTTAAGGACGTCATGGGTATGTGCGTACACGTCCGTATTAAGCTGAGCCAGTGTGTGGCTAGACCAGGCTGCGGGTTTGGCTTGATGACCGGGATCCGCCCAAGTATCGCTGTAATGAAAATCAATCATAATACGTTGACCTTGTGCCGCTGCGCGCTTGGCTTTATACAAGGTGTCTGCGGCATTTGACCAGCCGCCTGAGGGATTGACCCAGACACGTAAGCGTATCGCGTTGATTCCAATATTTTTGAGCAATACGAATGGATCTGTCGCATTCCCGCTGCTATCGCGGAACACATAGCCACTCGCCTCTTGCTGATTAACCCAGCTTATATCTGCACCGTTTGCGAAGCTGGCAGCTTGCCCGCTCAGCGGAAATATTATGCCGAAAACGGCGATGGTAATATAACGCTGAAAAATTGTTTTGATACGCATGTTGTCTCCTTTGGATGGAATGTTGATCTATAGTTTTTCTATATTTTTTAATAAAGCACCTGTTTTGCACAGGCTATTGGCGGCAGCACGACATGAACGATAGCCAAAGTGCCGCCCTTCGGCTCAGACCATCGTTATTTAGGTAGAGATTTAAAAAAAGGGAACGATATTTATCGCTCCCTTTTTTTCACTACATCTTATAAGACACGCCAAGATTGAAGCGGCGGCCAAACTCTGATACTTCTTGCTGATAAGGATTGTTAGCGCTGGTGTAGACCACTTTTTGATTTGTCAGATTGTCGACACCAAATCTGATTTGCAATTGCGATGTCAACTGCTTTGCCAGGTTCAAGGTTACATAGGTTTCGGCACCGTTTAGTATTAACTGTCCTGCAGTCCAGGTAGGATTACGGACAAAAGCACTGTGGTAGTTGGCGGAGATACGTGCCTCATATCCAGCTTTTTCGTACCAGAAAGCGATACCACCGTTATGCTTCATCAAACCCTCAACCGAAAATGGATTGGCTGCCGGCATATTTTCTTTAATATCACTGGTCGTGTAGGTGTAGTTACTGGCGACACCGAGGCCATCAAAAGGTGCAGGCAATCCTGTGAATGCCTGCTGATATACCAGCTCTACACCATTGACATCCCCACCCTTGCCATTGACTGAACGGGTAATTAATGCAGCGCGGCCATTGATCGTTGTTTTATCTTGTGTAATGCCGATATAGCGACTAATTTTTTTATAAAACGCACCGGCCGATAATAATGCACCTTTACCGAAATACCATTGATATGCCAGATCAACCTGATCAGCCAGCATCGGTTTTAGCTCAGGATTGCCAGCACTACCCGTCAATGGTTGCGCTGGATTGGAGTCCACGTTCAAATTGCGGGAAGCACGCATTTCATCTAAGGGGGCACGCGACATTGCGCGAGCCATGCCAAAACGAATTTGTTTTTCTTGCTTATCATCCATCGCAAAAATCAAATTCAGACTAGGTAAAACCTCGGTATAGGACGTGCCACCTGTTACCGGGGATGGTGTCGCACCGTTGACAGACTCCATGCCAGCGCCGGTCTGACTGGTATGCACAACACGCACACCGGCATTGCCACGATAAGTGGTTCCCAGCATTGCGCCATCGAGATCTGCCTGTGCGTACACTGAGCTGCTACGCTCCTTGACCTTCCATCCGGACAGGAGATCGTTTTGGCTTTGTGGACGGCCAGTCGCATCGAACACATTCGCCCCAAAAATACTGTACGCAGAAGCATAAAAATCTTTCAATGCAATGTACGGTGCCATCCCACTAACGCGCACAGTCTCGTAAGCTGAGTCAGGCAAGGTAGCGGTCGGCGAGACATTCCAGGTAGTCTGGGAATAGCTCTTTTCACGATCAGTAAAGCGCGCACCAAACTTCACTTTATTAACCGCACCTAAGTCAATGGCTCTGGACCCGGTCAGATGTATGGCGTTGAGTTCATCCTTTAAATGTCCGTCCGTATCGACGTACATCGTTGGTGCGCCGAAATTCGCAGGATTTCCGGTATCTTGCCCGTATGAGTAAGTTTGATTTTCGTTACCGGTAAACGACCAGCTAACGGTTGCATTGGATTTGGCGAATTGACGCAAGTCGCGCCATTGACTACTCCGCTGCGCTCTTGAGGTTGACAGATCTGCCTCTAATTTCCAATCAGCGAGATTGAATTTTCCATTTAGCCCGCCGGCAAGATTGCTAGTGTCTTGTACCCAGACAAAGTCATTTGTCGTCAATCCGACATTATTCACTGAGGCTCCGACAACATAGCCGTTACGAATATCCAGATTACTGTAATTGGCTTTTTGCCAGCCATCCCAGTTCCCGACGTCGCCACTCCAATGTTGTTGTCCGCGTTCGTTGATCGCGGATTTTGCGTAATAAATGTCGCCAGTAATGAAGGCATCGGTACTCGCTTTCCACTCCACCTTACCAAGTGCGCTGGAACGCTGGTCCTTGCCACGCCGGACTTCGTCCTGAAAACCCCATGGAGTTTTATCGACCTTGCCATCGCCGTTCAGATCCGCAGAGTGATCTTCGTTAAAGCCCCAGTGCCGGACATTTTTTTGTATCGAAGGCTGATCCTGATAACTGAACGCCATTGCTACACCAAGCGTATTGTTATTGAACTGATCGATATAAATACCTCCGACTCTGGGTGCAGCATTGCTAGCGCCTTGAATCTGATTCGCTATCGGATAGTAAAGGGCGTCAGCCTTTAGAGACACCTGACGTCCTTTGAATTTCAATGGTTCCACCGTCAACAAATCGATACTGGTTGCAACACCCCCCTCTACCAATTCTGCTGATTGGGTTTTATGAATGGTTGCACCGCTTAGGGATTCGGACGGAAATTGTTCAAAACGTACGGCCCGGTTCGGTTCTGAAGATGCTAGCTCACGTCCATTCAAAGTTGCACCGATAAACCGGGGTCCAAGACCTCGGGCAATAATTTGACTCGCATTACCGCGATCCAGGCCAGATGACAGCCCTGGCAAGCGTGCGAGCGATTCCGCAATCGTTGTGTCCGGTAATTTGCCGATATCTTCAGAAGCGATACTTTCGATCATATTATTCGCCGCTTCTTTGGTTGCAAGTGCATTACGTACTGAGGCGCGGATTCCCGTTACGGTAACAACTAAAGGTTCGCTTGCAGACGCTGTAGAGGCACCGTCTTGTGCCCATACAGTTGTGCTGGCGCCAGGTAGAATGAACATGGCTTTAATCAGCCAGCTGAGTTTTTTCTGTTGCATATGGTCTCCGATTTTTTATGAATACCGCTCATTCACTTATTCACCGAGTTAGTAACTGAATGAGTCACTAAGTGCGTAATTGAGCAGCCCATTTCAATCACTTTTTTCAAAACCGAAGATGATGGATACCTAGGTAATCAATGAAGTACATTTCACATGCAGCTCATCTTCTTCAATTTTGTTCAGATTGAAATGTTGATTCGCTCTTTTTGATGAGCGTGGATTGATCGTATGGCGCAGACGTAAAGCAATCTAATACTTTATTTGCGAAACAGTATGCAGAATTGATATACGTTGAATATACGTTGAGAGGGAGAGATGTGTTCAACTGACGCAAACAGAGCTGGCAAAAAGACAGCCGGTCATGACATAGCTAAAACACCGTTGAGAATTAATTTCAGGAATTATTTTTTACTGCAACTTCACGCAGCGTATCCAGCATGGCTTGAGCACCGGGAGAGAGTCGGTGTTGTTTTCGTGTAACAATACCGTAAAGATCCATGCGTAAGCCAAGTTCGTATGGCAAGACGGCTAGCAAGCCAGAATCCAGGTAAGTTTGTACTAATTGCTCAGGTAGTGCGACCATCATGTCACTAGCGAGCAGCAGACTGGTGATAACCGGGAGGGCCAATGTCTCGACGGTCTCAGCTGGCTGGTCTAGCCCATGCGATAAGAATAAAGCAGTCAGGCGGTCTCGCAAAATACTTCCGCCGGGTGGCAATATCCATGCCTCACGCGCGAGGTCATCCAGTGCAAGATCGCGCCGTTGCAGAAGCGGATGCCGGGCGCGCACGATCAAGCTATGCGGCTCATCGGTTAAAGGCTCAAATGTCAATTCTGCTGCGGATTCCGTATCAAGAATCCGGCCGACGACCAAGTCTAATTCCCCTGCTCGCAAACGTTGTATCAAAAGCTTGCTGGTATCGACACTGATAGAAACATGCAAACGTTTATGCCGCGACTTAAGCAAGGTCACGGCCTCAGGCACGAGACCCGTTGAAGGCGTCATCACAGAACCAATTGCAACCCGCCCGCTTAAGCCGGAGAGTAATTCCATTACCTCCTGATGGGCAGCGTCCATTTCCGCTAACGCAGCACCGGCACGGCGTATCATGATTTCGCCATACCAGGTTGGCGCAATGCCACGGGCTAGTCGCTCAAATAGCTGCACACCCAGCGCATATTCTAGTTCCGACAGCAGTTTGGATGCGGCAGGCTGCGTCAGGTGTGCTGCTTGCGCCGCATGCAAGATCGATCCGTGCCGTCCTAATTCGACCAGCAACACCAGTTGTCGCGTTTTCAGATGGGTGCGTACAAATCGGTCAGAACCAGGATCGTTCATTTTGCGGGAAGAAAATTTGTCGTGAAATTAGTGATGAATTAATCGTGATAGAGCTGCGAACGTCCGCCATCAATCAGGATATCCGTGGCATTGATAAAACGTGCCTCATCGCTAGCGAGAAAGAGTGCAGTATAGGCGACTTCCTCAGGTTCGCCGATACGGCGACATGGCAATATAGCTTCCTGGCGTTGTCTTTCTGCATCAGGATCGGGACAATTGTCCAGCCACTGCCGAATTGCCTCCGTCATGATCAGACCAGGAGAAATCGAATTCACCCGTATGCCTCGGGCTGCGTACTCAATCCCCAAAGAGCGGGTTAATCCGATCAATGCATGTTTTGCCACAGGATACGGGAAGCAGCCGGGAATAATCTTATGTCCATGAACTGACGCGATATTCACCACGCTACCGGCGCCCTGCTCCAACATCGCGGGCAAAACTGCACGCGTGGCGTTCCAGGCACCATCCAGATCGACTGCAAAGCAGCGCTGCCATTGCTCTTGCGTCATTTCTAGCGGATCCGAAAATACATTCATACCCGCATTGTTCACCAAGACGTCAATCCTCCCGAACCTCGCCATCGCTTGTTCTGCCACATATGTCATTGCAGCAGGGTCCGCCACATCTGCTTGCACAAAGAGGGTCTGCGCATCGCCCAGTTCTTGTCGTATGCTAGCAGCGGCATCATCATCGAGGTGGCTATTTAACACTACTTTGGCACCGTGCCTGACAAACAAACGGGCTACCGCTGCGCCGATACCTAAAGTAGAGCCCGTCACGATTGCGACCTTGTCTTGTAATCTTAATGTCATTGTGGATCTCTGATGGATAATGTTAGTTTTTTTAATTCTGGCAATGTGTGCTCAATCGTCGCACTCTTTGACTTATTTTGATTTACTTTGACTTATCCGGATTCGCCTTTTGCACCGAAGCAGCATGGTCACGCCAGACATCCAGCACCGGTAGGGCATGCCCCGAAAAATCAAATAAAGTAGTATTCGATACGACATTGATATCTGCTGCATCATCGCTTTCACGTAATGCCCATCCGATACCGGGTGTCGCAATAAAAATTGGGTCCCAGTACAAAACGCCAATCACACGACTCTCTTTGGCGAGCTTCAATCCATTGAACAATTCATTGATAAATAAGCGTTGACCCGATGGCGAACTCATCGTGGTCGGGTAAGGTCCGTTATCACTGAGCTGCCCCAGTTTTCCATTAGGCAAAGTAGGATTCCAGTTAAAACCCGTTTCCATCACCAATAGATCTTTGTTGTATCTTGCCGTCACGACATTGCTGAATTCGACAATGTCAGAAATCGTTTTTTTTGTCCAAAACGGATAGTAAGACACGCCGATCACATCCCACTGCACGCCGAGTGCTTTTGCACGGTCAAAGTAATGGAAGTACTTGTCGAAATTGCCTGCGTCATCTAGGTGAATTACTACCTGGCTCGCCGGTGTCACGGATTTCACCGCAGTATAGCCAGCCTGAAACAGACTGGCCAGACGAGGCCAATTATTGTCGCTTGCTTCGCCGTAGGGATATAGCATGCCTGACTCAACCTCATTGCCAAGGGATACAAATTGTGGCGGCGTGCCCTGAGCTTGCAGCGCCAGCATGACCTCTCGCGTTCGCTCATATACCAGTTCTCGCAGACGCTTCATCTTTGCTGCTTCATCTGGCAAAGTCTGCAATATAGACTTCCATTGAGAAGGTAAGGCCTGGGTTGTTGAATTCGTCCAGAAGTCGCTGTAATGAAATGTCAGTTGTATCTGCATTCCCAATCCAGCAGCACGCCTAGCCATGCTGAGCAAGTCAGGCAAGTCCATTGACCCTTCAGGCCAGTAATATCCATCTGCGCCCTTGCCTCTGCCAGGAGATTCATACAGTCTCAGGCGAACGATAGAATTTCCGTTTTCTTGAAGGATTTTTAGAGCATCTTTTTGCTGCCCATAGCGGTCAGTGTACTGAGCACCATGCTTCTCCATCAGCGTTAATGCCGATACATCACCACCTGTTAAAAATGGCTTCGCTACGTCATCGCGGCTAAGTTGAATCTGATCCAGCTCTGCCCATTCTCCGGCATGAGCATGAGAATGAATGCCAATAACAAGCTTACCGTCCAGCGCAGGAATGCCCGGAATAACAATCTCCCGAAAATCGTTGGCAGCAGGCAGGCTGGTGCGCGCTTGAGTAAAACCGTTCATTTGAGCAAAAACAAAACATGAGGATTGTCCGCCACTACTCTTCGCCTTTGCGCGAAGCGTATAGTAGCCAGGCCGTAAGCCCTCCAGTTGCTGATAGCTTGTCACGCGATAAGAGTGACTGGCGCTATGCCGCAGTACGGCACTCACATCGACATTGACTTGCGCTATATTCGACACACCAGCATCACCCTGGTCAAACCAGCCATTCACATGCTGATGTTCTGCATTTTGTTTCGCAGGTTGTTGAGCAGCATCGCCGGATTCAAAGGCTAGTGCCGCCGGCGCAAGAAATAACGTTAAGAAACAAGCGATAGTCCCTGCCACGAGACGTCTTACTAAGTCCCTCAACATGTCCCGATGTGCGCGCCGACATATATGCCAATGCAGGTACAGATTAAGCACGTGCTCCTCGCGTTTTGAGCTGGTCTAATAAAACCGCTACCAATAAAATCAGGCCACGCATCAGATATTGATAAAACGCATCTACGTCCATCAAGTTCATGACGTTCTCAACGGTTCCCATAATTAAAACGCCGATCAGGACGCCAAAAATTCTTGCTTTACCACCTTGTAAGGAGACACCACCCAATACGCAGGCAGAAATTACATCTAATTCAAAACCTTGTGCAGAATTTGGCTGTCCGCTCGTCATTCTCGATGCCAGAATCAAACCTGCAAACGCAGTAACCAATCCTTGTAATAAAAAAATCCATACTCGTAAACGTTCAACCCTCACCCCCGCCAGACGCGCCGCCTCTGGGTTGCCGCCGATTGCCAGCGTGTTACGACCAAAGACGGTGTTATTTAATAAAATACCAAACACAATAAAACAAGCAGCAACGACCAAAACCGGAACAGGAATGCCAAGCAGACGTGCGTCGCCAAGACTAATAAAATTTTCGTTGGAGATACCAACTGCCTGACCTTTAGAAACAATAAAGGCAAGTCCCCGCACCATTAACATCGTCGCCAGTGTCGCGATTAGGGCATTAACCCGCAGATAAGCGATCAGAAATCCGTTACCAGCACCGATAACCGCACCAGCCAATAAGCCGCCACCGATTGCCAGAGTAATGCTCTGGGTATGCTCCAGAATGATTGCACCAAGTACACCCGAAAAAGCAATTGTAGAACCAACGGATAAATCAAAGTCTCTGGATGCCAGGCACATCATCATCGTGCAGGCAACCATACCGATCTGGGCAACGGACAACATGAGTCCTACAATATTCGCAGAAGAGAAAAAATTCTCTACCGTGATAGACAATAAGCAAAATAGGATTGCGTAAGCAATCGGCATACTTTGTTGAATTAACCAACGTTTTTTATCTTGCATAGTCTGGGTCTCGGGCTGAACAGGATGAGAATTATTGGTCGTCATCTCATCTGTATGGGGTGAACTAAGAGAAGTCATAAGCTTGTACCTATCGTAAATTATGTTAGTTGCATATCAGGGAGCGCTAAACTCAGCACAGCGGCCTCGGTCGCTTGTGCCCGCTCCAGTTGTCCGCTAATGCGTCCTTCTCGCATGACGATGACGCGATCAGCGATGCCAAGAACTTCGGGCAACTCACTCGACACAACGATGACACAGCATCCTCGTTCAGCAACCTCTCTGATGATGCGATAGATTTCATTCTTCGCACCGACATCAATACCGCGAGTCGGCTCATCGAGTATCAGCACTTTTAAATCAGGTTCTGCCAGCCATCGAGCCAGAATAACTTTTTGCTGATTACCTCCTGACAGCAATCTGATTTCCTGTTCTCTGTTTGGTGTTTTTATTTTCAGTCGCTGAATAAACTGATCAGCGAGAGCAGCTTCTCGTTGGTTACGGATAAATAAACCGCCTAGTAATCCATTACGGCGACAACTGATATTAATATTTTCTGCTACCGATGCTTGTGCCAGAATCCCCTGCTCTTTACGATCCTCTGGGCATAGAACGATGCCAGCGTCAATTGCGGCAGCAGGCCCGGCTCTGGATACTTCTATACCATCCAATCTGACAGACGACTCAGGACTGCGTTTATCTGCGCCGTATAGCAATCGCATCATCTCGCTACGCCCTGCGCCCACCAGCCCAAAAAAACCGAGGACCTCACCACCGCGCATACTAAATTCCTGGCCGACGGGTAACTTCTCCCCTGCCAGCCCTTTCACCACAAGGCGTTCTTCACTCAGTGCACGAGTACGGTAGTCATAGATGTCGTCTAGTTCCCGACCAACCATATCGCTGATCAGCATCTCTTTCGGCACATCATTCATCACTTTGTGTGTCACTATTTTTCGTCCGTCTCTAAAAATGGTGCATGCGTCACACAGGGCATATAACTCTTCGAGCCGGTGAGAAATATAAATAATGACGCGACCTGCCTCACGTAAATCCCGGATCAAGCGGAACAAAATTTCACTTTCACGGTGCGATAAACTGCTTGTCGGCTCATCAAAAGCAATGACCTGAGCATCTTGCAGGACAGCTTTACAGATTTCGACCATTTGACGCTGAGCGATAGACAAATCTGCCAGCCGGGCATCGGGATCCAGATCGACACCAATAGCTGCCAGGCGTTCTGCTACCAGATGCCGGGCTTTGCGTTTATCGACCAATCCAAATTTTTGTGGCAAGCGACCAAGCAAGACGTTTTCTGCCACCGTAAGCTCAGGCACATATTGCAACTCTTGATGAATTACCGCTATACCGGCAGAGATAGCATCTGCAGCAGAATTGAAACGGCACTCCTTGCCAGCGATAAGCAAACGACCACCGTCGGGGCGGTATTGCCCTCCGAGGATTTTCAGGAGTGTGGATTTTCCTGCGCCATTTTCACCCAGCAATCCGTGCACAGTTCCGGCCTGCGCCTCAAAGCTCACGCTTTTAAGTGCCTTGACCCCCGGGAAGTTTTTTGAAACCTGATCAAACTGAAGATATGAAGACATCACTTCCACCACCTCAAAGGCCAAACTGCGCGCGAACTTCTGCCTGATTCAGACGTGTCATCAAAGTGCCGGTCGTTAAGGTTATCGGTGCAGGCGGTTTATTTTCCGCGATCCATTGATACATATTGATTGCGGTCTCATATCCATGACGCTTTGGACTGATCAATACTGTTCCGTAAAAGCCAGTGAGTTTTGGTTTGGAGAATTCGTTTTGAGCGGTTTTACTGCCGCCTATACCGATCCCAATTAATTTATCACTCGTAAAACCACGGCCTTCGGCAGCACGAATCGAGCCGAGCACGGCTTCATCATTCATACCGAATACGAGCCAGTGCTTGAAGTGGGTATTTTTAGTAAAAGCAATATTCGCAGCATTAAAGGCACTTTCTGTATCCGTCTTGGACTGCGCAGCGTCAACGATATTTGTGACAGGAAACCCTCCTGCCTTTAACGCATCGACTGCCCCCTGAGTACGTTCGCGCGCAGTAGGTAACTGATCGAAGGCGAGGCGCAAAGCACCAACATCAGAAGCTGCCCAGCCACGCAGTTTCATCTCACCCAGCAATCCCTGTCCTACTTGTTTACCAATTTCATATGCAGAAATTCCCATATGAGGAATGGATGCAATCGGTTTACCATTTCCATCGACGAGTTGATCATCGACCGACATGGCTTTTAATCCGATGCGTTTAGTCGCTCTTTCGACGGCAATACCTAATTTGACATCAGGTGCGCAAATTACAAATCCTTGCGCCTTTTGAGCGGCCAGATTATCGATGGCGGCAATCATTTTCTCACCGTTCGGGATGCCGATTTTCACTAAAGAAAACCCTTTTTCCTTCGCAGCCTGCTCAGCAAAACGCCACTCATCCTGAAACCATGGTTCTTCAGCTTGCTTAACCAGAAAACCAATCTTGACCGGATCCGCAGCAGCGGCCATTTGAGTAAGGCCAGCGCTACATACAAACGTACTAAGCAGGAGGATGGATAAGCGGGATGCGGTTGCAGATATCAATGTTGTTTTCATGATTGTCTCTTCTTTGTATTTTGTAAAATTTGATGTGAGATTGCGTCGTCATCATCGAATAAGGTATCCGGAACAGCGATGCAGTCGTCCATGCGTACGCTGAACAAGCTGCCCGCCAGCGGCATACGAATCGTTTCTTCAGCATTCATATCCTTGCGTGAACTGGTAACCATCAACTGATCACCATGCAGGCCACCAAAAGCGGGACAAGTAGGATTTTTAGCAGGGAGGGTCAAGGTCTTTAGCAGTTCACCAGTCGGCGCATACTGCACTACGCTACCAGCGCCCCACTGGGCATTCCACAAACATCCGTTACGGTCAACGACAGAGCCATCAGGGTAGGCTTTTGTATCTCTTACCTCGGCAAAAAGACGGATCCGTGATACCCGTGCCGACTCGGCATCGTAGTCACATTGCTGGATGCAACGGGTTAAAGTATCCGTGAAATACATCGTCTTACCATCAAGACTAAAGCAGATGCTATTGGCGATCGCTACTGCCGGTAATGCAAGACGACGCACACCATGTTGTACGGAATACTGATAGAAACTTGCAATAGGACGCTTCTCCGGTGCTTCGTTAATGGTTCCAAAAACAAAGTAACCTCGTCTGTCGGTACGTCCATCGTTAATACGTGTACGAGACTCAAGTGGATCAACGGCAACCAGTGCCTGCACTGGCAGATGTGATGACACTGACACCTCCGTCGTCTCGCTCTGCTCAGGCACACTGGCAAAACACAAACGCTTCGCCAATCCAAGTAGTAAGCGACCTGAGCGACAATGCGCAAAGGATCCGACCCGATCAGGCAGCCGATAGCTTGTTACCGGGCCTCCGCCTGCCGGCCATGCATGCAATGTAGCAGCCTCGATGTCAGTCCACCACCAGCTATTGCGTACTGTACTCCACAGCAAACCCTCGCCCAGTATCGCGCTCTGTGCAACAGCCAGTTGCATGTCCGGCAGCTCATTTTGGTATGAATTAGCAGCGACTGGCATCACATATCCAGATGCAGGCTAAGCGCAAAACGACGATCATCTACATACACACCGCGCGGCATATTATCGATACTGTAGTAGCTGCGACGTACTGTTTTTGTCAGATTATTTGCTTCGAATGCTAGCTTCAGGTTTTTAGAAATCGCATAACTGATATACGCATCCAGCATGCCGTAAGCCTTCATATAGACGGGAGTCTGGGCTATCTTGGCACCATTGGAGGTGTAATAATTTTGCGTGCCGGCGATATAGTTGTCGCGATAGTTATACGCAAGGCGCAAGGATAACTTTTGATCATCATACATACCAATAAGGTTATAACTGTTTTTAGACAACCCTTCTAATTGCGTTTTCTGCCCACCCAATGGCCCTGGTGCAGAACTCTCAACCAAAGTGTAGTTCGCCTGCAAACCCAGTCCTTTAAATACCCCCGGCAGATGCGTAAAGAAGCCCTGATAACCCAGTTCCATCCCTTGAATCTGGCCATTGTCGCCATTACGTGGCGTGTTGACGTTGTAAGTGGAGCCGCCGTAGACCAGTGACTGCATGCTGGTTTGAATAAAACCATCCACTTTTTTATAGAAAGCAGCGCCGTATACATGGTCGCTATCGCTAATGTAATACTCGAGGGAGGTATCAAACTGATTCGCAGACAAGGTGCCCAGGTCGGGATTACCAATATAGCCGGTTTTATCATTCGCATTCAGGCTCAGGCTAGGCGTTAGCTGATCGAAATTCGGTCGTGTTACCACCTTGGATGCAGCAATCCTTGCGACTAACTTGTCGCTCAGATCCATACGTACATTCAAGCTAGGCAAGAGATCGTTTTCATCACGGCTCTTGGTTTGTGCTGTCACCACGCTACCGGAAACCTGATTGTATGAGCGCTGGCTACGCGTATTGACAAGACGCAGGCCCAGATTTCCTGTGAGGTTTTTTCCCAGGAAATTCGATTCAAAATCGGCGACACCATATGCCGCACGTGTTTTTTCGCTGTAATCGAAAGTCTGTGCCGCATCGAAACCGGGAACGCTTAAGCCCAATGCCGCACGCGATGTTGCCGGATCGCGTAGCCAGTCAAGATTCATCACTGACAACCATTGTTTCGGGAATACCCCGGCACCCGCACCGGACAGGAGATTGTTATAGGGAATAACGCCGATCTGTGTTGCCAGTCCGGTTGAGGCCCCGGCAACAGCACCCGTTGCTGAACTACTAAAAATATCATTGATCGTATTGATTTCGGCACTGGCAGCAGTACGATCCGACAAACGGAGCCCTCCGCGCAAACGGGTTATGAACGCTGTGTCGATTCCTTTTTCAGCATCGAGACGCCACACAGTCTCGTGTCCATCGTTCTTTTGACGGAAATAAAGCCCTTTATCGGCCCAATATTGGGACGGCGTCGTCAGATCGCTGGCATTGCCCAGGACGGGATAGGCGGATGGCGTAGCAGTTCCGAGGTCAAAGGTGAAGGCGGGATTGTTGGTCCATGTCCCCAGCCGGACTTCTTGATATAAACGGGAAAAATCGCTATTCGTGTGGCTTAACTCTGACTTGATTTTCCAATTACCAGATTTCCAGCTTCCCCCTAAGGCAAGTTGTGAGGTAGTCGTTTCGTTGTCGCCAATATAGCCGGATGTACTCATACTGGCACCCCAGAACGTACCGCTTTGAAACAGATTGTTTGGTGCCGTCACTGCTCCTTTAGGCCACAACTGCCCAGAGTTTGTACTCGCGTTGTAATTCGCCCAGAACGGAGAGGCGAAGAAGCCATAGGTATCGGTTTTTGTCTTCAGCTCGGTGTAAGCCGTATCCAGATAAAACTCAAACTCCTTTGATGGACGGTACTGAAGTGTCGCACTCACACCTGTACGATCGCGCGAACCGAGTTCGTATGCAGTCCATGATCCCGTAGGTGCATAAATGCCGGAACCATCGGCCAATTGCGCTGGAGCCCCCAGCTCTTGCGTGTCGGAGCGATAGTTACGTTTTTGTTTTGATACACTCAGCAAAGCACCAAATTCACCGATATCGGTATTCCAGCGATTGCTGAGCAACACGGAACCTTCGATATTATCTTTTTTGGCAAAATCAGCTTCAGTGGCTTTCAGCGTTGCCGCAACCTTGTATCCGGAAAAATCGAAAGGTCTGCGGGTACGCAAATCAATCACACCGCCGATGCCACCCTCGACCTGATCGGCAGTCGGCGTTTTATAAACATCAGCGCCCGCGAGCAATTCTGCAGGCACATCTTGAAAGGACAACCCTCTTTCCTTACCCGCAGTAAAGATAGAGCGCCCATTGAACAGTGTTTGTGTTTGGGATAGACCGCGAATTTGCACACGATCACCCTCACCGCGATTACGTGAAATCTGAACACCAGTAATACGCTGCAATGCTTCGGCTACATTCGAGTCTGGTAATTTCCCGATATCGTCGGCAACGATGGCATCGACAATTTGTTCGGCATTTCTTTTAATGTTCTGTGCTTTACTTAAGCTAGCTTTAATACCTGTGACAACGACCGTATCTGTCTGTACTGGCGTCTCTTGTGCAAACACCGGGGCACAAAATAAAGAACTGACGGCCAAACTTGTTGCGGTACGTTTCAGCGAAAAACGATATTGTGATTTACGCGTCATCATGACGACTACGTCTGAAAAATTTTCCTGGCTCATTCCTGTCTCCTTATTGATTTTGATTCACTTGTAACGCCATGCTCTTTGATATGGTCGTTTTATGCGTTCAAGTTATAGGTTCATGCTATTCCGGACTAATGCTTTGTTTGATGGGAGCTATCATAAATTGATATAGCTCACTCAGGTTCATCGTCACCAGCCATCATGGTTTGACATGCAGGTAATAGACCGGAACCACACGGACTTGTCGTAAAGCTGCAACCTGTGCGGCTCCTTGAAAGTTAATTCGATGCTCTTTTGGCAAATAGACCGGCGCATCAGCACGGAGCGGCAACACAGTGAGAGTGAGCGACAGATCTCTTCTGGCAGTAGATTTGAGGCTATATTGCCAACGCTGGCCGTTGTAATACCAATCGTCAAGCATCTGTGTGCCATCAAACAAACGACCGATATCACCAATAAAATCTATCTCGAGCAAGGCATCATCGATATCGCGCAATTGCTCTTTTGGGAGATCAATTTTCCATCCTGCTGCGTAGCGAAAATTTTCTGGAATAGGCTGCATCGCTGCTTTCGCCAAGCCACCAATCACAACCGGTGGCATGGGCTGTGCCTCACGTAAGACAGTCACTACAGGGGTAATACTTGTTAATTTTTTCTGTGCTGGACTGGAGGTAGCTGATGATTCGAACCTCTGAAATATCCCATCCGGTGCGGTCACTTTGATTTTTTGCTTTGCACTTGGTGTACGTTGTAAGGCCGGATAGATGCTAAATCGAAAATCAGGATTTCCTTGCGCACTTAATTGCAGACCATCGTCAGTAAAATATACGTCTTGCTCACTCAGCAGAATACGACGCTGACCAGCGACATTTCCAATACTCATATGTTGTATCTGATCAGGAGACAAAACCAAGACCGTAACAGGCTTGTTCCCGGGAGCGCGCAATGTGAAGGCGGCTTTGGTACCGGGGACAATATGGTCAAGCAACAGATGTCCGTCTTTTATACTGGCCTGTGAGTTTGCCGCACTCACGTAAGGCGCGACATGAGCATCAAAAGCAAATTCAACAGGAATATCTTTTTCTGCAGCGAAGACATATAGCACGCCGTCTTTACCGTGATCCAGGCGTGCTACTGGTTGTGCCGTCGCATATGTCAGTGACGTACCGTCTAAATCAAAATTAATCGGCCAGATAAAATAGCTGCCATTACGAATGTCAACAGGGCTTTGAGGAAAAACGACTGCCTGATGCGGCAATTTAACAGAAAATTGCAGGCTATTTTGCACAGCCATATCGTATTGCCGCACATAGTTATTAAAAAATAGAAACCCGCTGTCACCGACGCTGCGCACTGAAAAACGTGGCGTCGTTAAATCTGTCGCCGACGTCGCCGTCAGCTCGGGTTTACGGACGCTCATGGGTGCCAGACGAGTGCCGAAATCTTGTAAAAAATAATGATAGGGTCTTAACCTGGCAAGTACAGGCCGCTGCTGGCCATCAGGACCAAGAGGTGCATTAAAGTCGTAACTAATCATCGGCGTATCGTTATAACCGCCATTAAGCGTACTTTCTTCCAGCGTTGTTTTTCCAACGGGATTACGCCCACCATGGAACATGTAATAACCGAGTAAGTTAACGCCGGAACCAAGTTGCACCGGTAACATTGATGCAATATCATCCGGTGTCACCAGTGTTCTGCGACGATACATAGCGGGCAAACCGGCACCATATTCAGCGCCCAGAAATGGTGTGAATGCCATATCGGTTTCTGCCGTGCCAGGAGCTGAGGCCGCTGTCTGTGCGCCAAGATCGCCACTGACTCTGCTGTCGAAACGGAATGCATAGGTTTCTTTTGGCGGCAACTCGACAGTGCTGACACCCCACGGTTCGTCAGGGTAACCACCAAAAACTGGTGTCACTTCGCCGGAGGGATAAACCGTACCATCCCATCCGGTAACCGTGTACAAAGGCACATCCATACCAACTTGCAATGCGAGTTGCTTGAGTTTCAGTATGTGGGCAGATCCCTCGCCAGGATTATTCAGGTTGTATTCATTCTCTAATTGAATTCCAATAACGCTGCCACCCTGCTTCCAAAGCTGGCCTTTCAATTGCTTGCCAATCTGCTGATACAGCCGCTCGACATAATGTAAGTATTGCGGATCATTGCTGCGGGTAGGCATGGCATTGACGACCCAGTCCGGTATACCGCCAAAACGCGCCTCGGCATGCGCCCATGGGCCTACGCGCACCACCACTTTTAATCCCAGCTTGGTACATAGTTCGATAAACCGATGCAAATCACGGTTACCGCTCCAATTAAACTTTCCTTCGAGCTCTTCATGATGATTCCAGATGACATAGCTGGCCACGATATCGATTCCGGCTGATTTCATTTTTCGCAGTTCGGCCTCCCAATGACTGGCCGGGCTACGTGAATAATGGAACTCCCCCATAACCGGAAGCCAGGGCTGACCATTGCGTGTCAGGTACTGGTTATTAATGCCGATCGTTTGCCCGTCCGGTGCTACGGCAGTGCCCATGCGTAAATATCCGGTCAGTGGCATTCGTACCGGCGTACTGGCATCTACCGTCAATAAGGTGACGGCGCTGACCTGCATGCTAAAGGAGCAGGTCAGCAAGATTGCTAGCGTGAGTTGTTTAACCTGAGCAAGCTGATGATGCGGGAAATATTTTTGCATTTTGTCTCCGACTATTTTTAAGTTTTTTAAGCCTTTTTTAAGAACACGCCTATGTATCCAGTTATTTTTTTGCTATTTTTTATAGATCACGGTTCTGATTACATGCCACTCTATCCAATACAAGCAACGCAATATCGGCACTTTCATAGGCACTTTAAGTGGATTGAATGGACTGAAATGACTGAACAAATGCGCGGGCATTAGCAGCAACAGTGGCAGCATTGGCACCTGGTGCATATAAAGCACCTCCCAAACCGAAGCCCGCAGCACCCGCGGCCAGATACGCCTTCATATTGAAAGGATTCACTCCACCAACAGGGAGCAACTTGAGCGATGCGGGCAATACCGCACGCATCGCCTTAACAATGTGAGGTGCAATCAGTTCGGCAGGAAAAAGCTTGATCGCGTCAGCACCCGCCTGTAAAGCGGCAAATATTTCTGTGGGCGTCACAGCACCAGGCACGCAATACATCCCCGCCCGTTTAGCTGCGGCAATCACTTGTACGTCAGCATGTGGCATAACAATTAAACGCCCTCCTGCTTGCTGCACATCGATTACCGATTGGCTACTCAAAACGGTTCCTGCACCGATCAACGCATCCTCTGGCATACAGCGACTAAGTTCTGCGATCGACGCTAAGGCATCCGGAGAATTTAACGGCACTTCGATCAGTCGGAAGCCTTCTTCATATAGAGACCAGGCAATCTCTTTCACTTCATGGGTCTGCACGCCGCGCAAAATAGCGATTAAGGGTAATTTTTTAAAAGCACTGTCCAGTGTTGCCAATGTTGTCTTAGCAATCGTCATATCGAGTCCTGTTGGGATGTTGGGGTTGCAAGCAAGCCTGCTACAGACGCGAGATGCCATAGCCCGGCAGGTGCCGTATTCGGTAATACAACATCTGCTTTGACATCAAAACGCTCCAGCGCCTGCTGATAACGCTGACATAAAGAAAGCTCACCAACCAAGATCAGCGCTGCATCGTTTAAGCCAGCCTTTGTCCGCCAATGTAGTCCGGCATTCAATTCATGTCCGATCAACAGGCCGGACAAATAATCCGCCAGTCCGGTAGCAGGCATTTTCCCCACCAGTCCGAGACTACGAACCGCAAACAGTTGATGGCTTAATCCCTCATATCCAAGATTTTTGGCCACATCAATACCTGAGATGAAAGCTGCATTATCGGGAATATGATTGTCATTGGAGGGCATGAGACGTCCCAGCACCGAATGCTGGCGTAAGAGAGCGAATAGCTCACCAGTCATGTGGGTTGCAAATCCAAGAACCTGAGCATTGCTGATGTGTGCCCATTTGGAATGAGTGCCAGGCATCACAATGCAAGCGCGTTCGCTCCATCCAGTGCGAGACTGTAAGGCACCAATGATTTGTGTTTCTTCCCCGCGCATCACATCGGGAGCAGCGGCCTCAGGACTATGCAGCAATCCGGGCATAATCCATAAACTTTGATTATGTGAACTGTCTGAATTCACGACCCGGGCGGCACCACGGGCAATTTGTTCTGCGCTAGCCGGGCAAGTTATATACGGCACCTCTTGCCAGCCATGCTGACTACCGACCATACCGCAAGCAAGTACAGGCGCATTTGGCCACATATCAAGCCAGTCACCTGCCAGTTTGCGCAAGGCTGCTGCATACGCCCGCGGTGACGCCGTTATTGCGGAGATTCCGTGGCTGGCAGTCCGGGTGGCCAGCACCTCGCCACCGGCTCCCATCAAAAAGACACGAAGGCCGGTACTACCCCAATCTATTCCGATCACACCAATATACGTATCCGCATGAACCGGATCATTTGACCCGGCTACCATTCCGCAACACTCCCGTCCGCATGACGCCATAAAGGATTACGCCAGTCCGGTGCATTGAGGTTTGCTGCAATCACTTTTTCTTCATCAATAACCACACCCAGACCAGGCTTGGGCAGCGGCGCAATATAGCCGTCGGTGATGCGAAAATCTTCCCGGTTTAAAACATAGTCCAGCAATTCAGCGTCGCGATTGTAGTGGATCCCCATACTCTGTTCTTGCAGGACAGCGTTATGAGAAACAAAATCGACCTGCAAACACGACGCCAGCGCAACCGGACCGAGCGGACAATGCGGCGCCAGTGCAATGTCATATGCCTCGGCCATCGCTGCGATTTTGTAGCATTCAGTGATCCCGCCAGCATGCGATAGATCAGGCTGAACAATCGAAATGCCGCCCTCTTGGAATACGCGTTTAAACTCAAAGCGCGAATACATACGCTCACCTGCGGCCAGAGGAATAGACGTCGATTCTGCAAGACGCGGATAATATTCCGCTTGCTCTGCCAATACAGGCTCTTCTACAAACAGAGGACGGTAGGGTTCCAGAGCACGCAGCAATACTTTCGCCATCGGTGCTGCCACACGACCATGAAAATCAATCCCAAACTCAATCTCATTACCGAAAGCACTACGAATTTCAGCAATACGTCCAACGGCGGCATCTACCGCTGCGGCACTATCGATGATGCCAAATTCCTCAGTGCCGTTCATTTTAAAGGTATCGAAACCAGCCTCACGCAAGCGACGGATATCGGCAATCACATCAGCAGGACGATCGCCGCCGACCCAGCTGTAGGTTTTCATCCGGTCACGCACCAAGCCGCCCAGCAACTCATATACCGGCACACCAAGGACTTTGCCCTTGATATCCCACAGGGCCTGATCGATGCCTGCCATGGCACTCATCAGTATCGCTCCGCCGCGATAAAAACCACCTCGGTACATCACTTGCCACAAATCATTAATGCGGGAAGGATCTTGTCCGATTAAATAAGGGGCAAACTCTTGCACTGCGGTTTCTACTGTCTTGGCCCTACCCTCGATCACTGGCTCCCCCCAGCCAACAACGCCGGCATCTGTCTCAATTTTTAGCAACATCCAGCGAGGAGGCACTCTATAGGTAGTCAGTTTGGTGATCTTCATGGCGAAATGAGATAGTAATTAGAGCCACGAGTGTATGCCGTCAAGCTAGATCATAAATATGAATTAAATCACTAAAAATATACCAATTTGGCATAGCTTACTGACAGCAAGCGTCAGATTACGGTGTGTAAAAGTGACAAAAACACCCTACTCAGTAACACCAAAATTTTTGCACTCCTCCATCAACCGACATCGCAAGAAGAGGACACAATAAGCTCATTTTTAAAGAAGAAAAAAACCAGGTAATGCGCCATAATGAGGTTCGCACCAGATTTTCTAGCCCTGTTTTACAAGGAGAGATTTCATGTCCATGATGCAACACCCCCATCAGCAAAACCGCACTGAACTAAGATTTGGCATTTTGCGCAAAGACAGGATCACTGAGGGTATCGTCAATCAGGGGATCTCTCTGCAATCCACGTTCGGGACACTTTGTGCGCTGGAATATTTGCAAGCGGAAGGTGTATCGCCGACAGTCAGCAAACGCGTTCTGTCAGATGCGAATCAACGTCGAATGTAATCGTCTCGATCTCACTAATTTCTTTAGCACTTTGGTAGCGAGGAATTTCTAGTAAGGTAATTCATTAAGCTGTCATCTAAAAAGAGCATTATTGCTGCGACGCAATAACATGTTTCTGCTGTCATGCAAAACATTCCTCATGGGAGCTCAAATGAAAGCCGTTTTCTCACCAGCCATTTATGCGATGCAGCGCTTGCTACTGGTTCCAAAATTTCTCATCGTTGCGGCTTTATTTTCAATACCCGCTCTGCTGCTTGCAGCCTTGCTCGTCAATGAACTGAACAAATCCATCTCGATCACTCAGCTTGAGCGTATCGGTGTACAGCAGATGCGCGAATCCCAGGATTTATTGCAGCTAGTTCAGCAGCATAGAGCCATCTATCATTTTGCTTCGGCAGGTAATGTGCCGTCAAAAGAAGTCGCACAGAAAAAGCAGCAAGAAATTGCAAGAAAGCTGGATAGCCTCACCAAAATACTAGAGCAGCAACCAGAACTTGGCATAAAGAGTAATGTAGAGACACTCAAGCAGGGCTGGTTTGCGCTAACTCAACGGTTAGTCATTAACAAAGCAAAAGAAAATTACGCAGAACATACTGCGCTGATTAACCAGATCTACCAACTCAATGCACAAATTGCTGATCGCTCGAATCTCACACTTGATCCCAAAGTGGATACCTATTATCTGATCAGCATGTTTGCAAAAACGCTGCCGGAAATTGGAGAAGGCATTTCCGACATATCCGGTCGCGGCGCTGCCTACATTGATACTGCGTTATTAGATGCCAATGAAGATCTGCTAATCAGTGCCGACGTGATGTTAGCCAAGCGTGATCTGGGACGTATTCCAGCACAACTTGAGGCAATGTATCGAGAAAACCCAGGTTTCAAAAATAAACTGTTTTCTGAACAAGGTGCGATTACAAAAAATCTCGAATTTTTAGAACGTACAAAAAATGAAGTATTGAATACCGTGAATCAAACTAGCGGAACAGAGTTTTTACATGCTGGAATTGCAGGTGCTGACGCTTTATTTTCCTATGCCAGATCGGCAAGTGATTTACTTGATACGACGTTAGCGGAGCGCTTAAACAAAGACTTATTTCGTAGAAATTTGATGATCCTCATCATCAGCTCAATCCTGATTTTTGCTGCTTATTTGCTGGCAGGATTTTATCTGTCGTTCTCAGCCGAACTAAAAAAACTAGACAATGCCGTATCCCGTATTACTGCCGGCGATCTGAGTCTGTCAGTGACCTCACATGGATCGGATGAAATCTCTTTACTACTCAACTCCTTTGATAAGATGAGAGCGGGTCTTGCTCGACTAGTCGTCGATATCCGCTCGGGAACTGAGTCGATTGCTCATGCCTCCAGAGACATTGCTCACGGCAATGCAGATCTGTCCTCACGTACAGAGCAACAGGCAAGTTCACTGGAAGAAACCTCTGCCTCGATGGAGGAATTAGTCGGTACTGTCAAACAAAATGCGGACAGCGCACTGAATGCCAATGACAACGCTCTGTTAGCGACATCAATTGCCAGGAACGGCGGCACAGCAGTAGCTGCTGTCATCGCAACGATGGGAGCGATTAAACATTCGTCAAAAAAAATCAACGACATCATTGGCGTGATTGATGGCATCGCGTTTCAAACCAATATTTTGGCTTTGAACGCGGCAGTCGAAGCTGCCCGAGCTGGTGAGCAGGGACGGGGCTTTGCCGTCGTTGCTACAGAAGTAAGGAATCTCGCGCAGCGCTCAGCAAGCGCTGCGAAGGAAATTAAAACCCTGATCACCGCCTCGGTTGAGCAAGTAAGCACCGGCAGCAAGCAAGTACATGCCGCAGGCGAAACCATGCAAGAAATCGTCAGTTCAATTCAAGCTGTTACCGACACGATGCGCGAGATTACTGAAGCAAGTGCGCAGCAGAGGCAAGGCATAAGCCAAGTCAATACAGCCCTAACTCAGATGGATACGATGACGCAACAAAATGCCGCCTTAGTAGAACAGGCTGCTGCGGCAGCAGAAAGCATGCATGGACAAGCGCTGAAGCTGGCACAAGCGGTTGCCGTTTTCAAAATTGCGTCTATTGAAAATTCGCTGCAACAGGCAAGATCAATCAATGCAATATCTGATCAGGCACTACTGGAAGCCGCATAAGTAAATCATGTAGTCTTTTCATTTTTTATACTAATTATTGTTAATGCTGATAATTATTTGTGCGGCTGGTATTTACTGGTATTTACTCTCGTTACTGGTATTTGTTCCACCGTAAAAGCCGCTCATCTGAGGCCTCTTTAATGAGGTGTCTTGAGCGCAGTGCGTCGTCGTTGTGGTACTGTCCACCGTGATCAAGCTCCATTGCGAGTGCCTGAATTGCCACGGGATAATCGGCCTCAGCAGCGCGTTCCAACCATTCGCGGGACTTTATTTGATCGGCACGGACACCTTCGCCAGAAGCGTAGGCATTGGATAGCAAGAACATCGCCTGAGCATTTCCTTGATCGCTTGCCTTTTGTAGCCATTCAACAGACCGTGAATGATTCTTAGGCACACCTTCGCCATACTTTGCCATTCTCGCCAGCATAAAACTCGCTTTAGCATGACCTTTATTCGCCGACAGTTCATACCAATGCCAGGCTTGCTGAGGGTCAGCCGGCAGAGATAGACGGCCTTTGTATAAAACCTCAGCAAAAGCGAATTCAGCCTCGCGATCTCCGGCTTTTGCTCCCTGCTCCAGCCAATATGCTGCATCAGCCTGCTTTTGAGGAATCGATGCATATACAAGCCCCAGTTCGCGCTCAGCAACACTATTCCCATGCTCTGCCCACTTCAATAACTGCTGGATGGAGGCCGTATCTTGCCCATGCAAAGCAGTGAGTCCGACAGATTCAATTTCCGCAATCGTGGGTGTGATCGCTAATTTTTGACTGCAGGATGGCAGTACGATAAGCACTGTTACGATGAAAGCCGCCAGCTTCGTCATTTGCATTTTTATACCTTTAAAAAATCACTCCCGCGTCCGGGAGTGATTGTCGTCACGACGATGGTTCCAACTACGTCAGATCACGCTAACATTATTTACTCAAATCGATCACATATTTTGCAAATCCACTGGCATCTAAGGTCCCTTCCGATTTCACCCGGCTGAGTCCCAATGTCTGTGCAACAGCGAATTTTCCAGGGGCAGATCTCAAAATAACCGGGCCTTGTGTTGTGACTTTTACGAAGCTCCAGCTTTGTCCGAGACCATTTGCAGCGAAAGTAATTCTGCCTTGTTTTTTCAGATAATTACTCACGACGGCCTGATTTGCATCTGGTGATTTGATAATCGTTTTACTGCCATCAATACCGGGAAAATTCCCGCCACCACCAGCACGATAATCATTCGTAGCGACAATAAAATCATCACTATCAGCAACCGGTTTACCGGCATAAGTTAAATTAACGATGCGGCTACCAGCGGTCTGTGTCACATCAATCTGGTATTTCAAGGCATTGTTCTCTGCGTAGAACACATCGTAGTTATAGATCGTTGAATATGACGGCACCAGATCCTGCTCTGCGGCATTAGCAGGATCAATTTTGGCAAATTGTTTTGCTGCTGTTTCCAGCCAGTTCTTCAGATCCGATCCTTTAATTTTTACGGCTTGCAAATTGTTATTGCCGTATAAATATAGGTCCCCCGGGTTGCGTACTTGCAGGCCAAAAGGCGCAGCAACAGTCGCTGATGGTGCAACATCAGTGAAATCAGTCGGGCCATTACGTCCAGCCTTAAACGGCGCGCTGCATGAAATCACCGGAATCGATTTGTAACTGGTGATCGTCGCATCGGTTGAATTGGCAATGAAATTTTTCACATAATCAATCTGAGCTTGATTGACAATCTGAATCGCGGTCACGTCGCCAACCAGGGAGAAATATGCCGACATTTCAAAATCCGTCGTCGTACCTAATGCTTGAGTCGCATAGCTCAACGTCGCTTTATGTTCTGTATCAACCAATGGAGCAATCGATGGATCAGCATCGACAATCGTAGTGCCATCTTTATACTTAAATCCACGAGCCTCGACATTCGTCAGATCTTTTTGAACGACCCACTTGCCGCTCTGATATTTCAGTACCATCTGAATGATGCCGAGACGACGTCCCCAGCTTTGAGCCATCACAGCCGGAATACCATTAACAGTTCCCTTGACTGTATCAACTTGCGTTGCGGGTAAAGCGGCTAGTGATGCATCGATTGCCGGCGCGCCGACCTCTTTAGCTTTTGGAAAAATCAGATGGGAGTGTCCGAGCATCAGTGCATCAATCCCCGTAGTCGATAAATGCAAACTGCCGTTTTCCATTTTTGGGCTATAAGGCGAAGCATCCAGACCGCCATGTGACAAGGCAACCACCAGATCCGCTCCCTTAGCACGCAACTCCGGAACATATTTGTTCGCGGACTCTTGCACGCCATTGACCATGACTTTACCTGCAAGGTATTTTTGATCCCAGTCCATGATTTGAGGAGGAACGAATCCCATAATGCCGACATTTAACTTGACGCTCATCGCCGAACCATCCGGTTTGGTCGCTGTAAATTGTTTCGGAATAATCGAGTAAGGATTAAAAATCGGCTTCTGACTACTAACACCGACAACATTAGACAAGACAACCGGGAAGCCTGGCGCACCACAATTAGTCCCCTTCTGCACATCCGGCACCGCAAAATCCGTATTCGTAATCTGACTCAGAAAATTCAGTCCGTAATTGAATTCATGGTTACCGATACCGGCACCATCATATTTCAATGCGTTCATCACCTTATGCACTGCCAAAGTGCCACTACATGGAACAGGCGATGCAACTGCCTGATAGTCGCCGAGTAAGGTTCCCTGAATCACATCACCATCATCGAGCAAGACATTATTCGGATTTTCTACCCGCGCAGCATTAATCAAAGATGCCGTTCTTTCCAGTCCAAGACTGGTATCTGTCTTTAGTCCGTAATAGTCATAGCTCAAAATATTTTGATGGATATCTGTGGTCTCTAACAGGGCCACTTTGAGTACGGTACCTTCTGGGATGGCGTTAGGATCAAGGCCTGGCGAACTGTCACCACATCCGGCAATCGCGATTGCGATCAATGGCGTTAAACAAAGGAGTTTTTGCATACATTCTTTCGTCAGTGAAAATGGATGAGAGCTATTTTTTATCAAATACTCCCGCGCAATCGATTGCTTATTTAAGCAAAATTTGAGTGCGACGCAAGTATCGTGATGAATTATGTCGGGACAATGACGTTGATACAGACTCTGTAATGAACATCACGTTATTGCGTCAATAAAATGCCAGCTTATTTAAATCAACTGTCTGCAAATAATCTAGCTTATCGCCGGATATTGATCACATGGAGTAGCGCGGGCTTATCTGAAAGGCTGCCACGTGGTATCTGATGGCACTGAAGATAGAGATGTATTGAATGGGAGAGTCGGTATGCACTTTTCGATCTCATGGTCGACTAGCGCATACCTCTCTGCCGTCACACATATCGGTTGTATGTACAGCAGATACAATCATAGTAAAGCTTCTTCGTGACAACAAGATGACCTGGATCAAAGGCAGAACAAATAGTCTGATGAAGATCTGCATTGCGTCACTGCAACGTCATAATCCCGTGTCAAACTTGCTACATCGCAATAATTAGAGGCAAGCAAGCATGTTTTCATTTTTCAAAAAAATTTCCGCCGTCATTGCAGTAACGACAATCATGTTTTCAGCTCAGGTTTTTGCCGGAGAGAGTGCCATTGTGATTGGGCAAGCGATTGATTTATCCGGTCCCAACGGTAGTATAGGTCGCGACTATGTCGCTGGCATTACGACCTATTTTGACAGTCTGAATGTCGCCGGAGGTATTAATGGTCGCCGTATCAAATATATTGCCCGTGACGACCAGGGCAACCCATCTGCATCGGCAAAAGCCGTAGCCGAACTTCTCGACAAAGATAAAGTGCAATATTTGCTGGGCGGGATTGGTGTTGATGTCACCGATGCGGTAGTCGCGAATCCTAGCTTTAAAGATAGTGGTCAAATTTTATTTGCGCCATTAATTGGCGCTGTAAAAAATTACGGTTCCCGCGTATTGTCCTGGCGCCCTAGTCCAGAACAAGAAATGCAATATATTTTTTCTTACTTTGATAAGTTAGGAATTAAAAATATCGGTATCGCTTATCAGGATGTTCCTTTGAATCAAAATATGTATCAATATGTTGTCGAGGAAGTCCGTAAGAGAAATATGAAATTATCTGGCGTCGTGAAAATTACAGGCTCTTCTGCAGACATAGAAAGAGATGCGATGGCCATGAGTAAAAATTCACCGCATATCGTAATTGCCATTGCTGACACCTTAAGCACAGGCTTATTTTTAAGAGAATTCCGCAAAAATTCACCGAGAATCTTCGTCGCCGGGATGTCCCTGACCAATCTGGAAACCCTCTCTGAACTGGCCGGACAAAAAGCCCTGGAATGGAGTGTATTTTCTCAAGTCGTGCCAAGTCCGACGGGCAACAAGTCGATTATTCAGATTGACCATAGCAAAATGATGAAAAAATTCCGCGACGAGGATCTATCTGCATTAACTCTCGAAGGATTCATCGTCGCAAAGACCCTGGCTAAAGCGATACAAGTATCCAAAACCAATCGCGACGGATTGCAGATATTAAGCAGCCAGAAGGGCAATATTGATTTGGGCGGGATCAATATCACACCCTCTGATGCGTCCCATCATATGTCCAGTTTTGTTGATATGGCTTTATTCAAAAAAGGTGGTGGACTAACCTTTTAAATTTATGAATTATGCGCAAAAAAAGCAGCCCGAAGACTGCTGAAAGTGTACTAAGGAGGTGTTCACATGTCTGAGTATATGCTAGCGCTGATTTATGACAGCTCGATGGAGAGCTCCTCATTTATCTCAGGCGGTTCCGCATCATTTCCATCATATTAATGGATGTTTCTGTCGTTCTATCACCTTGAAATTAATGTAGTGTTCGCTATCGTACAGACGCAAATTTGGCAACTGCTTATTCTGATCAATATGAATAAGGTCACTCCAGCAGACGAGTGATTACAACAAGGATACTCATGCGGATTTTTAGTTTCGAGCACAGCAAAATAGCTTATAGCGCTGATTTTGCGCTTTATCTGATCGCGTCAGTTATTCTGGCAATTTGTCTTATAACATTTGGACCACAAGACCAAATGTTATCAATGACATGCTATGTGCTATCGGGAATAATCAGCTGGACTCTCATTGAATATGTATTACATCGCTTTGTATTACATGGACTTAAGCCGTTTCGCCAATGGCATGCGGAACATCACCAGCATCCAGATGCGCTGATCTGTACACCAACGATCATTAGCGCAGCACTTATTATTGGATTGGTTTTTTTACCGATGCTCGTTTTAAGCGACATCTGGAGCGCTTGCGCACTAACATTTGGACTGCTGACCGGTTACCTTGCTTATACCATTACCCATCATGCTATTCATCACTGGCATGTCCGCAGCCCATGGCTTGAGTATCGAATTTATTTCCATGCGATACATCACAGTAAAAAAACACATCGTGGCAATTTTGGCGTTACTAGCTCTTTTTGGGATCAGGTGTTCCGTACTAAATAAACATTCTAGACAGTCATTATTTGCTTTTGAAATTTATGTTAATGACCTAACGCGATTACATCTTTAAAAATTAATTCGGAGTATTCAGCCATGTTCTATAAAAAACCTTATCTCGAACATTTTGAATTAGTCGCTGTTAATCGTATTTATGAACTCGAAAAAATGTCAGCAGATGATGTTGAAGTTCGGTTTGAACTAGCCGACGGCACAACACTAAATCGAATTTATACCGTCGTTGAGTATAGTGAGCTAATGATTCGTCCTCCACGAGTGATCATCTGAATTGATAAACTTACTCACAACTAGATAACTTATTAAATCATGTCTTCAGGACGTACCCATTCATCAAATTGCTCTGCACTGACATATCCAAGAGCAATTGCAGCTACTTTTAGTGTTGTGCCGTGGTGATGTGCATATTTGGCGATCTCTGCTGAGCGATCATAGCCAATATGTGGATTCAACGCCGTCACCAGCATCAAAGAATCTGTTAATAAACTATTGATGCGCGCCGTATTAGGTTCGATGCCCCGAGCACAGTGCAAGTCAAAACTTGTCATGATATCAGTCAGCAGACGAACGCTTTGCAAAACATTATGGATGATCAGTGGTTTAAATACATTCAGTTCAAAATTCCCCATTGAACCGCCAATGCTCAATGCAACATCATTGCCCATCACCTGACAGCACACCATTGTCATCGCTTCACATTGGGTCGGATTGACTTTGCCTGGCATGATAGAACTACCCGGCTCATTCTCGGGAATACTCAACTCCCCTAAACCGCTACGCGGACCTGATGCCAGCCAGCGTACATCGTTTGCAATTTTCATTAACGCAACCGCTAAGGTTTTTAACGTGCCATGTGTGTTAACCAGTGCATCATGCGATGCCAGTGCAGAAAATCTATTTTTTGCCACAACAAAATCCAGTTGCGTTACCTGTTTTAATTCGGCAGCAACACGAGTTCCGAACTCTGGATGCGTATTTAGTCCGGTTCCAACCGCTGTCCCACCTGCTGCCAGCTCGCAAAGTGCCGATAAGCTTGATTGAATCATAACTTCTACCTGCTGCAATTGAGCGCACCAACCAGAAATTTCTTGCCCCAGACTTAGCGGCGTTGCATCTTGCAAATGCGTGCGTCCAATCTTAATAACATCGACAAAGGCTTTTGCTTTTGCGTCAAGCGTCGTACGCAATCGACGCAGAGACGGCAACAGTAACGCCATAATTTGACTACAGGCGGCAACGTGCATCGCTGAGGGAAAGATATCGTTCGATGACTGTCCCAGGTTCACATGATCGTTAGGATGCACTAATCGCTTCATCCCTCTGACTCCTCCTAATAACTCGGAAGCACGGTTAGCCAGCACTTCATTCATGTTCATATTAGTCTGGGTACCGGAGCCGGTTTGCCAAACAGACAAAGGAAAAGCATCGGGATAGACGCCATTTATTACCTCGTCCGCAGCCTGCACTATCGCCTTCATCATATCGACACTGAGTAAGCCTAAATCATGATTAGCTAAAGCACAGGAGCGCTTGACTAGCGCCAGTGCCATTAACAAGGGATGTGGCATGAGCTCAGTTGAAATCGCAAAATACAATAAGGATCGCTGTGTTTGCGCGCCCCACAATGCTATTTCCGGAACCTGAATATCGCCAAAAGAATCATGCTCGATTCTGTAAAGATCAGTCATAGCAGGTCCTTTTTTTGATAATCGATGTCAGAAATGGATGGCTTTACTTTAACTCAAAAACCAACAAACGGTTATTCGCAGGCATTACATAATCATGCTTACGATATAGCCCACATTGATTCGCCAACGAGTCAATTTTTTCACTGTCGCGTATCCCCATATGGTCAGCTTGTGACCTGAGTGAAGCATCAAATTGTTGATTACTCTCGCTGGTAAAGCGCCCCTCATAATTGAACGGACCGTAGATACAAAACATGCCGTCCTGGCTCAATAACTGGGATACGCGGGCAAACATTATCTCGACTTCTTGCCAGGCCATAATATGACAAGTGTTTGCGGTAAACACGGCATCAAATGTCTGTTCCGGCCACCTCGATGTTGCGACATCGAGAGTATAAGGAGGTTTAACGTTAGCTAACTCAGTCTCTGCCTGCCAGGCCAGGATACTAGGATGATAGTCAATACGATCGCTACACTGCCAAATGAGATGCGGCATTTGCGCACCGAAATACACGGCATGTTGTCCCGTTCCGCTGCCGATCTCAAGCAGGCTTTTACTTTGCGTTAGTAAGGGTTTTAATACATTTAAGATGGGCGCTGCATTTCGCTCGCATGCCGGTGAAAATAATTTCGTCATAGCTGTTCTGACAGTTCCTTTTGACACAGTGCGCGTTTTTGCTGCGCTGTGAGTTGCTTGATCGCATACTCTGCCTTGGATGCTACAGAACGATTCTCGTATTCGAAGACTGCCAGTATCTGTGTTGGCGGATGAGATTTTGTATAGCGGGCGCCTTTACCCATGCAATGCGCTCTATAACGCTTTTCTACATCGGTAGCAATGCCGGTATAAATACTACCGTCATTGCATTCCAACAGATAAACAAACCATGACAACGTTATTCCGATAGCGACAAGATATGTCCTTGATCGGGACGGCTGCGCCCTTCCAGCATCTCAAGATAGACTTGCTCAATTGCGCGAGGTCCGTGACCGTGGGTAATGTTCATCCAGCCAGCCAGCGGCGTAAGGAATTTTGTCCAGGCAGCGGTATAACGCGACATGACTCCTGCCATGCCCCATTCCGCCGCACGCTTCTTGATCTGTGCCGGTGCAAAGAATAATGTCGGTCTGGCGCCAGGCAATCTCCCCTCACCTTCACGCTGATCCCAGTGAGTACCGCCTACAGCACAAGAGTAGGCCAAATTATCTTGAAAATGATGATGCAGTGTACTGCGCACTTTGGCATTGCCAGACATATCGACGTAGACCACAGGCAGCGCTGCTGATAAAGAGTCGATCTGATCGTAAGAAATCACACGGTGATAACAGCCCAGACTTTCAGTAAATTTGACATTACCAGGGGATGTTAAACCAATGACTTCGCATTGTTCCACTCCCCGCTGAGCCAATAAAAAAGCTAATCCATAGGCTGTTTTGCTGGAAGCGCTGGATAAAATGACCGTATGGGCGCCGAAGAATTGATTGTCGTCTAAAAAATCGTCAATCATAAAAGAGGTCATGAATAATGGCCGTAACAGTGCAATCTCGTGTTCGCGTGCAGCCACATAACCGGGATCATGCGCAGTGGCCAGATATTGGTTATACAGAGGGTGCAAGGCTTGCCTGTGCGCTACGGCATCAACAAATCCGCTGTCATTAATACGGTCTGGCTGCATCAGCACATAATCCGACATCGGAAAATAGCCGTAGTAACGCTGCCCCACTTGTATCGATTCATTACGCGATTGCACAACATCACCAAAACCCCATACAGGGATACGCCCCCAACCTTCCTTTGCCGGGAAAAAATCCCAATAATGCATCGCTTCTCCAAACGCTGCATAAGTCACGTTGTTCGAGGTGAATGCAAATTGATCGATACGAATCAGTATCTGCCCCTCTTCAAGGGGCGACCCGGCATGTACACTGGATTCGACAAATTCAACCTGATGCAAATCATCTTTCCGAACCACAAAATCAAGAGCATGTCTGGCAAATGAGTGTTGGCTAGCTATCGTCATGGAATCTCCTGTTTTAGAATTTTTTTGTCTAAGGTTAATTGAATCTTAAGCGAATTTTTCGTTGATCGTAATGAATACATCAGAACTGTGGAAATACATGCCAAATTAAATCGCCCATGTCTCCGGGCGGAGACATGGGCGATTTAATTTGGCAAATTCTTGATACCCCTATCTTGATATCAACGAGGATATGAGAGGCAATATCGATTTCAAAAAAGGAAATCCGCAATCACTTAGTTTCGGGCAAATTTAGCGGCGAGCTGGTTCAGCTTATCCTGGTGCTGACGCGCTGCTTCCGCTTCTTGCTTTTGAATTTTTTCTGCCTGGAACTTTGCTTTGCGCGCATCCGCATTTTTCTTGGAGCGCTCTTTCAAAATACCAGCGGCGTGAGTACGATGTACTTCAGTGACATCATCAACTTCTTTACCCTCAAGATCTACACGTTTTTGCGCTTTAGATACATTAAACAAGTAACGAACTGAATTCGTATGAATACCCAAAGCGATACGTAATATCTTACGATCAAGCTCCGGCATTTTTTGTTGCAACTGTTTATCTATACCAATTGCCAGAGGCAAATGCTCATCAAAAACAGAGAAATCTGTTTGCAATTGTTTGATAAGCTTGCGAGCAAGTTGATTAGGTGTTGCTGCTGGCGCGGTTGAGCTGACTGGCGTCTCAATTGCCGTGTTATTCGGTGTGGTCATGAAAATAATCTGATATGGTTACTATTGCAGGTCGCAGAATATCATGCGTAAGACCGATTGGGATACATCCAAACCATGATGTGTCGCTGATCCACTTCAATTAAGCAAATAATTATGAGCAAACACATCAAAATTGACTTTGTTTCTGACGTTTCCTGCCCTTGGTGCATTATCGGACTTAAATCGCTGGAAACCGCTATATCGAGACTCGGCAGCGAAATCACCGCCGAAATTCACTTTCAGCCCTTTGAGCTTAATCCACAAATGCCTGCCGAGGGGCAGGATATCAATGAGCATCTGGCGCAAAAATATGGTGCAACTGAGGAACAATCGGCGCGCAACCGGGAGGCGATTCGTGCTCGTGGCGCAGCAGAGGGTTTTACCTTCGGCATGGATAAAAGAGCCCGGATTTATAACACCTTTGATGCACATCGTCTGCTACATTGGGCAGGAATCGAAGGCAAGCAAGCGGCTTTGAAGCATGCTTTATTCGGCGCTTATTTTACCGACGGAGAAAATCCCAGCGATCACGAAACGCTGATCCGTATCGCAGAAAAAGTCGGATTAGATACCGTCAGTGCCCGTGCCATCTTAAACTCGGACTTCTATGCCAGTGATGTCCGTGCTCAGGAGTATTTTTATCATCAGCAAGGCATCAATTCGGTACCTGCGGTGATCATTAATGATAAACATCTGATCTCTGGCGGTCAGACATCCGACGTTTTTGAGCGGGCATTACGTCAGATTCTGACGATGGCTTAAAAATTAAGGAGCTTAATCGTTGAAATCCCCTGAACTACCCGCGAATACCATTGAAATTGATCTGCCTTTGCCTGTGAGTTTTTGGCATGCATTCAAATTCTGGCTGAAACTCGGTTTGATCAGCTTCGGCGGTCCTGCCGGGCAGATCTCCATCATGCACCAGGAGCTTGTTGAAAACCGCCGCTGGATTAGTGAACGGCGGTTTTTGCATGCCTTAAATTACTGCATGGTGCTGCCTGGACCCGAGGCTCAGCAGCTCGCTACTTATATCGGCTGGCTGATGCATAGAACATGGGGTGGCGTAGTTGCAGGAGTCTTATTTGTACTGCCATCGCTTTTCATTTTGATTGGTTTGTCCTGGATTTATGTGGCGTTTGGCAATTTACCTCTGGTCGCCGGTTTGTTTTATGGCATTAAACCGGCTGTAACCGCGATTGTCTTGCAGGCAGCACACAGGATAGGATCGCGCGCCTTGAAGAATAAAATTTTATGGGGTATTGCTGCGACTTCTTTTATTGCGATCTTCGGATTCAACACACCTTTTCCACTGATCATAATTAGTGCGGCACTCATTGGCTATCTGGGTGGGAGATACTTGCCTGATTTTTTTCAGACTGGCGGTGGTCATGCTGCGCCCAGGCAACAATTAGGGTCAGCCCTGATTGACGACAATACGCCAACGCCGCCACACGCCACATTTAGCTGGCTCCGTCTGGCCCAAGTCCTGTTTGCGGGTGCCATTTTATGGCTGCTGCCCATAGGTTTGCTATGGAGTCAATTAGGTTGGGAACATGCTTACACACAAATGGCATGGCTCTTTACCAAGGCTGCATTGCTGACATTTGGCGGCGCCTATGCCGTTTTGCCTTATGTTTATCAAGGAGCAGTAGAACACTATGGCTGGCTTAGCCCTACGCAAATGATGGACGGACTGGCCTTGGGTGAGACGACACCGGGACCACTGATCATGATCGTGGCTTATGTGGGATTCATTGGCGCTTATCTGCAGCAGTTACTGGGACCAGAATCCCCCTTTCTGGCAGGCGTGCTGGGCGCCAGTCTGGTGACCTGGTTCACTTTTTTACCTTCTTTTATTTTCATTCTGGCTGGTGGTCCGTTAATCGAGTCAACCCACAATGACTTAAAACTCACGGCGCCGTTAACCGCAATTACAGCAGCGGTAGTTGGTGTGATCTTAAATCTAGCAATATTTTTCGGTTATCACGTGCTTTGGCCAAAAGGAATCCAAGGCGCTTTTGACTGGATTGCAGCACTCATTGCTTTAGCGGCGGCGATTGCTCTCTTTAAATATAAGCAAAACGTTATTCATGTCATTACAGCCTGCGCCCTGCTGGGCTTACTGATCCGCTATGTTATTTAAGCCGGATTTGCCATCAGACCGCGATCACTTCGTAGAAACGCAGATGGCATGCGGCTCTCGAATATTAAGGGCATTAACTCTCTGTGCACACATTCAGAGAATCGTACAAATTGTCACGTTTTTGTCTCTGACGAGTGATAAACTGCACAATAAGAAGCTTATAAAAATTCAAACTACTTCACCCTTATTTTTGCATTGCGATTTATGCCTGAGCACCGTATCACAGAAGCATCTGACATGATTAATGTCAACGCCATTCCTAACAATGATCCTAATTCCGCCATTCTTTACGGCACCGACGCACCAGAATTAATTCGTCAAGAAACTCTGGCAGATTTGCTGGAGGCGACAGCACACAGATCGCCCGATCAGGTTGCGCTTCAGTTTGCGAATGAGCTTGTTACCTATCGTGAATTAAATGCCAGGGCTGATATTGTCGCCTCACATCTGATCAGTGCAGGTGTAAAACCGGGACATATTCTGGGTTTATGGCTGCCTCGCGGCATCGAACTGCTGGTATTGCAAGCCGGGATCGCAAAGTCAGGCGCGGCATGGCTACCATTTGACATCGATGTCCCCGTTGAGAGGATTGCGGTTTGTCTTGAGGATGCAAAAGCATTTGGCATCCTCACCAGTGATACGCAATCTAGACAACTTAGCGAGCTAAGCTGTGCCGTCTGGACTGATGGTCAATTATCTCAGGCCTCGCCAGCGGGATTGCAGCAACGTTCTAATACCAGCCCCCATGATCCTGCGTATGTAATTTACACCTCAGGATCAACCGGCAAGCCGAAAGGCATCTCGATTACACAAGGCAGCATCTGCCATTTTTTGCGTAGCGAAAATCAGGTGCTTGGCATTACCCAACATGACCGCGTTTATCAGGGATTTTCTGTCGCCTTTGATATGTCGTTTGAAGAAATCTGGATAAGCTATCTGGTTGGCGCAAGCTTATGGATTGCGCCCAAAGAGGTGGCGGTTGATCCGGAAGCGTTACCGCAAGCCCTGATTGATCATCGCGTTACGGTATTGCATGCCGTGCCCACTTTACTAGCCCTGTTTGCCATTGACGTACCTGGCTTGCGGATTATCAATCTCGGCGGTGAGATGTGTCCGGAGAGTCTTGTCGCCAAATGGTCTAACCCTGGCCGACAGATGTTCAATACCTATGGCCCGACTGAAGCAACCGTTTCAGCGAGCTTGGCAATACTACAGGCAAATCAGCCAGTGACGATTGGTCATCCTTTACCCAATTATGGTTTGCTCGTCATTGATGCCGACGTTGAAAAAGGTATCCGGTTATTGCCTCGCGGCGAGACCGGTGAGCTATGTATTTTTGGTCCCGGCGTCTCGAATGGTTATCTGGGCAGACCAGATTTAACTGCCGAAAAATTCATCCATAATCCATGGGCTAAGCAAGATATCGATGCGCGTCTGTATCGCACTGGCGATCTTGCCCGTATCGGTGAAGACGGCTCTGTACAATGTCTGGGACGTGCGGATGATCAGGTGAAAATACGTGGTTTCAGAGTAGAGTTAGGTGAGATTGAAGCCGTGCTGGCGCAACAACCAGGTGTTGGTACAGTCGCCGTTATTCTGCGCTCTGAACAAGGTGTGGATCAGCTAATCGCCTTTATCGTCAGTGAGACTAGCAAAGAGCTCCATAAAGAAATCAGTATTGCGAACTTACGCCATGCGTTGCTGGCAGTCTTGCCATCCTATATGGTGCCGACGCGCTATGAGTTTTTAAACGAGATGCCGCGCCTCACCTCAGGCAAAATCGATAGAAAAACCTTGAAAGCAACGCCCCTTAGCGTAGCGGCCAATTCAGCAGAATCGGATATTCCCGACAATCCAGCCGAGGAAGTTTTATTCGCTGCATTAGCCAAGTTATTTCCGGGCCAAGCGATACGTCGTGAAGCAGATTTCTTCTCTGAACTAGGCGGACATTCTCTGATGGCAGCTCGCCTGGTATCTTTGTTGCGTGCAGATGCCCGCTTTGCTTATTTCAAAATCAGTGACATCTATCAATCAAGACAAATCGGTGCGATTGCAGCCGTCATGCTGGCTGGTGCAATCACGACAAGTAGTACCCATATCGCCTGGACTCAACCATCGGATGTGAAGCGCTGGGTTTGTGGTATCGCGCAGGCTGCGATGATTCCATTCCTGGTTGCAATGCGGATGGTGCAATGGCTGGCACCCTTCTTTGCCTATCACTTCTTTACCGGTGAGCCTGGCGACTCGATTGTGCGTGCGACGCTTTTATCGGTTGCGGCCTTCCTGTTGTTGACCTTGCTGGAATTTGCGATTGCCATCGCAGGTAAATGGCTCATCGCAGGACGCTTAAAACCGGGTCAATATCCGTTATGGGGAGTGACCTATTACCGCTGGTGGCTGGCAGACCGTCTGGTCGAGGCTGCGCCAACGTATATGTTGAGCGGCTCCTCGATGTATGCATGGTGGCTGCGGGCTTTAGGTGCCAAAATCGGCAAGGATGTGAATATCGGCTCCATGACCTTGCGCTCACCGGATTTATTGCAGATTGGTGATGGTGTCAGTATCGGCAACGCCTGTAATTTTGAAAACGCCAGGGTGCAGCATGGTGAGCTTCGCCTGGGTCGAATTACCCTCGCGAATGAAGCCTATGTCGGCTCTTATTCTGTGCTTGAAGGCGGCACATCGCTTGGCGAATTTGCCCATCTTGAAGGGCAGTCAGCACTGAGCGAAGGTCAATCAGTCCCGGCTCACAGAGTCTGGCGCGGCTCACCGGCTGCAGATGCGGGCGCCTTTGATCGTGCATCGCAGCCACCACGTCCTGAGGTCTTAACTCTGCGGTTCTTTAGTGAGGCCGTCTTTTTTATTGTGGGTAGTTTACTCATTACCGCCTTATTTTTCCTGCCAGTATTTCCAAGTTTTATTACGATAGACTGGATCGATAATATCGATGGTTTAGCCTGGTTGCAAAATACGAGCCTCTCGTTTCAACTCGTTAAATATTTCATTCTCGCGTTTCCGGCTACAGCGGTATTGATTGTCTGTACCGCCTTACTGTCCGCGGGTATACGCTGGAGTATTTTGCCTAAATTAAAACCTGGTAGTTATCCCGTACATGGCAATACCTATTGCAGTAAATGGCTGGTGAACCAGATTCAGGAATCCAGTCTGAACGTCTTGCACGGTGTATATGCCACGGTCTATGCGCCTTACTGGTATCGCTTACTTGGCGCAAAGGTCGGGCGTGGCGCTGAAATCTCCACGGCTCTCGGCGTGGTGCCGGATATGCTGACGCTGGGCGATGAGACGTTTATTGCCGATGCTGTGTTGCTGGGTGATGAGGAGATTGATGGCGGCTGGATGAGCATGCAACCGACCATCATTTCCCGACGCAGCTTTGTCGGTAATGGCGCTTACATTCCCGATGGCACGATCCTGCCTGAGAATGTACTGATCGGTGTCCATACCAGTGCGCCAAAAAATAATCAGATGCATGAAGGTGATACTTGGCTGGGTTCCCCGCCCCTGCATTTACCGGCACGTGAGGAGGTAAAAGGCTTCCCTGAAGAACTCACCTTCCACCCCTCCTTTATGCGCAGGCTCGGTCGCGGATTGATTGAAGCATTCAGAATTATTGCGCCGCATGCGATGGTGATTGCCGTTGGTTATACGATCGTATTAGATCTCATGCCGCTGGCTGGTGATGATCGCTGGGACGAAGTCGCTTACTACTTATCGATTGCCGGATTATGGTACGGCATTGGCAGTTTTGCCTTTGTTCTGGTGCTGAAATGGGTCTTCATTTTTCGTTATAAAAAAAGTAGTGCCCCGATGTGGACATCCTTTGTCTGGCTGTCTGAAGGCATTACGAATTTATACGAAGGTATCGCGGTTCCTAACTTCATGCGTTATCTGCGTGGCACGCCTTGGTTGCCACTAGCATTCAGATTACTGGGTTGTAAAATCGGACGCGGTGTTTATCTTGATACGACAGATATTACTGAATTTGATTGTGCCAGCATCGGTGCTTATAGCGAAATTAACGCTCTTTGTTGCCCGCAAACCCATCTATTTGAAGATCGCGTCATGAAGATCGATGAAGTGATCATCGGTGAGCGCGTCTATATGGGGCCGCGGAGTTCGGTGCTTTACAGTGCGGTTGTCGGTGATGATGCGCAGCTTGGTGCTCTGACGCTGGTCATGAAGGGAGAATTCATTCCCGCCAAATCCAGCTGGCGCGGTTGCCCTGCCGCAATCGCGAACTAGCTCATCGCACCAGAGTAATGCCTGGCTCATTACTTCTCACGTCAATACCGGCATCCGTACCGGTATTTTATTTGCCTGAGCACTTGGACGACGCAAGTGCCGCACTCCGATTACACCGGTATGTCGTCATCGCTGTATCTACTGACAGCACGCAAGATCGTACAAAAGCAAGGCAACAAATACGGTCTGCAATCATTACCTTGATTCAACGATGCTATCAAATCGACGTACGCGACATTGAAATTGCGACGTCATCCGGCACAGCTCCCCGACTTCTTTTTTCAGACCATGAAGCTGCTTTATCGATCAGTCATGAAGCAGGATTATCATTAGCGGCAATTTGTCTGGACTCCAGCGTCGGTATCGACTTGCTTCACACCAAGAATTTGGCTAAAGAGTCATTTGAATGGCAAGATATTGCGCGTATTTATCTGGACCCGGATCGCCATCAGATGATACGCAGCCTGACGCCTGAACAACAGCTACTGAGCTTTGCACAAGAATGGACTATGCTGGAGGCCCGCTATAAATGTGCGGGTATGGCATTAAGCGAATGGTCAGATACGGTTGCCGCCGGGCGGCATACTCAGTTACAAGTCATGCCTGCGTACCAGCTTGATTTACCCGAGAATTATTGTGGCAGCATCGCTTTTTCTGCACAGAAAACCGCATTTACAAATAAGGTTTAGGATAGAAGTATTTATAAAAATCCTTTAACCGAGAAATCTAGCACTAAGCCTTTGCCAGCCACGATAAAGTGATTCGCCCAGTATTGCAAAGTGTGGAAAGACGCTACAAAAAAACGATGCTTCAGGCATGCGTTTACATCTCAATAAAACCTAAAGCTTGCCATGAAACTCCTTCGCCTCCTTGCCAGTAGTCTCATCTCAATCATTGCATTGAGTTTGTCGTCCTGCGTCAGTTATGGCCTGAGCAGCGTAAAGGCGGGGCAAACAGAACAAGAAGTTGTACTTGAACTAGGTAAGCCAACACACGTTTATCAAGATGGTGAGCTACACCTATGGGAATACATGCGTGGCAGAATGGCTCAGGCTACTCACATGGCACGCTTTGATCATGACGGGCGACTTATTTCGTATGAACAAGTACTGACTTCACAAAAATTTGCTGATATCAAAATAGGCTTCATGGATAAAAATGCGGTCATCAGGATCATTGGCGCGCCAGAGGAGACAAGCTATTACCCGCGTGTCGCACTTGAAGCCTGGTCTTATCCATATAAGGAAAGCGGCGTCTGGAATTCCTTGATGACTATCTATTTTGATCAGTCAGGGATTGTCAAAAAATTAGAGAATGGACCAGATCCATTATTTGACCCAAGCGAACGCAGACTTCGTTTTTGACAGTCTAGAGATCTCAAAACACGACGAAATACCAGTAAACACTATTTACCTTATCCGGCATTCAGGAAGTTTAGAAATAACCGAATTACCATCTGGCCTTAGAAAAGATAATGAGCCATTTACGGAACAACAAAAGTTCCAGATGACCCGCCTCGATACCGGTAGAAAAATCCATCAAAGGATTGACACGATAGTAGCGTCGGCGGAAATCACGACATACAAAAATCTCACGACTACTCAGGCGCATTAAAAATGAGGTTGGTGCGACTTGCAGGCTAAATTGTCCGTCAAATGAATTGTCAAGGTGTGCCATGTTGAATCATCTCCCAATCAGTAAATGAATAAATCCGATGGATAAGTTTGATGTACGTCTCGCTCAATAACTTATCGACTAAATAAATCTCTTAACTCTTCTGAGCGACAACATTTGCATTACAGCTCGATACCAGACCATTGCAAATGGATGCCACAAAACATACTTTATCACAAAATACTGTATATGCAATCAGTATTTTATTTATTTTCGTATTTCTCTAAGCTATTGAAAAGTAAGCGCTTTAAATATTATACTGAATATATATACAGTATTTATTTGAGCCTCTATGTTTACCGATTCTCCGGATCACATTCATCCTTCTTTATGGCGCGCCTCGCAATTAGCCAGTAGCACGACGCCCTGTATCAACAGCACTTTTCCGAGTTTATCGAGAGAATTACCCGGGGGGGGCTGGCCTCGCGGCTCATTAAATGAACTACTACTCAAGCAGTATGGGAGCGCTGAATTGCGTCTTTTGCAGCCTGGCCTGGCACAGCTCCTCCAATCAGATAAGCGCACCATTGTGCTGATGCAACCACCACATCAGCCGCAGCTGTTAGCCTTACATGCCTACGGAATTCCGCTTAAACAATGCCTCTGGATACGCTGCAAAAAACCGGGAGATGCCTTATGGGCAGCAGAACAGGTCTTACGCAGCGGTAGTTGCGCGGCACTATTAATGTGGCAAACACATATCCGTACTGAGGCTCTGAGACGATTACATCTGGCAGCACAAAGCGGAGATACCGTTTTTTTTATGATGCGGCCCAGCATCTGTGCAGAAATGCCCTCACCGGCACCTTTGCGCTTACATCTCACGCCGGTTATTGATGGCATACAGATTCAATTCCTTAAACGGCGCGGTGTTCAGCGAGAACAGCCCTTGTTATTGGCGCTACCGTCCTTGTTTTCACATTTACCTATTTCGCCTGTTGAGGCACTGAATGAAACCTCTGTGGATCGCACTACATCTGCCTCTGCTGCAGCTAGAAGTATTTCGCCCGAACTGGCGCATTAATTCTGATGAGACTGAAGTCGTGCTGGAGCAAAATCGCCTCAGCTGCGCATCCTCCGGCGCACTAGCAGCAGGCGCTCAGCACGCCATGAAAAAAGCCAGCGTACAAATGCTGCTACCAGACGTCGTGCTTTATACGCGCCAGCCAGTTTTAGAACAGCGATGCCTGGAGCAAGTGGCGATGGCACTACTGCAATACACGCCACAAGTTACCTATGCGACGCATGACTGCCTGCTGATGGAGGTCAGTGCAAGTCTGCGACTGTTTGGCGGCATACTCCGCTTATGCCATCTGATACGACATAGCATGAAGGTCATGGGTATGAGCATCTCTTTGAGTTGTGCTCCAACCGCAATGGGTGCGTGGCTTCTGGCGCGCAGCGGGATAATGGGTAGGCCTCATTTACAAAAAACGTGCTCCTTGAAGCGTGTTTTAAAACTAAAAAAACTTCAACAAAGTCTGGATCAATTACCTGTCGCTCTGCTACCCGAAGCACAGCTCTGGCTGGAATGGTTGCGCGGTATCGCTTGCACTACGCTGGGATCTCTGCAAACGCTGCCTCGCGCCGGACTTAAGCGTCGCTGTGGCGTGCAAATTCTTGATCTCATGGATCGTGCATATGGACACCAGACCGAAGTGTTTGAATGGATCACTGTCCCACCGCAATTCCAGAGCCGCACAGAATTACCGGACAGAATTGAACATGCAGAAATGATTCTGGCGTTCATTCACAGTCTGCTCATACAACTGATGGGCTGGCTGGCAGTCAAGCAACTCGCCGTATCACAAATTGATCTGTACCTCGAACATGAACGCGGTCGTCAGGCAATGGCACCGACGCATCTCAATCTCAAGCTGGCAGAACCCATCTGGCGTGAAGATCATCTGCTCAGACTGTTGAAAGAAAGGCTCGCAACAACCCAGCTTCAGGCACCAGTCATTGTCGTTAGCCTTGCAGCAAGTCAGGTACAGACAAGACAGGTAGCAAATGCCACCCTCTTCCCAGAACCCAAAGCCTATGCAGAAGACCATCACCGTCTGCTGGAACTATTGGTTGCACGACTGGGGGATGATCAGGTATTGCAAGCCGCACTACAAGAGGATCATCGGCCAGAAGTTGCCAATACCTGGGTCTCCGTCGTCCATGCACAAAAGAAAAACACCTTAAAGTCACAGCCCTTGTCGACACGAATACTCAATATATCCAATGTACCCAATCAGGCAGTGCGTCCGGTCTGGTTATTTGAGAAGGCGCTTCCCTTGACGATCCGTCATCACCGGCCATATTACGATGCGCCCTTAAAATTATTATCTGGTGCCGAGCGGATAGAGGCTGGCTGGTGGAACGGGCAACTCGTGACTCGCGATTACTTTATTGCGGAAAACCCTGGTCATATTCGTTACTGGATTTATAGAGAGCGTCTGGGTGAGCAGTCAGACGCTGGTGCCAGCTGGTTTGTGCATGGTTTATTTGGATAAAACATCATGCAGACAACACCTCCGCTCAGCCATGCGCCAATCTATTCCTTGCCTGAGTATGCCGAATTATTTTGCCAATCCAATTTCAGCTTTTTACATGGCGCCTCGCATGCAGAAGAGCTGGCGCAACGGGCTGTACAGCTCACTTATAAGGCGCTGGCGATTACGGACGAATGTTCACTGGCGGGTGTCGTACGCGCCCATGTTGCTGTTAAAGATACCGCACTGCAGTTGCTTATCGGGTCGTACTTTAAGCTCACCGATACGACCAGGTCTGATGCAGACGATGTGGCGGACACGTATATTCCCGCGCCAGCACTGATCGCTCTGGCTCAAAATCGTGAAGGTTACGGCAATTTATCTGAAATCATCACACTGGCACGAACCCGTATTAGCAAAGGTCGCTACCTGATTACAAAGGAGGACTTTAGTCATCCACTGGCAGAATACGCTCACCTGCAAGGTTTGCCCGATTGCGTAATCCTGCTGGTTCCTGACTATCCGGCGAATCCAGAGACGCTGGCAAAGCAAGCTGCGTGGGCGAAAAAAACCTTTCCCCAGCGTGTCTGGATCAGTCTCACTTTGTTATATCAGGCCATGGACGACGTACATCGCCACACCGTTATTTCGATTGCCCGTCAATACCAGCTACCGGTCGTTGCAACTGGCAATGTCTGTATGCATGTCCGTTCGCGCAAACCATTACAAGATGTATTGACAGCGATCAGGCTGAGCCGTCCCGTTGCCGAATGCGGCTATGCACTTGCACCGAATGCTGAACAGCATTTGCGATCACGACTACGGCTAGCGAATATTTATCCGGCAATGGCATTGGCAGAGTCCGTCAAAATTGCCAGCCTATGTCAATTTTCTCTCACGGAATTGCGCTACGAATATCCCGAAGAACTCGTCCCCAAAGGTCATACGCCAGCAACTTATCTCAAGCAAGAAGTCGCCACCGGCGCGGCAAAGCGCTTCCCTCATGGGATGTCGGACAAAGTCGCAAAACGCATCGACTACGAATTACATCTGATTAATGATCTGGCTTATGAACCCTACTTTTTAACGGTCTATGACATCGTCCGGCATGCCCGTTCAATCAAGATTCTTTGCCAGGGCCGGGGTTCGGCAGCGAATTCTGTCGTCTGTTATTGCCTGGGTATTACCGAAGTTGATCCGAATAGCAGTACCTTGTTATTTGAACGTTTTTTGTCCAAAGAACGTAACGAACCACCCGATATTGATGTGGACTTTGAACATCAGCGACGTGAAGAAGTGATTCAATATATCTATCAAAAATATGGCAGAGACCGCACAGCAATTGCGGCTGCGGTACATACCATACGTTCACGTGGTGCTTTACGTGAAGTAGGTAAGGCACTTGGCGTTGATCTGGAACTGGTGGATACGGTTGCCAAATCGCATCGCTGGTTTGACGGGAAGCAGGATTTATTACTACGCTTTGCTGAAAACGGCTTAGACCCTGAAGGCCCCGTTGCACAGCAATGGGCAAGTCTGGCCAGTCAGTTGCGAGGCTTTCCACGTCACCTGTCCCAGCACACTGGCGGATTCATCATCTCGCGTGACAAGCTATCGCGACTAGTACCGATAGAGAATGCCTCGATGAAAGATCGCTCCGTCATTGAATGGGATAAAGACGATCTGGAATCCTTAGGTTTGCTGAAAGTGGATGTACTGGCACTCGGCATGCTGTCGGCGCTGAAGCGTGCATTGGTATTGATGTCCAGCTTGCCTGGCCGCCCTAGCCGTTTGCAAGATATCCCGCGTGAAGATCCGGTCACTTACGACATGATTTGCAAGGCCGATACGGTGGGTGTATTTCAAATTGAATCACGTGCGCAAATGAGTATGCTGCCCCGTTTGCGACCCAGAGTATTTTATGATCTCGTGGTCCAGGTCGCAATCGTCAGACCCGGGCCGATACAAGGTGGGATGGTACATCCGTATTTACAACGCAGAAAAAACCGTGAAGCTGTCAGCTATCCGAAAGAAGAACTCAGAGAAGCATTAGGCAGAACCCTGGGAGTTCCGATTTTTCAGGAACAGGTCATGCAGATCGCCGTGATCGCAGCCGAGTTCACGTTGGGCGAAGCTGATGAGTTAAGACGTGCCATGGCAGCCTGGAAGCGTAAAGGCGGCTTACAGCATTATCACGACCGCATCGTCAAGACGATGGTCAGACGTGGTTATGAAGAAGAATTTGCGGAGGCAATTTTTCAACAGATGCTAGGCTTTGGTGAATATGGTTTTCCTGAAAGTCATTCCAGTAGTTTTGCCTTGCTCGCCTATGCCAGCAGCTGGATCAAGTGTCATGAACCTGCCGTATTCTTATGTGCTTTACTGAACTCTCAACCGATGGGATTTTATTCCCCGTCGCAGTTGATACAAGATGCCAGGCGACATCAGGTTACGGTTCTGGCGGTTGACATCAATATCAGCGAATGGGACTCCACTTTAGAAGCACATGCCCACGGCATCCGCAGTATTAACCCGTATAACAACACAGAGCAATCAGCAGTCAGGCTGGGCTTCTCCCTGCTATCCGGCATATCGGCAGAGACCGCAATACGCATTACCCAAGCGCGCAAGCAGCTTGCCTTCAGCGACGTCAACGACCTCGCACGCCGGGCGCAACTGAACCGGCAGGATCTGCAGGCACTGGCGGCCAGCAATGCCTTGGCCGCCTTGTCAGGGCATCGCCGGCAAGCCTTGTGGCAAGCAGCAGGCGCTGTGCCAGATAAGGATTTGTTGCGCGTCGTCAGCGTCACCGAACAGACGCCCCCTCTGACGGCCCCCAGCGAAAGTCAGGAAATTGTCAGTGACTACCGGGCAATGGGACTCAGCTTACAACGTCATCCGGTTGCGCTGCTACGCCAACAACTGCTCGGCAAGCGTTTCTTACCGGCAGAGATGCTCAACACCTTTCAGCAAGGTCAGTTTGCACGAGGCTGCGGCATCGTCACGGTACGACAACGACCAGGTACAGCGAACGGTGTTTTGTTTATCACCATTGAGGACGAGACTGGGCCAGTCAATGTAATTATCTGGCCCAGTCTGGTAGAGAAGCAGCGTCGTGAAGTACTCAATGCACCGCTGCTCGGCGTCTACGGCATCTGGCAATGCGAAGGAGAAGTCCGTCATCTGGTCGCCAAACGTCTGGTCGATATGTCCCATCTGCTGGGATCGCTGCAAACGGGGAGCCGGGATTTTTGTTGAACTACGTCAGATGTGCATCAGGCGCACGCTTGTGAATTTGACGAATGAAAACATTTACTCCCTGCTTAGTCTTTGAACAGACCGCAGGGAGTAAAAAAACATTGGAGTTACTTGAGTTTGGTGATCACTTTGAATTGTCGGTATTCACCAATCTTAGGATCGAAGATATCTTTATTCTCGTACTGAACTTCTACTGTCTTACCTACCAGCGTTTGATAAATCGTTGGCAAATCCATCGTGGTTTGCACCGGCCCTAGCCAATACAGTTTCGTTGTTTTACCTTCGTTATCTTTGAGGAAAAAAGTCGCGAAATTATCTTTTTCAATTTTAGTAATCGTGCCATTCAGCATATCGGAATCAGCTTGCTTGTCAGCATTCGCCATCGCCATCACAGTTTTAGGGCACTGTGTCGCCATCCTCATACCAACGATCGTACCGATTTTTTCGCCGTTTTTATCGAGCTGATAAAAATCGAGATTGAATTCCTTCTTAAACTTGTCTTTATCATCTTTCGAAAAAGCTTCCAGCATGCAAAAGCCCATTTGCATCTTCAAATTTCTCTTATCGGCATTACTTGGAATTTTGTCGATACATGCACAAGATTTGCTGGTGACGACATCCAGGTAATCCTCGGCAAAACAGGTGTTTAAGCTAAATAGTAAAACGCAAAAGGAAAGAATTTTTTTCATAAAAGTGAGTAGTTAAATGACACGATGAAGGATGGTTGATACGAGCAAAGATAAAGGGAATCGACATCAGAAATCAACCAATGATTGCAGACGCAATGTAGCCTATTTTACAACAATTCGATGTCTATCCTATATTTTTCGGATTGCAGTGCATGGTCTGAAACAAAGCAAGAGCACATATACTCCCCCATATTTTTTAGAAAATAGCCTTATTACCGCAATATCTATACAGGCAATGAAAAAATACTAGAAGGGAGTATATTCATATATCGAATGAAAGTCTCATTCTTACATCGTGCCGTCAAAAGAAATTGAGCACTCGACACCACATCAATTCAGATGCTCACCAACTCAAAAGCCAGATCAGCTTTCTTCCGGCTCAGGCAAGGTCAATCGTCCTGTGTGGTAGTCATACTCATAGACTTCACCATAACGTCCCCACTCAATCGCGATTTCCAGTACGCGCTTGGCTTCATCGGCTTTCAAGAATTCAGACAGTAGTTCAAGGAAAGGTTCTTCCGGCAAACTTCCGTTTGTTTCCTGCTCCAGATTGCGGCGTATATGCGATGCCAGCGGTACGTGCGTCAGCAACTGCTGGCCAAACAATTCTTGCTTCTGCGCCTGATCAGCTTCGACATAACGATGGCCCAATGGCGTCAAACTGATATCACCCTTCTCGATCACTGCCAGTCCCAATAGGCCCAGGGCTTCGTAGGTCGGGAACAGGTCTTCATCGGAAATTTCTGCTTCCTCTGACAACTGCGGTAAGTCGGCACGTCCGTTGAACGGCGCATCGGCAAGCAGATCAAGTACGCCTTCGATACGACTGACATCGGTTTCTGGCAAACGGTATCCCAGATGTTTGGAAATCGGTACGCCGGTGACAGTTTCTTGGGCATGACGCATAGTCATCAGGCCATATACTTCATCGATCAAGGCGCGGACTTCGACCGACTCGACATCGCGCGGGCGAGGCAGATCGATCTTGACCTCGCAGCGTATGCTGCCAGGGTCGCTAGACAAAATGATGATGCGATCTGCCATCATCACGGCCTCTTCGATATTGTGCGATACGATCAAAATACCTTTGGTCGGAATACGACTTTCTTCCCACAACTCCAGCATATCGTTACGCAGGGTTTCGCCCGTCAGTACGTCAAGGGCGGAGAATGCCTCATCCATGAGCAAGATATCCGGATTGGTCACCAGCGCACGGGCAATGCCGACACGCTGCTTCATCCCGCCGGACAATTCGCGTGGTAAGGCGCCGCCAAAACCAGCGAGGCCAATCAACTCCAGTACGGCATCGGCACGCATTTCGCGCTCGTCTGAAGGTACGCCCTGAGCTTCCAGACCGAGCTCGACATTTTGCTGCACGGTCAGCCACGGGAATAAGGCGAAAGACTGAAACACCATCGCGATACCGGCAACAGGGCCAAAAATCGGTTTATCACGATAGTCCACCTTGCCATGATCGGCTGGGATCAAGCCTGCCATGATACGTAATAAGGTTGATTTTCCCGAGCCGGACTTACCCAGCAAGGCGACGATCTCGCCCTCTTTCAATTCAAAATCCACCTTATCCAACACCAGGCGTGCGGTACCATCCGCAGCGCGAAACGATTTGGCAACGTCTTTGAGGTCAATCAATAATTTTTGCGTCATTTTTTATTCTCCACATGCGGCCTGGCGCATCATCAGCAGTTGTGCCTCGGCCTTTCATCCGCCGTTAGCGGCTACGGTCTTCGGCCAGCAAATATAATTTGCGCCAGAAAAAGCGATTTAATAACATCACGAAGATACACATCACGCCGATACCCAAGGCGATACGGTGAAAATCTCCCGCCTCTGTCATTTGCTTGATATAGCTACCCAGACCATCCGCGACCAGGGTCGTCTTACCCCAGGTCACATATTCCGCGACGATACTCGCGTTCCAGGAGCCGCCACTGGCAGTAATCGCACCAGTGATGTAGCTAGGAAAAACCGCTGGCAAATACACGCGCTTCCATTTCAGCCAGCCTTTTAAACCCAGGTTGTCCGCTGCCAGACGCAGTTCATTCGGAATGGTTGAGGCACCCGCGACCACATTAAACAAGATGTACCACTGCGTACCAAATACCATTAAGGGGCTGAGCCAGATATTCGGCGTCAAATCAAAACTGACCATCGCAAACACCACGATAGGAAACATCAGATTAACCGGAAAAGCCGCCAGAAACTGTGCCACCGCCTGTACCTTTTGCGAGTACTGCGGACGCAAACCTATCCAGACAGCAATCGGCACCCATACCAGCGAGGCGAGACCGATCAGGAGCATGACCCGGACCAGAGTAATCAGGCCCAAACCAACGACATGCAAGGCTTCTGACCAGCCAACATCACTGTGGATAAAAATTAATAAGCGATACGCGGCCAGCAAGGACGCAAGTATCAGAAAACCATCCCAGACTTTATTCCAATACGAAGGTACATTACGCTCCTTCGCCTTGGAAGATGTGCCGTCATACCGCACACTAAACCAGCCCAAGGCGCGGCTTAGCAATTTCCACAAACTCGCAGACCATTCGCGGAACCAATAGCTGTTACGCATCCAGTCCAGCAGCCATGACTGTTGTGCAGTGTCGCCCTGACTTTCTTCAAAGCGAAACTTGTCCGCCCACGCCAGCAGAGGACGGAAAAATAACTGGTCATACAGCAGAATTCCCGTCAGCATCGCCGCAATCGCCCATGCAATCGCAGTGCCATTTTTTGCTTCAATCGCCACCGCAATATACGAGCCGATGCCAGGCAATTTAATATCCTGTCCGGCGACCGAAATGGCCTCTGCTGCGACCAGAAAGAACCAGCCTCCCGACATCGACATCATCATATTCCAGAGCAAGCCTGGCATCGCAAATGGCAACTCCAGTCGCCAGAAGCGCTGCCAGCCAGACAGCCTGAAAATCCTTGCGGCTTCATTCAATTCTGACGGCACATTACGGATCGATTGATACAGGCTGAACGCCATATTCCAGGCTTGCGAAGTAAAGATCGCAAAAATCGCAGCACACTCTACCCCAAGCAAATCACCGGAGAATAAAGCAATAAAAGGAGCAATCGCAATCGCCTGAAAACCAAGAATCGGGACCGACTGCAAGATGTCCAATAATGGAATCATGAACTTTTCGGCGGCGGCATATTTCACCGCTATCGCAGCAAATACCAAGCTGAACAAAAGTGAAAACGCTAGCGCTGTGAACATGCGCAGAATGGTGCGCAACAGGTAATAAGGCAGATAGCTAGGGTCCAGCGAAACCTGCAGCACTTCACCGACCACGAAGGGACGACTCATTTGCATCGCTGCAAAACCAAAGGCCATCAGCAGCGCCAGCACCAGCGGCAATAAAGCCCAGTCCCAGCGATTTGGTCCTTTGCCCTGAGCCAGGGATGGCCGTTTTTGAGGATTAAACAATTCGAACAAACTACCTCCCAGACCGATCAGTATCGATCATCAAGAACAAACACGCATCATCTAATCAACTGACTTCAAGCAAATGGCATAAGAAGCAAGCAAATCAAATGTCATTCTTCTGAATTAAGCTTTCACTAAGACTGAGCTAAAGCTTATGTAAAACGCGGATAACCGTTAGTGACTAAGAGCGCTGTTCATGCCGAACAACGCAAGATGACTGCCTGTAAATCCGGTTTTATGTAATCCTGTGAACTACATACAGAATTGACATTTCAGCGTGATGACACGCAACAATTTGGGGATAAGTAGAGAGGAAATCAGTCTGAGTTCACAACGATATTAAAGCTGGATTCAAGACTATTGACATCACTACTTGCCATGTATTTGGCAAAGTAGCGACAGGAGTTCTGCAGTTACAGTGCCAAGGTGTGGTCGATATAAGATCGACTACTATAACTATCCACAGATAAAACTCCATAACGACGAAGCGCGAACTTTACCATAGCGAAGATGCGATTGGCAACCTCGTTTTTGTTCAGATTGCAGGTAATTGATGACGGGTCGCGACTGGCTGTAATGGATGACCAAATGGCTCGTCAATATCTCATGAAATAAATCATGGGTGCGCCCTAAGATTGAAAAATGACCGGCCTGAGAAATTATTTTTTGATAGCAGACGTCAATAAGTATGCGATTTCTTTTTGTTCAAACTCAATCGCGAAATCCAGTGCTGTCATTCCCAATTGATTTTTAAGATTCGCATCGGCGCCTTCATCCAGCAAAAATTTTACTGCATCCAATTTGCCTGAGCGCACAGACATCATCAATGGTGTAGTGCCATTGGGTGACGCAGCATCGATATAAGCCGATTGCTCAAGTAAGACACCGATGATCTCCACATTGCCTTTAGCAGATGCGTAATGTAATGCAGTCCAGCCTGGCTGGTTAATTTGCGCCTCGGCATCAATAAGCTGTTTGACGGCCAGCGCATTCTCTTCAAAGCAGGCAAGCATGATTGCGGTATCGCCATTATTGGCTCTGGCATCGAGCTTAATCTCAGACTGCTTTAGCAGCGTTTCAAAGACCTTTTGAGAATGCTCGCGCAATGCCAGCATGAGGATAGTCTCACCACGAGTTGCTTCGACTGAATTCGGATCAATGCCTTTAGTCAGCAATGAATTAACGACGTCGATGTCATCAAATTTTACTGCGACGATCAAATCGTCATAGGCGTCAGCATAAGCAGGCGATACGACGCCACATCCTGCGGCAATCACTAGCGTAGTGATCAATTTAAAGATAGGTGTCGCCTCCAAATGATGAGCAAAATGATGTGAAAACAGTTTGAATAAGGCCATAGATAGCGCAACCAATATTAATGATCAATGGGACAGATTAAATAATGTGAAAAAATTGGCCGAGGTCACTTCCTGTACCTGCTTTAGCGGAATACCTTTTAAATCTGCCAAAAATTCTCCTACATGACGGACAAAGCCAGGCTCATTCATTTTGCCGCGATGTGGTGCCGGTGCGAGGTAAGGAGAGTCCGTCTCGATCAAGATACGTTCCAGAGGCAAGGCGCGTGCGACTGCCTGCAAATCCCTGGCACTCTTAAATGTCAAAATCCCGGAGAAGGAAATATAAAACCCCATGGCAATCGCTGCTTCAGCCACCTCAAGCGACTCAGTGAAGCAGTGCATGACGCCAGCGACACCGCCATGGTCCGTGCCCGCGCCCTCTTCCTGCATAATCCTTATCGTGTCTTCAGAGGCGGCTCTGGTGTGGATGATCAAGGGTTTGCGACTAAGTCTGGACGCGCGAATATGCTGCCGGAAGCGCTCACGCTGCCACTCAAGATCGCCTTTAAGTCGGAAGTAATCGAGTCCAGTTTCACCAATAGCAATAATTTTAGGATGCTGAGACAAGGCAAATAATTGCTCTGCACTCGGGTCTTCCGTATCTTCATAATCAGGATGTACGCCAACTGACGCATAGATGTGCGGATATGCCTCAGCTAGGGCTAACACCTGCGGAAAATCGGGCAAATCGACAGAGACACACAAGGCATGCGTCACACCATTCTCGACCATCTTCGCCATAATCTCAGGCATGCGTTCAGCGAGTTCGGGGAAATTAATGTGGCAATGAGAATCGATGTACATAAGAAAGCAATGGATGCGATTGAATTGGATTAAATGGATTGACTAAGATCAAGCATAGTCGAATCTCTTGCTCAATGCAGCTACTCCGCAATTGAGCCGATCAGCAACAAGCAAGAATTGAATTATTTTTTGCTTTGCGCAATCAGATCGAGGACCGCGCAGGAAGAGAGTTCCGCCGTATCGCGCAAGAGCGTGTGATGCATATCCGTGAAGCGTTGCTTGAGCCGATCACACAAGCTGACGTCATTCAATTGCGTCCATAGTGCATCAGCTAAGGCTTCGGGGGTCGCTGCACTTTGCAAAAATTCTGGCACGACAAAGTCCCGCTCAAGAATATTTGGCAACCCTATCCATGGCTGGTAACCCATATGGCGCAATATTTGCCATGAAGCCTCCATCATTTTGTAGGCGATGACCATGGGCTTTTTAAATAATGCAACCTCCAGCGAGGCTGTACCGGAGGCGACCAAAACTGCATCAGCAGCAGCAATCGCCACATGCGATTTACCATCAATCAGCAAAACCGGCACGCCCTCAAGTTTGGCCTGCACTACCAATTTGATGTAATAACTACGCTGTTTCGAGCCGGCCATTGGCACGACAATCTGCAATTGCGGATCGCGCTCACAAAGAATTTTTGCAGCCGAGATGAACGCAGCAGTATTGTATTTGATTTCCGACATACGACTGCCCGGCAAGATTGTGACTATCCTTGCGTCATGAGGAAAACCCAGTTCATCACGTGCCGCAGCGACATCAATATCCAAAGGAATTACTTGCGCAAGCGGATGGCCGACATAGGTTGCAGGAATCCCGGCATCGCGATAAATCTGCTCCTCGAAGGGGAATACGACCAGCATGTGGGAAACTGCTTCAGCAATTTTTTTAATCCGCGCACCACGCCATGCCCAGATTGAAGGGCTAATGTAATGCATGGTCGGAATACCCGCCTGCTTTAACTGGATTTCTAAGTCGAGATTGAAGTCTGGGGCATCTACACCAATGAAAATATCCGGCTTTTCAATCAGAAGTTGCTCACGTAATTGCTTGCGTATGCCGCTGATTTCGCGGTAATGCGCCAAGACCTCGAACAAGCCTCGCACGGACAGCTTATCCATGGGCCAGTCATTCACAAAGCCAAATTCTGCCATCCGCGGGCCACCAATCCCGTGCATCAAAGCATCAGGTATTTTTGGTCGTAAGCCAGATAGCATGCGGTTAGCCAGCATATCACCGGAAGTTTCTCCGGCAACCATGGCGATGACAGGGCGAGTAGACACGTGCTGAATTTAGCGGACAATGCCGCGTGTAGAGGCATCAAGAAAGTCGCGCATTGATTTGACCTGCACGGCAACCTCATCGACCATGCCCACTTGTTGCTGCTCAAGAGCGGATTTTGCTTCTTCGAGTGTCAAACCTGATTTATAAATTAATTTGTAGGACTGACGAATCGCATTGAGCTGCTCACGGTTAAAACCTCGACGTTTCAAGCCTTCCAGATTAACGCCATGCGCTTGTGCCGGATTACCGGAGAGCAGTACGAACGGCGGCACATCCTGGGTCAGGCTGGTATTCATGCCAACGAAGGCATGGGCACCAATTTTACAAAACTGATGTACGGCAGAAAAACCGCTCATGATGACCCAGTCGCCCACCTCAACATGACCAGCTAAAGCGGCATTATTTGAAAAAATCGTATGATTACCAACGGTACAATCATGGGCGATGTGGACATAGGCAAGGAACCAGTTGTCACTGCCAACCCGCGTAATCGCCCTGTCCTGTACCGTGCCGCAATTAAAAGTACAAAACTCACGGATCAGGTTTCTGTCGCCAATTTCAAGGTAAGTGACCTCTCCCGCATATTTCTTATCCTGAGGCGGTCCGCCGATCGAAGAGTACGCATGAAAATGATTATCTTTGCCTATCGTCGTATGACCATCAATGACAACATGCGGCCCTATCCTGGTGCCAGAATCAATGCGGACATGTGGCCCGATAATAGAATAAGCACCAACCTCAACTGTACTGTCGAGTTGAGCCTTAGGATCAATCAGTGCGGTTGAATGGATAGACATTTTATGCCGCCGTTGTTGCGTCAGTTGCGGAACGCATCGTGCACATCAATTCACCTTCTACCGCCAATTGACCATCAACCGTCGCTTTCGCCTGGTACTTCCAGATGCCACGTGCAATACGCAGAATTTCTACTTCAATTTTCAACTGGTCACCCGGCTCAACCGGACGCTTGAAGCGCGCACCGTCAATACCCAGAAAATATACAATCGTGTTTTCATCCGGCTTTTGGTCCATCGTCAGGAAAGACAGAATCGCCGCAGTCTGCGCCATTGCCTCTATCATCAACACACCAGGCATGACCGGCTTGTTAGGAAAATGTCCGTTGAAGAACTCTTCATTCGCAGTCACGTTCTTGATTGCTGTAATGCGTTTGCCGCTTTCCCAATCCAAAACGCGATCAACTAACAACATAGGATAACGATGCGGGAGGTACTGTTTAATCTGATTAATATCGAGGGTATTCATGATGACTTCTCTGTGAGCGTTTTAATTATTTTTTCTAATTGTCGAATTTTTTCGCGCATGCTGCTTAAATTACGCACGATGGATGCTGTTTTTTCCCAATCCGCATTTTTTGCCAACGGATAAAAACCTGTGTACTGACCAGGCTCTAAAATCGAACGGGTGACCAGGCTGCCGGAAGAGATATGGACATTATCAACAATATTCAAATGCCCTAATACCATCGCCGCGCCCCCAAACGTGCAATTCTTGCCTATCCGGGCACTCCCTGCAACGCCGACGCAGCCTGCCATGGCAGTATGCGCGCCGATATGGCAATTGTGACCGATCTGAATCTGATTATCGAGCTTTACACCATCTTCGATAACCGTATCTGCCAGGGCGCCGCGATCAATACTTGTATTGGCACCGATTTCCACATCATTGCCAATCAGAACCCGCCCCGTCTGCGGGATTTTGATCCAGTTACCACGTTCATTCGCAAAACCAAATCCATCCGCACCGATCACTGCGCCTGAATGGACGATGGCGCGCAACCCGATACTACAATAATCGTAAATAGTGACATTAGGATGAATCAGGCTGTGCGCATCAACACTGGCACCCCGACCGATAAAGCAACCTGCACCGATCACGGCATGCGCCCCGATTACGGCCTCTGCTTCAATAGTCGCATGAGAACCAATCGAGGCTGTCGGATCAACGTGAGCATGCGGACTAACTGATGCATTAGGATGAATGCCGGTCTCAGGAGGAATCGCATGCAAGCTGGCGAAATATTGCGCTACTCGGGCGAATTGGACATAAGGATTATCCACGATGACGAATGCGCCAGAATACGAGTCTGCCAGACCAGTATGATCTTGAGCAGACACAATCAGTGCGGCAGCTTTAGATAAAGCAACCTGTCCACGTAATTTTGAATTGGAGAGAAAACTGAGCTGATCTGAGCCAGCATCGCTAAGAGGGGCAATGCCTGTGACACAAAGATCGGGGGAACCAATTAATTGACCACCGAAGCGATCGACCAATTCCCCCAGCCGAATGCTAATGGTGGTCATTATTTATTTAGATAAGGCTTTGAGTACCTTGTCTGTGATGTCAACGCGTGGATTGAAGTACACGGCATCTTGTAAAACGATATCGTATTTTTCTGCTTCAGCGATTTGCTTGACCGCTTTCACGGCACGATCGACCAGTGCAGCAATTTCTTCATTTTTACGCTGATTCAAGTCTTCGTTGAAGATGCGCTGCTTACGCTTGAAATCCTGATCCAGATCAGCTAGTTCACGTTGACGTTTGATGCGATCAGCTTCAGAAATCACTGGCGCATCTTTTTCTAATTTTTCGGCCAAAGTTTTGATTTTATTACCAAAATCATCTAGTTCTTTGCCACGCTTAGAAAATTCCAGCTTGATTTTCTCTTCTGCTGCTTTAGCAGGACCCGATTCGCGCATGACCCGTTGCGAATCAAAAATGGCGACCTTCGAATCCTGTGCATGAACTTGAGCAACGCTGACAAAACAAGCCGCACAAACCATCAGGCGTTGCAACAATTTGGACGGGGTAGTAAGTTGACTCAAAATATTCTCCGAAAAACAAACTAAAACAATTTAGAACAGATACAGAAAAGCAAACATTACACTTAGAAACCAGTACCTAACTGGAATTGGAAACCCTGCTTCTTGTCATCAGGTTTCGCATTCAGCGCGCGGCCAATACTCAATTTTAACGGACCTACCGGAGAAATCCAGCTAATTCCCATACCTGCAGAGTATCTCAGATCACTGATACGTATTTTTTGACCTTCATCAAAAACATTGCCGCCGTCAATAAAAGTAAACCATCTCAGAGACTTATCTGCACCAGGAAATGGCAATTGTAATTCGATATTACCGATTAACCTAGTTGCGCCCCCCAAAGAATCGCCATTGGGATCCTTACTACCCAAAGATGAAGGTTCGTAGCCGCGCACCGAACCGATACCACCCGCGTAGAAGTTTTTAAATAACGGGTAAGGTTTGCCGCCAAGTCCGTGTCCATAATCAAACTCACCATTCATTGCCAGGACGATGGAACGATAAACAGGTTTAAAGTATTGCTGATTATAAATTGCACGATAATATTTAAAGTTACCGACTGCAGCCAACTCAATATTAGCTCGTTTGTATTCACCGATTGAAGGTGTAATTGCACTATCACGGCTATCTCTTTGCCATGCAGCAGTTAACGGAAACGAGTTAGTTACGGCATTACCAATGCCATACAAGGCAGAAGTTCTGTCTTTAACACCATCGCCGTAGTCTGCAACATATTGCAAATAGCGGCTCGGACTACCGATATACGTCTGAACATTCGTACGCTCAAATCCCAGACCAAAGAATACAGTATCAATTTCTGAGAAAGGAACACCGAAACGAAGGTTGCCGCCTGTAGTCTGAATCTTGTAGTCACCATAGCTACCAATAATCGGACGTGTCGTACGCAAATACAAGTCAAAACTACGACTCACGCCATCATCGGTAAAGTAAGGATCCGTATGCGACACCGCAATCGTACGATTCTGTCGGCTAGTGTTGATATCTAAGCCAATCGTATCACCACTACCAAACGCATTTGCCTGCTGAATGGAACCGGTTAAAGTCAATTTTTCAGCATTGGAATAGCCTGCGCCCAGCAAAATATTACCGGTAGGTTTTTCAGTAATCGTCAGATTCACGTCGACCTGATCAACACTGGTTGGCACTTCTGGCGTCTCAAGATTGACGTCCTTAAAATAACCCAGATGATCTACGCGATCACGGGAAATTTTAATTTTTTCACCGTCATACCAGGACCCTTCAAATTGACGGAACTCACGGCGAATCACTTCGTCTCTAGTCCGCGTATTACCGGCCAGATTGATGCGACGAACATAGACGCGCTTACCAGGATCTACAAAGATAGTGAAGGCAACTTCCTTCTTTTCTTTGTCCAGCAAAGGATTGGCATTAACGTTCGCAAACGCGTAACCGAAATTGCCCATACGTTCAGAAATACGTTTAGTACTTTCCGTCAGGCGCGCCGCGTTGTAAATATCGTTTTTCTTTAGCAGTAATAAGGATTTCAGCTCTTCTTCACGACCCAAGGTTTCACCTTCGAGTTTGATATCCGATACCGTATATTTATCACCTTCGATAATATTGATCGTGATGTAAATATCTTTTTTATCCGGAGTAATGGAAATCTGCGTTGATTCAATTTGCATTTCCAGGTAACCACGATTTTGATAAAAAGACCGTAAGGTCTCAATATCACCGGATAATTTTTGCTTTGAGTACTGATCAGCTTTGGTGTACCAGCTAAACCAGCCAGGTGTGGTTAAGGCAAGCAATTCCCGTAATTCGCTATCCGAAAACGCTTTATTGCCGATCAGGTTGATCTGCGCAATACGGGCAATATCACCCTCTTCCACTGCGAATGTCACATTGACGCGATTGCGCTCAATCGGCGTGATCGTGGTCGTTATTTTGACGCCGTATAAGCCTTTTGACAGATATTGACGTTTAAGCTCTTGCTCCGCACGGTCAACCGTCGCTTTATCAAAGATCTTTGCTTCGCCAACGCCAATATCTTTCAACGCCTTGATCAGAGCATCTTTTTCAAATTCTTTGGTACCGGTGAAATCAACACTGGCGATAGATGGCCGCTCTTCGAGCAAAACAACCAACACACCGTTTTGCGCTTCAATTTGTACATCCTTGAAAAAACCAGTCGCATACAAAGATTTGATCGCAGTCACACTTTTCGCATCATCAAATACTTCACCCACGCGAACAGGCAAGTAGGTAAAAACGGTTCCGGCTTCCGTTCTTTGTATCCCCTCAACACGGATATCTTTCACTGTAAATGGCTCAATTGCCATTGCACTTCCTGAACACAGGGCCAAAGCAGCTAGTGCCAATACATGGCGTCGTAAAGTAGGCAAAGAATTTGACAAAGTAAGGTGCTCGATATGTAATTTCATTGGGTGTTATTTAATCTTAAATTTCTACCGGAAAGATCGGCAACCAGCAGCGTAATTTGCTTTAACTGCGCATTATGACATTAGTCTTGTAATGTCATTAAAAAAAGCCACCGCCATCAAGGCCATCAACAAGGCCACGCCTGCACGCTGTGCTATCTCACCGAAGCGTTCTGATACAGGTTTCCCTGTCAAAACTTCCAGCGAATAATACAACAAATGTCCCCCATCCAACACAGGTATAGGGAGCAAATTCATTACGCCAAGACTGATACTAATTAATGCAATAAAACTTAAGTAGCTGACTACACCGCTACGAGAGGTCTGCCCTGCATAATCCGCGATGGTGATTGGCCCTGTAATATTCTTTAAAGAAACATCCCCAGTCAACATTTTCCCCAGCATTTTAAAAGTCAGCATGCTGGTGTCCCAGGTTTTTTTACTCCCTTTTACAATCGCCTCAGCAATACTGCTATCCACCTGCACCATCTCTGGCGACAGCATCATCTGAACTTTGACGCGTCCTATCAGCCTGCCGTTCACTGTTTCTGCCTCTGGTGTGACACCGAGTTCAAAAATTCGTTCACCGCGCTTCACCAGAAGCTGAAGACGCTTATTCGCGGCAGCATTCACGATCTCTGTAAATTCCAGTCCGTCCAATAAGGGTTTACCGTCAATCTCCAGAATCTGATCCTGCACCTGCAATCCAGCACGCATGGCCGGACCATCGGCGACCACTACATTTAAAATAGCCGCAGGCCGTGCGACCGAAAATCCGAGTTTGCCTAAAAAATCCCCTTCGAGATCCTTATTACTTAGCTGCGACAGCGGTAACTCAAATACTCGTTTATCTACCAGCACGCCCTTATCAGCACTCTCTCTATTAATACCAATATGGGCATTCGTTTTTTCCAAGCCTAATTGCAATAACTTCCAGCGCAACTCCGAGTACGTCTGTATCGCCTCACCATTCACACTAACGACAATGTCGCCATGACGTAGGCCTGCCGTATATGCTTGAGACTGAATTGACGGAACCCGGATTTTACTGATGGGCTCAGATACGCCGTAAACATAAAGTCCCGAAAAAAGTAATACTGCCAACAAGAAATTGGCAACCGGACCGGCAGCAACGATAGCGATCCGCTTCCAGACAGATTGACGACAAAACTCTCTCTTCAACTCCTGTTCAGATAAAGAACTAATGTCCTGATCTCTGGCATCTAGCATTTTGACGTAGCCGCCCAGAGGCAAAATAGAGATTGCCCATTCTGTTTGATCAGCGCCCAGCCGTCTGGAGTAAATCACCCTGCCCATACCGACAGAGAACCGCAGCACTTTCACTCCGCACAAACGGGCGACTGCATAGTGACCAAACTCGTGAATAATGACGAGCAGACCCAAAGCAAAACCAAACGCCAGCAAAGTCTGCAAGAAGCTAGGTAACTGACTCATGATGCGATCAGGGAGGAAGTCACTCTGCGCGTCACCCTATCGCACTCAAGGATGCTGCCAATATCATCTGCGACAGACAGCGCAATCTTATCCATAACACGAGCAATAATCTGGTCAATCATTCTGAAGCCGATTTTGCCATCCAAAAACGCCTGCACAGCAATTTCATTACTCGCATTCAAAATAATCGACGCGGTCTGCCCTGCCCTCAAAGCTGCGTAGGCCAGAGCAAGACAAGGGAAGCGAGAAAAATCCGGCGCTTCAAAATTCAATTTCGCAATTTTGACCAGATCCAGTGGTGCCACACCTGAATTAATCCGCTCTGGATAAGCCAGTCCATAGGCAATCGGCGTGCGCATATCAGGATTGCCAAGCTGCGCAAGTACCGAGCCATCCTCATACGACACCATGGAGTGAATCACACTTTGCGGATGAATCAGAACATCGATCTGATCGGCTGGCGTTGCGAATAGCCAATGCGCTTCGATGACTTCCAAACCCTTGTTCATCATCGTTGCAGAATCGATGGAAATTTTCCTGCCCATAACCCAGTTTGGATGAGCAACGGCCTCATCCGGCGTCACATCCGACAAAGATTCAAGGCTGCGATTCAGAAATGGTCCACCGGATGCGGTGAGTATCACTTTACTGATGCCATGAGCTTGTGCCTGCCTGTCATAGTTGAAGGGCAAACATTGAAAAATCGCATTGTGTTCGCTATCAATCGGCAACAACACCGCACCGCTTTCCGTAACGGCGTTAATAAAGAGCTGACCAGACATGACCAGCGCCTCTTTATTAGCAAGCAAGACCTTTTTACCCGCCTTGGCCGCTGCCAGTGACGCAGGTAAACCTGCTGCACCGACAATGGCCGCCATTACTGTATCGCAGTCGCTGGCAGATGCAACATCACATAAGGCTTGCGGACCGTACAGGACTTGGGTCGTCAACTTTTTTTCTTTAAGCAAACCCTGCAATTCTGCTGCTGCCGCTACCGAACCGACTACTGCCACCTGAGGCCTGAATTGCTCACACTGCTGTGCGAGCTTTATCACCCGACTATGCGCAGTCAGTGCAAAAACCTGATAACGATCCGGATGCCGCGCAATGACGTCTAAAGTAGAAACCCCGATCGAGCCGGTAGAGCCAAGAACACAAATAGTCTGTACGGATGACATTATCTGAACCAAATATTGAACAAGGCAGCGAGTGGCAACACAGGAATAAGCGCATCAATACGATCTAGTACGCCACCATGACCCGGCAATAAAGCACTGCTATCCTTCATGCCGGCACGACGCTTTAATGAGGACTCAAATAAATCCCCGACCACACTGCCTGCAGTCAACACTGTCATTATTCCGGCGAAACCAGCCCAGCCGAAAGCGGCAAAAATCCTTACCGGCAAGGAGTCGTTCAGCCATGACACCTGAGTTGCGGCAAATCCTATCAGGAGTACTGCAATCCAGCCGCCGATTGCGCCCTCCCAGGATTTACCAGGTGAAATGCCTGGTGCCAGCTTATGCTTACCAAATGCCTTGCCAGAAAAATAGGCACCGATATCTGCCACCCAGACAATCGCCATAGCAGACAGCAAAAATAGAGGTGAATGATTAAATAAACTGATAATCGCAATAAAACAAGCAAAAATAGAGGCACTGTACATCCCGCTAACCAGAGCATTACCAAGCTTATTATCTGGCGCAGGAAGGCCAAAAGCGAGCGACGGCACCAATTTAGCTATCCAGAATGCCGTGCATAGAGCGAACAGCATCAGCTCTGAAAATGCAACGCGGGTGATCAGTATGCCTGCGAATAAAATGGTCCAGATTCCCGCCAGTACGATGGGAGCAGGCTTGCCAAATAGACGGTGGTTTTCCCACATTGCTGCTGCAAAAAATAGTGTCACCACAATCGCGAATGCGACAAAATTTCCCAGATACAGGATGGGCAACAATACTGTCAATAGTAAAAGCGCCGTGATGACACGAGTTTTAAGCATGCATTTGCCTGTGGGCTATGACGATGTTTGTCCAGCCAATTGCGCACTGGTCCGGCCAAATCTACGTTCTCTTGTTTGATAGGAGGTGATCGCCGTATCCAGCGCTGAAGCATCAAAATCAGGCCAGTAGGTATCCGTGAAATACAGTTCGCTATATGCCAACTGCCAAAGTAAAAAATTCGATATCCTAGTTTCGCCGCCAGTACGGATGAATAAATCCGGCTCTGGTGCATAAGCCATTGATAAATACGGCGCCAGTTGATCTTCATCAATGGGACCGGCAAGCGGGGTCTCTGCCGTCATGCGATTAAACGCCTGCACTACATCCCAGCGACCGCCATAATTTGCGCAGATGGTCACAGTCAATCCTGAATTGCTTGCTGTTTTAGTCTCGGCGACTTGTATCATTTTTTGCAATTGTGCATCAAAACGACTGAGGTCACCGACAACCTTCAGACGAATATTATTCGCATGCATTTTTGCGACTTCTTTTTCCAATGCCGTGACAAATAAGCGCATCAGCAAAGAAACCTCATCGGCAGGGCGACGCCAATTTTCAGAGCTGAAAGCAAACAATGTCAGATAGTCAACTCCACGATTGATACATGCTTCAACAATACCTCTGACGGCTTCTACACCCTTCACATGGCCTGCCACACGCGGCAAAAAACGCTTAGTTGCCCAGCGACCGTTACCATCCATGATGATGGCGATGTGCTTAGGAACATTACTGATCGCTGGAATTTCTTTTGTAGAACTGTGATGAACCATGTATATCCAGAATGAAATAATTCTTATCCACATTACACCAAGATCATCAGTCTAATGTGGATCAGAGCAAGAAACTGCGAACCGATCTATACGGTTAACACTTCTTTTTCTTTTTCAGCAAGCAGTTTATCTACTTCACTGACGAATTTATCAGTCAATTTCTGTACATCATCTTGTGCACGACGCTCGTCATCTTCAGAGCAAGCTTTATCTTTCAAGAGCTTTTTCAGAGATTCGTTAGCATCGCGGCGAATATTACGGACAGCAATTTTCGCATCTTCACCTTCGGTCTTGACCAGCTTCACCATCTCTTTACGACGCTCTTCAGTCAAAGGCGGTGTTGGTACACGAATCATGTCGCCCTGAGTCGATGGGTTCAAGCCCAGATCTGCATCACGGATAGCCTTTTCAACTGCCGAGATCATTTTCTTTTCCCAAGGCTGCACACCAATCGTACGTGCATCGATTAAGGTGACATTAGCAACTTGGGTAATATGTGTCGCTGTACCATAGTAATCGACCTGAACATGATCGAGAATGCCCGTATGAGCGCGGCCAGTACGAACTTTGGACAAATCAGATTTCAGTGTCTCAATCGACTTCTGCATTCTCTGTTCAGTATTTTTCTTTACATCTGCAACGGTCATGCCGTCCTCCTCAACATCAAGCTATCAACTTAGCACCGCCAATGCGTCATGCTAAACAAGAAATTATACGTGTACCAGGGTACCTTCGTCTGCACCCAGAATAACGTTTTTCAACGCACCTGGCTTAACGATAGAAAATACTTTAATTGGCAATTTTTGATCGCGGCACAAAGCGAATGCGGTCGCATCCATCACCTGTAAATGACGAGAAATTGCCTCGTCAAAAGAAATCGTTGAATAACGCGTTGCCAAAGGATCTTTCTTTGGATCTGCGGTGTATACGCCGTCCACTTTAGTGGCTTTCAGGACGATTTCCGCACCAATTTCTGAACCACGCAAAGCTGCAGCCGTGTCTGTCGTAAAGAAAGGGTTGCCTGTACCTGCAGCAAACACGATTACTTTACCTTCTTCCAAATACTGCAAGGCTTTCGGGCGGACATAAGGTTCAACGACCTGATCAATTGCGATCGCAGACATGACACGGGAAGTCAGTCCGACCTGACGCATTGCATCAGATAATGCCAGCGCGTTCATGACTGTTGCCAGCATCCCCATATAGTCGGCAGTTGCCCTGTCCATGCCCTGCGCACCTGGTGCCACACCACGAAAAATATTACCGCCACCGATCACAATCGCCAGCTCGACACCCATGCGCGAAACTTCAGCGACGTCAGCGACCATGCGCTCTATTGTTGCGCGATTAATGCCGAAGGGATCATCTCCCATCAAGGCCTCACCAGAGAGTTTTAACAGGACACGTTTGTATGCTGGTTTAGTCACGTTCTGGACTCCTTCGGATGTGAGATCAATAAATAAAACTACTTACAAAAAATCTTGTCAGCGGTTTGCGCTAAACAATATTTTCTATTATTGGCGCATCGATAATGCCATTCCAATAATGCAATTCCTACAAGCCAAGACTTAAAAAAACGGGCCTTTCGGCCCGCTTTTTTGCTTACGCCTGTTTTGCTGCTGCGACCTGAGCGGCCACCTCTGCGGCGAAATCATCCTGCTTCTTCTCAATGCCTTCACCGACGACATACATCGTGAAAGATTTAACAGAAGCATTTGCTGCTTTTAACATCTGTTCGACAGTTTGCTTGTCGTTTTTAACAAATGTCTGATTCAACAAAGAAACTTCTTTCAGGAATTTTTGCACAGAACCGTCAACCATTTTAGCAACGATATCTACTGGCTTGCCAGATTCTGCTGCTTTTTGTGACGCTACAGAACGTTCTTTTTCGATCAGATCTGCAGGCACTTCGTCTGCGGACAAAGACACTGGCTTCATTGCAGCGATGTGCATTGCTACATCTTTACCAACCTGGTCATCGGCAGCATTGAAATCAACGACAACACCGATACGGGTACCGTGTAAATAGGCCGCCAGTTTTGATTCTGTATTAAAACGAACGAAACGGCGGATCGACATGTTTTCGCCGATTTTACCGATCAACGCAGCACGTACGGACTCAACTGTACCGCCTTCGAGTGGCAATGCTGACAACGCAGCAACGTCTGCCGGATTATGCTCAGCAATCAATCTTGCGCATGTATTGACCAAGGCGATGAAATCATCATTCTTTGTCACAAAATCTGTTTCGCAATTGACTTCAACCATTGCACCAACGTTGCCGATGATGTGTGTTGCTACTACGCCTTCTGCAGTAATACGTGATGCTGCTTTAGATGCTTTGCTACCCAACTTAACGCGCAGCAACTCTTCCGCACGATCCATATCACCTTCAGCTTCTGTCAGTGCTTTTTTGCATTCCATCATTGGTGCATCTGTCTTTGCACGCAATTCGCCTACCATCGCTGCTGTAATCGCCGCCATGTTTTTCTCCTAATTCAGTAGCACCAAATGGGCGCCGTCATCAAAATTTATTTAAAAAAAGGGGCGAACGACTGTTGCCCCCTTTTACTTACTTTACGCTTGTGAACTCAGCGAAGCACCCTGCAATTACGCCTGATCTTCTACTTCAACGAACTCATCAGAACTTGGCTTTACTGCCTCCAAGACTTCATTCACTGCATTCGCACGACCTTCCAAAATTGCATCGGCAACGCCACGGGCGTACAGAGCGATCGCTTTGGAGGAGTCATCATTACCAGGAATGACGTAAGTAACGCCTTCTGGGGAGTGATTAGTGTCAACCACGCCGATAACCGGGATACCCAATTTAGCAGCTTCAGTGATCGCACCCTTGTGATAACCAACGTCAACCACGAAAATTGCGTCAGGAATACCGCCCATATCCTTGATACCGCCGATTGCTTTTTGCAATTTAACGATTTCACGCTGGAACATCAGCGCTTCTTTTTTGCTCAACTTTTCTACAGAACCGTCTTCAACAGAAGCTTCCATGTCTTTCAGACGCTTGATCGATGTTTTAACAGTTTTGAAGTTAGTCAGCATACCGCCCAACCAGCGCTGATCAACATAAGGCATACCAGCGCGTTGCGCCTCAGCTGCCATGATGTCGCGAGCCTGACGCTTAGTACCGACCAGCAAAATAGTGCCGCGATTAGCGGACAATTGACGGATGTACTTCATCGCCTCTTGGTACATACCCAGAGTTTTTTCCAGGTTGACGATATGAATCTTGTTGCGGTGACCGAAGATGAACGGTGCCATTTTTGGATTCCAAAAACGGGTTTGGTGACCAAAATGGACGCCAGCTTCCAGCATTTCACGCATTGTTACAGACATAATAACTCCAGGGTTAGGTCTTGAATCCAGCCAGTGATCCGAAAAATTTCAGACACCCTTGTCGGACAGATTCGTGCATTAATTGATATAAATTTAATAATTTTGCTGCCATTAACTCAGAGCTCATCCAAGCTAACCATCTATTCTACTACGAAAATACGACTTGATTCAAGGGTCAAATGAACTCCCAGCAAGCAAGACTTGCCTCGTCTATAATTGAGTCCTATCAGAAATCACCTTATTTGGCTCAGCATGACATCTATTTCCATCAAAACCCCTGAAGACATCGCCGGAATGCGCATTGCAGGTCGCCTCGGTTCTGAGGTGCTCGACTACATCACACCTTTTGTGAAAGTCGGTGTTACTACGGGCGAACTCGACAGATTGTGTCATGAATACATGTTGAACGTACAAGGCTCCATTCCTGCCCCGCTGAATTATTGTCCTCCGGGCTACACCCCTTACCCTAAAGCCATCTGCACTTCAGTCAACGATGTCATTTGCCACGGCATCCCGGGCGATAAAGTATTGAAAAGCGGTGACGTAGTCAATCTCGATATTACCGTCATTAAAGATGGCTACCACGGCGACAATAGCCGTATGTTTTTGGTAGGAGAACCGTCAATCCTGGCAAAACGCCTTAACGAGATTACCTATGAATGTATGTGGCTTGGCATTTCCAAAGTCAAACCAGGCAATCATCTCGGCGACATCGGCTTTATTATTCAGCAACACGCCGAAAAAGCCGGGTACAGCGTGGTGCGCGAATTCTGTGGTCACGGTATCGGCAAGGTCTTTCATGAAGAACCACAAGTATTGCACTATGGCCGCCCGGGCACACTAGAAGAACTGGTTCCAGGCATGATCTTCACGATTGAACCGATGATTAATGCCGGTCGTCGCGATATACGTGAAATGGGTGATGGCTGGACAATTAAAACCAAAGACCGCAGCTTATCAGCACAATGGGAACATACCGTTCTCGTTACTGAAACCGGTTATGAAGTTCTCACTTTATCCGCAGGTTCTCCGCCACCACCAGATTTTATCCTGGCAGCTCAGGCTCAAGCCACACCTGCATGATGACAGGCGCAACAGCAGTTGCCAGCATCTCCGCTCTTGAGTTCAAAGAAGAACTCAAAGCGGCTCAACAGGCAGTCATTGCCACTTTCAAAGAAAATCATAAAACCGAAGTCCTGTTGCGCGATTTGTGTCGTAACGTGGATCAGGTTTTAAGTAATATCTGGAAAAAATTCGCTTTCCCGACCACCACCTCACTGGTTGCAGTTGGCGGTTATGGTCGGGGGGAATTATTTCCCTACTCCGATGTAGATGTATTAATTCTGTTATCGGAACACCCAGACAAGCCCATGCGCGAAAAGCTGGAGCATCTGGTGCAAATCTTCTGGGATATCGGACTCGATATTGGTCACAGCATACGCACTGTCGATGAGTGCATGGAAGAAGCCAGAGCCGATGTCACGGTAAAAACCAGTTTATTGGAAGCACGCCTCATTACCGGAAGCCGAAAACTGTTCCGCGAGATGCAGGCCAACTACGCCGCGAATATGAATCCTCAGCATTTTTTTCAGGAAAAAATGCTGGAATTGCAGCAGCGTCATGCTAAGTACGAAGACACCGCTTATAGCCTTGAGCCCAATTGCAAAGAAAGCCCCGGTGGATTACGTGATCTACAGGTGATTTTATGGGTGGCAAAAGCGGCTAATCTCGGCAATTCCTGGCGAGAACTCGCTGAGCGCGGCTTGCTGACTGCGACTGAAGCACACCAATTAAAACGCAATGAACGCGCCTTTAAAGACATTCGCATCCGCCTGCATATCCACGCAGGCCGTCGCGAAGATCGTTTAATTTTTGACGTTCAGACAGCGATTGCTGAGACCTTCGGATTCAAGACCACAGAGTCACGCCGGGCGAGCGAACATTTGATGCAGCGCTATTACTGGGCTGCTAAAACGGTCACACAGTTAAATACAATACTGCTGCAAAATATTGAAGCAAATCTTTTTCCACAGCCCTCGGTCCCACGACCGATCAATGAGCGTTTCAGCGAAGTCAATGGCTTGATCGACATCGCCAAAGACGATACTTTCCAGACCTCGCCTTCGGCGATTATGGAAATCTTTTTATTGATGGCGCAGCATCCCGAGCTAAAAGGCATGACGGCACGCACCACGCGAGCGCTGTGGCATGCACGTTTCGCGATTGATGCAGGATTTCGTCACGATATTTTTAATCGTGCAATGTTTCTGCAGATTCTGCAATCACCGCAAGGCATTACTCACGCCCTGCGCCGCATGAACCAGATGAGTGTGTTGGGGCGCTATTTACCCAACTTCCGCCGCATCATCGGGCAGATGCAACATGATCTGTTTCACGCCTATACAGTCGATCAGCACATACTGATGGTAGTCCGCAACCTGCGTCGCTTTACGATGACGGAACATGCGCACGAATATCCGTTTTGCAGTCAGTTGATGGCGAATTTCAATCAGCACTGGATCCTGTATATCGCCGCCTTGTTTCACGATATTGCGAAAGGACGAGGTGGTGACCACTCCGTTTTAGGGATGAGCGATGCCAGGAAGTTTTGCTTCGATCACGGCATCTCCAAAACCAATTCGGAGTTGATTATTTTCCTTGTTCAACATCACTTAACGATGTCGCAAGTCGCACAAAAACAAGATTTGTCCGACCCGGATGTAGTACAGGCATTCGCCGAACTGGTCAAAGATGAACGCCATCTGACAGCCCTGTATTTACTAACAGTATCCGATATCCGCGGCACCAGTCCGAAAGTCTGGAATGCGTGGAAAGGCAAGTTACTCGAAGACTTATATCGCATCACTTTACGCGTGCTAGGTGGCGAAGCGCCGTCCAAAGACAGGGAACTGAAAAATCGCCAAGAAGATGCGTTAAAAGCCTTGCGCCTGTATGGCTTGCCATCGGATGCGCACGAAGCGCTTTGGCAGCAGCTCGATATGGCCTATTTTTTACGGCATGATGCATCCGATATTGCATGGCAAACCAGATCGCTGCATGACAAGATTCAAAGTCCCGCGCCGGTGGTGAAATGCCGGCTATCGCCAATCGGCGAAGGCTTGCAAGTCACGGTATATGTGCCGGATCAGGCCGATTTGTTTGCACGGATTTGTAATTACTTCGACAGCAAGAATTTTGGCATTCTCGACGCAAAAATTCACACTACTAAAGGCGGATACGCACTCGATACCTTCCTGGTGATTGAGCCTGCTTTTGCCAATAACTATCGCGACATCATCACGCTGATTGAGCATGAACTTGCTGCGGTATTGACACAACAGACGCCGCTCTCGCCACCGAATCGCGGACGCGTATCGCGCATGTCGCGCACCTTCCCTATCGTACCCAGCGTCGATTTGCGTCCCGATGAAAAAGGCCGTTACTTTTTGCTCTCAATTTCAGCTAATGATCGCAACGGCCTGCTTTACACAATCGCCACGGTTTTGACCAAATATAAGATCAATTTATATACGGCTAAAATCATGACGCTGGGTGAACGGGTTGAAGACGTTTTTCTGGTCGACGGCGCGGTGCTGCAAAGTGCAAAAAATCAGTTGCAATTTGAGGCTGAGCTATTGGATGCATTACGAATTTAAATGCTGTTTTTAAATGTCATTTATTTGAAAATACTGTGTATTTTTTGGCATGGATTATTTTGTTTTTTTATTTTATTTGATTTGATTTGATTGATTGTTTTTATGACTGAACTGGTACGACTCTCGAAACGCATGTCTGAACTGGGCATCTGCTCCCGCCGCGAAGCTGATGAATGGATTGCCCGTGGCTGGGTCAGGGTCGATGGCAAGGTCGTGTCCGAACTCGGCAGCAAAGTTTTTCCCGAACAGAAAGTGTCGGTAGAACGTCAGGCGGCAGCAGAGCAATCAAAGCGCGTGACGATTCTGATCAACAAACCGGTCGGCTATGTCAGTGGCCAGGCCGAAGACGGCTATACACCGGCAGTTGCACTGATCAAAGCAGAAAATCGCTGGAGTGAATGCGCAGTAGATACGCAGTTTCACCCGACGCAACTGCGTAGCCTGGTGCCCGCCGGTCGCCTCGATATTGACTCTGTTGGCCTGCTGATCCTGACGCAGGATGGCCGGGTTGCCAAACACTTGATCGGTCAGGACACAGTCGTCGAAAAAGAATATCTGGTAAGGGTCGAGTACACCAAACCAGGCGTCTTGCCAGATGCCGAGTTGAGGCGGCTCAATTTTGGATTAACTCTCGATGGCAAAAAACTACTGCCGGCCAAAGTCACCTGGCAAAATGAAGATCAGCTCAAATTCATTTTGCGCGAAGGAAAAAAACGCCAGATTCGCCGCATGTGCGAGATGGTAGGCTTAAAAGTGATTGGATTAAAACGAGTGCGTATCGGCAAAGTCAGGTTAGGCAATTTACCGGAAGGACAATGGCGCTATCTGCGGGACGACGAGCAATTCTGATATATTCGTCTGAAGAACTGTACCGATACTCCCCTACTATTTTTAAAAAATCGCCTTAATCCTCACTGTTTTATTAGGCATCTTAAAAATACACTAGGGGAGTATATTAGTACATCGGAGTATGAGGATAAGTAGATTTGTCAGTGCGACGTCTGCATATTTTTTAAAAAGCTACTACCCTGTCAGTCATCGTCATCCGGATCCAATTCGGGGAATAAGACTTCCGTAAAGCCGAATTGACTGAGATCCTTGATACGCATCGGATACAGAATACCGTTCAGATGATCACACTCATGCTGTACCACGCGCGCATGAAATCCATCGACATCACGGCTGATACGATTGCCAAACTGATCAAATCCCTCATAGCGTAATTGACTCCAGCGCGGTACCAGACCACGCATACCAGGCACAGACAAGCAACCTTCCCACGCATCATCCGTATCGGCCGACAGTGGCGTCAAAACGGGATTCAGCAGCACCGTTTCCGGCACTTTGGGCGCATCTGGATAACGTGGATTGTCTTTAAAACCGAAGATCACCAGCTGCAAGTTGATTCCTATCTGCGGTGCGGCCAGACCTGCACCGTTCGCGGCAATCATCGTTTCAAACATATCCTTGATCAAAGCATCCAGCTCTGGCGTATTGAATTGCTTTACCTGCTCGGCAACCCGCAGTAATCGCGGGTCGCCCATTTTTAAAATCGGATGAATCATTTACTTGCTCCTGTATGGCGATTTCGCCAGCATTCATCTTATGCGGCCAGTGTCTGACAACAATATAGTCAACTCACCAGTATCTTACTGCATTACTACAATCAAATAAAAAGCCAAACGTCATCTCGACGTTTGGCTTTATCTATAGTCAGTCTGGCGATGCCAGATTGGCTTAGCGTTATACGTTTTTCAGCGAACGCAGATACTCCAGGAATTCATCCCGGGTTTCAGGATGCTTCATACCCAGGGCAACGCTGGCTTTCAGATAGCCAAGTTTAGAACCGCAATCGTAGCGCGTTGCCGCAGCGCGGTAGGCATATACCGGATAATCCTTGAGCATTGCAGCGATACCATCCGTCAATTGAATCTCGCCACCGGAACCTCTGCCCAGTTTTTCCAGATAGTTAAAAATGCGTCCAGACAATACATAGCGACCTACAACCGCCAGATTTGATGGTGCGACATCTGGCATTGGTTTTTCTACGATGCCATGCATTTTTTCTACGCGGTCCTTGTACGGAGTGCCGCTGACAATACCGTATTGACGGGTAAATTCACGTGGCACGTCCTGAACAGCAATTACACTACCGCCCTCTTCCTCGAATAGCTGCGTCATTTGCGTCATGACTGATGGATATCCCTCATCCGCATCCATCAGATCGTCTGCCAGCAACACAGCAAAAGGATCATCGCCAATCACCGGACGGGCGCATAACACGGCATGACCCAGACCTAGAGCGGCCTGCTGACGAATATAAATGCAGTTAATATTTTTCGGGATCACATTACGCACCAGATCGAGCAAAGCTTGTTTGCCCGCCGCTTCCAGTTCGCTTTCAAGCTCATAGGCTTTGTCAAAGTGATCTTCAATCGCACGTTTAGCACGCCCGGTAATGAATACCATCTCGGTGATACCCGCCTCGACGGCCTCTTCCACGGCGTATTGGATCAATGGCTTATCGACGATAGGCAACATCTCTTTTGGTTGCGCTTTGGTGGCAGGTAAAAACCGGCTACCTAAGCCAGCAACAGGGAATACCGCTTTTCTAATTTTTCTCATTTTTATTTCCTGGAACAAAGTTGAAGCAATTCTGCTTCGGTCAGTAAAGGAATACCCAATTCCTGCGCTTTCACTAGTTTACTACCTGCGTCATCACCTGCTACGACATAACTGGTTTTTTTCGATACAGAACCAGCTACTTTGCCACCTGCGCTTTCTATCATCGCACTTGCCTGATCGCGACTCAGACTTGGCAGAGTTCCCGTCAACACAAAAGTCGCTCCCAATAAATGTTGCGACCCGATCTCTTTCTGTTCAACGACTGGCCAATGTATGCCGGACGCCAGTAACTGCTGAACCAGCTCAACATTCAGCGGATCCGCGAAAAAAGCCAGAATCGACTTTGCCACCACCGGCCCCACATCGGATACTGCCAGCAACTGTTCTTCGGTCGCGGCAATCAGTGCATCCGCGTTGGCAAAAGTCGCTGCCAGATCTTTCGCCGTTGATTCACCGACATGGCGAATCCCCAGTGCATAAATAAAACGGGCAAAGCTCGTCTCTTTGGATACTTCCAGCGCGGCCAGAATATTTTGTGCCGACTTATCCGCCATCCTGTCGAGAGCAACTAAGGAAGTCAATCCCAGTTTATATAAGTCAGCCGCCGTCGTCACAACCTGTTTATCAACCAGCTGATCAATCAACTGTTCACCGACGCCATCAATATTCATCGCCTTGCGGGAGGCAAAGTGGAACAAGCCACCTTTTCTCTGAGCAACACATTTTATCCAGCCACCAGAGCATCTGGCAATGGCTTCGTCCTCCGGTTTAACAATTGTTGACCCACAGGCCGGGCATTCGGTCGGCATCAGGAATTCGCGGGCATCAGCCGGACGCTTCTCCAGGACGCTGGAAACCACCTCCGGAATGACATCGCCGGCCCGGCGTACTGAGACCGTATCACCGATGCGGATATCTTTACGACGCACCTCTTCTTCATTGTGCAAGGTCGCATTAGTCACCGTCACGCCACCGACAAACACGGGCGCCAGGCGTGCGACGGGCGTGATCGCTCCGGTGCGACCAACCTGTACTTCAATATCCAGCACGGTGGTTAAAGCCTCTTGTGCAGGAAACTTATGCGCAATCGCAAAACGTGGCGCGCGCGAGACAAAACCCAAGCTATCCTGTTGCGCAAACGAGTTGACCTTATACACCACACCATCAATATCGTAAGGCAAGGTGTCACGCTTGAGCTGGATCTGCTGATAGAACCCAATCAAGGCATCGACGCCACGCACAATCGCATGTTCATCACAAACGGGAATCCCCATCTGATCGTACCAGTTGAGCAAAGCACGATGCGACGAGGGCATCTCCGCCCCTTCCATCGAACCGATACCATACGCAAAGAAACGTAAACTTCGTTGCGCCGTAATTTTGGAATCAAGCTGGCGCAAGCTACCCGCCGCGGCGTTGCGTGGATTCGCAAATTCTTTCGCATCGGCGGCACGTTGACGTTGATTGAGTTTTTCAAAATCCTGTTTAAACATCAGGACTTCGCCACGCACATCTAATAGCTTAGGCGGATACTGCGTGGTCAAGCGCAAAGGGATGCTACGTATGGTCCGGATATTTTCCGTTACATCCTCCCCCGTAAAACCATCGCCACGAGTGGCTGCCTGCGTGAAAACACCATCGACATAACGCAAATTAATCGCCAGACCATCAAACTTCAGGTCAATGGCATACTCAACCGCCTGCGCCGTATCGAGTCCCTCGCTGACACGGCGATCAAACGCCACGATATCGTCATTTTCAAAACCATTATTCAGCGATAGCATCGGGGTCGCATGCTGGACCTGAGTAAATTCAGGCAGAGGAGTACCGCCGACGCGTAAAGTCGGCGAATCTGGCGTTTTCAATTCGGGATGTTCTTGCTCCAAGCTTTGTAAAGCCAGAAACAGCCTGTCGTACTCAGAATCCGGCACCGCAGGGGCGTCGAGTACGTAGTAGGCATGCGCATGACGGTTTAATTCATCGCGCAGCGCTGCTGCTTTGATCGTGAGATCGGCATGTTGTTGATGACTAGCGGATTGATTGGATGAGGCATCACCAAAGAAATCATTTTGCATTTTGCGGAGAAACTACTTTCATTAAACAGAGAAATTCTGCATTGTGCGTTGAATAAGGAAGCTTTGAATAGGAGGACTTTGAATAAGCCCGCACCCCAATGCATCACATCATTTTATTGCAAAATATTAAAACCTCGCACTAATGACTTATCGCTGCACCGGGTTCGCCAGACTGGCATGGTGCCGCATCTCGGCTACAGGACTTTCCAAGTTTTTGCAACCGACCCGCATACTGGATGCGGCCGTCAGAGGCATTTCGGGCTAGAAGGCGCACCGGTATTGCGGATTCATTGCGGATTCCTTTTTAAAATCAGGAAGAAACTGATCCTAAACTGATCTCATATCGCCAAATCTAACTAAACAAGCGCTGAGCGCGAGTTGATCCCGCTGCGATATCCGCCTCTGCCATGGCGGCATAAAATTCATTCACCTGCCCGGCGATTTCATCCAGAGCGGCCTTAGAGATCGGCTGGTTACCGTCGTCTACAACCGTACCGCCAAGCCGTGTCGCCAGCGACTTGGCACAAGCTGCCATCGCACCGAACCCATCGCGCAAAGGTGCGACGCAAGGCACATCCAGCAATAAGGTCAGGCGCGCAGTCACCGCCTCGCTGACGCTGACATTGGTCGACAAGGTGAACAAATTGCCGCCATCACCGTCAGGCATCACCAGACGGCCATCTGGCCGCACATCAAAGCCCTGCTTCTCCAACGCTGCCAGCAACGTGCTGACCGCCCATGGTGCGCCGTTACTCATGACATTCACACTGAGTTGCGCATCGTGTTCAGACACAAACTGATGCAAGTCACGCGCATTCGACATGACACGATTCATGTCAGGAATATCGGGATGCGCATTTAATCTATCTGCAATTTCACGTAATTTGGTGACGAATTCAGAGTATTCCAGTTCATTCAACGGGCCGCCGCGGCTGACCATCTGCACACCAGCAAACAGCGTTGTGTAGATGCCGCCATGGGCAACGACATCACGTACGCCATCGTGGCTGAGTCCGATAAAATGAATTGGTTTTTTACCTACGTATTTCAATCCCTGAATTTCTGTCAGCAATTTTTCACCACGTACCGGCGCATCGAATTCAAGCGGAATGATGCAGTCGATGAGCTCATCGACTGGCAAGTCTTTTTCAGATAAGTCTTTTTCAGATGCATCGAATGGGCTAGCCTGAGAAATCGTTCCCGGCATTGACGCAGGCGACTGCCGCCCGAAGTCAGAATTATCCTCTGAAAAATCTGCATCCAGACTTGGCTCATGTCGCGGCAGCGGCGTGTCGTAGCCATCTTCTTGAAAACGTGGCTCGGTCACTGCATTAGGATTCATCAGAACATCGTCATGGCCACTGCCAAAGGCCTGATCAACACTTTTCTTTGCTTTATATTCTTGCCATTTATTAAAAATCACAACACCGACAACGATGGTTCCACCGATTGCTAATAAGCTGATTTGTAGATCTGTCATGCTGCTTGCGCCTCAGATACGAAATGTGCAGCGGACTCCATGTCCACAGCAACGATACGAGAAACCCCCTGCTCTTGCATGGTGACGCCAATCAATTGCTGCGCCATTTCCATCGCAATTTTATTATGGGAGATGAACAAAAACTGTGTGTTAGCGGACATACGTTTCACCATATTGCAGAAACGTTCCGTGTTGGAATCATCAAGCGGTGCATCGACCTCATCGAGTAAACAGAATGGCGCCGGGTTCAACTGGAACATCGAGAACACCAGTGCTGTCGCGGTCAGGGCTTTTTCACCACCCGATAATAGGTGAATCGTGGCATTTTTCTTACCCGGCGGCTGCGCCATGACCTGCACACCGGAATCAAGAATTTCGTCACCGGTCATAATAAGTTTCGCCTGACCACCACCGAATAAAATCGGGAACAGTTCGGCAAAATGATGATTCACTTTATTAAAAGTATCTTGCAGCAAATCACGTGTTTCTATGTCGATCTTATGAATCGCATCCTGCAAGGTCGTGATTGCCTCGTTCAGATCGGCATATTGCGCATCAAGGAAAGTCTTACGCTCTGTCGCTTGCGCTAACTCGTCCAGAGCTGCCATATTCACCGCCCCCAAGGCAGCGATTGCATTGGTAAGGCGGGTCACTTCACCTTGCAGATACGATGGTTTCATATCATCGTGTAATTTCTGTGCAAGGGCCTGCTCATCAACTTCGAAATTACGCAGTTGCTCGGCAAATTGCTCTTGATTCAAACGAGCTGCCTGCTCCTTCAATTGCAACTCTACGATACGATCCCGTTGCGGCTGCAGACTGCGCTCCACTTGCATCTTGCTTTCTTCGACCTGACGTAATTTTTGCGTCAATTGATCAAGCTCATGACGCGCATCAGCCAAAGCGCGCTCCTGATCGCTACGCTTCTCCAGCAAGGATTGCAAACCGGCTTGCGCCGTCTGATCATCCATTTCCTCCAGCTCGAGACGACCTTGCTGCATATTGGCAAAAAGCTGTGCGGATTGCTCGAGCGCAGTAGCGATGCTGCGACGCAGTTCTTCCATCTTATTGCGATGCGATTTCTCAGCGAAAGCGGCTTCTTGCGCTGCCAGCTCCAGGTCGCGCAAACGCTGGCGCGCATCACTCAGATGCTGTTCTTTTTCCAGATAATTCGTCTGGCCTTGCTCATGATTTTCTTGCAGTTCCGCAAGCTCGATATCGAGCATTTCAAATTTTTCTTCCGACTCGACCCGCGCTTGCTGCTGCTCGCTTTCTTGCTCGGCGATTTCAGCCAGATCATTCATGATTTGCGTGCTGCGCTGATTAAAACGCTCCTGCACTTCAGCCAGCTTCATGAATTCAATTTGCAAGGTATGCACGGATTGGGTCAGGCTACTCACCCGCTGACGCAATTCCTGTAAATTCTGCGATGCCTGCGTGTAGGCCGACTCCGCACGCACAGCGCGGGTCTTGGCCTCATCGGCCAGCATATGCTGAGCGCGGGATTGCTTTGTAATATTGTCTATCTCTTGCTGGCGGGCGAGCACGCCATCCTGCTCAGAATCTGCTGCATAAAAACGCACACTGGTTTTGCTAATGACATGACCTTGCCTGGTGATAAAACAGGCACCGGCAGGCAGCTTGTCGCGCTGCTGAAATGCGTTGGCAACATCGTCGGCGGCATAGACCTGGTGCAACCAGTCCTGCATCAGGCTACGCACACCGGCATCATTGAGTTGCAGCAAAGAGAGCAAAGGTTGCAAGCCGGGAACCAGATCCGTTGCGGGGGCAATTACTTGCGGGGTATACAAAGCGAGCTTGGCAGGAGGCGCATCGCTAAAGAAGGCTTTCGCCCAATCGAGATTTGACATCTCCAGCGCTGACGTACGCTCACGCAATACCGCTTCGAGTGCGGTTTCCCAGCCTGCCTGAATGTGGAGTTTTTGCCAGAGCTTGGGCAGTCCGCTCAGTTCATGCTTCTCTAGCCAAGGTTGTACTTTGCCCTGACTTTGTACCTTTTCCTGCAATTGCCTGAGTGCCTGCAGACGTGCGTCGAGTTGAGTCGACGCCGCAGAATCGAGATTCACCTGCTGCTGTGCGGCGCGCCGTTCCTCTTCCAGCAGAGGCAAACGCTCCTGCGCTTCTTCCAGTTGCATCGACGATTCTTCAAGCACCTGTTTTTTCTCTTCAAGTTGCAGCGAGAGATTTTCCAGATGCGCATTATCCGGCATGGCCAGACCTTGCTTTTCCTGTTGCAGACGTTCTTTACGGGTCGCCAGCGTGTTCAGGATGTTTGAGGCATTGCGCTGATGTGCAGACTCCAGCTCAATCTGCTGCTGCAACTGCATGATTTTGGCACGCGACTCAGTGGTCTTGAGCTGTGCTTCACGCCAGACCTGCTCTAACGCGGGAATTTTATCGTTCTGTTGCTGCGCGATTTCTTGCGCCTGTTCAGAGCGCTCGCTGAGTTCTTCAACATGGACTTCCGCCTCAGACAAATCATCCTGAAATTGCTGCCCCTGACGCTGCCATTGATCACGCTGCGCGGTCAATGAATTCAACTGGCTTTGCAAGCGGCTACGGGATTCAATCACAAACTTGATTTGCGCTTCCAGACTGCCGATTTCTGCATTGGTCTGGTACAAATGACCTTGTGCCTGATGCATTTTGTCGCCGACCGCATAATGCGCCTGGCGCATCTGTTCCAGCTCCAGCTCCACGTGACGCAGCTTGGCAGTTTGCTCCTCGAGATCAAGCTGGGTTTTTTCTATTTCGGCAAAATGACGTGCCTGCTCGTTTGCAGCTTCATTCTTGCGCAACAACCATAGCAATTTTTGTTTTTCTTCCTGGTCACCTTGCAACTCATTATATTTATTCGCGACAATCGCCTGCGCTTCGAGTTTTTCCAGGTTGGTGTTCAGTTCGCGCAAGATATCTTCCACGCGGACCAGATTTTCATGGGTGTCATGAATCCGGTTTTCTGTTTCACGGCGACGCTCTTTGTAACGCGAAACGCCCGCAGCTTCTTCGAGGAAAATCCGCAACTCTTCAGGCCGCGCCTCGATAATCCGGGAAATCATACCCTGACCAATGATCGCGTATGCACGGGGACCGAGGCCGGTTCCCATGAAAATATCCTGGATATCGCGGCGGCGAACGGGTTGACCGTTGATGTAGTAGGTGGAGGTGCCGTCACGGGTCAGCGTACGTTTGACAGCGATCTCGGCGTATTGGCTCCACTGACCGGCGGCTTTTCCCAGACTATTGTCGAAAACCAGCTCTACCGAGGAGCGTCCAGCGGGTTTGCGGTGCGTAGAACCGTTAAAAATAACGTCCTGCATCGATTCGCCGCGCAGTTCTGAGGCCTTGGACTCACCCAAAACCCAGCGCACGGCATCAATAATATTGGATTTTCCGCAACCGTTAGGGCCAACTACGCCCACCAGTTGCCCCGGAACCTGAAAGTTAGTCGGATCAACAAAAGATTTGAATCCCGACAATTTAATGGAAGTTAAACGCACGTTATAAAATTTTGTTATCTTTTATGTTCAAATTCCGCCTCAGGAAACGACAAAATCATGTCAAATTTGTCTGTATTTCTGTAAGCACCCGATCTTATCTGATCATCATAACATTTTGACGCCACCGAAATCCGTTTTTGATACAGCATTCCACGGCTGTTACTGTGCCGCAAGCCTGCTCTGAGCGCTATAATACGTTGCTTATGCGTCGACCATGTGCGGCTCATGTGTCGCTCATGCATCTCCTTATACGTCGTCGGTTAGTGCCGGTCAACGTCGATAATACAGACAGCTTCATGTGCAGCTCAAATCCGCTATCGGGTGTTTCACCTGCCTGCACCTGGTCGTATTTGCTTTACATGATGCTATGAGCCGCATTCTTCAACCACAGTTCCACAACTAAACGTGAATTTCCAGTGAATCCTTTCCTGCAAAAACTTCAGCCCTATCCGTTTGAAAAACTAAAACGCTTGTTTGCGGACGTCAAACCGAATCCCGCATATAAAGCCATCAGTCTGGGGATTGGAGAGCCGAAGCATCCAACACCGGCATTTATTCGCCAGGCAGTCACTGATCATCTGGATGGCTTGAGCGCATATCCGTCCACCGCAGGCTCTGAGGCATTGCGTCTTTCGATCGCACAATGGCTGGCACGTCGTTATGACATACCGGCGCTGGATGCTGCAAGCCAGATTTTGCCTGTCAACGGTTCCCGTGAAGCGCTGTTCGCGCTGGCGCAAACGGTCATTGATCCAGGTAATAACGAGCACGGCAAACCGATTATTCTGTGTCCGAATCCGTTTTATCAGATTTATGAAGGCGCCGCCTACCTCGCTGGCGCAGAGCCTTATTTTGCAAATGCCGATCCGGCACGCAATTTCGCCCCCGATTACAAGAGCATTCCTAATGAGATCTGGAAGCGCGTCCAGTTGCTCTATATTTGCTCGCCCGGCAATCCGACCGGCGCCGTGCTGACCATGGACGACTGGAAAGAATTATTCGATTTGTCCGACAAATACGGCTTTGTGATCGCCGCAGACGAATGCTATTCCGAAATTTATTTCAAGCCGGAAGCACCATTAGGCAGCCTGCAAGCAGCGCGCGCCTTTGGCCGTACTGATTATCGCCGCCTAATCACCTTATCGAGTCTGTCAAAACGATCGAATGTGCCAGGCATGCGCTCCGGCTTTGTCGCGGGTGACGCAGAGATTATTAAAAACTTCCTGCTATACCGCACGTATCACGGCAGTGCCATGAGTCCCAGCATCCAGTCTGCATCTATTCTGGCCTGGAATGATGAAGTCCATGTGCAGGAAAACCGTGAGCAGTACCGTCAAAAATTTGCGCAAGTCACACCACTTTTACAAGAAGTTCTGGATGTGAACTTGCCTGATGCCGCCTTTTATCTATGGGCTAAGGTCGATAAATTCATTACGATTTCCGACACCGACTTCGCCAAGCGTCTTTACCAAGAATATAATGTGACCGTTTTACCTGGCAGCTATCTCGCACGTGATGCCCACGGCATCAACCCCGGGCAAAACCGCATCCGCATGGCATTGGTTGCCGAAGTCGAAGAATGCATGGAGGCAGCACAACGCATCGTCGCCTTCACCAAGAAACTTGCCGCTGAACCGGTTCACAAGCCTTCGTGACCGTTATGACCGTCATGACCAGGCGATAAAGTGACACCAAAACGCGCAATATCTCATTCACTTATTTAACTATTTTCTTCAAACTGACTGAACTAACATGACTCAACAATTACAGCAAATCATTGATCAAGCCTGGGAAGATCGCGCCAGTTTTTCACCAAAATCAGCGCCTGCAGAATTACGCGAAGCAGTTGCCCATGTATTGGCAGAACTCGATTCCGGTGCTCTGCGCGTGGCAGAAAAAATCAGCTCCGGCAACTGGCAAGTCAATCAATGGATCAAAAAAGCCGTCCTCCTGTCTTTCCGCCTGGAAGACAATATCGTGATGCCATCCGGCGATCACATGCAGTTTTACGACAAAGTACCGACTAAATTTGCCAGCTACACACAAGATGACTTCATCAAAGGCGGCTTCCGCGTGGTACCGCCTGCCGTGGCGCGTCGCGGTAGTTTTATTGCCAAAAACGTGGTTCTGATGCCGTCTTATGTCAATATCGGTGCCTATGTCGATGAAGGTGCCATGGTCGACACATGGGCAACCGTAGGCTCCTGCGCGCAAATCGGCAAGAACGTCCACCTGTCCGGCGGCGTCGGCATTGGCGGCGTTCTGGAACCGATGCAAGCTAACCCGACCATCATTGAGGACAACTGCTTCATCGGCGCGCGTTCTGAAGTCGTTGAAGGCGTCATCGTGGAAGAAAACTCCGTGATTTCCATGGGTGTCTACATCGGCCAGTCAACCAAAATCTACGATCGCGCCACAGGTGAAGTCACCTATGGTCGCATTCCTGCCGGTTCTGTTGTAGTCTCTGGAAATCTGCCGTCCGCAGATGGCAAATATAGCCTCTACTGCGCAGTAATTGTGAAGCGTGTCGATGCGCAGACCCGCTCCAAAACCAGTATCAACGAATTGCTGCGCGGCGCGTAAATTTCTGCTTCGGTCAGGGAAACTGAATTTCTCTGACCGGAGATGTATTGTGAATGATCATTTTCGTTTTTGAATCGTTTTTGAATAGGGACACACCATGGCAATGGATCGCTTATTCCAGTTGATGAAAGAAAAACAGGCATCTGACATGTTTTTCGCCATGAACTCGCCCATCCATCTGAAAATTAACGGCAATCTGCTGCCGATTAATCAGCAGAAAATGGATCAGGCGAATATCTTGTCACTGCTGAGTGAAGTAGTCGCTCCCGAACACATGCAGCAACTCGAACGCGAAAATGAACTCAATATTGGTATTGGCGCACCAGGAATTGGCCGCTTCCGTTTGTCAGCATTCCGTCAGCGCGGATCGGTATCGGCCGTATTGCGTTTTGTTCCCGGGCATATTCCTGCGCTAAACACGCTGCACTTGCCACCGGTGTTATCCGATCTGATCATGGAAAAGCGCGGCTTGATTCTCGTGGTCGGTGCAACAGGATCAGGTAAATCAACGACCATCGCGTCCATGCTCGATCATCGCAATGAGCTGCGTACCGGCCATATTCTGACGCTGGAAGATCCGATCGAATATCTGTTCCGCAGTAAAAAATCGATTGTGAACCAGCGTGAAATAGGCACCGATTCCGACAGCCTGAAAACCGCACTAAAAAATTCTCTGCGTCAGGCACCGGACTGCATCCTGATCGGTGAGATTCGCGATCTGGAAACCATGCTGGCGGCGATTGCCTATGCGCAGTCCGGCCATCTGGTTCTGGCAACACTACATGCGAATAATAGTTATCAGGCATTGAACCGGATTATCAGTTTCTTTCCGATGGAAAACCGCAATGCGCTGTTATTAGATTTATCCTCATCGATCCGCGCCATTATTTCGCAACGTCTGATCCGCTCCATCGATGGCGGTCGCTGCCCGGCAGTCGAGATCATGCTTAATACTCGTTACGTCGCAGAGTTGATTGAGCAAGGCGACATCTTCCAGATCAAAGAAGCGATTGAAAAAAGTCTGTCACCAGGCTCGCAAACCTTCGAGCGTGCATTAATGCATTTGATCCGGGAAGGCCTGATCAGTCAGGAAGAAGGTCTGGCCAATGCAGACTCTGCCAATAACCTGTTGTGGCTGCTGAACAATGAAATGGATCAGACACAGTCCGCACCAGAACCAGAACCGGAAAAGAAAGAAGAAGCGTCTTTCACCGAGTTCACACTGAATATGTAAAGAGAAGAATGCATTCACTCGTTTTATATGGCATCCCGAATTGCGATACCGTAAAAAAAGCCCGCACCTGGTTGCAGGAGCAAGGTATCGCCTTCACCTTCCATGATTTTAAAAAAAATGGACTGGATCACGCAACCATTCAACATTGGTTACAACACAAAGATCTCGACATTCTGATCAATCGCAAAGGTACGACCTGGCGCGCATTGACGGATGAGCAAAAAGCCTCCGTCAGCGATGTCGATGCCGCCATTGCATTGATGATCGCCTCACCTTCCGTGATCAAACGTCCGGTTTTACAGATGCACACAGGGTCTGCCGCATCAGCAACAACGTCACATATCGAAGTCGGATTTTCGGCTCAACAATACCAACCTCTTTTCAAGTAATCGCCATGAGCAAAACACTCGCGCTGACAGAAAAACTGATCGCGCTCTCTTCCGTCACACCGGAAGATAAAGGCTGTCAGGACGAATTAATCTCCCTGCTTAGCCCACTCGGTTTTACCTGCGAAACCATCCAATCCGGCGACGTCACGAATCTGTGGGCACGTCGTGGTACGGTACAGCCTTTGCTCGTATTTGCCGGTCATACCGACGTTGTCCCGACGGGTCCAGTCGACCAATGGCAATCACTGCCATTCACACCGACACATCGCGACGGCAAGTTATATGGTCGTGGCGCCGCCGATATGAAAACCTCGATTGCAGCATTCGTCGTCGCTTGCGAAGAATTTATCGCCGCGAACCCCGATCATAAAGGCTCCATCGGCTTTTTGATCACCAGCGATGAAGAAGGGCCGGCAACGGACGGTACTGTGGTCGTCTGCAATCAGCTCAAAGCACGTGGTGAGCAGCTCGATTACTGCATCGTTGGCGAGCCGACGTCGGTTGACCAGCTAGGCGATACCATCAAAAACGGTCGCCGTGGCACGATGTCAGGCAAGCTGACCGTCAAAGGCATACAAGGTCACATCGCCTACCCACAACTCGCCAAAAATCCTATTCACCTGGCAGCACCGGCATTGGCTGAAATGGTCGCTGAAGTCTGGGATGAAGGTAACGAATATTACCTGCCGACCTCATGGCAAATCTCGAACATCCATGCGGGTACTGGCGCGTCGAACGTCATTCCCGGCTCGATTGTGATCGATTTCAACTTCCGGTTTTCTACCGCCAGCACAGCAGAGGGGTTGCAGCAACGTGTGCATGCGATTCTGGATAAAAACAGCATGGATTACGACCTCAAATGGACCATCGGCGGCCATCCTTTCCTCACACCCAAGGGTGAGTTAAGCGATGCGTTAGGTGCAGCGATCCAATCAGAAACCGGCGTCATCACAGAATTATCGACCACCGGCGGCACGTCGGATGGCCGCTTCATCGCCAAGATCTGCCCGCAAGTCGTTGAGTTTGGCCCGCCGAATGCCAGCATCCACAAGATTGATGAGCACATCGAGGTGCGCTACATCGACCCACTCAAAAATATTTATCGCCGTACTTTAGAAAATCTGCTGACATGAGCAACCTGCCCGCCTCCATTTTCCTGACCATGCGCGATTTATTGCGCCATGCCGTCACCCGCTTCAACACCGAAAAATTATTCTTCGGCCACGGCAGCGCCAACGCGCTCGATGAAGCCGCCTATCTGCTGCTGCATACACTGAAACTGCCACTGGACAAGATTGATCCGTTTCTGGATGCCCGCCTGTTACCGCATGAAATCGAAGCCGCTTTAGCCGTCATTGAACGCCGGGCGACCGACCGGGTACCAGCGTCCTACATCACTAATGAAGCCTGGCTAGGCACCTACAATTTCTACGTCGATGAGCGAGTCATTGTGCCGCGTTCATTCATTGCAGAATTGATCCCCGAACATTTTTCACCGTGGGTTCAGGACCCGGATGCGATTACCAGCATTCTTGAATTGTGCACCGGCTCCGGCTGCCTGCCCATCATGCTGGCAGATGCCTTCCCTGACACACAGGTTGATGCGGTCGATATCTCCAAGGATGCATTGGCGGTTGCACAGCGCAACGTCGACACCTATGAGTTGCAAAACCGGATTACCTTGATCGAATCCGATCTCTATACCAATGTACCGGACAAAAAATACGATCTGATCATCACGAATCCGCCGTATGTCAATTCCGGCTCGATGAGCAAGCTCCCGCAGGAATATCTGCATGAGCCGCAAATCGCACTGGCAGGCGGCGAAGACGGCATGGATCTGGTACGTAAAATCGTTGCAGGTGCAGCGCAGCGCCTGAACAAGAACGGTATTCTGATGGTGGAAATCGGCAACGAACGCGCGTTTGCAGAACAGGCATTTGGCGATCTGGGTCTGACCTGGCTCACCACCAGTGCAGGTGATGACATGGTTTTTTTACTCCATGCCGATCAATTGATTGGATAAAACGTCGTCCCGTAGCTGAATCCGCCATCCGGCACACAGCCACAAAAATAGATACAAAAAAATAGATACTAGATACCAGTATCAACTAGCAGCAACCAAAGCCGCACAACTGATGTGCGGCTTATGCATTTTTAAACAGATACTCCCCATTTTTTAAGTTAGTACACAATGATACGTCTTCAACAAGTCATCCTGGCGCGCGGTACCAAGCCTTTATTCGATAGCGTCGATGTCACGCTCAATCCCGGCGACAAGATAGGCTTGATCGGCTCCAACGGCGCGGGGAAATCCAGCCTGTTCGCCATGTTGCGCGGCGAGCTGCATCCCGATCAGGGCAGCATCGAATTCCCCGCTAAATGGCAACTCGCCCACGTCGCCCAAGAGACACCACCACTGGAACGCAGTGCGATTGATTACGCGATTGACGGCGATACCGCGTTACGCAAACTCGAAGCCCAGTTAGCCGAACTCGAAGCCCAGCCCGACACACCAGAAAATGGCCTCGCGATTGGCGAAATGTATGGCGCGCTGGCCGATGCCGACGCTTACACCGTGCGCTCACGCGGCGAACAATTATTGATCGGCCTCGGCTTCACGCTGACCCAAATGGAGCAATCCGTCGCCAGCTTCTCCGGTGGCTGGCGTATGCGCCTGAATCTGGCGCAAGCCCTGATGTGCAAATCCGACTTACTGTTGCTCGATGAACCGACCAACCATCTGGATCTGGACGCGATTATCTGGCTGGAGGACTGGCTCAAACGCTACACAGGTACTCTGCTGATCATCTCGCATGACCGCGACTTCCTTGATGGTGTGGTGAATGTCGTCGTGCATATTGACGAACGCAAACTCAAGCGTTATTCGGGCAACTATTCCGCATTCGAGCGCCAGCGTGCTGCCCAGCTGATTCTGGCACAAGGCACCATCCTCAAACAAAATCGCAAGCGCGCCCACCTGCAATCCTTTATTGACCGCTTTGCCGCCAAAGCCTCCAAAGCCAAGCAAGCACAAAGCCGTATCAAAGCACTGGAAAAAATGGAAGAGCTCGCACCACTGCGCGAAGCGGCTGAATTCTCGTTTGAATTCCGCGAACCGCTCAGCGCGCCGAACCCGATGCTGGTTATGGAAGACGTTAATTGCGGCTACCGCGTCGAGTCCAAAACTGATCACAGCTTTACCGAAAGAACGATCGTCTCCGACGTCAAATTCTCCCTGCAAATCGGCCAGCGTATCGGCCTGCTCGGCGTCAATGGCGCAGGTAAATCCACCCTGATCAAAACCATCGTCGGCGACATCGCACCGCTGTCTGGCACCATGCAGACAGGCAAAGGCCTGTCCATCGGCTACTTCGCCCAGCATCAGGTCGAAATGCTGCGCCACGACGAATCACCACTCTGGCATCTGGCCCACATCGCACCGAATGTCCGCGAACAAGAATTGCGTAACTTCCTCGGCGGCTTCAACTTCCCCGGTAGCATGGTCACCAGCCCGATCGCCCCGTTCTCAGGCGGAGAAAAAGCCCGTCTCGCTTTAGCCATGATCGTCTGGCAGCGCCCCAACCTGCTGCTGCTCGATGAACCAACCAACCATCTGGACCTGGAAACCCGCGAAGCATTGACCGAAGCCCTCGCCCAGTTCGAAGGCACACTGGTCGTCGTCTCCCATGATCGCCACCTGCTACGCGCCACCACGGATCAATTCATCATCGTTGCTGACGGAGAGTTATTACCATTCGACGGCGATCTGGACGACTACAAAGACTGGCTGTTCAAAAACAAACTAGCCAAAGAATCTGCACCCGCATTGCCAGCCAAGACCAAAGAAAAACAAGACGCGTTACCACAAGCCAAACCAGTACCGGTAGCCGAACAAATCGACGATAAAGAAAAGAAACGCCGTGACGCCGAGCAAAGACAAAAACTCGCAGCCCAACGCAAACCGATAGAATCCAAGATCAAACGGCTAGAAGAACAAATGACCAAACTCAACGCCAAAAAGCAAGACATCGCAGCCCAGCTCGAAGGCAGCGACATCTACAGCGATGCCAACAAAGAGAAGCTGAAAGGTCTATTACTGGATCAGGCGTATCTGGTGAAAGAGCTTGAGCAAACAGAGGCGGACTGGCTGGAGCAGCAGGAATTTTTGGAGGCTGTGTCGTAAAAAAAATTAGCCTCGGTATCTAAATCGACTCGGCAATATCTGTCGAGTCAATCTACCTTAAGCTGACCAAATTATTGAAACAAAAGCCAGCTTCCTCGCCACCCGTATAGATTTCAATGACAGTTAAAGACTTGCAAGACTGACTATTGATCAAATCGCTAACACACTTCAAATGAACATCAAACTACAGCAAACTTAAATTCAGATTTAAGACCATAACTATCAAGTGCTACCAATACTTAACCAGAATGTTACAGTTATTTAGTCAAACCAATGCTTCAAGTTTTTTTAACCAAGCATGGAAATGAGGGCACGCGTTGCGAATTGCATCCAGCCCGATTTCGCACGCGATAAGTGGGCCATGAACGGTTTTTTGGTAGGTCGACATGGCAGCCAACACGCGCTTTGATGGGGCAGTTTGCGGGCTATCGTTGATATCTTCTGGAGTTGTATAGGCTTGAGTTACTGCACTTAATGTTTGCACCACGGTCGCATCATCCGTCCATTCGCCGAATTTTTCTGGTTGCACAAATAGCAGAGCCTCGAATTCGTGGATCATCAAGTTCGGAATAAAGTTGGCTAAATTAATGTCTTGTGCCAACTGCATTTCAAGGAATGCTGTTTTCTGACTGCCGCTACCCATGCTCGGATAGTTCACCAAACTTTTGCCTGGGAAGTCGCCGGGCAGTGCATAAAGATCAAACATAGTCGTGACATACGCTTCGGAGTCTTGCTTGCAAAGGCGCAGTAATTGTGGTTTGACCTTAGCATAACTCACCACACCGCCTTTGTAACCGGGACTGGTGCTGATAATGATAGGCGTGAAATATATTCCTATCCGGGCATAATGTGGCGATAGTAATTCGCGCACGAAAGCTTCTTCTGTCTGGCCCTCCACTATGATATACACACGCGTCATCGTGTTGGCCTCCCACCTAGTAAGTTTTTCTTCCACAAGTCGCCCAAACTATATTCTGCCAACCACTCATCTAGAGCCGCACCATTGGGCCGCTCAAAGGTTGATGCGCCATCATGCTTATTAACAACAATCAGATCATCCGCATCGAATTCATTGACCAATTCGACCGATTGAGTAGAAATAATGAGTTGATGTTTGTCGGCAGCCGATTTCATCAAACCGCCCAGTACGGCAATGGCAAAAGGGTGTAAGCCAAGTTCCGGTTCGTCAATTAGAATGGCCGCCGGCATGAATTCTTCAGGTTGCAGCAAGACGGTGGCGAGGCAGATAAAGCGCAGGGTGCCGTCAGACAACGCGCTTGCTGTGAATGGCACATCCTGCCCCGCCTCAGTCCATTCAAGCTGGATTTTTTCCTTGTTATCGACCGTGGGGCGAAGATGAAAATCGCCAAAGTAAGGCGCTACCAACTGAATGGATTTGACAATACGCTTGTAGTTCGCTTCGTGATGAGTTTTCAGCCGATAGAGAAATGCAGCGAGGTTACGGGCATCGTCGCGTAAGTATTCATTGTCGTTAATTCCGTGTACTTGCTTAACCAGCGCGCTATTGCTGGTGTCGTGGAAATGATAAAGTCGCCAACTACGCATAGCGGGAACAACGAAGTTATAAATCTTCGTTTCGTTCTTTTGTTCTTCCACATAGGTTTCAAAGTGTCCCGAACGAGGCCGCCAATCCCCATGCACATTCCACCAGAGCGCCTCATGCGAAAATATCATTCGATTGTCTTGGGTCGGCTTTAGCTTAAATTTGTAGCCGTTGTTGCCAAAATAAAGTTCCGCGCACAGTTCCTCGGTTTGCTTACGACCGAAATGTAATAAAGCGTCAGGACCGCCCGCTGTGCCAACTGTCGCCTGGAGTTGCTGATCTAGGATACGGTTGATCAAGCGAAAAAAACCGATGAAATTGGACTTTCCCGCACCGTTAGCTCCAATCAATACGTTTAATTTTCCGAGTGCAATGTCGCACTCAGCAATAGACTTGTAACCCCGCAATACTAGCCTGGAGAGTTGGTTTAAGTCGTTGATTTTTTTAATCATGTCGATACCTAGCTAGCAATAAATTCATATCAACTTTGTATTATTTAAATAATCCACTCTTGGACGAGTTACTGGAGTTTTGCTAACAATTCGGCACATCGTTTAAATTTACCGAATCAGAGACACTAAGAATTGGGCCATGAAAAAAAATATTGCAACCAAATAAGAATTACATAGCATACAACTCTCAGCTCAGTTTTAAAGACTCAGGAATTAGCGTTATTAACGCTATTACCGCAAAAAATGTATATATATTTGACTCAAACAAAAAATTCGCTGAAGCATCAGCTTTTTCTTAGCACTTTCAATTCTCCCACGCTGCTATAAGGTTGTCTAGCATGACTAAACCTACTGAGAATAGAGCCAATTTTAAAACCAAAGTGTGTGTATTAAAATCTGGTCTATTCCAATCGCTCATGCAATGTCGGTTTTGCATAACGACAGCGCTACAGACAACCTTACGACCATCACCATGCCCGTGATCATCACACCTGCAAGCAGCACACACGCCGATGCCGTGCTTGATTTTGAGATGCAGAACCGCGCCTATTTTGAGCAATGGGTGCATAGTCGTACCGATGCCTACTATCAGCCAGCGCGTGTGCGTGCCTCATTACATGCTGCCGAGACTGAGCGCGAGCAGGATAAGTCGTTTCAATATCTGATCTGGACGACGGCATCCGATACGACTCAAGCGCAATTAATCGGCCGGATTAATCTGACGAATATCGTCCGTCCGCATTACAACAAGGCGACGCTCGGCTATCGCATGGCGCAGCAGGCGACTGGTAAGGGGCAAGCCAGCGCGGCGGTACAACTGATCGTGCAAGAAGCCTTTGGCCCGCTCAAACTTTGGCGTATCGAGGCTGTGGTGCGTCCATCCAATATCGGGTCAACGAAGGTGCTGAAAAAAAATGGTTTTAGTGTCTTTGGCAAGTCGCGGCGCAGCGTTGAGTTGCATGGCGAACGGCATGATCTTTTGCACTTCGAGCGACGCGCCGAATAATCGATTAAGCTAGCTGTTCCTATTTTGCAGTTAGCCTAAGGAACGCGTATGCCACTCATCACACTTACTGTCCGCAAACCCAAATCCAGTGAATTCAAATCTGCGGTACTGGACGCTATTCATTCTGCCTTAGTCACCTCCGGCGTACCGGATACGGACAAATTCCAGCGGGTATTAGAACTGGATGCGGACGACTTTCGGTACGATAGTCATTACCCCGATCTCAGCTCTGCACGCACCGATGATTTTGTGCTGATCGAAATTCTCTGGTCCGTCGGTCGCAGTGTCAAAATCAAGAAAAAGCTCTTAGAAGATCTGATGCAAAAACTGACTCTGGCGGGATTGCATCCAGAGAATGTGATGGTCTGCTTTAAAGAAACGACTTGGGAAAACTGGTCATTCGGCGGAGGCCGCCTGATCCATACATGAGTCCGGATTTTTGATCAGCTCATGATCACTTCATGGCACTACAGATTGCATGCGATGCGTAAACAAGAGTCGCACCACCACTATTTGATCGTGAGCGCAGCGCAACCGGTTGGTTGTCTCTATCGTGCAGCACGAACCATTGACGCCAGGTCACTGCCCTTTGACCAGCGCATCCATTCGTAGTTTTAAGATTTATATGTGCAAGCACAGAAAGAATATCTATGAGCGCCCTTTTTACACCAGTCTCTATCGGTACACTTACATTAAAAAATCGCATCATCATCGCACCGATGTGTCAGTACTCTGCCGATGAAGGACAAGCGACCGACTGGCATATGTTCCACCTCGGCAGTCTCGCTTTGTCCGGTGCAGGTATGTTGATTATCGAGGCAACTGCCGTGGAGCCGGAAGGTCGTATCACGCCAGCGGATTTAGGCTTATGGTCGGATGCGACTGAAGCTGCATTAGCGCGGGTGCTGAAGGCATTACGGACTTATTCGGCGATGCCGATTGCAATTCAGCTCGCGCATGCTGGTCGCAAAGCATCGAGCCAGACGCCATGGGATGGCGGACAATTGATCCCGGTTGCACAAGGCGGCTGGCAGACTTCATCCGCATCAGCAATACCTCATAGCGAGCACGAGACGCCGCCACTTGCGCTGGATCAGGCCGGACTGATACGAGTGAAAAATGCCTTCGTCGCAGCGGCCATACGCAGTCACAAACTCGGTCTTGATGCGATAGAAGTGCATGCAGCCCATGGCTATCTGCTACACCAATTTTTATCGCCTATATCGAATCAACGCACCGATCAATACGGCGGCAACCTGGAAAACCGCTTGCGTTTTCCGCTAGAGGTATTCGAGGCCATGCGAGCCGCGATTCCCGCAGACACACCTGTCGGCATCCGGATCTCAGCAAGCGACTGGGTCGATGGTGGATGGGATACAAAACAGAGCATCGTCTTTGTGAAAGCCTTGGAAGAACGTAGCTGCGCTTTTGTCCATGTCTCCAGCGGCGGCATTTCACCACTTCAAAAAATTCCGGTCGAATCTGGCTATCAGGTCGGTTTCGCAGCACAGATCCGCCAGCACACCACAATGCCCGTCATCGCTGTCGGCCTGATCACAGAAGCAGAGCACGCCGAATCGATTATCGCCAGCGGTCAAGCCGATATGATCGCCCTCGCCCGAGGCATACTCTACGATCCGCACTGGCCCTGGCATGCTGCGGCAAAATTAGGCGGCACAGTAGACGCGCCCCGCCAATACTGGCGCTCACAGCCACGTGAACAGAAAGCCTTGTTTGGTGCGACGTCGATTGGTCAGCGTTAAAATTAATTTTTTATACAATCGACCAACATAAAAATGGGTGCGTTAAACGCACCCATTTTTTAAAATATCAGAAACAATATTACAAGAATTATTTTTGTAATTCAGGTGCTTCTAACAGCATTTTTTGCATTTTTACCAGAACATCCTCAGACGCTCTTTTGCCACTTAACGAATGATCTCTCTTAAATTCGTCAAATTCAGCCGACCCATCACCTGATGCTTTTTTCACTAAAATCGTTTTACCGGCAGCATCGCTGATACTACAGGTCAGCTCTGCGTTGAATTTAGTCGGAGGCCATGTAAATGGACTAGGAGAAGATGAGTTTGTCACCAAGCTAGGAGTGATGATGTAACTGACGCTATTTTTACTAATAGCATCGGAGTCATTTAAACTCTTTAGCTTTGTAACACTACTAAATGTATTGGATAACATTTTGTAAAATCCATTTTCGATGTCACGATATGGCATATAGCTGACTTTATCTCCACCACCTCCAGGCGTAATCACTTCTTTACGTAAAATATCGTCTGCTATGTAATAGGCGACATTTTTATTAATTTTCTGAGCGGTAACACTAGGTGCGATTTTATCTACCGCTGGAGAAATAACAATCGGATGAGCGCAGGCACTCATTAATAGTGCAGTAAAGACGGCTGAACATAAACTTAAAACGCGCATGTGAATTTCTTTCTAAAAATTGGATACATAACTTATTTGAGCGAGTCAATAAACGCTTTATCGGTATACAAGGAAGCCAATAATTTTTGAACCGCGGGTGAATATTCTTGCACTGCGCGAGGTATCGCTACAGCACCGGCAAAAGAAGAAGGGAATTCGCTGTTGATTGATTTCACTTGATCGTATGTAGTTTTTCCGTCTTTCTTCACGACGAAACGCGCCTCTATAATGACATTACCGATACTAAATCCCGATGCATCAATGTCATTTTTCAGTAAAGTTCCTGTGATCTCCAGATTGACATTTGGCGTAAATTTTCCTGCCAGGGTCAACTCCTGCTTAATAGCTTCTGACAGATAAATCGCATAGGAAGCTTGATAAGGTGAAGCGAGACTAGATCCGCGAATGCTAATAGGGTTCGCATTTTTAGGGTCATTTTTTGATACAAATTCACCTACCTTTGCCGAATAATTCCCAGCATCTTTTAAAGCCTGGATATTATTTTGTGAAGCGTCATACTTAGGCGCCATCATTGAGCAACCTGTGCTTGCTACAACAATAGCGAGTCCTGCAAATGCGGTGATAATTCGAGACATTTTCTTCCCTTGATTCATGATTTTTATTGTTTAATAATAACCAAAATATATGAATAGATTGGTTATCGCTTGAATTGACAGTCAACAAAAATACGCTTTACTGATCATTATTATCGAGACTGATACTGTTAGAATTTTCTCAATAACATTTTTCAACAAAGCAATATATTATGCATCTAACAATAAGAGTTTGACAAGACAAAGACATCAAAAAACTGTACTTACATCTTCCTTAAGTCAAGGGTAAGGGAATTGGACTTGCTACCACATTGCATGATTAATACCAGGTTGGGACTAAGTCGCAAACACGCGACTACCCGGATTTTGTTACCCGACCCAGCACCCAGCCAACCGACAGCACATAGCGACTCCCGCCAACAACGCGGGTTACGCTGTGCTCGCAGGCGTCGGGGCGAAATAGCTTGATTTTTTTTGAGCTGTAAATTGGTGTGGCACAGATAAAGTCGCCACCGGAACGTGGTGATTTCAGGATGAGATTGAGACGGTAATGACGCCCGTTTTGGACAGGATCGGTATGTGGCGGGATTTCGGCACCCTCGGGATAGCGGATGATGTAGCTGTCGAACGGAAGCGGCCATGGTGCCGTGAGCAAAAGCATTTTGTCATACCCTGTGCCCTGCCTGCCTCGTTGCCAGCGAAAAGCTTTCGATAAATACATGCGCAGGGATGTGAGTGCCATAACGGTGTGGTAGTTTGGTATTAGTGATAGATACGGAGGGCGAATATGGGCGATGCATTTTGATGGCGCCTATTCCCGATTCCGATGTGCAGGTCGCCGTCAGAGTTTATGTAAATTTTTGCTAGCCTCACGCACGCTCAATCCCGAGAATTGTTCTTGATGTGTCTGTAAAAACTGACGGATAAAATCAGGATCATGCCATGCATAATCGCGTAAAGCCCAGCCGATCGCTTTACGAATAAAAAATTCTTTTTCTTCTGCACAGAGTAATGCGTAGCGGCTGAGCCGCTCGGTATCAGTCGCCTCGCGCCAGCCGAGTTGATGCAATAAGGCGATGCGTCTCACCCAAAAATCAGGATGTTGAATTGCCGTATCCATCAAGGCTTGTACTCGTCTGTCTTGTGTGAGATGCGCTCTCAGTACATCGCTAGTTATACCAGCCAAGCCATCAACGGTATCCCACCATGATTTGGATTGCACCAGCATGAATAGCTGCGCAATCGTATCTGCTGGAGATGCCGCAGTCAGGACAGGAATATATTTCGCCAGCAGATCAATCGCGACATACTGGTACTCACGTTCGGGTAAAGACCAGAGCTGATCTGCCATGTCAAAAAGTTGTGCGGCAGTTGACGGCTTGAGCGCACGGATCAACGGCATAGCAGCTTGACGACGCACCGGAGCAGCAATGCCAAGATAGTCGAAGCGATCTTTCATATAAGCGCGCATACCGGGAGCGCGTTGTGGATCGGCGAATGGGATCAAGGCTTGCTGAAAGCCAGTGATGATGGTGCTTTGCGTGATTCTGTTTGCCATGCAATACAATTCCTAAAACTCAATCCGCAATACCGGTGCGGCTTAGCGAGCAAAAACCGTCTGAAAGGCGCATCAACATTGCGCAATCTGTTTCGGAAGTTTCTAAAAACATCCAAATGAACAAATCCAATTGACAGGACTTACAGCTAAACCAAAACCAAGACCTCTCAACACAGAGCTACGGAGGCATGGAAACACGGACAAAAGCAGGAGTAAGCGGTACGGAGTGTTTTCAGAAATCCCCTTCGCTGATAAGTGATAATTAATGTCACCCCTCGCCGACTACCTGCTCACTGCTCACCGCTCACTTATTACTCACTTGGTCTGCTGCGCAAAAAACTGGCAAACTTCGGCAGCCCTGTCGACGTCAGATCACGATAGCGATAAGTGATTGTGCTGCCTATCGCCGGAGGATCGCGTCGTTGCGCGTCACTCAATCCGGTTCCCAAGCGGAAGCGCTGCCCATCGGGAGTTTGTACGACCAGTGCACCTAACAAACCCTGATATTTGCCATGCCCTGCTTCGTGAGCGACGACAACGGCTTCGGCATCAAGCTGCGGTTTTAGTTTCAATAATAACTCGGATCGTCCTGTCTGCCAGGTCGCATCTGCTCTGTGCAGCATCAAGCCTTCACCGCCACCATGAACAACTTGCGCAAGTTGTTGCTTGAGGCTTGCTTTGTCTGCGATACGTGTTTGCGCTAATACTTGCAACCAGGCGACATTCGCTTTTGCCACGCTTGCCTGTAAGCTCGCAATCCGTTGCGAAAAGTCGCCCTCGCCGTTTGGCAACTCATACAGCTGATAGCTAATTAACTTCCATTCGGCATCATCAGGCTCCTGGCGGCGTACCGCAGCAGACACCTGATCAAAGCGACGGCGCCCCATCCACAGTTCGCCATCCAGAGCATGCTTTGGCAATGCAGCCGTAAACCAGGCTGGTGCGTGGATTAATTTACCACTACGAAAACGCAATTGCTGCCCATCCCAATATGCCCGCACACCATCAAGCTTTTCACTCACCAGATAGCGTGTGACATCAAATTTATCTGCGTAATTTTGCGCCAGCAATAAAGGCGGCGCAGTGATCTCGCCTTGAGCACTTGCAGACTGTGCGGCGTAGATAGATACGCCGGGATGCAAAACGCCGCTGAGCAATAGCAACGCAACTATTTTTCGTAATGGCGGGAGTTGAGGTGTTTTCATCAAAAATCCAATCGCATGAAGATGTTTAGTAAATTCGCTACAAAGGATACAGAAGGATGGACACAACATGGATCTGACAAGACATTACTACGACACAGATTGGTAATGCCATTCAATCCAGCCACAAAAACCTGAGATTACCATCCCTGCACAGGCGAGGACGCCGCTAGATTTCAACCTTCGCCAGAACGATAAAACTAAGGCTAGGCTTAACTGGACTGCATTAATCTAGCGGACTAATTTAACCCAGTTCGATTTAGTTTAATTCAGTTTTTTTAAGGTCTCTTTTACCGCCGCTGCACTCGAACTATTCGGTGCCAGTTGCAAAAAATTGTTGTAAGCGACTTTGGCCTTCTCATTCTCGTTCAGGCGAGCGCGGGCATCTCCTAGGTTCAAATACGCGACGGCTCTCGATGGATCGATCTGCAGGGTATTTTCAAACCAGCGAGCCGCCTCAGCGTATTTCTCTTGTTTAAAATAGACAAAGCCCAGATTATTGGCAGCCAGACCGAAGTCAGGCCGGTATTTCAGTGCCTCGGTAAATGCCGCTTCTGCCTGTGCATATTGCTTCTCACGATAATGTTGCAAGCCTTGATCGTTGGCGCGCTGCGCTAGCTGACGTGACGAGGCATCGACAGGTTTAGGAGCGGCAATTTTTTGCTCGCCACCGTTCAGGTTCTTGATGACGATTGCCGTATCATTGCCCGCCTTGACACGTGCGCCATCGAGTTTGCTGTTGAGCGCAATGGCGTCGGCCGATAACTGGTCCGTTTTTGCATTCAAAAATTCTGCTTCGCTACGCACCTCGAACACAAACTCACCGCCCTCTGATCCGGGCAAACTGCCGAACGCAGGCGTTTGTTGCGAGACGCTGGAGACCGCAGGGGCGATATAGGCGGCGAGTTCTGTCGCAGTGATCATACCGTCACCATTGAGATCCGCCTTGCCCGACAAGGCTTGCAACAGCGTCCAGGTAAATACCGAGTGCCCGTTCGGGCCGCCGTCAGCAACCAACTGATCGGCACCGCCAGCGGTTAACATCTGGCGACCAAGTCGCTTCGCATTCTCACGCAAGAACGAACTACCACCACTGCCACGCGTCAATCCCAGTCCGCTATAACAGGCATCCATGACAAACAAGACGTGCTTGGCATTCAGATTCTCGGCAATATTCTGTAAATCCGTCATGGGAATCGCATCGACAGAGACTTGTTCAGGATCAGAATCGACCGGAATAATGTAGCCGAGGTTACGACCCGAACTCAGTTTGCGCGTGGCACCATGACCGGCGAAGAAGACAAAGACACGATCATCTTTTTTCAATTGACCGTGCCCCAGCTTATCGTGAAATACCGCAAGAATATTATTTCTGGTGGCATCAGCATTGGTCAACGTGATCACCTTGTCACCCGCAAAACCCATGCGATTGACGAGCGTGTCGCGGATCGCATTAGCGTCTTGGACGGCGTATTGCAGTTTCGGCCATTTGGCATAATCGTTAATCCCGATGACAACAGCCCAACTGTTTTGATAATCGGTTGTGACATTGAGTTTTTCTACCGGCGCCTTGCTATCTTTGCCGATCTCAAATTCATTACCATCCCAACCTGCAAAACGATAACCATCAGCGATCAATCTGTCTAATACCAGGGGTAAAGCCTTGACAGTACGTTCATGAATATCATGGAACAAAATAATGCCGCGTTGCTCTTTATCGACCGTGGCGAGTACGCGATTAGCAATCGAGTTCGGCACCGGATCAGCCCAATCCAGAGAGTCGATATTCCACATCACCGAACGCAATCCCAGACTAGACAAAATCTCCATACCCTCTTTATTTTTCGCACCATAAGGAAAACGGAACAATGACGAGCGTGCGGGATCGATTGCTTTCAGGAGCTGATCGGTTTGCGCAATTTCGGCATGCAGGCTGTCACCATTTTGTTTGGACAATAAGGCATGGCTAAAACTATGGTTGGCTAATGTGTGTCCTGCAGCGAGTAATTTTTTGCTGGTATCCGCATTCTTATTCAGCTTTTCTTTACCTTGCGCATCAATGCTGCCGACATTGCGTCCTACCTGAAAAAAGACTGCCGGTACATTGTATTGTTTCAAAATCGCGGCGATTTCGTCGGTATAGGTTGAATGAGGGCCGTCATCGAAGGTGAGTACGACAGTTTTAGCCGGCAGACCTGTGCCGAAAATTTCTTTCTCTTTTGCGGAGTTACCAGCGACTTCCGGTATTTCCGGATAAGGCAAAATCACGCCGTAATCCTTAAGAATTTGTTCACGCGGATATAGCTTGCGTAACTTGGTCAGGTAATCGTCCCAGCGCTCACGCTTGAGCTCAATCGAGCGCGATTCAAAACGAGAGAAGATGTCCTTGAGCTCCTTGTCATATTCTTTTTCAATCTCGTTTAAAGCCGCAAGATCTTCAGTGACCCGTTTGTGCAGTTTGATCGCGGGTAAAGTCTGTTCGCTGGCAATAGCTTTTTGTAATTTGAGCAAAATCTCCTGGAACGCCAGACGGTCAGCATCGTATAAACCATCTCCGGATTCAATAAAACTCAGCATCGCATCAAATGCGGCTTCCCGCTCGGTGGTTTTGTAAGCTTGTACTGTTTTCAAATACGCATCGACATTTTCCAGTCGCACCAGATTCTCATGGAACAAGGCTTGGCCTATACGGTTCGCTGCGGACTTCTCTTTAACAGACAAAGTTTTTTCATCTGCCAGCAACACGATGACTTTGCGGTACGCAGCGAGAATATCGTTGAATTCTTTGGGTAATCCGTTTGCCGTCTTCTCAGCTCCGGATGCGGCGGCAACGCTGTCAACGCTTTCTGAGGATTTTTTGGGGTTTGATTGAACAAAAAAATAAGCGGTAATTGCTACCGCTATTGTGATCAGAACTGCGACAAGAACTAGAAGAATTCGACGAGATTTCATCATGGCGGCATTTGACTAAGGGAATGACGTATCTTAATTCAAATTAGCTCAGACATGAAAAAAACATAATGATTTGACATGCATTGGTGCATGATGCAGATCATCAGATGCAGATAATAGAAATGACTTAGCCGGTCACTGCATCAGTTACTGCAAGCGCATTTACCTTGCACCCCTCTCCCGCATGCAGGAGAGGGGTGTTTATAAGTTCGTTTTTGCGCTCGTTTTTGCGCTGATATAAGAAGAGCTTACGACGTAATTACGACCTCTTTTTTCTCATTCTTGTTCAACAAATCTTTGGCAGCCAGCGCGAGAAAAGCATCGACTGCGGAGGCGCTGCCGCCGCCAGTTTGTATGCTTGGTACCATAGCGATATGGCCTTTCTCTATCGCCTCGGCAAAACGCAGCAGTACGGTTTGCTGGAATTGCAGCTCTGGTCCACCGTAAGCTTCGACGTTCAGGCGAGTGGCTTTGGCCTGCGCTTCACCCACTTGTTGCAATTGATAGGCCTCGGCGTTCGCGAGCGTACGTTTAGCATCGGCGGCACCGGATGCTGCCTGGCGCGCTTCTTCGGCAGACTTGATTGCTTTCTGTACCGCTGCACTACCTTGGTTCTCGGCGATTTTGACGGCAAGCTCAGACTCGGTAATAGCAGTCTGTTGTTTGGCTTTGGCTTCGGCCTCGCGCAAAATACGTTCTTGTACTGCGGCTGTTTCTTTGGTTTTATAGGTTTCTAACTGCTCTCTGGAAACCTGACGTTCACGCAATTGTTTAAGGATGACTTCAATTTGCGTATCACCTGTTTTAGCACGAGGCGTGCCAATCAGAACCTCGTTCAGAGTCAGGTTATATCCTTCAAAATTCTTGCGCATTTCGGCTTTGGCGCGCTCTTGAATATCCGAGCGTTCTTGCAATAATTCAATCAAGGTTTTGCCCTGACCAATATTTTTAAAATAGGCAGCAACCATTGGATCCAGCGTTTGTTCGACTAATTTTTGAATATCGCCAAAGCGCTGTATCACGAGTGGTGCCATTTTATAATCGATGTTGACGACGACCGACAAAGGCAGATCAGGCTCGAATGCGTCCTTGGTAATCAGTGATACTTCGCTCAGGTGCTTGTCGAGCTCATGCGAACCGACTGCGCCTGATTGCCACTTAAGAATAAAATTCGTGGTCGGCACATCAATCACACGCTTGGCATACGGATTTAAGGCGTATTTGCCTGGTAAAAGAGGTGTGACTTGTACGCCTTTTTCATCACTACCCACCAGCTCACCATGACGATAGGCGTCACCAGTCACATCGTTGCCAGCCTTGCCGGTGTAGGACACGACGACACCGACGTAACCAACCGGAACCACGCGTTTTTCAACGATTTCATACGTAGCGAAACGGGCGTTCAGATAATACGTACCTTCGACCAGTACTTGCAGTTGACGGCCTTTGTAGCCACCGGATTCTATGAATACCTCAGGATTCTGGAAGTCGTGATGATAACTACTGCTTTCATGCGGATCAGCACCGACAACGGGGGCAACAATCGTACCTTCGGGCAGCGATTGCCCCTCATGCGTCGTGATCACCGCGAGCTTATCGTCACGTATCACTAAAGGCTGGAAACCATTGCGGGTACGTAGTTCACCTAGCATCTCGGCCAACTGTCCGACCACTTCTCCATCAGTACTGACATTGCCATCACCCGGCAAGGGCAAGGCACAAACCTTATCTGTCGTCAGCACCACAAATTGGGCGAGATTGATCGCGTAAGTACCCTCACGCAGGATTTTTCTTTGCAGTCCTTTTTGACCAGCGCTGGTCAAAAAGCCGCGCACATCGGTGAAGTCATTCGCGGTTTTGTTGCATGCCAGATTCTGCGTCGGCGCCATTGCCTGCCCATCACGGGCAAACACATACGCCAGCGTCCCTTGTTGTATGGTGACCAGATCATGCCGGTGAATCGCATACTGGAATGGAAAGAACACATGAAAACCGCCGCGCAGAACTTCGGGTTGAAAACCAGCTTCTCCATTTAACGCGATAAAACCGTGTTCCAGAGAGCCAGAGGTAGACCATTTCTTTTCAACGATACCGATTTTTTCATTCGATATATAGACCAGTATATTGCTGGTGTAGAGAAGGATAATCGCTATAAAGACGATGATGCCTAAAATAATTTCAAACATGAGAATATCTCTTTCAAGTTAACTCCGATGGTTCGGAAATGCAGCAGCCTGACTGGCACTTTGTGAGCACCTGCCTTACTGCTTTGCTGGGTATGGTTACTACGGGGCAGCGCGGAGTCTGTCACACTCCTCGCTGAATCAGGACATCAGGACGGTCGTCGCGGCGCAGCTACTTCGCTAGCGATGACTTTTTGGGATTTGGCTACTTGCATGGCGGTCGCAATTAGACCGCTCATATCGCCGAGATTAGCCGGGACGATAATTGAATTATTGGTTTTTGCTAAATTCGCAAAGGCGCTGACGTATTGCTCTGCGACTTTCAGATTAACCGCATCTGCGCCGCCGGGGGATTGAATCGCTGCCGCAGTTTTACGAATCGCTTCGGAACTTGCCTCGGCAATTGCGAGAATCGCAGCAGCCTGACCTTGGGCACGATTAATCGAAGCTTGTTTTTCGCCCTCAGATTTTGCGATTGATGCCTCTCGCTCACCGGTGGCAATATTAATCTGCTCTTGCTTACGCCCTTCGGACGCGGCGATCAGCGCACGCTTCTCCCGCTCTGCCGTAATCTGCGCCTGCATTGCATGCAGAATTTCTTTTGGTGGCGTCAGATCCTTGATTTCATAGCGCAGGACTTTGACACCCCAGTTAGCGGCAGACTCATCAATCGCGTTGACGATAGTGGTGTTGATGTGATCGCGTTCTTCGAAGGTTTTATCAAGTTCCATCTTACCGATGACAGAGCGTAAGGTCGTTTGCGCTAATTGCGTAATCGCGGCAATGTAGTTTGACGAACCGTACGAAGCGCGCATCGCGTCCGTGATCTGAAAATACAAAATACCGTCGACCTGTAACTGCGTATTGTCTTTGGTAATACAGACTTGCGGCGGTACATCGAGCGGGATTTCTTTTAGTACGTGTTTGTAGGCGATGCGGTCAATAAACGGCACCACGATATTCAAGCCAGGCCCAAGGGTCGCATGATATTTACCCAGTCGCTCGACGACCCAGGCATGCTGTTGAGGTACGACATTGATGGTTTTAACGACAAATACAATCGCCAGTACGAAGAGCACGAGAGCGACGCTTCCTATATTTTCCATATACTTACCTTTATTGTTTTAAGTGATGATACGTAATTCTGCTGTTGGTCTTTATGAAGACATTAATCAGGCAAATTTATTTACGAAGGCTTTACAATCAAACGGCTACCTTGTATTTCTTCGATAATGAAAGCACCGGGGTAGCCAGCCGAGTGCTGCAATTCCACATCCCACATCGCTCCGCGATACATCGCGCGTGCGGTGTATTTACCATTCCCCTGATCCTGCCACTCTTTCACCTGGACACTCATACCGATATCCATATTGACGTTAGGATCGCGAGCCGAATCCTGGTTCTTGGTCCAGCCATACTTACTGTTATACAGTGCCAGAGTAGCCGCACTGCCGACGACGGCAACCGTGATCAGCTGCATCGCCGGACTTAAACTCACTACCGCAGCCAGAGCACCTGCCACCAGACCAACTGCGATCATTAATAAATAAAAGGTGCCGGTAAACAACTCAAGTATTACTACTACGCCTGCCAGCACCAGCCATGTCATCCATGCATTCATATGATTAACTTCTCCTTATTTCTATTTATTGTGGTTGTCATGATTTTTGTGATTATTTTATTGAATTCATTTCATCATTCTCCACGAGAGTATCGAAACAATCATCGGTAATCGTTATCAAAATTTACCCACAAAAAAGCCCCCGTTACCGGATGGTAGCGAGGGCTTTTCTTGGAATGCTGAGGAAGTTTTGATTTTCTTTTTATTACTGTTTCGACACGGGTAGTCTAGTCCAAATTTTAGAAATCACAAGCTTTATCTATCCGGTTTAACGTATTTTTGTTGCGGCGCACCAACAAGAAAAAAGCGCGACTTATTGTCAGAGATCCTGATCAAAGTCGCGCTTTTTTATCGCCATATCATCACTATATGGCGATGCGGGGTGTCGTTGCTTTACTTAACTGCACTAGGCCGTATTACTTAGCTACTGCTGCCAGCTTCTGCCAGGTATCAATCACCGAGTCAGGGTTCAGGGAGATAGATTCGATTCCCTCTTTCATCAGCCATTCTGCAAAGTCAGGATGATCCGATGGACCCTGGCCGCAAATGCCGACGTACTTATTGAGCTTGCGGCAAGCGGCAATTGCTTTGGACAGCAAGGCGCGTACCGCAGGATCCCGTTCGTCAAAATCAGCTGCCAGCAATTCCATACCGGAATCACGATCCAAGCCCAGCGTGAGCTGAGTCAGATCGTTGGAACCGATAGAGAAGCCATCAAAGAATTGCAAGAATTCTTCAGCCAGAATCGCATTCGACGGAACTTCGCACATCATGATCAGACGCAGGCCGTTTTCACCACGCTTGAGTCCGTTTTTACCCAGCAAATTAACTACTTTTTCTGCCTGCCCCAAGGTACGGACAAACGGCACCATGATTTCGACATTGGTCAGTCCCATGTCATTGCGAACACGTTTCATGGCGAGACATTCCATTTCGAATGATTCGGCAAAATCACTCGCCAGATAACGGGCTGCACCACGGAAACCAAGCATAGGATTTTCTTCATCCGGTTCGTAACGTGAACCACCGATGAGTTTTTTATACTCATTCGATTTGAAGTCCGATAAACGCACGATCACTTTTTTAGGCCAGAACGCTGCGGCAATCGTTGCCACACCTTCGGCGAGTTTGTCGACATAAAACGCTTTAGGGGAGGCATGTCCACGCGCCACAGACTCAACTGCCTTCTTCAGGTCTGCATCAATGTTCGGATATTCCAGAATCGCTTTGGGGTGTACGCCGATATTATTGTTGATGATGAATTCCAGACGCGCCAAACCTACGCCTTCGTTGGGCACGGATTGGAAATCGAATGCCAGTTGCGGATTGCCGACGTTCAGCATGATTTTTAGTGGTAGCTTAGGCAATTCGCCACGTAATTCCTCGGTCACTTCAGTTTCCAGTAAGCCGTCGTAGATTTTGCCTTCGTCACCTTCAGCGCAAGAAACCGTTACTAGCGTGCCGTCTTTGAGTATGTCGGTTGCATCGCCACAGCCAACCACGGCAGGTACACCGAGTTCGCGCGCGATAATCGCTGCGTGGCAAGTACGGCCACCGCGGTTCGTGACAATCGCTGCTGCGCGCTTCATCACAGGTTCCCAGTTGGGATCTGTCATATCGGCAACCAGCACATCACCGGGCTGCACGCGTTCCATCTCGGATGGATCATGAATTACACGGACACGTCCTGCACCGATCTTCTGGCCGATAGCGCGACCGGATACTAATACGGTACCAGTGCCTTTGAGTTTAAAACGTTGTTGTGCGTCGGTCGCTTTTTGCTGCGACTTCACCGTCTCCGGACGTGCCTGCAAAATATAGAGTTTGCCATCGCGACCATCTTTGCCCCACTCGATGTCCATAGGACGACCATAGTGTTTTTCAATGATGACAGCATATTTTGCCAGCTCAACGACTTCCGTATCGTTCAATGAATAGCGGTTACGCATTTCGACCGGCACATCAACGGTCTTCACAGAGCGGCCTGCTTTGGCCTCGCCGGTAAATTCCATCTTGATCAGCTTGGAGCCGATATTGCGGCGAATCACGGGCAATTTGCCGAGTTCCAGCATCGGTTTGTGAACATAAAATTCGTCAGGATTTACCGCACCCTGCACAACTGTTTCACCGAGACCGTAGCTGGACGTAATGAAGACGACATCCTTGAAACCAGATTCCGTATCAATCGTGAACATCACACCAGCCGCCCCCAAATCGGAGCGCACCATGCGCTGAACACCGGCAGACAGAGCAACTTCTGCATGCGTAAAACCTTTGTGCACGCGGTACGAAATTGCACGATCGTTATACAGCGAGGCAAAAACATGCTTCATCGCTTCCAGCACGTTGTCGATCCCGACGACATTCAGGAAAGTCTCTTGTTGACCGGCAAATGACGCATCGGGCAAATCTTCAGCAGTTGCAGAAGAACGCACGGCAAAGGACATTTCCGCAGTTGACTCCGCAACGAGCCGGTTATAGAACTCTTCGATTTCTTGTTGCAGGCGTGGCTGGAACGGCGTATCGATAATCCATTGACGGATCTCAGCACCGGCTCTTGCCAGTTCTTTGACATCATCGATATCCAGATTGACCAGGCGGTCAGCAATGCGCTGCGCCAGCGGTGCGCCGCCATTTTCGCTGTAAGACAAAAAATCGCGGAAAGCCTGTGCTGTGGTGGCAAAACCACCCGGTACACGGACACCAGCAGTTGCAAGCTGGCTGATCATTTCGCCTAAAGATGCATTTTTTCCGCCGACGGATTCAACATCCGTCATGCGTAAATGCTCAAACGAAGCGACGTAAGTTGCTCCGGTATTTGCTGCGTTGGACATAACAACCTCTTTTTGATGGTAAGAAATCTTTGCTGTTTTCTATACAAACTGCATCGTGTTGCTTCGTCCATCGCTGTTTTTTTGTTATTCTTGACGCTAATAGACTAAATAGACTCAGACACTAATACATAGACGAGAAAACCTATCGCCAACCATTTTACATGGTGTCCTGCAAAATTTGCCTATGCGTCATGAGAATTTAGCGTCTTTTTTGTTATATGCATAGAAAGAGTTTTATTGTGCATTTCCTTCACCACATAGACAAAGCTCCCCATGCCTGATCCACAACACACCCCTATGCCTGCTGCCAACCGTACGGTATTTTTTGTTTCCGATGGTACAGGGATCACCGCAGAGACTTTTGGTCACTCGGTTTTGACCCAATTTGACCTGAAATTCAAGCAAGTCAGGCTGCCATTCATCGATACCGTAGATAAAGCCCACGATGCAGTGCGTCGCATCAATGAAGCTCTGGTGACTGATGGCAATCGTCCGATTGTGTTCTCCACACTGGTGAAAGCTGATCTGGCCGATGTTGTCTTCAAATCCAAAGGCATGCACATGGATTTGATTCAAACTTTTGTTGCGCCTCTTGAGCAGGAACTTGGTGTCAAATCGACGCACACCATAGGCCGCAGTCACAACATGACGGATTCGGAAGAATACAAAAACCGGATTGAGGCGATTAACTTCTCTCTGGCTCATGATGATGGGCAATCCCACAAAAACTTATCTGCGGCTGATGTGATTCTGGTTGGCGTATCACGCTCGGGGAAAACACCGACCAGTTTATATCTGGCGATGCAATATGGGATCAAGGCAGCGAATTATCCATTGATTCCGGATGATTTTGAGCGCGGCAAACTGCCATCGAATTTGCCGCCGTTTAAAGCGAAGATTTTTGGTCTGAGTATTGCGCCTGAACGCCTGTCCGAAATACGTAACGAACGCCGGCCAGGAAGCAAATACGCCTCGCTGGAAAACTGCCGCTATGAAATTAATGAGGCCGAAGCCATGATGCGCCGCGAGGGAATACGCTGGCTATCGTCTACAGCAAAATCGATTGAAGAAATCTCCACGACGATACTGCAAGAAATTAAATCAGATGTCCGCGTTTACTGATGTAGTCTCCACATAACACCAATATAAAAACTCTCACGAGAGGCGACAATGAAACTCCGTACCCGCATCATTTTGTTATGTATCAGCACATTGCTAGGCATTACGGTCATCGCGTCCGTGTCGCTGTATTCATTGCATCAGACCATGATGTCCGAGAGAGTAGCGCAAATCTCGAATATGGTGGAGATGGCAAGCGGTGCAATTGACAAAGCCTATGCGCTGGAACAGTCAGGCAAACTCAGCAAAGAAGACGCGCAGAAACAAGCCAAACTCGCGATTGCTAGCCTGCATAAAGATGATCTGTACTTTTTTGTCCGCGACTACACGAGCGATCTGCTGTACGTCCATCCGAATGCATCCCGCATTGGTGTACCGCAAAAGGACATGAAGACATCAGGTGATCGTTATCGCGCAGCACTGGCGAAAGACAGAATCGGGATCGTCAGAGCGGATGGCACCAGACCTGGAGTCAAAGAGCCTGTCGCAAAAATATACGCCGTCATCAAATTTGCGCCATGGGATTGGCTGGTCGGCACGGGTACCTATATTGACGATATCAATGATGAATTTTGGAAACAGGCATTTACGCTCTTAGCCATCGGCGCGGTATTAATGATGATCGTAGCGGGTCTGGCATGGCATATGTTGCGTAAAATTCTCGGTCAACTCGGTGGCGAACCGGATTATGCCGCAGGTATCGTAGAACAAATTGCAGCAGGTGATCTCACCGTCGAAATCGATACCAACGCATCCGATCACCATAACCTTTTATTTGCCATTAAGACAATGCGCGACAATCTTGCTAGCATTGTGAGCCAGGTACGCACTGGGGCAGAGTCGGTCACGACGGCATCGGGCGAAATCGCCGCCGGCAATCTAGACTTATCCTCCAGAACAGAACAACAGGCCGGCTCGCTGGAAGAAACCGCTTCGACAATGGAAGAACTCACGTCGACCGTCAGACAAAATGCTGACAACGCGAAACAAGCAAATCAGCTGGCCATTTCTGCCTCTGAAGTAGCGTCTCAAGGCGGCACCGTGGTCGGCCAGGTTGTCGACACTATGGGATCCATCAATGAATCGTCCAGAAAAATTGTCGACATCATCAGTGTGATTGACGGCATCGCATTCCAGACTAATATTCTGGCGCTGAACGCGGCGGTCGAAGCTGCACGTGCTGGCGAACAGGGCCGTGGCTTCGCAGTCGTTGCCAGTGAGGTCCGCAACCTCGCACAGCGCTCCGCGGCAGCAGCGAAAGAGATCAAGGTACTGATCGACAACTCTGCCGAGAAAGTCGATGCCGGAGGAAAATTGGTAGAACTAGCGGGTGCCACAATGCAAAAAGTAGTCGCCAGCGTCAAACAAGTGACGGATATCGTCGCAGAGATCTCAGCAGCAAGTCAGGAGCAAAGTTCAGGTATAGAACAGGTCAATAACGCGATTGTCGAGATGGATAATATGACGCAGCAAAACTCGGCACTGGTAGAGCAAGCTTCAGCAGCAGCGCAGGCACTGAACGATCAGGCGTCGGGACTGGCCAGCATCGTGAGTGTGTTTAAACTCAACCACGGAGAAACACAGGCGGCAAACAAAAAAACACCGACGCGCGCAAATCCGAGCTTGCATATGCTGCGCTGACCAGAATTAGCAATTGAGTTGATGATGGTCTAGTTAAGAATTGCACGACGCAAAACAAGTTAAGCTGAATTAACTTGCTAACTTAATTAATTAATTAATTAAATTAATTCATTCTCAACGCATCAGTGGCGTATCAGTGACGTAATTGGGAAAATAAAAAAGGACATGAATTTTCATGTCCTTTTTTTCATTTAGTTATTATCCATAATTACTATGAACAATGACTACAAGCAATGCTACAAATTATGCTCGCCTAAAGCGATTGCCGCACTTGCTCAAAAAAACAGATCGCAGCACTGGCCGCCACATTCAGGGACTCAATCTCTGGGCGCTGCGGTATGGTCACAGCCTCCGTCGCAAGCGCCATCAAGTCGTCCGCTACGCCCTGCCCTTCATGGCCGAACAACCAGGCAACCGGGCGATTGAGCTGCGCCTGATAAATCGTTTGTGTAGTATGCGAACTTGTTGCCAGAACCGGGATTGCCGCGTGACTGATCAGATGATGCAGATCGGCATTTTCAACAATATTCAATAGAAAATGAGCGCCCATGCCAGCTCGCATCACTTTAGGTGACCAGGCGAAGGCGGTGCCCGGGCTGCAAAATACATGACGAATACCTGCGGCGGCAGCGCTGCGCAAAATTGATCCTAAATTACCGGGATCTTGCAGATTGTCGAGCATGACAGCCGACTCTTGCAGCACCTCTGGCGTCATTGCTTGTGGTGTCGCGACGACAAACATAATGCCGACGCCATGTTCAACCTGGCTTAAGGCGTGATACAAAGCGTCCGGTAAACAAATACATTGCACTTCAGTAGCTTCTGCAGCTGCTGTAGATTTAGCCGACTCAGCTTCACATAAGGCAAGTATCGAGGACACCTCGTGATGCCCGGCACTGGACTCAGCAACGATACACATGTGCGGAGCACCCAGATGCTGCCAGTAGGCTTCGCATAGATGGACACCATCCAGCAAAGTGCGCCCGGATTTACGACGTGCCTGGGAGCTGGTGGCGAGTTGCTTTAACTCTTTGTAGAGCGGATTATCGCGTGAGGTAATGGATTTCATGTCAGCGTGGTCGGCCATGGTTAACGTTGGATCAGCAGCGCTTTGACGGGCGCATAAGATTTGCGATGTATAGGCGAGACACCATGCTCACGCAAGCGCTCAAGGTGTAACGCAGTCGGGTAACCTTTGTGTTGATCGAGCGCATATTGCGGGTATTGCAGGTGAAGTTGTGCGAGTGCGTGATCTCGTGCCGTTTTTGCCAAAATCGATGCGGCGGAAATGGCCTGCACTTTATCATCTCCCTTTACGATGGCTTCGGACCGTACCGACATGACGGGACACCGGTTGCCGTCGATCAGTGCCAGCGTCGGTTGGATTTTTAATGCTTCGACAGCGCGTCGCATCGCCAGCATGGTGGCTTGCAAAATATTCAGCCTGTCGATTTCTTCTTCGGAACATTCGGCGATTGCCCAGGCCAAGGCGTATTGTTTGATCTCGATAGCGAGCTGATCACGTTTTTGTTCGCTCAATTTTTTAGAGTCGCGCAGACCAGCAATCGGATGGAGTGGATCAAGAATAACGGCAGCCGCCATGACCGGTCCGGCCAAAGGACCACGACCAGCCTCATCGACACCACAAATTACTTCGTCCGCATAATCAAATAGCGAAAATGTCGCTGTGTCACCCATGTAAAAACGCTTCCAATTTTGTTTGGTCTAAAAAATAATGACAAATTTGCTGTGCCGTCTGATGTACTTTGTGCCCGATCAATACCGGCACCAGTTCATCATAAAGTGCCAGCAAAGCCTCATCCGCATCGACATCCAGAACCTTAACAGCAAAGGCGGGGCAATCAGGATACGAATCGAGATATGCCTGTAATTGCTCAAGCATATCGTCACACAGATGGCAATAACTACGGGAATATAAAGTGAACTGTATCATCGGATGGTTACGGATAGAGGGAATAAGCAAATACTCCCCCTTATTTTTAATTAAATAAGCTTAATCCGCTCATTTTACTTAGGCATTGAAAATATACTACTCCAGAGTATATGAAAAATTTACACATCGCATCTCGTTAGAAATAACAAGCATGGCATGTCGGAGCGATACTCAACATACGCTAAAAGCAATGAATACAACATTGAATGACTGCACTAAACAGACACTGAGTGGACATGAAGCAGGGATTAAGCAAGTATTAAGGCAGCATTATAGTCGGCGATGACATTAGGCGTAACGTTTGAGTGAGTTTGTGCAATCCAGATTTTTGAAGCACCCTGCTTGCTAACAAATATTGCGCAGTAAATAAAAAAACTGCCCGCAGTTTTGCGGGCAGTTTTGATCGAATCGCACTCTTACGCTAAGTCGATTTTGCTGAGTACGATTATTGTGACGCCGGACGTATCAGGATAAATTGAGAAAAATTATCACGGCGTACCAACAGTGATGCCGCTTTTTTCGGATCCAGTTTGGATACCATCGCAGCAAATTGCTTGGCATCTTTGACGTCAACCTGATTCAGCATGAGAATAATATCGCCCTGGTTTAAACCTGCTTGTACTGCCGGGCCTTCAACCGATTCAATCACAACACCTGTCACACCAGGCAGTTCTTTCTTTTGCGCGGCAGTCATGTCTGTAACGTAGATACCGAGTGCATTGGCGGTCTGATCACGCTTCGCTTTTTTATCGGTTTTTTGCGCTACTTTGGTATCCGGCTCTGCCTCAGACACGGTAATAGCCAGGTCGCGGGCAGCGCCTTTGCGCCAGACGGTAATAGTCGCTTTGCTGCCTGGCTTAGTCATGCCGACAATACGCGGGAGATCCGTTCTCTTTTCAACGGTGATGCCGTTGAATTTCAAAATCACGTCACCGTCCTGAACACCTGCTTTTTCTGCTGGTGCGCCAGGCTCAACTCGGGTGACCAAGGCACCTTGAGCTTTTGGCAAGCCAATCGATTCTGCAACCTCTTTCGATAAATCATCAATTGCTACGCCAATACGACCACGAGTCACGCGCCCTACAGATTTCAATTGCTCAACGACACGCATCGCTTCATCAATAGGAATCGCAAACGAGATCCCCATATAACCACCTGAACGGCTGTAGATTTGCGAATTAATGCCGATGACTTCACCGCGCATATTAATCAGCGGACCGCCTGAGTTACCTGGATTGACTGCGACGTCCGTCTGAATTAAAGGGAGGAAATCGCCTGTATCACGTGCCTTGGCAGAGATGATCCCTGCAGTCACCGTATTATCAAGATCAAATGGGGAGCCAATCGCCAGCACCCATTCACCTGCCCGTATCTTGTCAGAATCGCCTACTGTCAGACGCGGGAGTTTGCTGCCGTCGATTTTCAACACCGCGACATCCGTACGCTTGTCCGTGCCGATCACTTTCGCTTTGAATTCCCGCTTGTCCGTCAGCTTGACGTAGACCTCCGACGCGCCTTCGACCACATGGGTATTGGTCAGCACGTAACCGTCTTGTGAAATGATAAAACCCGACCCCACACCACGCGGCACTTCCTCTTCTTGCTGCTGAGGAGCTTGCTTACGACCTTTTGGCGTCGGTGCTGGTTGTTGTTTCGGTATAGGCATGCCGAAGAAGCGACGGAAAAATTCCTGCATCTGCTCATCATCACCGCCCATGCCAGGCTGGCCTTGCTGGATTTTCTCGGTAGTGCGGATGTTCACTACGGCAGGGCTCGATTTCTCTACCAGATCGGTAAAATCCGGCAAACCGCTGACGACAGCGGGAGCTGCCTCAACTGGTGCAGCCCCAGTAATTGTGGGGGCGATAAAGCCGAAACAGGTAGTAAGTAATAAAGTAGAAACGACTTTGTCGACAGAAATAAATGTAGATTTTTTCATGGCGTCATCACTTAGGTTTAAATTCAATAGAGTTCATGACTTGCTTAATTGCAGCTAAAGGCACCTCTCCTACTACCGTCAACCAATACTCACCCTGGCGCTTTCCCATAATAGTCACCGCCCCTTGCTGCAAACTACCTTCGGTCCGGCCCTGAGTATCCGGCTCGATAAATACGGAGATGGCAGCGAGTCCATCAGAAAAAATCATTTGTATGACCTGATGGGGCTTGGCTTGGCTGGCATCGGATGATGCCGCTGCATTATTAATCGGGATCAGACGCTTCATCTCGCGGGTCTTTTTAAACCCTGCAGGCAAAGCCTTGACTACCCAACCGGAGTTAACGTTGGGTTGCACCGTCAGATTTTCAATATGCCATTGCGCTGTGTTTTGAAAACTTGGTTTGACGCGATTTTTATCGACGTCACCAATCAAAATCTGGGTGAAAGCGATTTGTTCAATCACTTCATTTTTTGCATTCACCGTCTGGGCACGCAGTAGCAAGCCGGTGGATTTATCCATGCAGAGACGATAGCCATAACGATACATATCCTTAGGCTCAAAGCTCAGTATCTGGCATTCCGCGCCAGCAACGCGACTCTGCTCTGCTTTTTTAATCAGATAGGACTCAGGTAAGGATTGTGCATTACTGGTCAATAAGGCCGGGAAAATTTCCTGAGTGACGTGTTTCTCGACTTGAACGGTTTTACTCTCAGGCAGATAGCAACTGACCTCATCGTTACGCCGGATATATTCGCGGGGTTTGCCATCCAGAATTTCTAATTTTTCCAGCTCTACGTTACCGTCCAGCAGATGCGTAATCCGCGAGGTACGCATCTGGTTCGCTTGCTGATAAACAAAAGTACCGGTGTAATTTAATTTTTGTGCCGCAGTCTGCACTTTACGCAGCATCGTCGGCACATCTTGTGCGTCCTGGCTTTGCGCGCACAACATCGGCGATGCCGCCAACCCTGTCGTCAGCACAAAGAGAGAGAAAGATAAACGCGTGAACAACATAGAGTCTACTTTTCCGGAACAAATGAAGCGGATGAAGCGGAGGCTGCTGCTGGAACTGGAGCTGCTGCGTTTTCAATACCGTTGCTAACCGCGTTACCCGTTGCGGTACTGGCTACATGGTTGGCAAATTGCGAACCGCTGACGATAGACGGAGAAAATTTTTGATGCGCTTGCAAATAGCTATCCAGTCTTGGATCGCGCAGCATCTCGATTTCATCGGGTGCTTTGTTTTTTAATTCCGTTGCTGGCGCCATATTGGCGTCAGCAACTAATTGCACAGGATTATTTGAAGCTTCAGTCGCTTTACTCATCTGAACTGAAGATGCACTGTTCCCGTGAATATAAGGTGTAATTTGTGGCACTAGCATAAAAGCCAGCACGGCCATTGCAGCGACGCTGAGCATGGCGGTATAACGGGCAAAACGAGATTTATCAGCATTCGGGCTAAGATTTGTCACAAGACTTGCGACAGGTTTCGGCGCCAGGATCACTGGCTCGGCATCCAGCAAGGCGCTCATTTTGGAAGAAAATCCGGGGCTGACATTGACTGCCAAATCATCTGAACGCAAGACATCGCCGATCTGATGATAGATATCCCAGACCTGTCGCTCATCCGCATCGGCATGCTGACTCAAACTGGCGAGCATGGCGTCCAGTTGCGCATCACTTAACTCATTATCGAGCAAAGCTGAAATGCTTTCTTTTTTGGTGTGATCTATGTTCATGATTTTATCCACATTTTTTACTGCTTGTTCTTTTGATCTGCTTTGCTGCTCATCTGAGAGCTTTCGGCTTGAGTCAGATCACCATCGCTGATCCAGACTGGTGCCGAGCACCGGTCGTAATTTTTCGGCAATTGCCTCGCGCGCCCTGAAAATACGGCTTCTCACTGTGCCGATCGGGCACAACATCACTTCCGCAATTTCATCGTAACTAAGCCCTTCAATTTCTCTCAGAGTAATCGCGTTACGTAGTTCTTCGGGCAAAGCCTGCATCGCGCTATTGACGGTATCGGCGATCTGTTTGCTGGCCAGCAGGGATTCCGGCGTATTAATATCTCTTAGTCCCTCGGCATCGGCAAAAGTTTCTGCCTCTTCGATATCCGAGTCCGTTGAGGTCGGGGCACGACGTCCCTGAGTGACCAGATAGTTTTTGGCAGTGTTGACGCCGATTCTGTACAGCCAAGTATAAAACGCAGAATCGCCTCTGAAATTCGCAAGTGCACGATAAGCCTTAATGAAGGCCTCTTGCACGACATCCTCCGCTTCTGCCTGATCATGGACGAGCCTGGATACGAGCCGCATTAGTTTCCTTTGATATTTGGAAACCAGAAGCTCAAATGCCTTTTTGTCACCGCGCTGCACACGCTCAACAAGGAGTTGATCAATCTCGCGCTCTGTCGTCACTCACTCTTTCCTAGGTTCGGGGTAATCTCAACGCGATTATATGTAGATAGATGCATAGCGAGGCTTAAAAGTTCCCCATCGTCAGTGATGTATTTTTCTGATTACGCTCATGAACAGCAAGCCAGCGCAATGCCACACTCAAAGCGCGCCAGGCAGATGCATCAACGCTATCACGCAAAACTGGCACAATCTGCACAATCCCTTGCTCCGGACGTAAGTGCAACATCATGACGTGCGGCCAGAGCGTCGTTTCACGGCACAGCCGAACCACCATCGCGGGAGCGTCTTCACCATTACCAGGAAATTTCCTGAGTATCATACGACCTGAGGCAGCGATATCCAGACTATATGCTGAGCGCCTTTTGATCAACAGTATAAAGCGCGACACCATCAGCGCACTCAGCACAAACAGCAAAACAAACTGCAAGATAATATTAAGCGGCAGGATGAAAACGCTATAAGCCGCCGTCACCATTGCGATGAACAACATACTACAGCTAGCTAAGAGTAATCCACGCGATGGCAAAATACGGACGGAGATAGCAATTGACATGGCAGCACCAAAAGAAAGCGGCACTTTAATCCAAAGAATCAAAGTGCCGGCAAAACTTACGCGTTAGCTATAACAGCAGCCAATCAAATTTTACTAAAAATCAAGGTGCCGTTAGTACCACCAAAGCCGAAAGAATTTTTCATCGCAAAATTGATGATCATATCTCTGGCCGTGTTCGCACAATAATCGAGATCGCATTCCGGATCCTGATTAATGATATTGATCGTTGGAGGAGATACTTGGTGATGCAATGCAAGTACCGTAAACACAGACTCCAGACCGCCAGCACCGCCCAACAAATGGCCAGTCATCGATTTGGTCGAATTCACCGTCATTTTATAGGCATGATCTGCGAAAGTTGCTTTGATCGCATCCGTTTCATTTTTATCACCCAAAGGCGTGGAAGTACCATGCGCATTCAGGTAATCAATTTGCTCCGGATTGATTTCAGCATTTTTCATCGCATTCAACATACTGCGACGCGGGCCATCCATTGAAGGCGATGTAATGTGATACGCATCGCCGCTCATGCCGAAACCTAAAACTTCCGCATAAATTTTGGCACCGCGAGCTTTTGCATGCTCATACTCTTCCAGCACCATGACACCAGCACCCTCACCGAGAACAAAACCATCACGGTCTTTATCCCAGGGGCGAGACGCTGTCGCAGGATCATCATTACGAGAAGACAGTGCACGGGCAGAAGCAAAACCACCGAGTCCCAATGGAGAAATCGTTGATTCAGCACCACCGGCAATCATGACATCGGCATCGCCATATTCAATCATGCGAGCAGCGGAACCGATACAATGCAAACCCGTAGTACAAGCTGTCACAATCGCCAGATTTGGCCCTTTCAAGCAAAACTTAATCGATAGATGACCGGAAATCATGTTGATGATAGAGGCTGGAACAAAAAATGGGCTGATACGACGGGGACCGCGCTCAGTCAACACTTCTTTGGTTTCCTCAATCAAAGGCAAACCGCCAATACCAGAGCCGACGATGACACCGATGCGATCGGCATTTTCTTCCGTCACTGTGATGCCACTATCGCGAAAAGCCTGCATCCCGGCAGCGATACCGAAATGAATGAAGGTATCCATATTGCGGGCTTCTTTAGCCGGGAGATAATCCTCGACATTGAAACCTTTTACCTCTCCGGCAAAATGCGTGGAAAAAGGCGTTGCATCAAATTTGGTAATCGTGGCGATACCGGATTTACCTGCCGTCACGGCTCCCCATGCGTCGGCAATTGTATTGCCAACTGGGGAAACGCAACCGAGACCGGTGACCACGACACGACGTTTAAGCGTACGGCTCAAGCGTTTCTCCTGGACTTGAAAACTGGTTATGCTTGGATTCTGGGCAGCACTTTAAGAGCACTGCAGCACTGCAGCACTGCTGAATTACGCCTTGACGTGCGCAGTAGCGTAGTCAATCGCTTGCTGAACAGTCGTGATTTTTTCAGCTTGTTCATCAGGGATTTCCATTTCGAATTCGTCTTCGAGTGCCATGACCAGCTCTACTGTGTCGAGGGAGTCAGCACCGAGATCATCCACGAAGGAAGATTCAATTTTGATGTCTGCTTCTGCGACGCCCAGTTGCTCGGCGACGATCTTCTTAACGCGTTGTTCGATATCTGACATATGGTTCTCCATGAGTGGTTACAGAAAGTGCGCGCATTTTAGCAGGTTTGTGCGCAAAAAAAGCAAGTAAGGATTTTACCAGCACATCTCCGTCTAATTTCGGCGATTGTTGCGATAAATATCAATAAAATCATTTTAACCTAAATACATACCACCATTCACATGGAGCGTTGTACCGGTAATATAGCCAGCATCAGGCGACGCAAGGAACAAAGTTGCAGCAGCAATATCCTCCGGCTGCCCCAATCTCGCCAGCGGAATTTGTTGCAAAATCGCCGCTTTTTGATCCTCAGTCAATGCTTTTGTCATATCAGTGTCGATAAAACCAGGCGCTACGCAGTTGACAGTAATATTGCGGCTACCGATTTCACGCGCCAGAGCGCGACTCATGCCTGCAACACCCGCCTTGGCAGCGGCATAATTCATTTGACCTGGATTGCCGGAGGAACCAACTACCGAAGTAATATTAATAATGCGGCCATGTTTGGCTTTCATCATACCGCGCAAAACAGCACGTGACAGACGACCGACAGAGCTCAGATTGGTAGAGATGACATTATCCCACTCCTCCTCCTTCATGCGCATCGCCAGCTGATCTTGCGTAATACCCGCATTGTTGACCAGTATAGATAAGCTACCAAATTCTTTTTGAATTTCTTCTACCAGAGAAGAACAACGCACCACGTCATTGACGTTGAAGGCAACGCCCTTGCCTGCATCCAGACCAACTGCAGCCAGATATTCAGAAATAGCCGCAGCACCTGATTCAGAGGTTGCCGTACCGATTACGCGAGCACCCGCCTTGGCCAGCGCAATTGCAATGGCCTTACCGATACCGCGTGAAGCGCCAGTGACCAGCGCAACCTGATTTGTTAATTGTTGAGTCATTTCAGAATTTCCATTAGCTTGTCCAAAGATGCCTGATCGAACACAGCATCACCAATTAATTCGCCGTGAATTCGCTTGGTCAAACCAGCTAACACCTTGCCTGGACCACATTCAATCACATGCGTGATGCCGCTGTTGCTAATTTTCTGCACGGTTTCAACCCAGCGTACCGGGCTAGCAGCCTGTCGCACCAAAGCATCCTTGATCGCAGCGATCTCGTTTACTATTGCGACATCAACATTATTAATCAAAGGGATGACAGGGGCGTTAAAAGTCAATCCAATCATGTAGTCACGCAATTGATCTGATGCAGGCTTTAACAACGATGAGTGGAATGGCGCGGATACTGGCAATCCCAATGCGCGCTTCGCACCTTTGGCTTTAGCAATCTCACAAGCACGCTCGACCGCAGCCTTAGAACCGGCAATCACGACTTGCGCAGGCGCATTGAAGTTGACGGCCTCAACCACCTCGCCGGCATGCCCCGCAATGGCTTCGGCGCAGGCGGCAATCACATCTTCATCAGACAAACCAAGAATTGCCGCCATTCCGCCCTGCCCTACAGGCACAGCGCTTTGCATGGCTTCCGCGCGAAAACGCACCAGCGGCACCGCATCCTTAAAATTAATCACGCCCGCAGCAACCAGTGCCGAGTACTCGCCCAGGCTATGTCCTGCAACCAAGGCTGGCAAAGCACCACCAGCCGCAATCCATGCGCGATAACAGGCAACAGCTGCCGTCAACATCACTGGCTGCGTATTAGTCGTTAAATCCAGGGATTCTTTTGGCCCTTCAGCAATCAATTTAGCGAGGTCAAACTGCAAGGCATCAGATGCTTCCGCTACGGTTTGCTGGACGATGCTGTTATCAGCAAAGCCATTCAACATGCCAATAGCTTGCGAACCCTGACCGGGAAAAACAAATGCAAATTGAGTCATAAATCTTGTTTGATAAAGAAGTTAATTAAGGAAATGACAAAAATTTTGATGCCATTGAGAAAAGCCATCTGTGCAAGACAACAATCACCTCAACAAGGTCGCATCTCACATCTTGATAATTGCTGCGCCCCAGGTAAAGCCACCACCTACGCCCTCGATCAGAATCGTCTGACCCGGCTTCACCCGGCCATCCCTGACTGCAACATCCAAAGCTAGCGGAATCGATGCCGCGGAAGTATTTCCGTGCTGATCGACGGTCACGACCACCTTTTCCATCGGCATACGCATTTTTTTGGCTGTACTTTGCATGATGCGGATATTCGCCTGATGCGGTATCAGCCAGTCTATCTGTGAAGCATCCATACCAGCGATTTCCAACGCTTCGTTCGCGACTTTTTCCAGCAATGAGACCGCGAGCTTAAAGACCGCCTGACCGTCCATATACAAAAATGCGTTACCGGTAATCGCACCAGAACTCACGTTACCCGGTACGCATAAGATGTTCGCGTAACTACCATCAGCATGCAATTTCGTTGCCAATACGCCAGGCTCAGCCGAGCGCGACAGAACAACTGCACCGGCACCATCACCGAAGAGGACGCAAGTAGTACGATCTTCAAAATTTAAGATGCGAGAAAAAACTTCCGTACCGATCACCAGCACGTTCTTGTGTGCACCGGATTTAATCATGCTGTCAGCCATGGCAATGGCGTACATAAAGCCGCTGCAAACAGCCTGCACATCAACCGCCGCAGCGCCATTGGTAATGCCCAGCTTATTTTGCACGACGCAGGCAGTGCTCGGAAAGCCACCGAGAAAATCCGGAGTCGAGGTCGCCAGAATAATCAGATCAATATCGTTAGCCTGCATATCAGCAGCATCCAGTGCACGCTTCGACGCTTCTACCGCCAGATCACTGGATGTCACATCGGTGGCAGCATAATGGCGCGCAGAAATACCGCTACGCGAAAAAATCCATTCGTCTGAAGTCTCTATCCCTTTTGCAGCCAGTTGATCCGTTAATTGCTGATTGCTTACCTTGTTGGGTGGCAGATAGCTGCCAGTACCGATAATTTTACTGAAAAAAGTCATGCGGTTTTCTGTGCCATAGGTTCATTGATTTCCTCCGACATCGCGTCCGTCGCTGGCATCAGTTCTGCCATGGATGTGGAGATACGAGACAATACATCATTTTTTGCCGCATCGAATGCGCGCTGTATCGCCCATTCGTAACTGTACTTATCAGCGCTGCCGTGGCTTTTAAACACCAGACCGCGCAAGCCCAGTAAGCTGCCGCCGTTATAGTTAGACGGATTCATTGTGCGGGAAATAGACTTCAACGCACTACGCGCGATCAAAGCGCCCAGCATATTCAAAGGGCTGCTCTTAAAAGCATCAGTCAATGTACTTTTGACAAAGCGCCCCATACCTTCGGCAGCTTTTAGCGTCACGTTACCGACGAAGCCGTCACAGACCACGATATCGGTCGTACCTTTGAAAATATCGTTACCTTCGACATTGCCATAAAAATTCAGCAATCCACGCGCATGGTCCGCACGCAGCAGCTGAGCAGTCTTTTTCACGACGTCATTACCTTTAATATCTTCTTCGCCGACATTCAACAGACCAATCGTTGGCTTAGACTTACCTTCCAGTGCCGACACCAGCGCCGAACCCATAATAGCAAACTGATGCAAATGCAAAGGCTCACAGTCAACATTAGCCCCGAGATCCAGCATATAAGTCGGTTTATTTTTTTGATTTGGCAATATGCTGCAAATCGCTGGCCGGTCCACGCCCTGCATGGTCTTTAGCACATAACGCGATACCGCCATCAGTGCGCCGGTATTGCCGGCAGATACACAAGCTTGCGCCTGACCGTCCTTGACCAGACTCACGGCCACGCGCATGGATGAATCTTTTTTGCGGCGCAAAGCGATTTCAATAGGATCATCCATCTCCACCACTTCTGTGGCATTGAGAATCGAGAGGCGTGGATGATTGAGTGCGCGATTTTTTTTCAGTTCTGCCTGAATATGTGATTCAAGCCCTACCAGAATAAATTCAGCATCGGGTTCGCGGTTCGCAAACGATACTGCCGCTGCAACTGTGACTGCCGGTCCGTGATCTCCGCCCATGCAGTCAATGGAAATTTTTATTGTCATGTAGTGATACTAAACTTCATCCCGAAGCAGCTATCTTATCAAGATTGAGATAGTCAGGTCGCACTATTTCTTTCTGGGATTAATAAAAACGCACCAAAAAGAGGGATTTTATGAGGGTAAAACAGGAGAAAATTTCCAATGAAGAATATATCTCCCATAAAAAAAGCGGCGCCAAGTACAAGACTCGTTACGCCGCTTTACTATCTAAGAAGAGATTACTCGTCGTTCTTAGTTTTCAATACTTTACGACCACGGTAAAAGCCGTTTGGGCTGATGTGGTGACGCATATGTGTTTCACCAGTTGTTGGCTCGATACCCAATTGCGGAGCAACCAGGAAATCGTGTGAACGGTGCATACCGCGCTTGGATGGTGATTTTTTGTTTTGCTGAACGGCCATGATAACTCCTAATACTTCAAAAAATGTTTCTAAAATTTAACACACTTGTTTGTACGAATTAATTAACAAACAAGAATCCCTAACAATACTTCGACCTGAGTGTTTTTTCAGAATAATGCCACTAGGTACGCCCATTTATCTTCTTCAGCACAGCGAATGGCGACGCTTTTTTACTCGCTTCTGCATCAATCGGTGCCGCTGACGAATCTAATGAATCATCTGGACATACTGCATGTTTGGGCGATTGGGGTATTTCTAACAGCGCCTCATCTTCAATCAAATCGATGATATTCAATGTTTTGCTGCCTACAACTACATCAACCTCGTCATTATCCAATAATGCATCTATTTCATCTGCACTATCTTCATCTTTGGCGAGAATTAATACTGATTCTGAATCCAGCTCAAACACAAAAGGGGTCAGACAACGCTGACACATCAATTGAATCTGACCACGCACAGCCAATGAGAGCTGAGGGTGACCAAGCTGATCCTTGCCGCCTGTCAGTGACCATGTGAGAGCACCGTCCTGCGTGGCACTTTCCTCGGAAAGACGAGATAAATCTGCAATTAAAACACTGCCTTCACGGTGCTCGTTAAGCTGGCAAAACGAGAAAGCGTCAATCACAATTGCTTGCATAGGATTATTTGAACCCAGAAAACCTGCGATAATAACAGGATTACCCCTTGCAAGTCAAAGCCCGCAAGCAATTATTGTGATTTTGTCGGCAATGTTTTATCAATGGCCTGCATTTTACGCCATACTCTTGCCAAATTCACTAGCAAATTCCAAAACATGTCCGCCAAACCAACTCAAGTGCGCTTAATTTTAGCGTCCAGCTCCGTTTATCGTCGCGAATTATTATCCAGATTACAATTACCATTTACATCGATCTCACCCGATATTGATGAGCAAGCATTTGCCGGCGAACTTCATGAACAGACTGCATTGCGACTGGCAAAGCAAAAAGCCATGGCAATCGCCGAATCCGCACCTAGCGCACTGGTGATCGGCTCCGACCAGGTTGCCACGCTCGACGGAGAGCAAATCGGCAAACCCGGCAACCATGCCAACGCACTGCAGCAATTGCAAACCATGCGCGGCCGGGAAGTCGTGTTCCACACAGCGCTATGCCTACTGGATGCACGCGTTCCGGGCAAATGGACAACGCAACTCGAAGACATCACAACGACTGTGCGATTCCGCAATCTCAGCGACGCAGAGCTGGATGCGTATCTGCACATAGAACAGCCTTATGATTGCGCCGGCAGCGCCAAAAATGAGGGTTTGGGCATTGCGATTATTGAAAAAATCGACAGCAGCGACCCGACCGCACTGACAGGTCTGCCACTGATTGCTCTTACTGGTATGTTACGGCAAGCGGGTGTCAGTTTTTTTAACCGAGCCTGATTGTCATCCAGGCAAAACAAACATCCTTTTATAGAAACAGGGGGAGTATCCCTGCTATATATCGATAATCCGCATATTCTACGCGGGCAATCGATGATCAAATTCACATACCCAACCCAGTATATTTATGTCCGGCACACTTTACCTGATTCCCAACACCCTAGGTTGCGCAGAAGACCAGCAACAGACACTACTGCAAAGCATCATTCCCGACACCGTACAGCAGATGAGTGCAGGGCTTACGCATTTTGTCGTTGAAAATGCCAAGACCACCCGCGCCTATCTGAAAATGTTGAGCCAGCAGCACCCCCTTGCCACTCCCTTGCAAGAAATTGTCATGAGCGAACTCAATGTCAACACCCCGGTTTCCGCACTGGAGGGCCTGCTTGCGCCGTTACTGGCTGGCCACGATATTGGCTTGATCTCAGAAGCTGGCGTACCCGCCGTCGCTGATCCCGGTGCCAATTTAGTCCGACTCGCACATCAACGTGGCATTAAAGTTCGGCCATTAGTTGGCCCGTCCTCCCTGCTGCTCGCTTTGATGGCCAGCGGCTTAAATGGCCAGAGCTTCGCCTTTCATGGCTATCTGCCTACGGATGCAGCGCAACGTACCAAGCGGATTAAAGAGCTTGAAGACCGCTCCCGCAAAGAAAAGCAAACCCAATTATTGATCGAAACGCCTTACCGTAATGCGGCGATGCTAGACGCATTGGCAAATTCCTGCCATCCGGGCACCCTGATTTGCGTAGCGACCGACCTAAGCCTAAGCACTGAAATGATCAACACCAGCACCGCCGCCGAATGGAAAGCAAAAATCCAGGCAAACAAGGCACCCGATTTTCATAAAAAGCCCAGCGTGTTTTTATTCCTCGCTCAATAAAACATCAAAAAAAGAACGACCGATCACAAAATCTGAAATTGCGCTAGGATAGCGACCAGCTCTGTTAATTACACAATCATCAGACAGTCGCTTTACGTATAGCTTAATTAAGTTACCGAATCATCATCAAAAAAGCGAAGTCAGACCCTATCAACTCAAGGAGACGCTCATGTTGAATTTCGATTTTTACAATCCCACCCAAATCATGTTTGGCAAAGGCCGCATCGCCGATCTCGATAAAGTCATCCCCGCCGACGCCAGAGTATTAGTGCTCTATGGTGGCGGTAGCATCAAGCAAAATGGCGTATTCGATCAAGTCATGAGCGCACTCGGTGCACGCAGCATCATTGAATTCAGCGGCATCGAACCGAATCCCAGCTACGAAACACTGATGCAAGCCGTCGATTCTGCGAAGAAAAACAAGATCGAATTCCTGCTCGCCGTCGGCGGCGGCTCGGTAATTGACGGTACCAAATTTATCGCCGCAGCAATATTGTTCGACGGTGAAGATCCATGGGCGATTCTGGAAAAAGGCGGCCGCAATGTCACGCAGGCATTGCCCTTTGGCAGCGTGTTGACGTTACCGGCAACCGGCTCAGAAATGAATAGTGGCGGCGTGGTCACCCGCAAATCCATTAAAGCAAAAATGGCATTTTCCAGTCGCCATTGCTTTCCAAAATTTTCCATCCTTGATCCGGCAACGACCTTCACACTACCGATCCGTCAGGTCGGCAATGGCGCGGTCGATGCCTACGTCCATGTGATGGAGCAATACATGACCTATCCGGTCAATTCGCCGGTACAAGATCGCTTCGCAGAAGGCCTATTAACAACCCTGATCGAAGAAGGCCCAAAAGCCCTGGCATCGCCGGAAGACTATGATGTCCGTGCGAATCTGATGTGGTGCGCAACCATGGCGCTGAACGGCGTGATTTCTACCGGCGTGCCGCAAGACTGGTCTACCCATATGATTGGGCACGAACTGACAGCATTACATGGTATCGATCACGCCCAGACACTGGCAATCGTCTTGCCTAGCATGCTGAGAATCCGCAAAGAAAGTAAGCGCGCCAAGCTACTGCAATATGCGGAACGCGTCTGGGGTCTGCGTGACGGCAGCGAAGACAGCCGGATAGATCGTGCGATCACGATGACCCAAGATTTCTTCGAGCAAATGGGCGTTAAAACCCGCCTGGCAGATTATCAATTAAATGCGGGCAACATCCCGCCAATTCTGGCTGCGCTCGAAACTCACCGCATGGTGTCGCTTGGCGAAAAACGTGATGTGACATTGGATGTGAGTCGTCAGGTACTGGAACTTAGTCTGTAATTTGGCAGGAACTACTACCTGCACCTCAACGCAGGACAAGCCATGAAAAAGCCCGCAATAACGCGGGCTTTTTTGATTCGGACTGGCATGAGAGTTATGCAGGCAATTTGAGACGCAGGCGGTGCTACACGCCAATTTTCTCCAGCATGCCACCCAGCTCACGCAAGACCGGCTCCAGCTTTGGATGTTGTGCCGCGAATTGTGCTGACAAAGCCTGAGAGCGCTCGCTCAACGCAGTAAAAATCGGATCGCCGGCTGTGTCATCGCGACTCAAGACTTGCACAATATCTTTATCGAGCGCCTCCAGCAAAGAACGCAGCTCGACATCCACCGTCTCCGCATCTTGCAAACCCTCGTGCAATTGCTTTAACAGGTCTTTTAAATTTTGCTTATCCATCGTTGCGCTCCTTGGTATTAAACAGCTTCAGTGTAGCCCTGTCATCTGCGAAACACCAGCACCACGGCCTCAGCGGCAATCCCCTCTTCCCGCCCAAGATAGCCGAGACGCTCATTGGTTTTAGCCTTAATGTTGACTTGCCCGGCATCCACTTGCAGATCGGCGGCGATATTCGCCACCATGCCCGCAATATGCGGCGCCATTTTTGGTGCTTGTGCAATGATGGTCGCATCCAGATTGCCGACTCTAAAACCGGCCAGATGCAACCGCGCTACTGCCTCCCGCAACAAGACACGTGAATCAGCACCGGCAAATCGCTTATCCGTATCCGGAAAATGTCGCCCGATATCACCGAGAGCTGCTGAGCCAAACAAGGCGTCCGTAATCGCATGCAACAGCACATCAGCATCCGAATGTCCCAGCAATCCCGTGGTGTGAGGGATATCGACGCCACCGATAATCAGTTTGCGCCCCGTCACCAGCGCGTGACAATCATAGCCCTGCCCGATACGAAATGGCGGAAAACGAGGATCAGGAGTTGCAGATGCGTTGTTCTCAGCGGATATATCAGTAGTCATAAGTAATCAACAAAATAATAGTTAAGATGAATTTGACGAGGATTTGACGAAAATTATGCTTCGCTCACACGTCGATTCAGCATTAAACCCGGATTCCCATTAAACCGCGATCACTTCGTAAAAACGCCGATGATCTGCGGCCTTTCAATGGATCAACATCGTCGCGATGCAAATGCGAACGCTACCGCGGAAATACGCATCTATCAATCACAATCGCAAGCAGGCTTTTAATATTAATGGGGAGTATAGTCAATAACAGGCATTCACCGGCATATTTCATGTAGGGAAAAATTAATACTCCACTCCAGTATCATCACAACACCAATATTATTCAGGCGTACCTGCCAAATACGACTGCACCAGGGCGAGGTCACTTGGCAAAGTTACTTTAAGATTACGCGGATGACCTTCCACCATGACGGGCACATATCCCGCAGCCTCCATCGCACTCGATTCGTCAGTCACTTCCGTCGCCTCTCCCGCCGCATCCAGCGCGTCACTCAACGCGGCATGACGGAACATCTGCGGCGTCTGGGCCAGCCACAAACCTTCGCGTGAAATCGTCGCAAGCTTACCGTTCTGCACACGCTTCACAGTATCGACCACCGGCAACGCCAGCAAACCACCACTGACATGATCGCCCACGCAAGTAATCAGTTGCGCAATCATCGCAGGCGTCAAGCCAGGCCGTGCCGCATCATGTACCAGCACCCAATCATCAGAATCAAGCTTGGACTGAATTGCCTGTAGCCCGTTACGCACCGTCTCACGCCGGGTCGCGCTGCCACAGCGCAAAACACTGACCTTATGACTTGCCGCATCAAGTCCATGCAATGCATCATTTACATAGACGTCATACGCACTGACGACAACATACACATGATCAATTAAGGGCGATGCCAGAAACGCCTCGACTGTGTAACGTAAAATCGGCACATCATGGATCATCAAATACTGTTTCGGCGTAGGCCCGCCCATCCGCGCACCAACACCTGCGGCAGGAATCAGGGCAACATATTTTTTGCGGGTCAGATCGGTTTGTAAAGAGCTGGTCATGGAAGCACTGCGTTCCTCAAAAGCAAAGGCTGCATCGTTTATAATTAGTGATTACGGTAGTTATTAATTTGCAGCCATTTTAACCGCCAATTCATGACAACGAAGTGCTTTTGCATGTGCTTTCACATGCGTTTTTGAAACCGGTTTTACGGACTGACAAGCGATATGGCTCAGACTAAAGTGCCACACCATCGCCACTCAACTGTAATACAACCCTAACCCGACCGCAGCTCAACCGCAATCCAACAGATACCCGACCACTCAGCAATGGCATTTGATCTCGTAAAAGCCTTACCCAAACCTGGCAACCGCTTCGTCCTCCCAGCCTTACATGGCTCTGCCGATGCATATGCCTTATCACAAGCAGCTACCGCACTGAAAGCCCAGCAGCGCATGCTCAGTATCGTCGTTGCGAATCCAGCAGATGCGCAACGCTTGCTTGATGAAATTCCGTGGTTTGCGCCCGAATTGCGCTGCCATTTACTGCCAGATTGGGAAACCTTACCCTACGACGCGTTCTCACCGCATCAGGATCTGGTATCGGAACGTTTATCCACGCTGCATGAGATACAAAACGGTAATTGCGATGTATTGCTGGTGCCCGCCACCACGGCGCTGGTGCGTATGGCCCCACCGTCGTTTTTAGCTGCCTACACGTTTTTCTTTAAACAAGGCGAAACGCTTGATGAGTCAAAGCTTAAGTCGCAATTAACGCTGGCTGGTTACACCCACGTCTCACAAGTCATGTCGCCGGGAGAATATTCCGTACGCGGCGGCCTGATCGACTTATTCCCGATGGGATCGGTGCTGCCATACCGGTTGGATCTCTTCGGTGACAGTATCGAAACTATCCGCACCTTTGATGCCGACACCCAGCGCTCGCTGTATCCGGTCAGAGAAGTACGCCTCCTGCCAGGACGCGAGTTCCCGATGGATGAGGCGGCGCGGACTGCGTTTCGTGGTCGCTGGCGCGAAACCTTTGAAGGCGACCCGTCGCGCTCCATGGTCTATAAAGATATTGGCGGCGGGATTGCTTCCGCGGGGATTGAATACTATCTGCCGCTTTTTTTTGACGAGAGCGCAACTTTATTCGACTATTTGCCAGACCATACACATTTCACCCTGATCGGCGATATTGAGGAGGCAATTCAACGTTTTTGGGTAGATACCCGATCACGCTACCAGTTCTTAAAATCAGATCGTGAGCGGCCGGTATTACCACCTGAATCCATCTTCTTGCGAGATGAGGATTTTTTCACTGAACTCAAATCTCTGTCTCGCTGGGTCATTCAAAAAGATCCCGCCGCATCGGAGCTCTCCAGCAATCTGCCCGATGTCGCCGTCAATCGTCGCGCCGACGATCCGCTGACGAATTTACGGTCATTCCTGCTGCAATCCCGACAGCGCATCCTGATCTGCGCAGAAACACTGGGGCGACGCGAGACGCTGCAACAATACTTTAACGAATACAACATCACGCTGACGCTGTGTGAAGGCTATGGCGACTTCATCACCGCCAGCGACAAGCTCATGCTAGGTGTCGCACCGCTACATGCCGGATGCGTACTGGCTGATGGGATTGCGTTTATCACCGAAGCCGAGTTATACGCCGGCTCCGGCAAACGCATAGGACGCAAGAAGCAGGAAGCGGTCACTCAGGTCGAGCACATGGTGCGTGATTTGTCTGAGCTCAAGATCGGCGATCCGGTCGTACACAGCAATCACGGTATCGGTCGCTACATGGGATTGATCAGTATGGATCTCGGTGAAGGCGAAACCGAGTTTCTGCATCTTGAATACGCCAAAGATACCAAGCTGTATGTGCCGGTGTCGCAATTGCATGTGATCTCACGTTATTCCGGCGCGTCGCCAGATGATGCACCTTTGCACAGCCTGGGTTCAGGGCAGTGGGAAAAAGCCAAGCGCAAAGCCGCCCAGCAAATCCGCGACACCGCTGCCGAACTACTCAACCTGTATGCCCGCCGCGCCTTGCGTCAGGGACATGCGTTTGAATATTCGAACAAAGATTACGAAGCCTTTGCCGATAGCTTCGGCTTTGAAGAAACAGCTGACCAAGCCGCCGCCATTACCGCCGTCATCGGCGATATGACATCAGGCAAGCCAATGGACAGGCTGATCTGTGGTGATGTTGGCTTCGGCAAGACGGAAGTCGCCTTACGTGCCGCCTTCGTCGCTGTCATGGGTGGCAAACAAGTAGCAATCCTTGCTCCTACTACCTTACTGGCGGAGCAGCATGCACAGACCTTTGCCGATCGCTTTGCTAACTGGCCGGTAAAGATCGCCGAACTATCACGCTTCCGCTCTGGAAAAGAAATCGCACAAGCCATCAAAGGCATGGGAGACGGTACGCTGGATATCGTGATCGGCACCCATAAATTATTATCTGAAGACGTCAAATTTTCGCGCCTCGGGCTGGTTATCATCGACGAAGAGCATCGCTTTGGTGTTCGCCAGAAAGAAGCTCTAAAATCTTTACGCGCCGAAGTAGATATCCTGACGCTGACGGCAACGCCGATCCCGCGTACGCTTGGCATGGCGCTAGAAGGTCTGCGTGATTTTTCCATTATCGCCACTGCGCCGCAAAAACGACTGGCGATCAAAACCTTTGTCCGCAGTGAAAATGATTCGGTGATCCGCGAAGCCTGCTTGCGCGAATTGAAACGCGGCGGCCAAGTCTATTTCCTGCATAACGAAGTCGACACCATACAAAACCGTAAAGCGATGCTGGAAGCGCTCTTGCCAGAAGCGCGCATCGTCGTCGCCCACGGTCAGATGCATGAGCGAGATCTGGAAAAAGTCATGCGTGATTTCGTCGCGCAACGTCATAATATTTTATTGTGCACGACCATTATCGAAACCGGTATTGACGTTCCCACTGCCAATACCATCATCATGCACCGGGCCGATAAATTCGGTCTGGCACAACTACATCAATTACGTGGCCGTGTCGGACGCTCGCATCATCAGGCCTACGCATACTTGCTGGTAAATGATGTACAAACTCTGACCAAACAAGCTGATCGTCGCCTGGAAGCGATTCAGCAAATGGAAGAATTGGGCAGCGGTTTTTATCTGGCAATGCACGATCTGGAGATTCGCGGTGCCGGTGAGGTGTTGGGTGACAATCAATCCGGCGAAATGCACGAAATCGGCTTCCAACTTTATTCAGATATGCTGAATGAAGCGGTGCGCTCACTCAAAAACGGCAAAGAACCCGATCTAGCGGCGCCTTTATCCAGCACAACAGAAATCAATCTGCACATCCCTGCACTGCTGCCGAACGATTTTTGCGGTGACGTGCATGAGAGATTGTCCATCTACAAGCGTCTGGCTAATTGCAGCAAACAGGATGCGATTGATGATTTGCAAGAGGAGATGATTGACCGCTTTGGCAAGCTGCCCGAGCCAGTCAAGACGCTGCTAGAAACACACCGCCTGCGCGTAGCAGCCAAGCCTCTGGGCATCATCAAGATCGATGCTCATGCCGAAGCAGCGACTTTACAGTTCGAGCCTAAACCACCGATTGACGCGATGCGCATCATCGAACTCGTACAAAAAAATAAACATATTAAACTCAATGGTCAGGATAAGTTGCGTATTACCGCAAACATGCCTGATTTGGCAACAAGAGTCGCACAAATTAAAACGGCTTTGCGCGCTCTGCATTAAACTTCATTCCATCTCACATCCCACTAAAATAAAATGCACTTAACGATACAAGGCCTGAGACAAATTCTGACGACCGACCTGGCGCTGATCAAGCACATCGCAGGCCTGACCCATGCAGAAAAAATTATTGCCATTACGCCGCAAGCAGTTCGCCTTGAAAATCTGCGTTGTGAAAAAGAGTTAGCAGTACTCAAAGCACAGATCGAAGCGGATTGTCTGGCGGCACATCTGGACGCGACGCTCAGTGAATCGACACAGACTTTAGCAGATTTCAAATTAGTCGCGATGGACATGGACTCGACCCTGATCACCATCGAATGCATCGATGAAATCGCCGATATGCAAGGCCTGAAGCCGCAAGTTTCAGAGATCACCGAAGCCGCAATGCGCGGCGAGATCGAGTTCCAGGAGAGCCTCACCCGTCGTGTCGCCTTGCTAAAAGGTCTGAGTGCAAGCGCCCTGCAAAAAGTCTATGACGAGCGCGTGCGCTTGTCCCCTGGCGCAGAAAACATGCTACAGACTGTGCAGCAGGCTGGTTTGAAAACCCTGCTGGTATCCGGCGGTTTTACCTTCTTTACCGACCGCATGAAAACCCGTTGCAATCTCGATTACACACACGCCAACGTACTCGAAATCGATCAGGGAAAACTGACTGGCAAAGTTGTCGGCGGCATCGTCGATGCCGTAGAAAAGCAACGCACTGTTGAACGCATCGCAGCAGAACTAGGCATCTCCGCCAAAGAAGTCATCGTCATGGGCGACGGCGCGAATGACCTCAAAATGATGAGCATCTCCGGCCTGTCAGTCGCCTTCCGCGCCAAGCCTGTCGTCAGAGCGCAGGCTGATGTGGCATTGAATTTTGTCGGACTGGATGGAGTGTTGAATATTCTACATCCTTAGTATACTTATAAAATTGCTGGAAAATTGATTGGCATCATAAAACCCATCCGCATTTGCCGGTGGGTTTTTTTATGAGCACGAGAAACTTTCACTCATATTAAAAAATAGTACGGACGTACGATTTTTTAATATAGAATAGTTTGATACCATGTTTGAGAGATGTTCTAAGTGCAATACCTAGATGTATCGCCACCGCTACTCAAACAAACCTAAATCACTTTAAAGCGATCAACAGGAGACACGATGTTTGAAGAATTCATGGGCACCATGCCGGTAGCTGACCGTCAAAAATTTGAAGTGGGTGCGCTTGCCGAGTATATGCGCCAGCATGTCGAGGGTTTTGAGGCAAAAACCGCTGACACGCTGACCGTTGAACAGTTTAAAGGCGGTCAGTCAAACCCTACCTTCAAAATCACGTCTGGCAATCAACGCTACGTCATGCGTGCTAAACCAGGACCTGTTGCCAAGTTACTGCCTTCTGCGCACGCTATAGAACGTGAATTTAAAGTCATGGATGCGCTGAATAAAGCAGGCTTTCCGGCGGCGAAGCAATATGCTTTGTGCGCTGATGAGGACGTCATTGGCCGTGCCTTCTACATCATGGAGTTTGTCGATGGTCGTGTACTCTGGGACCAATCTCTGCCAGGCATGACACCCGCTCAGCGAACTGACATCTACGATGAAATGAATCGCGTCATTTCGCAATTGCATACGATTGATTATGCGGCAATTGGCCTGGCTGATTACGGCAGACCCGGCAATTACTTCGCACGGCAGATAGATCGCTGGACCAAGCAATATAAAGCGTCCGAGACTGAAAAAATCGAGGCGATGGATAAGCTGATCGCCTGGTTACCAAATAATATTCCCGCCGGAGATGACACCAGCATTGTGCATGGCGACTACCGCCTCGACAATATGATGTTCCACCCGACCGAACCACGTATTCTGGCGGTGCTGGATTGGGAGCTGTCGACACTTGGCCACCCGCTAGCAGACTTCTCCTATCACTGCATGAGCTGGCATGTGACTGCGGGTCAATTCCGTGGCATTAAAGGTCTGGATCATAAAGCGCTTGGGATTCCTAGTGAACAAGAATACATCGCCAAATATTGCGAACGCACTGGCAAAACAATTCGCCAGGAAGATTTTAGCTTCTATCTTGCTTACAACATGTTCCGCATGGCCGGTATTTTGCAAGGCATCATGAAGCGTTACGTCGATGGCACAGCATCCAGCGCACAAGCGAAAAAATCCGGTGAGGCAGCACGGCCAATGGCTGAACTCGGCTGGAGTTATGTTAATAAATAACGCATAAAGCACCCATAGCAGATACAGCACATAGGTAACCAAACAGATTTCACCGGCATTTCACTATCACTACCTAAATCACTATCTAAAAATAAAACCCTAAAACAGCAGGCTAACCCATCAGGAGACAAGCATGGAATTCGACTACTCGGATCGCTGCAAAGAATTGCAAGGTAACTTACTCAAGTTCATGGATGAGCATATTTATCCGAACGAAAAAGCCTATAAAGAAGAAATTGACCGCAATGGGCTTGAGAAAGGCAACCGCTGGATCGCGACCAAAATCATTGAAGACCTGAAGCCGAAAGCCCGCGCACAAGGTTTGTGGAATTTATTTTTGCCAAAATCTGCGCGTGCTCCAGAGGGTTTATCCAACCTCGATTACGCTCCCTTATGCGAAATCATGGGTAGAGTCGGCTGGGCGCCGGAAGTATTTAACTGCTCAGCGCCCGATACCGGCAATATGGAAACCATCGAACGCTACGGCACCGAAGAACATAAAAAGCAATGGCTTGAACCATTACTGCGCGGTGAAATTCGCTCCGCATTTGCGATGACAGAGCCAAACGTTGCCTCATCCGACGCCACCAATATCGAAACACGTATTGACCGCGATGGCGACCACTATGTCATCAATGGGCATAAATGGTGGATCTCCGGTGCGGGCGATCCGCGCTGTGCCGTCTACATCCTGATGGGTAAAACCGACATCAACGCCGCGCGTCACTCGCAACAATCGATGATACTGGTCGACGCAAAAACGCCGGGCATTACCGTCGTACGCCCTCTTCCGGTATTCGGCTATGACGACGCACCGCACGGCCATTGCGAAATATTATTTGAAAACGTCCGTGTTCCCGCCTCCAACCTGCTGCTAGGTGAAGGTCGTGGATTTGAAATCGCTCAAGGCCGTCTTGGCCCTGGTCGTATTCACCATTGCATGCGTGCGATCGGTGTCGCAGAGCGGGCACTGGAACTCATGTGCAAACGTCTGAATAGCCGCGTCGCATTCGGAAAAAAAGTATCCGAACAAAGTATCTGGCGCGAGCGTATTGCCGAGTCACGTATTCAGATCGATACAGCACGTTTGCTGACGCTCAAAGCCGCCTATATGATGGATACCGTCGGCAATAAGTTTGCGCAAGCAGAGATCGCGATGATCAAAGTACTGGCACCGAACGTCACGCAACAAGTGCTGGACTGGGCAATTCAGGCGCACGGCGCAGGCGGTGTGTCGGGTGACTTCCCGCTGGCGGCACAATGGGCAGGCAACCGTACATTGCGTCTGGCAGATGGTCCGGATGAAGTCCATCGCAATGCGATCGCCAAACTCGAACTGGCGAAACATATCAGTCTGACCGAGGATCTGGGCTTGCCAATTACCCGTTCGTAAACAATTAAATTTTGCAAAACAAAACGGCGAAGACCTTCTTCGCCGTTTTTTATTCCCAACTAGTTTTTTATTTTAAAAACGTATTAGATCAATACAAAACACAATCATCTTAATGAGATGTACGTGACTGCCAATAAGTCTCGACTGATGCCGCTAGCAACACCATCGCACAACCAACGATGACCCGCAAGGATGGTGACTCATTCAATACAAAGTAAGCCAGCACAATGCCATACACTGGCTCAAGAGAAGTCAATAAGCTAGCAAACTGGGTAGATACGTGACGCAGGCCAAACAGAAACAGACCATGTGACAAGGCCGTAAACACGACACCAAGCAATGCCAGCCCCCACCATGTCGCTACAGAGACAACTGACAAGACACCACTGACCAAAACAAACGGCAACAAGCTCAGACAAGCGGCACCATTCTGATAAAAAGCGAGTGTAAAAGCTGCCATACGGGCACCCTGCCAGCGATTGATCAGAGCCAGTAGCGCAAAACTGAATCCCGACGCGACACCCAATAACAAACCAAGCAAAGCATTGCTTTCAGTCAAGCGATCCAGGTGCGTATCACTCACCATCACCGCCATACCGGCAAGCACCGCCAATGCAGCAATCCAGTCACGACCATGTCGAGGCTCCTTAAATAACCAAGGCTCCAGCCAAGCCACAAATAAAGGAAAACTCGCAAACCCCATCAAACCATAAGCAACCGGTGCCACCTTTAACGAAGCAAAAAAAGTCAGCCAATGAATCGCAAGCAAGATGCCACATAAGTACACGGCTTTAGGAACGCTACGAAAATGCAATTCCCGCTGTACCAGCAATAAAGGAAACAAACTCAATGCCGCAAACAAAGTACGACCAAAAACTAGCAACAAAGAACTGGCAGCAAATAACTTACCAACGACACCGGCGCTACCAAACAGGAATACAGCGACATGCAAGGCAAAGATTGCCTGGAGGGATTTGTTATTCATGAGATGAACTTAACATAAACATACTCGTTGAATTTATATATTTACCAGAGCGCCGTGTATGCATCGATTATATAAATAACTCTAATTTTAATTATCCAATTTTAGATGTACCGTATGATCTCAGGTGATAGATCGCATTTATATTACCCACCGAAAATGTAAATTCAGCCTAACTTGATAAAGTTCCGATTGAGTAGTGTAAAAAATAAAGGCAATTTTTTCGTTAATAACAGCGCAGAAAATGACAATGCGATGTAAAAAGCCAGCATAACTTCGCTGAACTATATTTCAAGGAAAGCTCAAGGTGAAGGCCCTGAGAAAAAGCCAAGAACTTAATATCTGCCTATGCGTTATAGTCAATGATCACCGTCCTATTCTTAAGCTAGAGTCAAATCACTGCGCGAAACAGCAAACCTCTGCATAATAGAGTTGTTGATTTGAATTGTTAATTTTTTACCGCCCAATAATCTTCTGGAGACCCTGATGATTGATGTTTATTCCTGGCCAACCCCTAACGGCCATAAAGTTCATATCATACTGGAAGAATGTGGCTTGGCATATCGTGCGATTCCGGTGGATATCGGTGCTGGCGATCAGTTTAAAGAATCGTTCCTGGCAATCTCGCCAAATAATAAAATTCCTGCCATCGTTGATGCTGACGGTCCTGACGGCAAGCCGATTTCCTTATTTGAATCTGGCGCCATTCTGTTGTATCTGGCTGGCAAGACAGGCAAATTATTAGGTAAAACCGATCGGGAAAAATACAACACCTTGCAATGGCTGATGTTCCAGATGGGCGGGCTAGGTCCTATGCTCGGTCAGGCGCATCACTTTCGTATTTATGCACCGGCAAAAATAGATTATGCCGTGGATCGCTATACCAACGAGGCCAAGCGCTTATACGGTGTACTGGATAAGCAATTAGCTGAGACGGAATATCTGGCGGGCGATACGTATACGATTGCTGACATTGCCAGCTTCCCGTGGACGCGATCAGCGGCAAACCAAGGTATAGACTGGGCTGACTATCCCAATGCGAAGCGTTGGTTTGATGCGATTAATGCCCGTCCTGCAGTACAACGCGGTGTTGAGGTGTTAGCAAATTTGCGTAAGCCTCTGGTTGATGACAAGGCAAAAGAAGTTCTTTTTGGTAAAACGCAGTACAGTAAAAAATAAGGTTCACATGCGTCGTCCCCCGCAAAACAAAAGTACCAAGCTCTCACAGGAAAGTCTTCGTCTGGTCAATCTGGCGGTAGCAGTGTCACAGTCTGCCAGCCGGATTGAGGACGAAGCGTGGCAAAAACAGCTTGATGCTTTAGTGAGGAAAAATCTCAAAGCACATCACGCCCTGCTCGACAACGCTGCCGAGCATGTATTTAAACATCATCCCGAAGCGTATGAGGTGATGATTGAGACACTGGAATCATTGAGCACATCTCAAGCGTTTGAACATGATGGTCAGTGGTTCGATGCGCTGCTGATCACAGCGCCGGTGCTTGCATGGACGCGTTTTGAAATCGCCGCCGGTCAAATTGCATCAGACCATGCACAGTTACTGGCGACGCAATTACAAGCCTGTCTACTGACGCCGCAGGCAAGATTGCATTTGCTGCCTACTCTGTATTCACTCGACCAGTTGCCACGCAATCACAGCGAGACCGCGGTGCTGCTAGAGCGCCTGGCGCAGGCGGAACTAAAAGGGCTTGCGCCGCAACATTCACAAGACTTACTGCCAGTGATTCCATTTTTGGCCGATATCCGTTTTATGCTGGCGGTCGTGATTGTGCCGCAAGCGCAGCCACTTTTTCAATGGCAAGAAATCGTGGCACCATTCGATTGCGCCCAAGCAAAAACGATTGCCCTGGAAAAATGGACTGAACAAGCGACACCCATATTGAGCCGCCTGCTGCCGGGCTGTCATATCGACCTGTTAATGCCGGAGGCTTTTTATACCGCCTGCCGCGAAGCCGATATCAAAATACGGCCTGCGTTACTGCGCTCGGCTGTGTTTTATCTGACGCAGCATCTTGATGTCGACGCCAGTGAACTACAGACCATCGTTGCCGGGTTTGGTGATGAAGATTCGCCAGGTCAGATTGAAGAATACCGGATCAGCTTTTTATTAAAATCGGCACCTGAAGTGTTATACGGTGTGGTCTGGCCTTTGTATCAGCCTGACGATCAGGTTAATGCCATCGATTGTCCCACTGAGAATATCTGTGTTGGTGAAATTCCGGCAATCCTCAATGATTGCGGCGTGTTGGATATACATAAAATCGAGGATGTGTTTTCGATGGAGTTTTGCGATGATTGCCATGCGCCTCTCTTCCCCGATGCAGATGCCGATCTGGTCCATGCCGAGATGCCCGCCGATACACCAGCCCAAGGCTCGGAGCATTTTCATTAAAATCGTAGTCTGAATCTATCAAAAAAGCGGAAATCTTTGTTCCGCTTTTTTTTTGCTTTTTTAAAGTAATTTTCCACTTACTGCCTATGTATTCCCCGTTATGGACTGACTCGGAATAATCCAATTATTTGCTTGCCACCGTTATATAAATCCGTTGTACAATTAGTTTTGAACGGTCGTGCTTTTTTATTCATGATGTAAATACCGTTGTTTTGCCAGATGACTCATACCCAATGCGGGCCCTTCTGCATCAATTTGTATGCGGGGCAAATACGGTGTGAAGACTCAACAGACAATGGACTAACAGGCCGATCAGAGCACAGCGACCAATAACAAAGGAGACGACATGGATTTGAATTACACGGTGGAAGATCTGGCTTTCCGCGATGAGGTAAGAGCTTATCTTGAGGCTAATTTACCAGCCGACCTCAAACAAAAAGTATTGAATCACAAACGCATGTCGCGCGAGGATTTTGTCCGCTGGCATAAGATTCTCGCCAAACAAGGCTGGGTTGCGACTGGCTGGCCCAAGGAATACGGCGGCACTGGCTGGACGGCAACACAACGTCATATTTTTGAAGAAGAATGCGCGCGCGCTGGTACGCCAGCCATTTTGCCATTCGGTGTCAATATGGTCGCCCCCGTTATTATGGCCTTCGGTAATCAGGCGCAAAAAGACTACTACTTGCCCCGCATTTTGAATTGCGATGACTGGTGGTGTCAGGGTTACTCCGAGCCAGGTTCTGGTTCTGATCTCGCGTCGCTGAAAACCCGCGCCGAGCGCGATGGCGACTATTACATCGTGAATGGTCAAAAAAACTGGACAACGCTGGCTCAACATGCCGACATGATATTTTGCCTGGTGCGCACAGAATCCGGCGGACGCAAGCAAGAAGGTATTTCCTTCCTGCTGATCGATATGAAAACACCGGGTATTACCGTGCGTCCTATCATCATGCTTGATGAAGATCATGAAGTGAATGAGGTGTTCTTCGATAACGTCAAGGTACCGGTACAAAATCTGATCGGCGAAGAAAATAAAGGCTGGACTTACGCCAAATATCTGCTCGGTCACGAACGTACCAATATCGCAGCAGTCGGTCGCGCCAAGCGTGAATTGGAGTTTCTCAAACGTGTCGCCAGTGAACATCAGAAAAACGGCAAACCACTGATTGACGATCCGGTCTATGCCACCAAAGTCGCGAGTCTCGAAGTCGAACTGATGGCACTGGAAATTACTGTACTCCGTGTGATCTCGCAAGACAGTGGCCGTCCGGGGCCGGAAGCATCTTTGCTTAAAATCAAAGGCACAGAAATCCAGCAGCGCCTGACCGAACTGATGATAGAAGCGGTCGGCCCTTACAGCCTGCCATTTGATACGGCCTTCATGCATGGTGATACCGAGCATAGTGTGATGGGCGACGATGATGCCGCTCCTCTCGCGTCTTACTACTTCAACTTCCGCAAGACGTCGATCTATGGCGGCTCGAACGAGATACAAAAAAATATCATCACCCAAATGATTTTGGGCCTGTGAGGAGAACACAATGGATTTCAGCTTAACTCAAGAACAGCAGCAATTTGCCGATGCGATCAAACGCTGGGTCGCCAAAGATTACAATTTTGAGCACCGTAAAAAAATCATCGAATCGCCAGCGGGTGTATCAGATAGCGCATGGGCTGCTCTGGCAGAATTAGGTGCCATGGCACTGCCGATCCCTGAAGATCAGGGAGGCTTTAACGGCAATGCGATTGACATGATGATCGTGATGCAAGAACTTGGTCGCGGTATCGTCATTGAACCGTATTTTGCGACGGTATTGGGGGCAGAATTTTTGAAGCTGGCCGGCACACACACTGACATACTGGAACAAGTCGCAGGCGGAGAAGTCAAACTCGCTGCCGCGCTAGCAGAAAAACAATCCCGCCACGACCTGTTTGATATCGCAACAACGGCAACAAAAAATACTGACGGATTTATTCTGAATGGGACCAAGACCGTGGTTCTGCATGGTGCGCAAGCGGATCAGTTAATCGTATCGGCACGCAGCAGTAGCGCTCAACGCGACACCGCAGGTATCAGCCTGTTTCTCGTGGATACCGGTAGCGCGGGCATCAGCCGCCGCGACTATCGTACGATTGATGGTTACCGTGCTGCGGATATCAGTTTCAATCAAGTCCAGGTACCGGCCAGCGCACTCATCGGTGCCGAGTCTGCGGGATGGGAGATACTCGATGCAGCATCCGACTACGGCGTGACCTTGTTATGTGCTGAAGCGGTTGGCGTGATCGAGGCAATTACCAATGCGACCCTGGACTATCTGAAAACCCGTCAGCAATTCGGTGTGCCGATTGGTAAATTTCAGGTCTTACAACATCGCATGGCAGAAATGTTTATGGAGATGGAACAGGCGCGCTCAATGGCAACATTGGCCGCTGTTAAGGTCTCATCCAGTAATGTCGAAGAACGTCGCCGTACCGTGTCAGCAGCCAAAGCACGGGTCGGTCAAGCTGCCCGTTTTGTCGGTCAAAATGCGGTGCAACTACATGGCGGTATGGGTGTGACAAATGAGTTGCCAGCAGCACATATGTTTAAACGACTGACCATTATCGAGCTGTCACTGGGCGATACGGATCATCATCTGGCACGTTTTGTAGCGCAGCCAGGCTTCAAAAAAGCGGCATAAGTAGTAAGCAGTAAAAGTCCTGAGTACCGGTCATCAACAAGCACACGCTGCCCCTTGCGTACCTGCATTGTTGATGATCGTTGCAACCTATGCTTGCATCAAGTATTTGTAATTTCCCCCGCACTATCTCGTACTATCCTTCGCAACATTTCTTGTAGTATCGATCGAGGAGACGCACATGACAGTAAAAACCTACCAATGGTATTTCGAAGATTTCATCCCTGGCAGCGTCATTGAGTTAGGTCAGCGCACACTTGGCGAGGCCGAAATCATCGACTTCGCACGGCAATTTGATCCCCAGCCTTTTCACATCGATAAAGAAGCCGCCGCTCATTCTATTTTTGGCGGGGTGATCGCCAGTGGCTGGCACACCTGCGGCATCATCATGCGTATGGTCGTTGATGGGTTCCTTAACGACTCGGCCAGCATGGGGTCGCCTGGCTTGGAAGAAGTACGCTGGATTTTGCCAGTACGACCGGGAGACACTCTAACCATCAGTGCAGAAACACTGGAAAGTCGTCCATCGACCTCCAAGCCAGACCGCGGTGTCATCATCACTTTGTGGAAAGCGATCAATCAAGATGGCAAACTAGTCTGTACCATCAAAGGCATGGGCATGTTTGGCCGTCGTCCTGCCGCATAAACCCATCAACATCAAGGAGACAAAATGCGTGAAATACAGAACTTAGCAGAACTAAAATCCCTGGTCGGTCAGGATGTTGCAACTTCAGACTGGATAGAAATAAGCCAGCAAAGAATTAATACGTTTGCCGAGGCGACCGGCGACTTGCAATGGATTCATATTGATGTGGAGCGCAGCAAACGCGAATCCCCATTCGGCGGCCCGATTGCGCATGGCTTCCTGACTTTGTCCCTGCTACCGATGCTGATGCAAAACGCGATCACGATGAGCGACGTCAAGATGGGCGTGAACTACGGCCTGAATAAAGTACGCTTCGTGTCCCCCGTGCCGGCAGGCAGCAGAGTCCGTGCCAAAATGCATTTACTCAATGTCGAAGATATCAAAGACGGCGCCCAAATGATCTGGGAAGTCACGATAGAACGAGAAGGCAGTGATAAGCCCGCCTGCGTTGCCGAATCAATTTCGCGCCGATACTGAGCTGATTTCGACGATTCTACGTTGGCAATACTGACTTACTGCCAGGTCGAGGTTAGCAACTCTGTCCGGAGTGCCATCTTGATTAAAGAATTTTTAGAAATCCCCTAAAAGATATAAGCAGAATAAGTAGAATCCCTAGCATCCGCACTATCCATGCGCCTTTCAAGCCATTAATGCTCTATGAGGCGCATGGATAGTGCGGATTCAATTTCAGGAACTTCTAAAACACTTTATCGACACTTTATGAACTGCTTACTCCCACCTATTCTCTGTGCCTCTTGTCTCCATATCTCTGCAGTGAGGAATGACAGGTGATAACACGCTAAGCTGACAAACTATTTTGCTCATTAAGACTTGGGGCAATCGTCATATCAGCCAGCCTCTTTTAATAAAACTTAATGGCATACACTGGCGGCAAATAAGCAGCAACTTGCCGCCAGTCGTTACCCGCATTCTCGCTGCACCAGACGTTGCCTGTCGTCGACGCCATCAACAACGTTTTACCGTCATCGGCAACAATCAATCCGTGGCGATAAATCAAATCATAACAATCCTGCTGCGGCAGGCCATTACTCAAAACCTCAAATGTTTTACCGCCGTCACGCGTACGTGTGACAGACAAAGCACCGGCTTTAGGCACCCTTCTCTGATCTGCCTCCGCTGGTGCAAACCAGGCGGTATCGGGCTGGCATGGACTGGCCGCCACCGCAAAACCAAAATCAGAAACACCGTCGGGCGTCATTATTTGCTGCCAACTCGCAGCATTATTCTCTGAACGCCAGATGCCGTTATGATGCTGACACCACAAAATATCCGGTGCAACCGGACAGCGCGCCAGCAAGTGCGGATCCTGAATGTTTTCACTATCTGCCAGCTCCGGTGGCATATAGCTTGCCTGCATGCCTTTGGCCGTCAAAGCCCAGTTTGCTCCACCATCACGTGTCTGCCACACGCCACCGCAGGAGATCCCTATGACGACATGCTGACTATTGCGCGGATCAACGCAAATCGAATGAATACCGGGCACATCGTAACCACCGCCAAACCATTCTTTACGTCCTGGCTGATCCCACAACGAACGCATTAACTCCCAGCTATTACCCCGATCGCTGGAACGAAATAAACCACCAGGCAAAGTACCCGCCCACAATACGCCAGGCTCATCGCTAGCTCCGGCGACCAGCGACCAGATCAGCTTCAGTTTCCATTCAAGCTCGCCTTCCGGCCGGGTCAATTGCTCAGGATAAACCGGGACCGCAATCTCCCTCCATTCAGCCAGCTCAGAATCACGCCGGTGCAGCTTCACCCCAAAATGTCCTAAATTTAATGCCGCATACAAAGCACCGTCACGTTGATCATGCAGGCACATACTCACCGGTTCACCAAGAAAACTGATATCGCCCAGTTGCCAGCCGGCGTCTGTCCTGACAAGATCAAACAAGCCTTTGCGCGTTGCAATCATTGCTTTCATTATCAACCTCCAGAGAGAGCCTGCAAAATATACACGCGACTATCCGACAATAATGTGTCGTCCAGACGCTGACGATCAAGTACTCGCCTGCCGTCAATAAAAATCACGACATGCAGGCGCAGATGCCCTTGCTCGTCCAGCACATAGTCACGTAATCGGGGATTTATTGTAAATGCAGAGTCCAATGCATCACGCAGTTGGCAGGCAGGGGTATCCACCTCAGGCACCTCGGTAAACCGACTGAGCTGTTGAGTGAAAACCAATTTAGCCATGATCAGATTAAGATTTAGGCCACAGGCAAAACGGATACTTCAGAAGATTCGCATTCGCATAGCGATGATCGTGACTGACCTCTGCGCCAAGCCATGCCGGACGCGCAAATTCCTGTGTCTCGGATTGCAGTTCAACCTCAGCAACAACCAATCCGGCATTATCACCAAGGAACTCATCAACTTCCCAGGTCAGACCATCGTAAGCGATACGGTAGCGGAATTTTTCGATCAAGGGTTGTGCGCACAATCCGGCCAATAATTCTTTTGCGTCAGCGACGGGGATAGGATACTCCCATTCTCCGCGGGAAATACCCTCTGTCTTACCCTTGATGGTCATCACCGCATGTTCACCCTCGATGCGCACACGCACTATGCGCCCGGGGTCGGAACAAATATAGCCCTGGCATAAATGAACGCCCTGCCCTTGCTGCTTCCAGTCCTGATTCGCTACCAGAAATTTACGTTCTATCTCTATGCCCATGCTGTGCGTCACCAGTTTGCTTAATACGTTTAGGTTATTGATCGATCTGGTTCAGTGAGGTCAAGATCGGCTGCAACATTGACTCACCCAACTTCATGCTACGCGCGCCATCCCAGCCGACTTCCATATCCGGCAAGTTGGTATTGTCTTTGAATGGCAATTCCAAAGTGAGCGACACACACTTGAAGGTATGGCCGATGTACTTGGATGCCAGCTTTAGAACATCTTCATTGTACTTGCTAGCTTCATAGCCAAATTTAGTTTGAAAATCCGGACTTGCTGCAACAAAACTATCCACAAACGCCTGCTGCTCGGCAGCTTGTTTTTCGCTGAAGCCATCAAGCATTTCGCTACCGGCAACAAAGACATAAGGTAAAGCCTCATCGCCGTGAATATCCAGAAACAGATCGCAGCCGACTTCATGGATTTTATTCTTCACATGAAAAACTTCAGGGCTTGTCTGTAGCGATGGCGCCATCCATTCACGATTCAGGTTGGCACCCGCAGCATTCGTGCGCAGATTACCGCGTACAGAACCATCAGGATTCATATTCGGAACAATGTATAACACTGCCTGATCCAGAATGCGGCGGGCGATTGGATTTGCTACATCGATCAATGCGTTCAGCGTACCTTCGACCAGCCATTCCGCCATCGTTTCACCGGGATGCTGGCGCGCAATAATCCAGACTTTTTTACTGGCAGCAGGATCGCCGACAACCACCATATTCAGATCACGACCATCGACTGTGCTGCCGAGATCTTCAACCCGCACTAGCGGCGACTGCTCGACACTACCCAGCACAGCGAGATGACGCTCCCAGCTATACGGCTCGAAGTATGCGTAGTAGACACTGTCAAATTCTGGCGAATGACTGATGGTCATGACCTTGCCATCAAATTCAGTATCGACACGGAACCAGTTCTCACGGTCATAGCTCGCTACCGCCTGATAGTTTTCCCAGCCGGCAGGATAAGTAGACTCGCCAGCGTTCAGAATATGCATCACCACATCTTGATCACGCGCGCCTTGCAAGCGGAAATAAAACCATTGTGCAATGTCAGCGTGAGAATCTTTACGCAACTTCAATTCAATCGCATCTGCTCGCATCACATTAACGACTTCAATGGCACCCGCATCGAAATTTTGACTAATTTTGATAGACATATCTTGCTCAGTTCTTTCTGATTCAGAATTATTTTTCTGTGTCGACTAGTTTGGAATAGCCGCGCCCCGCAAGGGCGGCAATAAGAACGATATTGTCACAGGTTTTATATGATTGTGAAAATAATTTGGTCATTTTTACGCGTCAAAGATACTAAACCCCCAGAGAATCTGCAAAGTATTGATGGATACGTAACCAGGGAATTTATTGACCTGTCGGGCAATAAAAAAGGCTTACAGAAAATCTGTAAGCCTCTAATGTTCATTGGTCGGGACGGCAAGATTCGAACTTGCGACCCCGTGCACCCCATGCACGTACGCTACCAGGCTGCGCTACGCCCCGACGCTGAGCGAGAGATTATAGTGCATGATTTGTTTTTTTTCCATGAGAAATTAATCATGGTAATGGCACCGTATTGCTACGCTATTATTTGAGGTATTTTTTTAACCGCCTGAATACCCCGCTGATAACCATATTCCCATTGGGCGGCAATTATCTGTTGATAATCTGCGTAACTTTGTGATGCGACCAGCTCTATTCTATTTTTGAGAATGAGTATTTTTTTCTCAACCTGGGTAAGAGGAAGAACCTTTTCCATATCGGCAGTATCGACCCATGCTTCTGCATGTTGTTGCATTACTTTACTCAACCTCAAATTACCGTCGAACCCCAGCACAGCGCGTAGCGCAGGGAGTGAAAAGCTTGCGTCATAATAGCTCTTCACTTCCATGACGACCTGATCTGCAATGCGATGGGCAATTTCAATAGGAAAGAGGTCAATCACTCCCCCCATATAATCGCTCCCCTGATAGTGGTGACAAGGAAAATAAAACATATCAGAGACAGAAGCCCGTGCCGCTTCTGCGATGGGTATCGATGTATCGGTTGCAATATGAGTAGCCACAGCGCTACGAGGTAAATGCATCTCGCTGACAGGTGAGGTCATCTCGTGCAACATCATTGCCGTTCGCTCACTACAGAATACTGTTTCTCGAAATAAGGGTCGTGGACCTCTCGGTTTTCCGATATCACTTTCGGGATACAGTAACTTTCCTGCAATGATAGCGACTGCTGGTTTGTTATCGTTTTCTACCGCCTCAGGCAAAGGCAGGCCCGGTGGAATTTCAAACAGATAATCGTGGTGCAAGTCGGGGATCCGCGAAGCACCTGAGGCAAATAAACGTCGATATAACGCCGCACCCAAGGCGCCTGAAATGGATGCTTTAGGGCCTGATTTCATCCCACACCAATACGCATACATTTCAGGCGAACTTACCCAGGCTTTGCGCTGTACGTCGTCCGGCAAGCCCTGAATAATTACAGCCGCAATCGCTCCGCCACAACTCGCCAGCAAAACATCGGGCTTTTTCCCAGCGTCACTCAAGGCCGCATAAATACCAAGATAATATGAAAATCGAAATCCACCTCCAGCCATCACCATACAACGTTGATACTTATGTTTCGATGGCCGCATAGGAAGATCCAAAGATATAAATGAAGGAAATAGTTTGAAGATAAAAAACAGCAACGCGCCAATCTTATATCACATCAACCTGAACATAGGTTCCGTCTGGCAATGGTAAATGGAATAGCCTTTAGTAAAGCCGAGGTCAAAACAAAAAACACCCGTCTGCACATACTGCGTAGAATGCGAACTTTAGATTGCAAGGATGACCAAAGTGAAGAAAACTGGACTCGCCAAAAGTGACGCGAAAAAATTAATGGGCAAGATGCAGGCAGCAGGTCCTGCCGCTTTCGGAAACAGTCCATTGACTACCATAGACAAGCGGGAGCAAAGAAAAATTGACCAGGGGCTAGGCTTAGTGCCGTTTGCTGTCAAATTAAACAGCGAATTAGTGCGACAGTTACAAGAACGGGCTCAGGAACAAGGCATCAGTCTAAACGACGTCGTTGCGATGGTGATAAGCAAGGGATTATCTGCGGAGTGAATTACGCGGTATTAAAGGCGGGGTTTGCGTTCTAGGCCTGATGCTTGGTAATTAATAAAATTAAAATGCTCATGGCAATGACAAGTTACCTAGAAGTAAAGTACGGTATCAAAAAGGGGCTTTGGCTCCTTTTTTATTGGGTAATTTGTTTTGGTAAGCGGTCGGCGAGAGCGTGCGTGAGGCGGATGCGAGGCTAGTGGCAGGGAAAGAAGAAGAGGAAGAGGAAGA